>JANOIG010000148.1:0-11542 GCA_031407405.1 Deltaproteobacteria bacterium
CCAGGCGCTCGGCGTGGAGGCGGCCGAGGTTGAAAAAAAGATCCTGCGGCGGCGGCGCTTTGCCTGGCTCAAACGCAGAATCACGCTGGATGAAGCGGAAAAGCTGAACGACCTCTCGATGCCGCCAGCGCCTGGGAGCGAAGCCATTCGCGGGCTGTTGGTCGAGGCTGAAGGGCACCGTTACTACCCGCAGCGTTCCCTCGGGGGGTCGCTCTTGGGGTTTGTCGCGCCGGATGGCCTTGGAAAAGACGGGCTCGAGCTCGCGCTCGATACCGAGCTCGGCGGGCACCGCGAGCTCTTGCGAGGGTTGCGCGATCGATCGGGGCGGCTGCTGTTCATGGATGGGATCCAGGACGAGCAGATGCTGGCTGGCCACGACATCTACCTGTCCATCGACCAGGGCATCCAGAATATCGCCGAGCGTGAGCTGAGCCGTGCAGCGCAGACGTTCGAGGCCCTGGGTGGCTCGGTGGTGGTCGTCGATCCAGCGACAGGGGAGATCCTGGCGATGGCCAACTGGCCCGGGTATAATCCCAACGACTATCGCTTCAGCGAGCCAGGCATGCGGCGCATGCGAGGCGTCACCGATCGCTTCGAGCCCGGATCGACCGCGAAGATCTTCAGCTTGGCTGCAGGCCTCGAAGCGGGGGCCGTCAAGCCTAACGAACGGATGTTTTGCGAGAAGGGGTCCATGTCGGTCGACGACGTGGTGATTCGCGATACTCACCCTTCCGGTTGGTTGACGCTGTCGCAGGTGCTTGCCATCTCGTCCAACATTTGTATGGCCAAAGTGGGGCTGCAAGTCGGCGGGCAGCGCCTCTACGAGGTGTATCGCCGCTTTGGCTTTGGTCAACAAACAGGTGTCCCACTGCCGGGAGAGGCGGCGGGGGTGCTGCTGCCGCGTAGCCGCCCATGGGTGCCCGTCGAGACGGCGTCAGCAGCGTTCGGTCAGGGAATTAGCGTGACCAATCTGCAGCTTGCCATGGCCACGGCGGCGATTGCCAATGGCGGCCGCCTGATGGATCCCATCCTGGTGCGCCGGGTCCACACCGGCAGCGGTGAGCTAGTGCGGGAGGCAGCGCCTCGCGTGCGGCGCCAGGTGGTTTCTGGCCCGGTCGCGCGCACCGTCGCCGAGATGATGATTGCCGTCACCGAGGGTCAGGGAACGGGGGTTCAGGCCGCGATCAAAGGTTTTAGTGTCGCAGGCAAGACAGCTACGGCGCAGAAGGCGGATCCGGCCACGGGGAGCTATTCGCTCGATAGCTATATTGCATCATTTGTTGGTTTTGTCCCCGCGCGCCAGCCATTACTGGCGATAGCCGTGACGTTGGACGAGCCGATTGTGGACCACGCGGGTGGAGAGGTGGCGGCCCCTGTTTTCCGACGCATCGCCGAAGCGACGCTCAATTACATGGGTGTGACTCCGAAGGGCACGGAGACCGCGGACGTGCGAGATCTCGTCGGTGCCTCCGACCCGGCACGGGCTGCTTACGAGGTGATTCGTCGCGCTCAAGGCAAGAAGCCTCCGGTGCAGGAGCTGCGCGAGCAGGGCACGCTCGGGCCGGGCCTGGTGAGGGTCCCGGATCTGACGGGTTTTCCCATGCGCGAGGCGCTGCGCAAAGGGGTGGAGTTAGGCGTCAAACCCCGCGTCATTGGCACCGGGCTTTTGGCGCGGCAGGAGCCACAACCGGGGGCGGTTCTGAAGAAAGGCGAGACCCTGGTGTTGGTCTTCGAACCCGCCACGTGATCGGCTCGGCAAAGTCGGGCCTGACGCTCGCTGAGCTGGCAACCCGGCTCCGAGAGTTTGAGCCGTCCTTGGTCGGTGACCCGAGCATCAACGTGCTCGACGTGGACCAGGACTCGCGCAGCGTGGGGCCGGGCGCGATGTTTGTCGCTCGCCACGGCGGGCGCGCAGATGGCCTTCGCTTTGTGCATGATGCATTGCGGCGAGGGGCGGTGGCCGTGATGGCGGATCTCGACACGCCCGTGCCGGCTTTGTCGTGCCCGGTACTGCGCGTTCGGGACCTGCCCCGCGCCCTCGCTTTTGCCGCGGAGGCCGTGCACGGCTACCCAAGTCGCGGATTGACGCTGACCGGTGTGACCGGCACGAACGGCAAGACCACCATGTCATGGCTGGTGCAACGCAGCCTCGAAGCGCTGGGGGTCCGTTGTGGGCGGCTCGGCACGCTGGGTTTCGAGATAGCGGGGCAGACAGCGGAGACCCATCTGACGACGCCCGAAGCGGACGGGGTGTCGCGCAGCCTCGCGTTGATGCGAAAACTGGGTGGAACTCACGCCGTGATGGAGGTCTCGAGCGTGGCTTTGGCTTTGTCTCGAGTGGAGGCTTTGCAGTTCGACGTGGCCGCCTTCTCAAATCTCACGCGCGATCACCTCGATTTTCATGGTACCTTCGAGGCTTATCGCACCGCCAAAGCCAGGTTGTTTCAGGAGCTATCACCGCGCGTCGCCGTGCTCAACGTCGACGACGAGTTTGGCCGTTGGCTCGAGAGCCACACTTCCGCGAGGGTCGTGACCGTCGGTTTGGCTGCCGAGTGTGACATTTGTGGTGCCGGCTTGGCTGCTCGCCCCGACGGCGTGGCGGGTACGCTGCGAGTGCTCGGCCAATCGCTGGAGCTTCAAACCCGCTTGATCGGCCGGCATAACGCTGAAAACATCATGCTCGCGTTCGGCGTGATGCACGCCCTCGGTGTCGATCTCGAGGCAGCTGCTCGGGCGGTCTCGGATATCGACCCGGTGCCGGGCCGCCTCGAGCGGTGCGATGCTGCGGGCGATGATTGCGTCGTGCTGGTCGACTACGCTCACACTCCCGACGCGCTGGAGCGCGTGCTCGAGGCAATTGTCCCCACTTTGCCCCAGCGTCTGATCTGCGTGTTTGGCTGCGGTGGGGAGCGTGATCCAGGCAAGCGTTTTCCCATGGGAAAAGCCGTGGGAGAGCGCGCGCACTTGGCCATCCTGACCAACGATAATCCGCGCAGCGAGTCTCCCGAGGCCATTGCGCAGGCCGTCGAGCTTGGATTGAGCTCTGTGGGCGCGAAGTATGAGGTATGTCTCGATCGCGAAACGGCCATCGAGCGCGCGGTCTCGAGCGCGGAGCCCGGCGATGTGGTACTGATCGCGGGTAAGGGCCACGAGGCTTATCAGCTGATCGCTGGCTCTACGTTTGCCTTTGATGATCGTGAGCAGGCCCGGCTCGCTCTCGGTCGGCGGCGTGCGGCCAGGCAATGCGGGCCAGGTCGTTAATGGCATCCATCATTCCCCCGAACCAAGCCCGCTTCACCCGGCACGAATTGGTCCAGGCGACGCGCGGCAGCTGCCCCGCGTTTGAGGGGCACACCGTGGGTGTTTGGACTGATTCACGCGCTGATCTGTCGGGCGGAATTTTTCTGGCGCTCCGAGGTGAAAGGTTCGATGGCCATCGCTTTGTCGCGGCCGCTGCTCGGCAAGGCGCCAAGCTGGTGGTCGTGGAAGAGCCGGTGACCGACACGGGCTCGGCCAGCGTGCTGCGCGTGGCGTCGACCCGCCAAGCGCTGGCCGATCTGGCCCGCTTCCATCGCCAGCGCTGGGGCGGCGCCGTGGTGGGTGTGGCCGGCTCAGTGGGCAAGACCACGACGCGCACTGCCATTGCTGCCGTGGCGGGCGCGGCCGGCCGCAGCGTGCACTGCCCTGCCGGCAACTTGAACAACGCCATCGGTGTACCGATGGTGCTGCTCGGTCTGACTGAGCGACACACGCTCGGCGTCGTGGAGCTCGGCACGAGTGGTCCGGGTGAGATCGAGCTCCTGACGGGGATCGCCGACCCGGACGTTGGCGTATTGACCAGAGTCGCGCTCGAACATTCCGAAGGTCTGGGTGACCTGGATGCCATCGAGCACGAGGAGGGCGCGCTGCTGCGCGGTCTACGGCCCGAGGCCGCTGCGGTGGTCAACGCGGACGATCAGCGCTGTGTGCGCCTGCTCTCGAGCTGTCGTGCCGGTCGTCGGCTCGGCTTTGGTCTTTCGCAGCTCGCCTCTCGGCTGGGCGCGAGCTACCGCATTCTGGATCACGAAAGCCTGTCCGTCCGAGGCACGCGCGTCCGAATCGAGCGGCCCGAGGGGGCGCCGCTCGACGTACAGAGTCCGCTGCTCGGTCTGCCCGGAGCCTACGCCCTCGGCGCGGCGTTGGCGGTCACCGAGGCACTGCTCGGGGGTCCGCTCTCGAGCGAGCAGGTGGCTGCTGCATTGAGGTCTCCGGCGCTCGGTGAGCCCGGCCGGTTGACGCCCATCGAGCTATCTGACGGGACCTTGGTGCTGGATGACACCTACAATTCGAGCCCGGCCAGCGTCCGCAGCTCCGTCCTCGTGGCGCGAGAATTGGCGGAGCGGCGCGGCGGTCGCCTCGTGCTCGTGCTGGGCGAAATGCGCGAGCTCGGCTCGTTATCGGCGCTGGCCCACCGGGAGCTGGGGCAGGACCTCGTGGCCGCGGCGCCCGCGCTCGTGGTGGCCTTCGGAGGCGACGCCAAGCTGCTGCTCGAGGCACCCTCGAGCCACTCGCTGCCGGCCCATTTCGCCGACGACGCGGGCGGCGCCCTCGACATCCTGCGTACCGAACGCCGGCCAGGCGACGTGATCCTGGTGAAGGCCTCGCGGGGCCTGCGTGCCGAACGCATCGTCGAAGGTCTGCGCGCTTCGGAGAGCAGGGCATCGTGATTTACGAGCTCCTGTACCCGTTGAGCACGCAGTTTGGGTGGGCCCGCGTCCTCAACGTGCTTCGTTACGTTCCTTTTCGCATCATCATGGCCACGTTGACGGCCATGCTGCTGTGCTTTTTCCTGGCGCCCTGGTTCATTCGCCGCCTGCAGAGCAAACAAATCGGTCAAGTCATCCGTAAAGACGGGCCCCAATCCCATCACATCAAGGCCGGCACGCCCACCATGGGCGGGGCGCTGATTCTGCTCGCGGTGCTGGTCTCCACCATGTTGTGGGCCGACGTTCACAACGTGTTCGTGATGGCCACAGCCGGCGTGACTGCCGGGTACGGTTTGATCGGTTATCTCGACGATCGGCTCAAGATCGTGGCGCGTAACAGCCGAGGGTTGCCGGGTCGTTACAAGATACTGGGCCAGCTGGTCGTAGGCGGGCTTGGGCTCGGCTCGACGTTTATTGATTTCGGTAACTTGCCCGCGGAATGGATCGACATCCGGACGCGCCTCTCCATTCCGTTTCTAGCGTTCTCCAAGTACCCCATCGACCTGCCGCTCTGGGTCTACCTCGCGTTTGCGCTTTTCGTGATCGTTGCCTTCAGCAATGGCGTCAACTTGACGGACGGGCTCGACGGGCTGGCGATCGGCCCGGTCATGATCAACGCCGGAACGTACCTGGTCTGGGCCTATGTCGCCGGGCTGGTGCTGTTCGGTCGATCCATGGCGGAGTACCTCGATATCGCGGGCATTCCGCAGATGGGAGAGCTGGCGGTGTTTGCCGCCGCGGTGATTGGCGCGGGCATAGGTTTCCTTTGGTATAATACCTATCCCGCGCAGGTCTTCATGGGTGACGTGGGCTCGCTGTCGCTCGGCGGAGGTCTCGGCATGCTCGCGGTGCTGACCAAGAACGAGCTCTTGAGCGTGTTGATTGGCGGCATTTTCGTGCTCGAGAATGCCAGCGTGGTCACGCAGGTCTTTTCCTTCAAGATGTTCGGGAAACGTGTGTTTCTCATGGCCCCCATTCATCACCATTTCGAAAAGAAGGGTTGGGCTGAGCCTAAGATTATTGTCCGCTTCTGGATTATTTCGATATTGCTAGCCCTGATCGGGCTCTCTTCACTCAAGCTCAGATGATGGAACTCGCAGGAAAGAGCGTGTACGTGCTGGGCATGGGGCTGAGCGGTGTCTCGGCGGCGCTCTTGTGCCTCGAGCGGGGCGCTCGTGTGACGGGGATCGATCAGCGGGCCCGTGCCGACTTGAGTGAGGCGGCTCAGCGACTTCCGATCGAGATTCATACAGGAAGGGATGCGGCTGAGCTGCTGTCCTCCCTCGCCCGGGGCGGCTCGGACCTGGTTGTGGTTTCGCCCGGCGTGGACCAGCGGCACGCTCTGGACGCCGCGGCAGCGGCAGGCATCGAAGTGATTGGCGAGCTAGAGCTTGGAGCGAGGCTCAGCGAAGCGCCGCTGTGCGCGGTGGGTGGAACCAACGGGAAGAGCACCACGACCGAGCTGATCGGTGCCATGTTGAGCCAGGCTGGGCAGAGCGTGTTTTGCGGAGGCAATCTCGGCACTCCGCTCACTCGAGCGGTGGGTCAGGCCTGGGACTGCCTGGTCGTCGAGGTTTCGAGCTTCCAATTGGAGCGCGCGCCCACGTTTCGGCCCAAAGTGAGCTTGCTCCTCAACATCACCGATGATCATCTCGATCGCCACGGAACACTTGCGGCGTATGCAGCGGCCAAGGGCAACGCGTTCGTGAACCAAACGCCGCATGATGTGGCCATCGCCCTCTGGGGCGACGCCGAGGTCGCGCGGCAGGTTCAGCGGGGCCAGGGTCGCGTGGTATATTTCGGTGCAGAGGGAGACTACGTGGTTCGGGATGGCGGCGTATTCGAGGTGTCGAGCGGCGAGGCATTCCCCCTCCAAGGCACCCAGCTCAGCGGGCGGCACAATCAGCGCAACGCGGCGGCGGCGATTGCCGCAGCCCGCGCCTTGGGGGCTTCCGGCGACGCGATTCTGAGAGCGCTCTTGGCGTATCGGCCGCTGCCACACCGTTTGGCCTGGGTCGAGAACATCGGCGGGGTGGCGTTCTACGATGATTCCAAAGCGACCAACGTTGGAGCCGCAGCGGCGGCGATCGATAGCTTGTCGGAGCCCAAGGTCGTGTTGATCGCCGGCGGTAAAGGCAAAGAAGGCTCGTATGCGCCTCTGGCCCAGGCCCTCGCGCAGCGAGGCCGGGCGGTCATCTTGATCGGCGAGGCGGCGCCGCTCATGGCCAAGGCCTTGGAACACTCGGCGGAGGTCGAGCTCGCCTCGGATCTCGACGTCGCGGTCGAACGTGCCTATCGGCTGGCACGTCCGGGTGACGCCGTCCTGTTGGCCCCGGCGTGCGCGAGCTTCGACATGTTTCAAAGCTATGCGGATCGAGGTGAGCGCTTCGTGCACGCCGTCAAGCGCCTCGCTCGGGCCGAGGGAGAGCGCCCGGCGTGACGAAGCTCAGCAAGACGACTCCAGCTCGGGTCAGCCCTGAGAAGGTGCTGATGGGTCCGATCGACCCGGTATTGACTGCTCTGGCCATCGGGCTGCTCGGTTTCGGAGTGGTCATGGTGTTCAGCGCGAGCTCCATCGAAGCGACCGTCGCCTGGCGGGATCCTTTCCACTTTCTGAAGCGGCAAGCGCTCTTTGCCTGCGTGGGTCTCGTCGTGATGCTTGGGCTGGCCCACGTGGACTACCAGCGGCTGCGGCCGCTGACCTATCCTGCCTTGGCCCTCGTTACCGGGTTGCTGCTCTTGAGCGTGATTGGTTTCGGGCACACCGGCGGTGGCGCTGCACGTTGGCTGCGCCTGGGGCCCATTCACATTCAGCCGTCGGAGGCCGCCAAGCTGGCCCTGGTTCAGTGGCTCGGCTATTCACTCGCGAAAAAGCAAGGGCAGGTCAAAAGCTTCTCGATTGGCTTTTTGCCACACGTGGCCATGGCCGCGGCGTTGATGTTGCTCTGCCTGAAACAACCCGATTTCGGCGGCGCGATCGTGCTCTTGCTGTTGACCTTCACGTTGCTGTTCGTGGCAGGGGCGAGGGTGAGTTATCTGCTGGGTTTGTCGGCGGTCGGTCTGCTCGCTGCCGCCTGGCTGGTCAGGTTTCGCGCCTATCGCTGGGAGCGCATGCTGGCCTGGCTGCACATGGAGGATCACCGGCAGGACCTCGCCTACCAGCCGTTTCAGTCCGTGATGGGTTTTGGCTCTGGGGAGGTTTCGGGCCTGGGCCTGGGCGAGGGCTTGCAGATCCTGTATTTGCCCAAGGCTCATACCGACTTCATCGCGGCTGTCGTGGGGGAAGAGTTTGGTTTCATCGGCATCACGGCGCTGTGTCTGGCCTTTTTGGTGATCGTCATGCGGGGTGTGCGCGCCGCTTTGGCCGCAGATGATGAATATGGCTCGTACATTGCCTTCGGCATTTCCGCGCTCTTCGGCGTCCAGGCGCTGATCAATCTCAGCGTGGCCATGGCCATCCTGCCCACCAAGGGGCTGACGCTTCCGTTCGTGAGCTACGGTGGGTCGTCCCTGCTGGTGAGCTGTGCGGCGATGGGTATTCTGCTCAATATCTCGCGCCCCCGCCTGCGGGGCTCCGCCGTCCGGGAGCCCCCCGCGCGCGACGCCGGCTGTCGTGACGGAGCAGCACGCGACTCTGACCTGCCTTGGGAGTCCTGCGCATGAGCCGCCCAGCCTTGTTCATGGCGGGAGGCGGCACGGGCGGTCACGTGTTCCCACTGCTCGCGGTTGCGCGTGCTCTCCGAGCCCTGTTGCCGGATGTCGAGCTCGTGTTCATCGGCACTGATCGGGGTATCGAGTCCGAGCTCGTACCCGCCGCAGGGTTCCAGCTCGAGCTCATGTCCACCTTGCCATTTCGAGGTGGTGGCCTGGGCCGGGCGTCGCGCGGATTGTACAGCGTGGCTCGGACGTTGCCGCGAGCGCGCGCGCTGTTCAAAAAGTACGCGCCTCGCGCTGTCTTTTCGGTGGGAGGTTACGCGGCAGTTCCCATCGCCCTCGGCGCCAGGGTTGCCGGGGTGCCCTTGGCCCTCATGGAGCCGAACGCGACACCGGGGCTGGCGAATCGCCTCGTCGGTCCAGTCGCCAAGCGCGTGTACACGGCGTTCGAGGAGACCCGCCGGTTTTTTCCGGCTCGAGCCGTGGAGCGTACGGGTCTGCCGTTGCGTCCAGGGTTCTTGCCTAGTCCCTACGCCCGGACCGGGCAGGCTCAAACTTTGCGAGTATTGGTGCTCGGCGGTAGCCAAGGTGCGCGCTCGCTCAACCAGCTGGTCGCGCCTGCCTTGAGCCAGGTCAAGGTGCCGCTCAGCATCGTGCACCAAGTGGGCAAGGGCAACCTGGCTGAGCTGCGCCAACGCTACGCGGAGCTGCGGCGGCCCGGGGCTAGCGTCATCGAGTTCATCGACGACATGCCGTCGGCGATTGCCTCGGCCGACCTCGTGGTTTCACGCGCCGGTGCCGGCGCCATCGCGGAGCTCTGCGCGGTGGGGCGTCCCAGCATTTTGGTGCCACTGCCTCATAGTGGCAATCATCAGCTACACAACGCCCAAGCCGTAGTAAAAGCCGGCGCTGCGTTGTGTGTGCCAACCCCAGAAGCCAGCGCCGAGGGGCTGTGTGCGCTAGTGACCGAGCTAGCCAACGATCCCAAGCGCTTGACCGTGATGGCAGAGCGCGCGCTCGGGTGGGGGCGGCCAGAGGCCGCCGAGCGCGTCGCGCGCGATCTGTTGGCTCTAGCAGGCTTGAGCCCTGAGGAAGCTCCTAGCCAGGGCGCAGCGCAGGGGCCGGTGTCCGGAACGGAAGCGGCCGTGCCACAGCGGAGGGGCGCCTGATGTTTCGCGGTCGCGTGAGGCGAGTGCACTTCATCGGTGTCGGGGGCATCGGCATGAGCGGCCTGGCCGAGATTCTGCGCAGCATGGACTTCGACGTCTCGGGTTCCGACCTACGCGAGGGCGAAAACACTCATCGGCTCGCGCGCCTGGGCGTAAAGGTCCACGTCGGGCACGACCCCGCGCACGTACAGGGTGCCGACGTCGTCGTCTACTCGAGCGCGATTGTCAAAGACAATCCCGAGTACTTGGGCGCGCTCAAGGCGGGCATCCCCAGCATCACGCGTGGCGAAATGCTGGCCGAGCTGATGCGCATGAAGTACGCGGTGGCCATCGCCGGCTCGCACGGCAAGACGACCACGACCTCGCTCGTGGCCACGGTGCTGCGCGCCGCCGGTCTCGATCCCACCGTGGTGGTGGGGGGCCGCATGGCGTCACTTGGGAGCAATGCCCGGCTCGGGGCAGGGGACCTGCTCGTGGCGGAGGCCGACGAGAGTGACGGTTCCTTTCTGCGCCTGTCCCCTACCATTGCCGCGATCACCAACGTCGATCCCGAGCATCTCGACTTTTACGGCACACACGAAGCGCTCAAGCAGGCCTTCGTTCAGTTCGCCGAGCGTGTGCCATTCTACGGGCTGGCGGTTCTCTGCCTGGATCACCCGCATGTTCGCGACCTATTGCCGCAGATCAATCGGCGCTATGTCACGTACGGTCAATCGCGCCAGGCAGACTATGTGGCGGACTCGCTCGTGTATCGAGGTTTGGAGACGTCTTTTCAGGTCCATCACCACGGGCAGTCGCTCGGCGAGTTCTTGGTCCGCATGCCGGGCCAGCACAACGTGCTCAACTGCCTGGCGGTCATCGCCATCTCCGATGAGCTGGCGGTGCCACTGGACGTCGTGAAAGAGGGCCTGGCAACATTTCGAGGCGTGGCGCGCCGTTTCACGGTCGTCGCACAGCCCGACGGCATCGCCCTGGTCGACGACTACGGACACCACCCGGTGGAGGTACGCGCGACCTTGAACGCGGCCCGCAATGCCTACACCCAGCGCGTGCTGGTTGCTTTCCAACCCCACCGCTTCACGCGCACCCAGGCGTTGTTTCAGGAGTTCGCCCAAGCGTTCGATCAAGCGGACGCGGTGTTTGTCACCGACGTGTACGCCGCGGGAGAACGCCCGTTGCCAGGCATTACCGGGGAAGCGCTGGCCCAGGCGATCGAAAAGCACGGTCACCGCTCGGTGGTGTACGTCGCAGATCGGGATGAGCTGTCGGATCGGCTCGCCGCGGCCGCTGCCCCCGGCGACGTCATCGTCGCGCTCGGCGCCGGGGATATCAATCGCGTGCTCACGAAAGTCGAGCAAAATATTCTGGTACGCGCGCGCGGTCCGCATCAACCTGCCGGAGGCACGAGTGAACGCTAGCCGGCCGAAGCCGAGTCGAGCTCCAGGTACTGGCCTCGCTGCGCGCATCGCGCGTGCGCTATGGCGCTTCGCAAAGGCCAGCGCAGGCGTCACCCTCGTCGTGGGGACGGCGGGGGCGACTGCCTGGGGCGGCTATCGGCTGGCGTTGTCGAGCTCGCAGTTTGCGATTCAGAGCGTCGAAGTAGAAGCGAGCCGGCGCCTGCCCGATCGCGAGGTGGCGCGCCGGGCAGGCATCGTGACTGGCGAAAATTTGCTGGCCCTCGATCTGCGGCAGGCCGAGCAGCGGCTGCTCGCAGACCCGTGGATTCAGAGTGTACGCATGACTCGGAAGCTCCCGCACACGGTGCGCATCCAGCTCGTGGAGCACGAAGCCTTGGCTTTGGCTGCGCTCGACGGTGAAGTGTACCTCGTGGGCGTTGACGGTGCGCCCTTCAAGGCGTGGCAAGAGGGTGACGTGCATGATTTGCCGGTGTTGACCGGCGTGAGCCTGGAGGCCATGGCCAAGGACCGGTCCGGCTCTGTCGCCCGGCTCGCCACGGGGCTTTCGGTGCTCAGC
>JANOIG010000172.1:0-13689 GCA_031407405.1 Deltaproteobacteria bacterium
CTGGGCAATTCGCTCGGAGGCGGCACGAGCGACCACGGGAATCTCTTGAGAGGCCACACCCCGCAGCAGCTCAATCGCGTCGAGGCTGACGCTCGGCACGTCGACGCTGATGGCGAGGGGGCTGCCATTTCGATCGTAAACGCTGCCCCGCTTCGGGACCAAGCGCAGGCGCCGCTGGCGCTGCTTCTCGGCGAGCTCCCGCCACTCGCTGCCGTCGCGCACCATGATGACAAAAGCAGTGGCCACGACCAGGCCCGAGGCCAACGCGAGCAGCGCGCAGATGATGCCCATGCGCAGACGCACGAAGCGACCTTCGGGCGTGCGCAGCCGGTTCATGGCTCGAGCTCTTCCAAGTCGAGGTCCGCGCTCGACAGCCCGCTGCGCACGGCTTCTCGTTCCGCATCGAGCACATTTGGCAAGCTCGCGCCGCGCAGCATGCGGTCCACCCCCGGTGGCCCCATGCCCAAGAGGGTCCGCGCAACCAGATCAACCCGCTCCGGCGTCTGATAGCTCGCGACTTCCAACTCCAACACTCGACGCACCTCGCGCAGCCGCCCCAGCTGGCTATGCGCCTTCCCGAGCTCATATCCGAGCTCTATGGCGCGTACTCTCAGGGTCAGGTAGGCGCAGAATGCTGCAGAAGAGGCCATCACGGCCATCGTCCACAACACCAAAAAGGAGCTGCTGCGCCCAGACATGGCTGTCCTCGGCGGACGCTAAGCGCCGCCCGGCTCCGCTAGAGCAATGGGGCCCAGCGCCCGGGCGTCCTCGACAACCAGACGCGCGGCGCGCAGCTTGGCGCTGCGACTCCGCGGGTTCTCGTCCAGCTCGATGCTAGCGGGAACTAGCGGCTTCTTTGACAGCCGTTCAAAGCGATTGGCATCGAGGAAGGCTTGCTTCACCTTACGATCCTCGAGCGAGTGAAAGCTGATGATGGCCGCTACTCCTCCCGGTTGCACGATGGCCGGCAGGGCCTCGAGCAGCGCGTCGAGCTGATCGAGCTCACGGTTGACCGCAATGCGCAGCGCCTGAAAGGTCTTGGTAGCGGGGTCGATGCCTCCCACTCGATGCGGCCCCACCGCGCGAACCACGGCCTTGCGCAGCTCGAGGGTGTTGCCCAACTTGTCGGCCTCGAGCGCTTGCTTCAAGCAGCGCGCCACGCGCCTAGAGCGCCGCTCCCCACCGTACAAGTAAATGATGTCAGCCAGCTCGTCCTGAGAAGAACGCTCGATGATGTCGCGCGCGGTCTCGCCGCGCGTGGGGTCCATCCGCATGTCGATGGGCCCTTCCAGCCGAAAGCTCATGCCGCGCTTCGCCTCGGTCAATTGAGGTGAAGAGAGCCCCAGGTCCGCCACCAGCCCGGACACCGCCGGGATGCTGCGTTCCCGCATCCAGCCCTCGATGTGCGCGAACTCGAGATGCACGACCTGGGCGCGCGCGCCGAATCGAGCCAACCGCTCGCGGCTGCGGGCCACCGCCAATGGGTCTCGGTCGAACGCGATGACCCGCACTTCGCTGGCCGCTTCGAGCAGGGCTTCAGAGTGGCCACCGGCACCAGCGGTCGCATCCAGAAAGATGTCGCCTCGCCTCGGGGAAAGCGCGGCCACCACTTCGACAGGCATCACCGAGACGTGGCTGTGCGCGGGTGCGTGTTCGTGCGTCAATTTGAGGGCGGCTTCACTCATATGCGGATCAACTCCCTTACCTCGTCGAGGATCTGAGGCGCCTCTTTTGCGCTTTCTTCGAGCTCTTCTTCCCAAAGTTGCTTCGACCAAATCTCGATTATCTTGCCCATTCCGGCAAAGACCACGTCTCTATCGACGCGGATACGATCGCGAAACTCCGGCGGCAATCGCACCCGACCGACTTTGTCGAGCTCACCCTCTTGGGCGACGGAAACATATAGGCGACGGAAGCGCACGATGCGCCGGTCGTGGCTCGGCAAGTCAGAGACCTTGCGTTCGTATTCTTCCCAGCGCCGAAAAGGATACAGGTGCAAGCAGGGATAGCCGGGGTCGGGAGTGAGGACGAAACGGCTGTCACCGTCGGCCACGAGCACGTCTCGAAAGCGCGACGGCAGGCTGACCCGGCCTTTCTCGTCAACGCTGTGAGTGAACTGCCCGCGAAACACACCATTGTCCTCAGTTGGGAAAAAGCGACACTACTTTCCATAGCGATCCACTTTCTCCCACTCGACGCCTGCAAGATACGGGGCCGGAAGAGGACTGTCAACCTTCCTCTCGGCCACAAAAACTATTGATGGTCTGCGTACTTACACGCAGCCACATGCGCACCCCAGGGGGCGGCCCGGGATCTCTAGCCGCCGAAGCGGTCTGAGCGACGCTCCCACTTCGTCCCCCGCCGCTCGGGAGTGGGAGGCCTCGGGGGGGTCAGCCCGTGACGCGCGGATGCACGTGCTGACGAACCCAGTCGATGATGGCGTCCATCCGGGCCCCAGGGAAAAAGACCTTCGAGACGCCCATGGCCTCGAGCCGAGCGACGTCCTCTTGCGGAATGATGCCGCCGCCGAACACCAGGACGTCGTCGCCCCCGGCAGCCTTCAAAGCAGCAACGACCGCGGGAAACAGCGTCATATGAGCCCCGCTCATGATCGAAAGGCCCACCGCGTCGACATCCTCCTGAACGGCGGCAGCGGCGATCATTTCTGGGGTCTGGTGCAGGCCGGTATAGATCACCTCGACGCCCGCGTCGCGCAGGGCACGCGCCACGATCTTCGCGCCACGGTCATGCCCGTCGAGGCCGGGCTTTGCGACCAGGATGCGGACGCGCTGAGGCTGGCTCGATAGCATTGAATCGTTCACTTCAGTTGCCTCTACCGGTATCCAAGCACGTTAGCTCTAGCCTATACGGCGGGCCGCGCTCAATGCCACGAGAGCGCCGAGCGCCGCGACCCCGGCCAGCTCGGTGCGCAGGATGGTCGAACCGAGGGAGGCCGGCAAAAAACCTAGTTCTTCGGCAAGCTGCAGCTCGGAGAGGCTCAGCCCACCCTCGGGTCCCACCAGGAGTGCGACCGACTGCTCCGGGTCCCAACTGCCGAGCCGCTCGAGCAACGGCAGACCGCTCGGCGCTAGCACGATGCGACGGCTCGCATCGGATTCTGATAAAGCGCGAGCCAGCGGCAGCGGTCCATAAATGGCTGGGATGTTGCCGCGACCGCTTTGCCGCGCCGCCTCGGCAGCAATGCGCTTCCAGCGTTCCAGCCGCGAGCTGCTGCGTTCCGGGGTGACGTGAACCACGGCGCGCTCGGTCTCCACAAACACGACGCGTTCGACGCCGAGCGCCGTCGCGTCCCGGAGCGTGATGTCAGGCTTCGCGCCTTTGGCGAGCCCCTGAAATAGGCTGATGGGATGGGGGCGGTAACCGCTCTCTCGAACGTGGCCTACCTCACAGTCCAGGCCCGACTGGCGCACACCGCGTAGCCATCCATCGGCCTCCAGACCCAAGGCGGGGTCGAAGAGCAACACCCGATCACCCTGCCCCAAGCGATGGACCCGATGGATGTAGCGAGCAACGGGCCCGCTCAACGCTCGGAGCCCTGGCGCGAGGCCCTCCAGCGGAACACGCAACACCTTGGACACGCCCCACGAGGCTACTACCTCGAGCTCGGGTTGCCCACGCTTGTCCCCGGACATGAGCGGCCCCCCCATCCTCGGGCCTCATCATCGACCAGAAATGAGCGTTTCTCAGTCTGCGGCCCGGTGCAGACTCGGGCCCCTATCCCAGAGGACCATGAACCGAAGCCCGCGATTCACGCCAGAGGACAAAATCCATATGGGCCTCGTGCTCGCCATCGGCGCTCTGGCCGGTGCGCTGATTGTGGGCAGAGCACCCGGAGACCTGCCGCAGGCGGGGGCGCCATCAATGCCGGGTCTGGCCGATGCTCCTCACGACCCGACTCGAGCCGAGCTCGACGCCTGCATCGAGCAGCTGAAGGGTTGGGTGGAACGCAGGCACGACCGAGCGGGCACGGCCCTGGAGCTAAGCCTCGGCTTACAAGCGCTCGGTCTGCGCGGCCTCGGTGAGGGCGGTCCGGAGCCCGATGCGCCGCCAGCCCGCGCCATGGTCAAGATGTTGGCAGAGGGCGATGCGGCGGCGTCTCTCGCCATGCTGCTCGAGGCAGGGGTTTCGCTCGATCGAGAGCTGCCGCTGGAAGTTGGGGTCGTCAGCGTGAGACAGCTCGTCGAAGCCGAGCTGCAGAAGAGCCAGGAGCTGCCGCCCTCAGCACATCAGCTAGATGCTTGGCAATTGGATCTGCTGTCGTTCGCCACGTTGGGTGGGCTCACTCAGTACCGCGAACGGCTCGCCCAGCTCACTCAACGCAACCTGACCCGTTTGGAGCGCCAGTATCGAGATGCAAATGCGCGACAGGGTGCCGGAAAGCTAGAGGCTCTGGACCTGAAGCAGATGGCCGAGGTCTGGGAGCAGCAGAGTGGGCTCGGGGGTCCCCCCGCGGACGAGCTGCACATCAGCGCGGCCGTGTTCAGAGCGGTCGCGGTGCTCGCCGAGCCCGAGCTCGAGGTTCAGGCTCGACGGCACTTGAGCACGCTACTGTTTCGTTATCAGACCGATCGGGCCTTACATCATCACCTGCTGACCGCATCCGCCGACCCGGGCCGGGCCATTGCCGTGCGGCTATCCGCGCTGGAGAACCTGGGCCGCCTCGAGCAGGCCCTGTACAGCGCGCACTTGGCCTTTAGACGCGAAGCTCGACCCGATCCTGCTCCGCGCACCGCTAGCGTCATGCGCCAGGCGGCACATGACCTCATCGATCACTGGCAGCACCTGCGGCAAACGGCACTGTTCGAGGCGCACGGCGACACGACGGCAGGGCGCAGCGTGCTGATGCGGGCGGCCGTGCATGCGCTGCGCGGGCTGCGCACGGCGCGCATTGCGGTCTAGAGCGCCCGCCCAGCATAATAGCAGCGGGCGGCGGGCACTGCCCGCACGAGCTGCCGACGTAGCTCGGCGTCGCTAGGCACACGCTCATCAGCAGACAAGACCAACGCGCTCAGCTGGCCACCGTAGACACAACCGGTGTCCAGCCCCGTTGCCAGCGGCAGCAGCTGAAGCCCTAGCCTCGAATTGTGTCCGAAGACGATGTGCGGACCCTGGCGGTACCGCGTCGCCCAGGGTTCTAAATCGTGGCGATCACTGGCCCGCCCCTCGGGGTCTATCGAGCGCACATGCGTCAGCGTCCAAGCATCCTGAGAGGCCAATGCCAGCTGCGGAGCGATCCCGGCGTGCACGATGCACAGGTCGTGCTCGGGCAGGGCCAGCAGCAGCGGAAGCCCGGCGAGCAGCGCCCAATCCTCTTCGCCAAGCTGACGTAAGAGCGCGTGATCTGGCGTGGACAGCCGCTGCCGTTTTTCCCCGGCCAAGCGCGCGCGACGAGCTTCGAGCAGGCGCCACTCGTGGTTACCCAGGACCGAGCGACCCTGCACCTGGCGATACAGAGCCAACACCCCCGCGCTGTCCGGCCCCCGCGCGACCAGGTCGCCCACGAAAAACACGCGATCACCTGCGACGGGTGCCAAGGTTTCGAGCAGCCGCCCCAGCTCACCGACGCAGCCATGGACGTCGCCGACGATGATCGTACGTGCCAACCGGGAGAGTGTAACCCCCCAACAATGCTTGTCAAAATGGCACACGGGCCGACCCTGGCGTCGCTTCTTGCCGGAAGGCGTCACGCCGCGGGCCGAGCGCCGGGCCCTTCGACGCTTGCACCCCAGCACCGACGCCGCGGGGCTCCACCCCGCGCTTGCGGCCGAACCACCGCGCATGATAGCCGTAGCGTACCCATGGAGGACTCCCGAGCGATGCGCCACTCGATTTCTGCCACCTTGCTGTTTTCATTCCTTCCCTGTTCATCATTTCGCGGAGTCCCGTCTCTGGCGGTCCAGCCACTTTACCTGAAGAGCCTGCTAGGCAGCCTGCTGCTCGGCGCAGCAGCGTTGGTTGGATGCGGCGACGCGGGCGAGCCGTACCAACCGATAGTTCCCCCTGCAGGCGTGAAGGCCAACTTACCTTCGGTACCCACCGTACCCAATCGTCCCATCAAGGAGGGTGAGGCGTATACGGTCTGGGGAGCGAGCTATCACCTGCGAAGCCGAGTGCATAAGAACGACGTCGCGGGCCGCGACCTCAAGGTCACGGGCTTCATTACGGCGACCAACCTGGCGGAGGCACCCAAGTGCGCGGTCCATGCCACCGGCAAAGAAGATCCGGAGGGCTGCGAGGCACCCATCCCCACGTTCTGGCTCGCAGACAGCAAAGATGCGCCACCCGGCGATTCGATCAAAGTGCTGGGCTGGGCTTCCAACTTTGCGCAGCTGTATGACGCGGTAAACGAGTACAAGAAGCGGCGGGCCTCGAAGAAAACTGACTTCGAGCCGCTCATGGACAACTTCTGGGGCGTCAAGATGCCATTCCCGCTTCCGGGGCCAGGCGCCAAGGTCACTGTGACGGGGAACTACTCGACGGCCTTCACGCGAGCCACGAGCGGCACCGAAGCCGATCCCATCATGGGCGTCCTGACCTACGACGCGATCGAGTACCATGAGGAACCGGCAGAGCTGGCCACCCTGCCCGGCATGCGCCCCTGAGAGCGGACGGCCTCGAGCGGCGCTAGTGCCCTGGAACGGAAGTTCCAGGGGCCGCGGGAATTCTGCAAGGAATCATGGTTACAGTGTAATAGCAGCCCTGCTCGGTTGTGCCGCGGGCTGTGCTGCGAAGCAACCACCGTCCCTCGGCAGACCCGTCATCGACCAGGTAGAGATCGTCGGCGGGGAGTCGGTCGATCAGGACAGGCTGCGAGAAGGCCTGGCCACCCGAGAGTCGCCGACGTTCTTGCTCCTGCGCGGTGTCGTCTATGATTACGAGGTCCTCGACGAAGCGCTCCTGGAACGCGACCTGAAGCGGGTCGAGCGGTTCTATGCCGCGCGGGGCTATCACGAAGCCAAGGTCACCGGCGCGCGCGTGGTCTGGACGGGCCCGGGCACGGTTCGCGTGGCCATCGTCGTCAACGAAGGCACCCCAGTGCGCATTGCCAGCGGTGCTGAAGACGCCATCGCAGTGCAGCTGAATGGGCTCGAATCGATAGACGACCCCACCGCGATCGCGAGAATCATCACCGCCAGCCCGCGGCCGGGAGAAATCCTGGACGAGGACCACTACGAGCAAGCCAAGGGCGAGATGCTCCGTATATTGGGGGATCGCGGCTTCGCCTTTGCGAGCGTGTCGGGGCACATGGACGTCGATCTGGCGCGGCACGAGGCGCGCCTGAGCTTCCAAATCGACGCGGGGGAAAAGGCTGTGTTCGGCCCCATCGAGATCGTGGGGTTGGACCAGATCCCGGAAGGCAAGCTGCGCGAAAGCTTGTTGATCGCTCCGGGCGATGAATACTCCAGCCTTTTGCTCGAGGACGCGCGCCGTGCCCTGGTCAATCTCGGCGTTTTTGCCTCGGTCAGCGTGGAGGCGGACACACGAGCCGCCCCGACGCGGCGGGTCCCGATCAAATTCGTGGTCCACGAGACGGCGCCCCGCACCATACGCCTCGGTGGCGGGGCTCGCCTCGATGCGCTGCAACTCTCGGCCAGCCTGACAGCGAGCTGGGATCATCGAAACTTTTTGGGCGGACTGCGTCACCTGTCGCTCGAGGCGCGACCTGGCGTGGTGCTATTTCCAACGCGCATGAGTAACTTCCCCGATTTGGCCGCACCCAACCGCGCGCTATTCCAGGGAGCCCTGGAGGCGCGGTTTACCCAACCTTCGTTCCTCGAGGGGCGCACCAAGGGTCTGTCGAGTGTTTCGCTCGAGGTGCGTCCCTTGCTGTACGCCGATAGCCAGCCGGATGAGGCGCTGATCGGCTTTCTCGAGATTGGAACGCGAGCCGGGCTAGAGCGACCGTTCTTTTCACATCAGGTCTTCATCACGCCGACGCTCAACTGGCAGGCCGCCCTCCCCCTCGACTACCGCGAATTGTCGCTTGGGCAGCTCAGCCCTCAGGCGGCAACCGGGCAGATAGACAACCTGTTCATCGCCTACCCCGAGCTCGCGGCCCGCCTCGATCTCCGTGACGATCCGCTCGATCCAAAAAATGGCCTGTTTCTCTCGAGCTCCGTGCAGGTGGCGCTGCCATTGCTCGGAGGCAACGTCTCCGACCTGCGCATCCGCCCCGAGGCTCGTTTCTACATCACCAAGACCAAGCTGACCTTGGCCGTGCGAGCCACGACCGGGCTGCTGTTTCCACGCAACTACGACACCAGCGACACGGCATCCTTCGATGACCGACAAAAGCTCTTGTTTCGAGGCTTCTTCTCCGGCGGCCCTTTTTCCAATCGAGGCTACGCCTTCCAAGGCGTGGGCGACCACGAGCCGCTGCCATTCTCCACGGACCCCCGCGTGCGTTGCGCGAGCCCTGATGGCCCCAGCTCAGATCCCCGCTGCCTGCGGCCGGTGGGTGGGCTAACCTTGTGGGAAATGTCGCTGGAGCTGCGCTTCCCACTGTTCTCGCCATTGGGCGCAGTGCTGTTCCTGGATAGCAGCGACGTGCGTCCCGGACGCATCGAATACGGCTTCGACGCACCCCATCTCGCCCCCGGCATCGGGTTGCGCTACCCCACTCCGGTGGGCCCGGTGCGGCTCGACATGGGTTTTCGAGTCCTCGAATTCCTGGACGAGGAGGTTGTTGAAGGGTCGCCGCCGTACATCTTCGGCGCGCCGCTCACGCTCCAACTCGCCGTCGGTCAGGCGTTCTAGTGCGCCGCTGGCTCGTCGCCACCGGTCAGACCCTCGCCTGGGCGATGGTGTTCGTAGCGTCGGTAGGCTTGGGGCTGACCCTGCATGCCAACGTGCCGGCGCTGCGCCTCGCGTTCGGGGCCACGCTGAACAACGCGCTGGAGGGCAATTATCGCGGCCGAGTCTCTATCTCCGGCCTCGACCACCTGAGCGTGTCCAGCGCCGTGATCCAGTCGATCCAGGTGTGGGATGAAAGCGGCACCCTCGTGTTGAAGCTCGAAGGGGTCAAGTTGCGCTACCGACCCTTCGAGCTTGCGCAGAGCCTCTTGCAGGCGTCGAGCGGCCCCATCACCCTGGACCATGTGCGGGTGGATCGGTCGCAAGTGGTGCTGGTATCAGATCCGGCCAGCGGCGAATGGACGCTCGCGCGGGCTCTGTCAAAAGCAAAACCCAGCCGAGCACGCCGCCCACGGCAACCACAAATGTACTCGTTCTCGGCGGTCGAGCTCGGGCAACTCGACGCTGTTCTCGAGCACCCGAGCCTCGGAAAGCTGGAAACCCACCTCCGGCACGTGCACGGCAGCGCTGATGTCGGCGGAGAAGACACTCAGGTTTCAGTCCAGCGGTTCGGAGTCGAGCTCGTCGGTAACGATGGGCTGGCGCTCAAGGGCACCGGCTCGCTGCGGCTGTTACCGCGAGGGTACGCCTCAGGTACGTTTCACGGCTTCGTCGACGCTACGGAGCTGGACGTCTCTGCGCAGTTCGACGCGAATGTCCTGCGCCTGCGACTGGACATTCCTCGCGCACTGCCCGCAGAGGTGCGTCGCCGCCTTCCGGGCTGGCCGCTCGAGGCCGAAGTCAGTGCGACGCTCGTAGCCGAAGGCCCGCTCGACAACATGCAGCTCACCGCCCGCCTCTCGGCCGGCGGCAGCAGCGCCGATGTGACAGGGGAATGCAAGCTTGGCTCGCCACCCACAGCACGCCTGAACATCGCCGCCAATGCGCTCGACGCGCGGCTTTTTTGGCCTACGGCACCCGCTACTAACGTCGCGGCGCACGCCGACGTGCAACTGACTCGAGGTACCTCGGGCTGGTCGGCTCGAGTCGAGGCAGAAACGGACCCCACCACCGTCATGGCTACGCAGCTGCCCGCCGCCCAGGTGTCGCTGAGCCTCGAGGCCACGGAAACGAAGGGCACTCTGCACCTGACCGATGCGCGCGGCAGCCTCGACGCCGACCTGGTGCTGAAGCCCTCCGGCGCGATCGAAGTCAGAGCTCGAGCCAGCCGCGTGGATCTGAAGGCCTGGCCGCAGCTCGCCGCAACGGGGACGGTCGAGCTCGAGGCCAACGCGAGCATTGAAGCGGGTCAAATGGACGGCCAACTCGACGGGCGGTTCTCACGCTTCGCGTCCGGTCCCGTAGCGCTGAGCAGTGGGCGAGTCAGCGGTACATTCAGCGCTCCAATTCGTGAGCTCGAGCAGACCCAGGTTGCGCTTTCGCTGACCGCGAACACGCTGCAGGTCGGGGCACTGGAATTCGAGCAGGCGCTATTGAGCGCCCGAGGACCATGGGACGAGGCTCGCTTCGAAACCGAGCTGTCGACTCGCGCTGGAGCTCACGGCACGGTCAAGGGCAAGCTGGACCTGCGACACGCCGCGGAGCTCGAAGGCATGGACGTCACCTGGTCCGAGCCAGCGTTGACCTTGACCGCCCACGTGAGCCACTGGGCCCCCGAACGAGGCGCGCTGCGCGTGGACCGTTTTCAGGTCTCAGGGCAGGTGGGCAAGCTGCAGGGCTCGGCCCAAATCGAACCGCGCCAACTCGACGTCACAATCGATGCCGACGCTTTGGATACGGCACTGCTGACACGCACGTTCGGGGCGAGCTTGGGACCCGCTCACGGGCTAGTCACTGGCCACTTCGAGCTTGCGACAGGGCCTGGGGCGGCTCGCGGCACACTCGACGTCGACGTGAAGCAATTTGGCACCCAAACTCTATTGCTCGGCGCGGTGAAGCTGCGGGCCAAGCTGAACGACAAGAGCGTGGAGGCGAGCTTCGACAGTGTCGACTCTCCGCTGGGCCAGCTGAGCGCTAGCACGGCGCTGGAGCTCGCCGGGCCGATCCTCGATGGCGCGTCGTGGCAGGATGCTACCTTCGCGGGCTCGGTTCAGCTCGAGGAAGCACCGCTCTGGCCCGTGGGCATGTTCGTGTCCAAGAGCGGCATACGTGACCTCGACGGCCGCCTGCATGCCGCTCTGCAAATCAAACGCAGCGACCCGTCCGCATACCCGAGCCTGTTTCTGCAGGCAGGCACCCGCGAGCTCACTTTCACTCTGCCACCCGGCGAGGGCGGCGGCAAGGAAGGCACGACTCTCGACCGATTCGCGCTGCACGCTAGCGCCAGCATCGATGGGCAGAGCGGTCGGGGTGCGGCCACCGTGCTGATCACGGACGAGCACGGTGGATTGGTCACGACGAGTGGCTCACTCGACCTCGATTTGCACAGGCTCGTGGCTGCACCGGGCAGCATCGTGGAGCAGTTGCTCCGGACACCTCTCGATGGCTTGCTACAGCTTCATCGGCGCCCGCTCTCGTTGCTGCCATCCCCACTCGGCGTCAGGGACCTCCCGGGCAGCGTCGAAGCTAGCGTATTTTTGCGCGGCAGTTTGAGCGAGCCCGCGCTGGCCATCGACGCGCGCGGCTATCAACTGCTCGGCACGGTCACCGACGGAGGCCAAGCAGTCGACGTGACGAGTATCGTCCATTACAGCCCCAACACCGGACTTCTAACGGGCCACGCCAACGTCTCCCAAGCGAACAAAAGCTTGGTCACCGCTCGCCTGCTGGGCAACGTTCCAAATCCGCTGTCGTCGCCGCTGCCTTGGCAGGCGGCAGAGCTGCGCGCCATCGCCATGTTGAACGGGGTACCGCTCGAGCTTTGGCCTGCCGCCGCACGCCAAGGGTTGCGGGCACGCCTGTATGGTAGCGTGGATATCGAACGCCGAGGTCAGGCCTTCCGGCAGCGCGCGCAGCTCGAGATTGGTGAGCTGTCCGCGGACGGGCATGTGCTCGGCAACGGGCGCTTGAGCGTGGAAGGCGACGGCGATGGCATTGAGGCCGAGCTCCGGCTGGGATCGAAAACGCGCTATCTGCACGCCAAGCTCGGCGGCGCCGCGCTCGAGGCGGAGCACGCCGAGTCGGCCCTGCAAGGCTCGCTGGTCGCGCAGGATTTCGATGCCTCGGCTCTGTCATCATTGCTCGGTGGTATCGTCACGCACTTGGCCGGTAGCGTGGATGCCCATCTGGATTTCAAGCTGCGGCCCAGGCTAAAATCGGGATATTATCTGGGGGTAGACGGCCGGGCACAGCTGACAGGCGGCACTGCGCGCCTGGACCTGTTCGGGCTCGAGGTGCGCGAGCTGACGGCCAGCGTGAGCGCGCGAAGCACACCGGAATACACCGTCATTCAATTCGACCCGATACAAGCCCGAGCTCAGTCGCGAACCCCCAATCTGCACGGCGACGCGGAGCTGTGGCTGGAGGGCTTCCGCGTCATCAGCGGCGAGGCCAACGTGTCGTTGGATGAAGTGCCGCTGAACATCGCGGGGGCCTCCTGGGGCACGGCTCGCGGCCAGGCAAAGGCTCGCCTGGAACGCACGAGTGAGCACCTCTCGCTCGAGATCAAAATCCCGGCGCTATTGGTCAAGCTCCCCGCGTCATCCACCCGAACGCTAATCGGCCTCGAGCCCAACCCGGATCTGCGCATTCTGCAGGTCGCGGAAGAGGACGTTGCGCCCCCAGACGATGCGCTGCTTTGGAAGATCGCCTTTGAGTTGGGTGAGGCAGTGCGCGTCCAGCGCGCGGACCTGGATGTAGCGCTGACCGGACACCCCCGGCTCGACTACCGGCATGAACCGCGACCCTCGGGCACCATCGAGGCGCTACCGGGAGGGCGGATCACGCTCTTCGACCAAACCTTCACGATCGACCGCGCGGTGGTTCAATTCGTCCCAGACGAGCCGGACAACCCCCGGCTCGACCTCACCGCAAGCTGGCACGCCCCCGACGGCACGACGGTCTATGTCGACATCACCGGTAGCGCGAAGCAGCCTAGGGTGCTCACTCGAGATGACCGCGGGCTGCAAGACGTGGAGCGACTTTATCTGGTCACGGGCAATGCCGAAAGCATTGGCGGCCAGGGCGCCATGGACGGTGACGCCGGAGCTCCCGACGCTCGAGCCCTCGGTCAAACCTTTGCTCTCGGCATCAACGAGTGGCTCAGAGGGTCTGTCGGCAACGTGGCGGTGAGCGTGGGCACGACCCGAGACGACCGGGCGAGCTACGGCGCAAGCGTTCGGCTGAGCGACAAGCTGTCATTTCAAGGTAACTTTCAACCGGCCTCGGCGAATAACCTGGAAGAGTCGACGGATGACTTGACCGGAACGCTCGACTACCGGTTCACCCGCCGCTGGTCTTTGAGGACAGAGCTCGGCACCTCCGGCGGCGCGTTTGATCTGCTGTGGAGCCACCGTTATTGATCGTCAGAGCGAGCCGTCGACGCCACCGTCAGCCGGCTCCACCTCTCCGGAATCCGGGCCTTGTTCGCCAGCGCCTGAATCAGTGCCGCCATCGGTGTCGTCGCCGCTATCGGGGGGCTCTGTGGCCGCATCCGGGACCTCGACGCTGCCGCCCGTGCCGCCTGAAGGCGCTCCACCGGTGCCGCCATCCCCCGCCGTGCCACTGCCCGCCGTGCCACTGCCCGCCGTACCACTGCCCGCCGTGCCACCCGCGCCAGTCCCACCAGTACCCGAGCCACCCGTACCTGAGCCGCCAGGCATTCCGCCGCTTCCGCTAGAACCGCCAGCACTAGCACCGCCACGACCGCCACGGCCGCCCGAGCCACTCGCCCCTCCCTCAGCCTCGACTTCGTCA
>JANOIG010000177.1:0-2098 GCA_031407405.1 Deltaproteobacteria bacterium
GATCGCCTGACCTGGGGCCTGCGCTACTTCGGCCTGTGCGGCTTCCTTGGCCTAGCGTTGGTGTTCACGCATCAGCTCACCACGCGACACGGCTGGTAGCAGAGCGAGCAGGGTTCGCGGAGAAATCGGAGGTTCCGCGGAGGGCACGGAGGATTTTTGCGCTCTTCGTCGGAAGTGGGGGCGGGAGATTTCGCGGAATAGCCGCCTGACAGCGTGAGGCGCTGGCTCATCGACGCCGCCGAAATGCGGTGGCTCTCTCAGGTTGTTCAACGACCAAGGGAGTTTGCCAGGATGAGCCAGCGCACGAAGATTCTCACACAGATTGTCGGATTTCGAGGGTGGATCGTCACGGAGCATCGCTGGGAAGGACGAGGCGGAGCGCGCATCGAGCCGGTGGAGGGTTACGACGTGCCTGCTGACGCTCGGCTGGTGCTCGTGCTCTCGCGGCGTTTCACGCCACGTTGCGCGAAATGCTTGGCGATTGGCGGCACTTGCCACGAGCAGCAACGACCGCGCCGGTGGGCAGACCTGCCGTGCTGTGGCCATCCGGTCGTCATCGAGTACGCGGCTTGGCGCCTCGCCTGCCAGCGTTGCGGGGCGCAAGCGGTGGAGCTGTTGGCGTGGGCGGAGCCGTACCAACGGCAAACACGGCGACTCCAGCAGCACCTCGCGCTGGACGCCTTCTCGATGCCGCTGGTTCACGTGTCGACCAAGTGGGGCCTCAGCTGGCACACCGTGCGGCGCGCCGAGCTCGACGCCATCCAGCGCTGGGATCGGAATGAGCCGGTCCCGCCGCTGCGCCAGGTCGGCATCGATGAGAAATGGCTCGGCCGCCGGCATAAGCGCAAGGAAAAGTTCGTCACCGTCGTTAGCAATCTGGAAACCGGCGTGCCCGTCTGGATCGGCTACGGCCGCGGCAGCGAGACGCTCAAGACCTGGTTCGATACGCTCAGCTCCGAGCAGAAGGCTGAGATTAGGCTGTTCGCTTGCGACATGCACGAGCCGTTCAAGAAGGCCATCCGCGACGACGCGGCGCTCGCGCATGCCGCGATCGTTCACGACCCGTTCCACGTGATCAAGCGCGCCGGCGAAGCTATCACCGAGCTGCGCCGTTCGATCTTCTTTCGCGCTGGCCCAGAGCTTCGCGAGGTCGGACGCGGCGCTCGCTGGCTCGTGCTTCGCTCCTGGGACCACAGTAGCGAAGAGCAGCGCAGCCGGTTGCGCTTGCTCTTCCGGCTCAACGGCAAGCTGGCTCGCGCCTATCAGCTCCTCGAGGAGCTTCGAGTCGCGCTGCATGCTCCCGACCGAAAAACGCTGCACGATGGCCTCTGGCGCATCCTGCGACGCACCGAGCGGCGTGACAACGTGCCCATGCGCAAGCTTCACGAGTCGCTCAAGGGACACCTCAACGAGATTGTCGCGCTCGGCGAGCATCATCCTCCGACCGGACGCATCGAAGCCCTCAACAACAACTGGGAAACGCTCGTCCGTCGCGGCCGTGGCTATCGCAATCACGCCTACCTGCTCGCCAAACTACGGTTCATCACGGCCAACCCCGTCCGAAACTCCAACGGCATTAAGCGCTTCTTGGCCCTTGGTCTCCCAGCGCCTCTCGCCAGGGCCGCATGACTGCCTCCGCTCGCAGAAACCGGCGCCTGGCGCGGGCCTCGACTCGCGAGACGCCACATCGATCTCGCGCTGCGAGGACCGTGTCAGGCGCCGTGCTCCACGCTTTCATGCTTCCCCTGCTTTCGACGAAGAGCCAGAATGGTGACCACACGCCTCTGCTCCGAAATGGGGGGGAGGGAGCAAAACACCTTCGCGAGCTCACGATACCCCACCGAGGCACGCCGGTTGACCGTGCCCTCCGCGAGCCTGCCATACAGCTGAAGGCTGGTAGGTGCCTTCAATGCTGCAAGCAGGTAGCGGGCGTCAACCTCTGGTTTCGTCGCGAAGACCGTGTACATCGGGCTCACTATTCCTGCGTCAGCACAGTCCAAGACCCCGACGCTGCCTTCATCGAGGTGGATTGTCGCGTACGCAAGGTCTCCGCGGCGGACGATCTTGTTTACTTTCTGGGACGCCGAGGAGGCCGATA
>JANOIG010000075.1:0-59086 GCA_031407405.1 Deltaproteobacteria bacterium
CCGTTGCTTCCAGCCGCGCGCCGGGCGAGACTCGGCTCCCTTGCAAAGGGCGTAATATGAAAGCGCTGGCTCTATTCCCACTGTTGTGGCTCTTCGCCGGCTGCGGCGGCGCCACCGACTCGAAAGGCGCCCACGGGCGGCATTCGCATCGGGGAATGGATCGGCGCTACCTCGAATGACGAAGCTCTGAAGTTTACGGTCGAGGCCCTGGGCGTCACTCGCGTCGAGCTCAACTGGACCTTGCCCTGCCCCGACGCCACACCCGCAATCAGTATATTCACGAGTGAAGCTCAGCCCATCGTCGAGCGGACGCTGGTCTATACGGATGGGTCGTCAACTTTCGTCAGCATTGCGCTGGTGGCAACGTTCGACTCGGACCAGAGCGCCTCTGGCACCGTCGAGCTCGAGACCAGTGACGACGGCTCCGGTATCTTTTGCGATGGCGAGCGCAACGACAGCTGGAGGGCGGCTTTTAGCCGTGCGCTGGAAGATGAAGCTGAATAGACGCGTCAACGGGCGCAAGCTCCAGCACTAGTGCTAACCTCTGCCGTGGAGCGCTCGGATTGGCAAACCTATTGGTCGTGGACGATGACGGGCACATCCGCGAAGTGATGCGCTTCGCGCTGGAGAAAGCCGGCCATACGGTGACCGAAGCCGCGGATGGCAGCTCCGCGTTTGCACAGTTTCGGGCGCAGGCGTTTGACTTATTGGTGCTAGACATCGTGATGCCGGAGGATGACGGGCTCGAGCTGTGCCGGAAGATCCGCCGGGAGAGCGCGCTGCCCATCATCTTCGTCTCGAGCCGCGACGAAGAGCTGGACCGCGTCCTGGGGCTCGAGCTCGGCGGCGACGACTATCTGACCAAGCCGTTCAGCCCGCGTGAGCTCGCGGCGCGGGTGGCGGCCATCCTGCGCCGCGTGCGCGCACCCGACGTCGAGCCGGATGCCGACGTGGAGAGCGCGCCTCGTGACACCTTGCGCCACGGTCAGGTCGTGCTCGATGGGGCACGCCACTCGTGCCACGTCGGGGCACGGGAGCTGGTGCTCACGGTGACGGAGTTCGCGTTGTTTCGCGCCTTGCTGGAAGCCCCGGGTCGAGTGTTTTCGCGGGCACAGCTGGTGGCACAGGTGTATGGCGCGGGCCACTACATCACTGACCGCACGGTAGACAGCCACATCCGGCGGCTGCGGCAGAAGCTCGCGGCGGAAGCCGAGCTAGTGGAAACGGTGTATGGCGTCGGGTATCGACTGCGCGAGTGAGCGGCGCTGAAGTGAATGCCTTGCGGCGCGGCCCGGGTATCGTCGTGCTCCTTTTGGGCGCGAACGCGTTCATGTTGTCGCTGCCGTTCGTCGGTCTATTCGCTTGGCGCGCGTACGATCTGTACCTCTTGCGTCAGACCGAGCGCCAGCTGATCACGCAGTCGGTGGTGGTTGGAGAGGCGTTTCGCCAGGCCTGGTGGAGCGAGCAAGGTCTGTCGGCAGACGAGCCGCGCCCGCCCGAGCGCACGGGCGACCGCTACGTGGCGGTCGAGCCCGTGATCGACCTCGATAGCGATATCAGCCCCCACGAGGATCTGGCACAGCTGCCCGAGGCTCCGGGCGACGACTCTGTGGAGCGGCGCGCCGGCGCTCGGATCGAGGCCTTGCTCCGGCGAGCGCAGGTCTTCAACCTGAGCGGCGTGCGCGTGCTGGATGGCCAGGGCTGCGTCGTGGCGAGCACCGGAGGCCAAGTGAACCGGTGCCTGTTCCCGCTACCCGAGGTAAAAGGCGCCCTGGCTGGCCAATACGCCGCGACAGCGCGGCATCGCCGGCCCCCTGATCCGTTGCCGCCGATCGGTGACATCCGTTCGCGTGGCAAGCTGCAAGTGTTCACCGCGTTGCCCATCTTCTCCGACGGGCGCGTCATCGCGGTGGTCACGGCATCGCGGACTGGGCTGGATGCATTGTCATCCTTGTGGCAGATCCGCCGCGGGCTGTTCTTGGCGGTCGGCTTCGGTCTGGCCGTGATGGTCGTGATCAGCGTGGTGTTCGCGCACGCGATTGTCTGGCCCATGCATTCGATCACCAAGAAGGCCAAGGCCATCGCCCAGGGCCAGCCCGCGGGCGACTTCGTGGCGCGCGGCTTCATGCCGGCGGAAATTCGGGCCCTCAGCGAGGCCCTGGACGTGATGACCAAGAAGCTGCGCGCTCAAGCCGACTACGTGGCGGATTTCGCGACCACGGTCAGCCATGAGCTGAAGACGCCGATTGCCGCGATTCGCGGCGCTACTGAGCTGCTATCGGACTGGCAGAACATGGACCCCCAGCAGCGCACGCGCTTTCTGAACAACATAGAGCTCGATACGGAGCGCATGGAACGCTTGGTCACCCGGCTCTTGGCGTTGGCGAAGATCGAGAGCGCGGCCGCGTTACCGGTCAGCCGAGTGCCCATAGCGGATTTCTGCCGCAAGCTGCTCGGCCGTTATGGGTCCGAGGTCGAGCTCCGGCTCGAGCAGCCGCCGAGCGAGCTCTCGATCGCCGAAGAGCACCTGGCGTCCGCGATCACCAACCTGGTAGACAATGCCGTGCGCCACGGCAAGGGTGAGCCAGTGATCGTCGAGGTCGGCTCTGAAGCGGGCCGGCTACTCGTGGTCGTGAAAGATCGCGGCTCGGGTATCAGCCCCGCCAATCAGAACAAGATCTGGGAGCGCTTTTTCACGACCGAGCGCGACCGAGGCGGCACCGGTCTCGGTCTGTCGATTGTGCAGGCCATCGTTCAGGCCCGGAAGGGGCAGGTCGATTTCGAGACGTCGACGAGTGGGACGCGTTTTCGGCTGGTGCTGTAGCGACCTGTACCTCGTGCCGGGTTTCGCCACGGCCGGTAGGACCGGGGCGCGGACCCGCTTGCACAGGTTCTGCACGAGTTTGCCCGAGCACCGGCATCGCCTTGCCGCGGGCGCTCAACTCCGGAGGCGTAGGTTGAAGTGACAAGGAGGTCACTTTGACCAAGCTCACACATCTGGTTTTTTTCACTCTCGCGCTCTGGCCGCTCGACGCCAGCGCCGAGCCACATCGACGGCGAGCGTTCAGCGCGGATGCCGCCCAGGCGGGCGTGCTGCTCTTGCAAGCACAGACGGACGAATCGACCTGGCTCGCGCCACAGGTCTCGAATGAGGTCGAGCTGCGCGTGACGGGCATGATCGCCCGCGCGCGGGTGGCGCAGGTGTTCGAGAACCCGAGCGATGAGGTGGTGGAGGCCGTGTACGTGTTTCCGCTGCCGGAGACGGCGGCGGTGGACGGCTTGACGCTCGTGATCGGTGAACGGAAAATCGTGGGGGAAATTCGCGAGCGGGGCGAGGCTCGCCAGACGTTCGAGCAAGCCAAGGCCGAGGGCAAGAAGGCGTCGTTATTGGAACAAGAGCGGCCGAACCTGTTTACGACCCGCGTGGCCAACATCGGGCCCGGAGAAGTCGTACAGGTTGCGCTCAGCTACCAACAGGACGTTCTCTATGACGCGGGCCGCTTCTCACTCTTGTTTCCTGCCACGCTGACCCCGCGCTACATACCGGGCAACGCGGGGGCCGAGCTCCAAGGGCTACTGGGCACCGGCTGGGGCACAAATACCCCGGCAGTACCGGACGCCGAACGCATCACGCCACCCGTGGTGCTCGAAGATGGCCCATCGCTCGACATGACCGTGACGATCGACGCCGGGTTCCCACTCGAGCACCTGACCAGCCCGTCACATGCCATCGACGTCGTACCCACTGCAGCACCGGCTCCCGTCACCGTCACTTTGAGACATGGAGGCCAGCTGGCGGATCGCGATTTTCGACTGGAGTGGCAACCCAAGCCCGACCGCGCGCCGCGCTCGGCGTTATTCGAAGAAGAATACAAGGGCAAGCGCTATGCCATGCTCATGCTCTTGCCGCCCGATGCCGGTCTGGATCGAGACGGGCGCATCGGGCGCGAGTCGATCTTCGTGATCGACACGTCGGGGTCCATGTCCGGCACCTCCATCGAACAGGCCCGGGCTGCGCTCGAGACAGGGCTCGCAAAGCTGCAGCCCGCAGACCATTTCAACGTCATCGAGTTCAACAGCACGGCGCAGCGCCTATTCCACACGCCAAAACCGGCCAATCGAGACAACATCGACAAGGCGCTCGGCTGGGTTCGCAGGCTGGCGGCGGACGGCGGCACGGAGATGTTGTCAGCCCTGTCGCTGGCCTTCGAGGGTCAGAAAACTGCAGAGCGTCTGCAGCAGGTGATCTTCATCACCGACGGCAGCGTCGGTAACGAGTCAGAGTTGCTCCGTTACATCCACGGCCACCTCGGCCAGCAGCGCCTGTTCACGGTGGGCATCGGCTCCGCACCCAACCACTACTTCATGCGCGGTGCGGCGCGCTTCGGCCGTGGCACCTTCACGCATGTCGCCGACGCGGGCGAAGTCAGCACCGTCATGAACGGGCTCTGGAAAAGGCTCGATGCTCCGCTGATGAGCGACCTCGAGCTCACGTGGGTGGACGGCCCCAAGTCGGAAACCTGGCCCGAGCGCCTGCCGGATCTGTATCGCGGCGAGCCACTGGTGGTGCTCACCAAGCTCGACAAGGCGTCCAGCGCGGCGCGGCTCGTCGGACGGCGCAGCAGCGGAGAAGTCTCGACCCAGCTCGCGCTCGGGCGGGGCACCGGCGGAGGCCTGTCTCGACAAAGCGCGGCCGAACGCGGCCTGCACCGGCTCTGGGCGCGGCGCAAGATCGAAGGCTTGATGGATCGGATGATCGAAGGCACGAGTGAAGAAGAGGTGCGCCCGCTCGTCACCGCGCTCGCCCTCGAGCACCACCTGATGTCCAAGTACACGAGCCTCGTGGCGGTGGACAAAGCGCGCAGCGTCGAAGCGCCGGGGCGGGCGGTCGCCGTCGCCAATGCGTTGCCCGCGGGTAACACCATGTTTGGTAACTTGCCGCAGACCGCGACCCCGGGCCCCACCTGCCTGTTGCTCAGCATTCTGTCGTTCGCGGGCGCGTGGTCGCTGCTCAAGCGAGGCGGCGCATGAAGCGGCTGTGGGGGGGCCTGTTGCTCGCCCTGGGCAGCGTGAGCCTGGTGCAAGGGACCTGGATTTACGCCAAGGCGCTGGTCGCCCAGGTGCTATTACACCGCGCCTGGGACGCGGCCCAGTCGGGCGAGCCCCAGGCGCGCCCTTGGCCATGGGCGGATACTTGGCCCGTCGCGCGCTTGATCAGCCCCAACCACGCCAAGGATCTGATCGTGCTCGAAGGAGCGACCGGGTCGACCACGGCGTTTGGCCCTGGGCGCATCGAAGGCACGGCGCGTCCGGGTGAAGCTGGCAATCTGGGGCTGGCAGGCCACCGCGACACCCACTTCGAGTTTCTGCAACACCTCGAGCTCGGCGAGCCGCTCGTGCTGCAGTTGGCAAACGGCACGCTGGAGCGCTTCCAGGTCTGGCAGACAAAGGTCGTCGACCACCGAGACACGGGCCTGCTCGAAGCCGAAGGCGAGTGGCTCACGCTCGTGACCTGTTACCCCTTCGACGCAGCGCTTCCCGGCGGATCGCTCCGGTACGTCGTTCAGGCGCGGCGGGTGTAAATTCCTACCTGCGATGGGAGGCCGTACACCCGCCTGCCAAACGGAAACGCGCCGCCCGCACGCGTACGAAGGCCCGGCGGTGAAACAATATGAGACTTGGTGGGTAGAGCTCCCAGAACCCGTGGGCATTCGCCCGGTGGTCCTGCTGTCACGCCATTCGGCATACGAGTACCTGAATCGCGTTCTCGCAGTGGAAGTGACGAGCCGGGTACGCGGCATCCCGCAAGAGATCGCACTCGGTGCGCGCGAAGGGCTGCCTCAGCGCTGCGTCGCCAATCTGGACAACCTGCGCGCACTCCCCAAAAGCGTCCTACGACAGCGCGCCGGGCGGCTGACGCCGCGGCGAATTGAAGAATTGAAACGAGCTCTCGGATACACTCTCGGCTGGACCGAGCTCACGACGCTTTAGCGATGGGCGGGCACCCCTGTCGCTCGCCCCAGCGCGGATAAAGTGACAATAGGCGAAGGTTTGCGAGTATACACGCGGCGTGTCGAGGCCGAGTCGCACGCAGGCAGCGCTGCCCGCCCACGTGGGCAGCGCGCCGAGCCCGCTCGTGGCTTATGGCCTGATTGGGCTGGTGTGTTTGGTTTGGAGCAGCACCTGGCTGGTGATCAAGCTGGGGCTCGAAGAGTTGCCGCCCATCACTTCCGCTGCCATTCGCATCGTGCTGGCGGGGGCCTGCATGGCCGCCTTGGCGCCGTGGCTCGTCGCGCGCGAGGGTGGCGGGCGGCCGCCGTTCTTGGTCGTGCTGGCTCAGGGCGTGTGTCAGTTCGCGTTGAACTACGCGCTCGTGTACTACGCGGAGACGGAGCTGCCCTCGGGGCTGGTGAGCGTGCTCTGGTCGGTGTTCCCGTTGATGATGGCGCTCGGCGGCCACTTTTTCACGCGCGCCGAGCGGCTGCACCGTTGGCAGTGGCTTGGCTGCGTGCTGGCCTTCCTCGGTGTCGTCGCGCTGTTCATCACGGATGTGGCGAGCGTCAGTCGCTCGGCGCTCGGCATGGGGCTGCTCTTGTTATTGGCACCGGCATCCGTCGCGTTCTCCACTATTTTGATCAAGCGTCGAGCCTCGGGCGCGAGCTCGGTGCTGCTGAACCGGGACAGCATGCTGATCGGCGGCGGCCTGCTCGTGATATTGGCACTCGTATTTGAACGCGATGCCCCAGCGCACTTTACGCCTACCGCCATCGGCAGCATCGTCTACCTCGCGCTCGCCGGCACCGTCTTCACCTTCGGCATCTATGTGTGGCTGCTGCGCCACTTGCCGGCGTACCTCTTGAGCCTGACCAGCTATCTGGTGCCGGTGTTGGCCTTGCTGCTCGGCGCATTGGTCGGTGGAGAGCCGCTGACGGTCACGACGTTTGCGGGCACGCTGCTGGTGCTGGGCGGCGTGGGGTTGACGTTGAAGCGGCGGCGCATTGGGTAGAAGCTCTATCGAGTTGCCAGGTGCGGTCGGCCAGGTTCGGCCCCGACTAATGCGGCCAAATGGCCGATAGATCCGGACGATCGCGAGGATATGCCTTTCATTGACCACGGATATGGCGCCGATACCCCTCCTGAAGCATACTGTGATGATGCATCGAACCACGATTGTGATCGACGAAAAGAAGCTGGCGAAGGCCCAGCGGTTGCTCGGCACGAAAGGGATCAAGGACACCGTCGAGCGTGCGCTCGACGAGATCATCGCGGCCGATTTGCGCCGGCAAGCCTTCGACCGGCTCCGCACCATGGAGGGCCTCGAGCTCGACAACCCCGACGTCATGGCCAAGGCGTGGCGCTAAAGTACATCGCCGACAAAAGCGCGCTGGCGCGGCTGAAGCACGCCTCGGTTGCGGCGCGCCTAGCGCCAATTTTTTCGGAGTTGGCGACATGCTCCGTCATCGATCTGGAGCTACTGTTCAGCGCAAAGACACACGCGGACATCGTCGCCACCCTGCGCGAGCGTCGCGCGCTGCCCCAGCTCGCGATGTCGCAAGAAGATTTCGATCGAGCCATAGACGTTCTGGAACGCTTGGCTCGCCGTGGCCAGCATCGAGCCGCAGGCATCCCCGATCTGCTCATCGCTGCCGTTGCAGAGCGTAATTCGCTGACGCTCATTCACTATGATAAAGATTTTGACTTGATCGCAAAGGTTACGGGACAGGATGTCGAGTGGGTGGTGCCCGTCGGCTCTGTCCCGTAAGCCCGGTCCCAGCGAAGCGTGCGATCAAGCAATGGCGCAGCAGCGACGTTCAGGGCACGTTTGCACGAGGGTCGCCCCCCTTGTACTAGCTCGGGCGCCGCACGTCGCGACCTCGGTGACGAAGAACGGAAATATTGCGCTCGGAGTACGGACCGGTGCGCGAGTAGCGCCGGTGCTACTCGCTCAATCGCCGAACGCGAAATCTTCGGGCTCGAGCGCTGCGTCGGACGCCGCTCGTTCCGCCGCGCTGTCGGCGTGGTCAATCGCGAAATCTTCGGGCTCAAATGCTGCAACGAATGGCACTCGTTCCGTCGTGCCGACGTCGTTCGGCTCGCTGCCGGCGTCAGGGGAAATGTCGTCCAAGCCATCGGTGAGTCGGTCCGGTACGACGAAGTAATCGGGGCCAGGTCCACCCGCGGCGGAACACCCCGTCGCAAGCGCCGCAACCCACGTCCACAACATTCCTCTGATCTGAATCCGTTTCACCACTCCCGTACCTTCTGCGCGCGCGCCTTGCTTTCGGCGGCGGTTGCAGGGCACGAACGGTTGGGCTTAACCGGCCTTTAACGCTATCGGCGAGCGCTGCGTGCCTCGTGTAGGCCCCCATATGCGGCCCACGTCGGCGGACCTGCAGCGAGGCGTAGCGAGCCCGTCAGGAGGCGCGACGCAGCTTGGTGCCGAGAAAGGAACGCAATTTGACGAGCTCGTGCTCACCACCGCTGAGCTCGGGCGGAGCGTAGCCTTCGGACCAGGCGCGCACCTCGGCCAGCGCCGCGGCGCGGAGCTCGGGATCTTCGAGCAGGTCATCGACGCTGCGCCCCTTGGCTTCAGTGGCGCTGGCCGCTAGGGCAGCCGTACGCAAGAGCTCGAAGTCGTCGCCGAGAAACTCGACGAGCAGCTCGGTATCGGCCGCAAGCCGGCCCAACATACCCTCCGGGTCACGCGGGCTCGAGTCGGCGTCTGCCCGGACGGCCTGCTCGGCCAATACGCGAAAGGCGAACAGGTCATCCAGGTAACCCAAGTCCTCCAAACCCTCCGGGATGAGCTCAAAAGAACGCAGCAGGTAGTTCAACGACTCGGCGCTGGCGCGCCGTGTCGCACGATCTACGTCTTGCCGTTCGAGCAAGTCGGCCAGCGCTCGGACCTCGCTGCCCATCCCGTTGAGCCAATTGGAGAAGGTCTGCAGGTACTTGGACTCTAATGGGGTCAACGGGTCAGTGCTTCCACTTGATGTTGCAGCCAACGCTGGCCTTCTGATCCGAGCTGGGCGGCTTGCCCGCAAGCAAGCTCGAGACCGCGGCGCGAAGGTCAGTGCCGGTGACGGGCACCGCATTGTTGGGGCGCGACGCGTCGAACTGGCCCCGATAGGCCAGCTTCCCCCCGCTGTCGAAGACGAAGAAATCCGGGGTGCAGGCCGCATCGAAGTCGCGCGCCACCGCCTGGGTTTCGTCATACAGGTAGGGGAAGGTGAAGCCGTGACGCTTTGCTTCGATAGCCATCTGGTCCGGGCCATCCTGAGGGTGCGTGGTCGCGTCGTTCGAGGAAATCGCAACGAAACGCACGCCGGCCTCCTGGCAGTAGCGCCCGAACTCGACCAAACCGGCGCGGATGTGGACCACGAACGGACAGTGGTTGCAGATGACCGCCACCACCGCCGGGCCGCGCCCGCGTAGGTAGGCGTCGCTGATGGTTTCCCCGTTGCGGGTGTCAGACAGCTCGAAGGAGGGAAGCGGGGATCCCAGTTGTCTCATCGTGGAGGGGGTCGCAGCCATGGGTCAACCTCGGGGGTGAGTCGTCTCGTTGAGGGCGTTTTGTCGCGTTTTTCAGCCGCCCGAAGGGCGCGGCAGCTTGCCACCCGAAGGGCGCGGCAGCTCGGTGCCCTAAATAACACCCGAAGGCTCGAAGCCGCAAGCCGAGCCCATTCCAGGCTGTAGGGAGCCGCCTGTTCAGCGCCGTCAGGCAAGCGAGCCCAGCGTCAGGCACCGGCCCCAGCTGCATAAGTGCACGGGATGCAAACCCCAGGCACGCTGGCTGTTATACAGTAGGCCACTTTGACCGATCGATCCTGATAGGGCTCAGGTCGCGCCCTTCGTGACTCTTCTCGAGTCTTGTCACCGGCCCGCACGGGCTGGCGAAGTGGTCGGCAGGTCCGCCCCCTCCAATCAGAATACGCATGCAACAGATCCATCCCTCCCAGGTCGAAGACATCCCCGAGGCACTCCGGAAAGCCGTCGATCAAGCCCGGTCAGAGCCCGAAAATGACGCCTTTTGGGAGGCAGTCGACGACGCGGCACGTGAGCTCGATCGGCCCGAAGAGGTCTCCCTACTGTACCGCGAGGTGCTCGGATTAGAGCTCGACCCGAGGACGCTGCTGCGCATTGGTCAACGCGCGGTCGCGTTTCATGACGAATGGTACGAGGACTCGCTGCAGGCCATCCGGATCTTGAAGCGGCTCAGCATCCTCGAAGACGCGGGGGGTGCCTGGGCCTTCGAGCAGTTGAGCCTGCGGCTCACGATGGCCGAACGCTGGGAAGAGCTGCTCGGCGAATACGACCGGAAGCTGGCGCACACGGTCGAGCCCGAACGGCGCCTGCCGCTCTTGGACGAAGCCGCCCGCATCGCCAAAGACTTCGCGGGGCAAGGCCAGCGTGCCAGCGACTATCTAAAAGAGCTGCTCTTGAGCAAGCCCAATGACGATCAACTCGCCGAGTCGCTGGAGCGGCGTCTGGAACGGCAGAATCGCCATCAGGATTTGATCGACATCTGGGGAGCCCGTCTGAACAGCCTCTCGAACGAAGAGGCGCTGGCCACGCGCGTGCAGATCGCCGACCGGCAGCTGAACGAGCTCGGGGATGCCATGGCCGCCCTCTCGGTGGCTGAGGAGCTGCTGGGCTTGGACGGGGGCGAGCGCGACGGGTGCCGGCTACTCGAAGAGGTCGCGATCCGAAAGACCGCCGAGGTGGACGCGCGTCGCCGGGCGCTCGAGATCTTGCAAGCGCGCTACGCGGCCGCCGATCGATCAGAGGACGTCATCCGCATCCTTTTGCTCTCGCTCGGCGTGGCGGAAAATGACAACCGGCGGCGCGAGCTGCACGACGCTTGCGTGTCCTGGTTGATCAAGAGCGATCGCCATGAAGAGGCTCTAGGCCACTCGGCTGCGTTACTGAGCCTGACGCCACAATCGATCGACGTGCACACTCAACTGCGCACGCTGGCCGAACGTACAGGCCGGCAGGACCTGTATGCAGCCGCGCTGGTGGCCGCGGCCAAGGTATGCCCAGTCGACGAGCGGCGCATCGAAATCCTGGTCGAGGCGGGCAAGGTGTTCGAGCTCGAGCTCGACGATAGGCCGGCCGCCACGGAGCTGTACATGAGTGTGCTCGGCGACCCGCAGGCGAGCGATGCACCGCGCCTGCTCGTGGCGCGTCGCCTGCGCCAGCTGCTGGGTGAGGCCAACGACCAAAAGCGCTTGCTCGGCGTCTTGGAGCGCCTAGCGGCGCTCGAGCCGAGCACGCGCGGCCAACGCCATGTGCTGGGCGAGGCCGCCAAGCTCGCCGACCAGCTCGGCGACGTGGACCGCTCGCTCGAGCTCTGGCAGCGCTGTCTGGAAGCGAGCGAGGGTGACCTCGGGGCGCTGGATGCGCGCATCGTGATTTTGGATCGCGCCGAGCGCTGGGAGACGCTGATCTTTGATCTGCAGCGCCGCGCCCACGCCAGGAAAAAAGCCGCGCCGCGCCGCGAAGATCTGGTGCGCGTAGCTCGCATTTACGAGACGCGTCTGTTCCGGCTGGACCAGGCCATCGACGTGTGGCGAGACATCGAGGAGCAGTTCGGCGCCAACGCCGAGACCGTCGACTCACTGGTCGATCTGTGCGCGGCGACGAACCGGATGGGGGACGTCGTCGCGCGGCTCAGCGCCGCGGTGGAGACGGAGACGAACGAAGAGCGCCGCACCGATCACCTGGCCCGGCTCGGCGACGTGTACCGCGAGCACGAGAAGATGCCTGCCCGCGCCATCGACTACTACCGCCGGGCGCTCGAAATCAGCGCGCTGCATGAGCCCGCGCGCTCGGGGCTGCGTGCCTTGCTCGGCTCGAGTGAGCAGGCACATGCTGCCGTCGAAACGCTCGCGGCCGCGCTCACCGTCGCTGACGAGTGGCCTGGGGTGCTGGAGCTCGTGGAGTTGCGCGTGCGAGCCCGTGCCGACCTCATGAGCACGCAGAGCATCCTCCTGGAAGCGGCCGGCATCCTGGAGCAACGCGCACAAGACCCCGGCGGTGCGCTGACCTACCTGTGCCGAGCCTTCGAGCTCGACCCGACCCAAGAACGCGAGGCGGAGCTCAAACGCCTGGCTCGGAGCAGCGGCGAATGGGGCATCGCGGTATCGGGTTACCAGCGCGCCATCGAGCGTTGCAGCGATCCGGAGCGCGGTCGCCAGCTGCGCTATCAGCGCGGGCACATTCTCGAAGACCGGATCGAAGACCGCGAGGCAGCGCTCTCCTGTTACCGGCAGATCGTCGAAAGTGACCCTGCGCATCGAGACGCCGCGTGTGCGGTCGCGCGCGTCGCAGTCAAGCTGCGTGCCTGGAGCGAGCTCGCCTGGGTCTTCATCGCCAATTCCATCGCCCTCGGCCACGTCGACCGCAAAGTCGCCGATGCAATCCAAACGGCGGCCGAGGCCGGGCGCGCTTGGGAAAATACGACCCAAGCCATCTTCGAGCGTATCGACTCGGCCAAGAACCTCACGCCCAAGGTCGCGCATGATTTGCGGCGCGAGCTCGCCGTCTGGTATCGAGACCACCGCGCCGACAAAGCTACCGCAGAGACGCTGCTCAGCCTGGCCGTGGAGAGCCAGTCTGACGCCGACACGTTGCGCATGTTGGCAGAGCTGCGGCGGCAAAAGCCCGGGCGCCCGTTGGTGCAGACGCTGCTCTTGCTCGCGGACGCTACCCCCGACGACCTGTCGGTGCTGTACGAGGCGGCCACGGTAGCCCTGCACACCGTGGCCGATAGCGTGCTCGCAAAGCCCATTCTGGAGCGAGCCCGCCGCATCGCCGGGGCAGAGCTCGAGCGTTTGGCTGAACGCCAGGAGCCGGCCGTCGGCAGCCTGGCTGACCGCGTGACCTGGTGGTCGATCGAAGAGCTGGTCAAGTTGGAGCAGCAAAAGGGTGGCTTCGCTACAGCTTTGCAACTGCTCTTGGACGGCGCCGCGCTACCCTTCGATGAGGAGCGAACGATTGCGCTCAGCTATCGAGCGGCAACGGTGGCGGTGGACGCGCTCGGGGACACCGAGCAGGGGGCCGAGATCTGCCGCGGCATCCTGCAGAAATCGCCGATCCACGCCGAGACCATCAGTCTGCTCGGCGGGATCTACGAAAAGGGCAAGCGCTTCGGCGACCTCTTGGAATTGCGCCGTCAGGAGCTGCGGCTCGAGCCAGAGCTCGCACGCCGGCTGGAGCTCCGACTGGATGAAGCGCGCATCCTCGAGCTTTTGGGCGAAAGCGGTGAGAAGCAGATTGAGGCCCTCCAAAAGAACGTCGAAGAGAGCCCAGGCCACACCGCATCCATCGACAAGCTCGAAAAGATCCTGGCGCAGACGGGCGAGCACCCAGCGCTGTTCAAGCTTTTGGCGATGCAGGCCCAACAAGTCGCCCGCGCGCATGACGCGGAGCTCGCTGCGGCGCTCTGGGCCAGAGCGGGGCGCTTGTCTGAATCAGCGCTGGGAGATGTGCAGCAGGCCGTGTCCGCGTACGAGGCCAGCGTCAAGCTCGTGCCGTTGCCGGACGTGCTGGACGCCTTGGCCCGGCTGTGCGTGGCGGGAGGTCAACATGTCGCAGCGGTCGCTTGGCTCGAGCAACGTCTGAGGTTGACGGCCGAAGGTGCCACTCAGGCGCGCCGCGCGACCCTGCTCAACCTGGCGACTGCGCTGCGGGCCGCCGGCGAGGAAGATCGTGCGCGCGCCTACCTGAGCGAAGGGCTCGACAAGGACCCCGCCGCCATGGAGCTACGTTCGCTGCTCGCAGAGCTCTACCGAGCACGACAGGATTGGGAGCTATTGGCGCCCATTTTGACCGCCGGCGTGGACCAAACGACGGATCGAGCGTTGCAGGTAGAGTACCTGCGCGATGCGGCCAGAGTGCGGCGAAAGCACCTGGGGCAGCTCGCCGAAGCCATCCCGTTGCTCGAACGCGCGGTGCAGCTCGAGCCCAAAGACAAACCGCTCCGGCTTTCTCTCGCCGACGGCCTGCGGCACGCCGAGCGCCACGAAGAAGCGCGTAAGATCCTCATGGATCTGCTCGAGGAATTCGGACGGCGCCGCACACCGGAGCGCGCCAAGGTGCACTACCAGCTCGCGCAAATCGCGCGCTCCATGGGTAACCTCGACGTGGCCCTGAAGGAGCTGGACCTGGCGTCCAAGGTGGACCGCGACAACATACCCATGCTCAAGCTGCTCGGCGACGTGGCGCGCGAGAAAGGCCAGCTCGAGGAGGCCGAACGAGCCTACCGCACGCTGCTGCTCCTCTTGGGGCGCGCCCGACCGGACGAGGGCGGCACGGAGCATGGCATTGGTGAAAGCTCCATCTTGTTCGAGCTGTATCGCATCGCGAGCGAGCTCGGGCAGCTGGAGCGCGCCAAGGATTTGCTCGATTCCGCCCTGGAGGCGGGGGCTAACGACAGCGATGAAGCGGACCGGTTGGAACAAGCGTTGCGCGAGGCGGGTCACCACGACCTCTTGCTGCGTGCGCTCGATCAACGCCTGAGCCACAGCAAGGATCCGGTCGCTACGAGCGCCATCCTGGACAGCCGCGCCGACGTGTTCGTCGGGCTCGGGCAGCTCGAGCTGGCTCTCGATTGCCGGCTTCAGGCATTGGCGAAACATCCCGCGTCCCGCACGCTGGTGCACAGTAGTTGGGAGCTCGGCGCGCGAGTTGGCAAGACCTCCCAGGTCTGCCAAGAGGTTTCGGCGCTGGCGCTGAAAGCCGAGGCAGACGACCCGGAGCTCGCCTGTGAATTGTGGCTCGAGCTCGGGAGCTTGTGTGAAAAAGCAGGTGACGCCGCACAAGCCGCCAAGTGCTTCGCGCAGGCCCAGAGCACCGGCCGGCGGCCGCTGGATTGTCTCGAAGCCATTGAACGGGTGGGCATCGCCCAAGACCCTCAGGCGCTCGCGCAAGCGCTCAAGCTGTTCGTCGATAACGCCGACCCAGACCTGGCTCCAGACCGGTATACCGAAGCGCTGTATCGGCTCGGCGTGCTCGAGCTCGACCAGGGTCAGTCCAAAGAGGCGGTCGAGCACATCGACATCGCGTTGACTCGCAACGGGGACAACCAGCGAGTGCTTCTGCTCCTTCGCTCCTCGCTGTCCACCAACCCTCCGAGCCTAGAGGTGGTCGAGCTCATGGAACGCGTGGCTCGCGACGCCAACGACAAATCGGCATTGTTAGCCAGCTTGACCCACGCTGCCCGGCTTGGCGAGGCGAACATTTCACAGCTCCACGAGGCGGTGGACCTGGCCAAGGCTGAAAATGACGATGCTACAGTGCGCGTGCTGCTCGACGCCACGGTGAAGCTGGCCCAGGACGGGGGCCGCGTCAGCGACGCCATTTGGGCCATCAGCGCTCTCTCCGAGATGTACGTGCGAGCCGGGCAGGCGCAAGCGGCGGTCAACCTTTTGGAAGAGAGCATTCCCCACGCGACCGGGCAGGATGCCTTCGAGCTCAGGCTGCAATTGGCGGCCCTGGCGCTGCATCCACTCGGTGATCTGGCCTTGGCCGCGCAGGTGTACGAGAGCTTGCTCGAGGAAGAGCCCACGAACGTCCGGGTCTGGCGCCCGTTGTTCGACGTGTACCGCAAGAACGGCAACCGTAAGCAGCTCGAGGCTCGCATTTCCTCGATCGAAAAAGCGGTGGACGACCCCGCGCTGCGCCGCTCCTTGCGCATTGAACGCATGCGCATTCTCATCGATTCGAATCGCAAGAGCGAAGCCGAAACGGCCCTCAAGGCGCTGCTCGAAGACGACCCGGACTCGGAAGAAGCCGGAGAGCTCTTGGAGAAGTTGCTCGAGAAGCAGGGGCGGCTCTCTGAGCGGCAAAGCCTGATCGAAGAACGACTGAACGCAGCGCGTCAGCGCGGAGACAAAGCAACCGTGATCAGCGGTACCCTGCGCCTCGGCAGGCTGCTGGCCGCGTCGGACAAAGAAGCCGCCCTCGAGGTGTACCGCGCGTCGCTCGCCATCGCCGGCGAGCAGCGCGAATTTCTCGAAGCATTCCTCAGCCTCTTGGACTCCGAGAAGCACGTCGAGGACCGCGCCAACATTCTGTATCAGCTGATCGCGCTCGATACGGGGCACACCGCAGAAGCCCGCACGCTGGAGCTCGTGGCCTTGCACAAGGCGCAAGACGACTTTACGGCGGTGGAGCGTGCGCTCGAGCGCGGGCTCGAGCGGGTGCCAGACAGCGAAGCGCTGCACGCGGAGCGGGTGCAGTGGTATCGACAGCACGATGCCTGGGACAAGCTGGCGGGTGCTCTGTGTGACCATGCCCTGCAGCTCAGCAATCCTTTGCACAAGAAAGAGCAGATCGAACAAGCCGCGTTGATCTACGAGAACCAGGTCGGGGATCCGCGCCGCGCGGCAGAGACGCTCGAACGAGCCGCCGATGACGCAGCCCCAGACCCTGCGCTGTTGGCCAAGTTGGCCCAGCACTGGTTGTCCGCGAACGAACCCAGCCGCGCGCTGTCCCACCTCACTCGCGCCCTCGAGCTGCACCGAGGAGCCAACGCGGGGCTGGGCGCCTTGTTCCACCTGCGAGGCAACCTGCATCTGAGCCTGGGCCGTGGCGACCTCAGGAACCTGAACACCGCCATTGCCGATCTGAAACGGGCCACAGAGCTCAGTCCGGAGAAGTCGCAGCACGACCTGGCCGAGGCGCTCACCACCAAGCTCGAGCTGCTCGAAGCGAGCCCCGACCTCGGCGCACAAGCCGAGCGAGGTCCGACCACACTCGAGCTCGCTCGTGTGCTCGGGGATCTGAATCAGCTCGAGGCCGCTCTCGCCCTGATCAACGGCTGGGTGGCGACTCACCCGGATGACAAGCCCGCCCAACTCGCTTTGGCGCACCTGGCGGTGCAGCGCCAAGACTGGCCCGCCGCGATCGCAGGGTATCGAGGCCTGTTGCCGCTCTCGATCGGTGAAGAACAGGTGGAAGTGGCTTTGAAGCTGGCCGAGGCGTGTGAAAAGGCGGGAGACCCGCTGGCGGCCAAGGACGCGCTCGAGCTCGTCAACGCGCAATTTCCGGCAGAAGAGGCCATTCGCAAGCGCCTGCGCAAGATGTATCAAGCGGCCAAGGCCCACAAGGGTTGGGCCAACCTGCTGGTCGCGGAAGCAGACGCCAGCACCGACCGCGCTCAGCGTTTCGAGCTCTACAGCAGCGCCGGTGATCTCTACAAGCAAGCCGAGGAGGGCGCTCTCGCCGAAGCTCGCTCCGCCTACGTCAAGGCCCTGGCGCTCGAAGATGATGCCAAAATCATCGTCAAGCTGGTGGACGTCGAGGTGACGTTGGGCCAGATCGAGGAAGCCGCAAGCCGCCTGGACGAGGCCATCCGCAGCCACGGCAAACGCCGCTCTCCCGAGCTGTCACTGCTTCAGCATGCCATGGCGCGCGTCGCCAGTGCCGCGGGCGACGAAGAAGCCATCTTCGCGTGGCTCGAGGCTGCCCTGTACAGTGATCGTCAGAACGGCGCCGTGGCCTCCGAGCTGGCCACCCTGGCCATGGCCCGCGGCGAATTCGATATCGCGATCAAAGCGCTCCAACTCGTCACGCTCCTGAAAACGCCCGGTCCAATGAGCCGAGCCGAAGCCTACCTGCGGCAGGCAGCCATCGCGAAACACCGGGGCGACATCAAGAAATCCGCCCTATTGGCCAAACGCGCCATCACCACCGAACCCGAATATCAGGAGGCCAAAGTCTTCCTGGACGAGCTCCAGATCAGCGCAGACAGCTTGATCCCAGAAGCTTGATCGGGAAAAGTCAAAGCCGCATGGCCAACACAGCTGACGCTCGCTTGCACGAGGTGGTCCGAGGTGCCCTCGAGGGCGCGGACGACGCTACGGTGGCCATCGTGGCCGCCTGCGCCGGCTTGATCGCCTGTGTCGCATACGCGGATCGCGAGCTGTCTGTAGGCGAGCTCAGCAAAGCAGGTCACCTGCTCGCCACCGTGGAAGGAATTGGCAGAGAGGGCAGCCGCGCCATCGTCCAGGCCATCCAAGCCCACGTCGTCGAGCTATCCAGCGTGCACACCACCCGTTTCGCGCGCACGCTCAAGGAGCTCGGCCACCGCGATCTGCGCCTGCACATTCTAGGCATGTTGCTCGAGCTGGCCGCGGTCGACGACCATGTCAGCCACTCCGAGGTCAACACCTTGCGCCAGGTCACCCGCGCGCTCGGCCTCACCCAAGACGACTACAACCACCTGCAAAGCGAACACCGCCAAAAGCTAGGCACGCTGCGCGGAGGCTGAGCTCTGGAACCTGGGGATGGCGCCAAGCCGCGTCGTTGTCAGAGGTAAAAGGGGCCGGGCCCGCGCTGCACGTCGAAGCGCGATGCATCGGGGCACTGGACAACTCCCACACACGGCGCTCGGCAACACCACGATTCACGGCTGGGCGACGCCACGATTCACGGCGCTGGGAAACCGCCACCGGCGCTGGGAGACTCCACCGGCGCATCGCGCTCACCAAGCTGTACGGTATGCTCGGCGCTGGGTGACAAAACGTCGGTTCACAGCGCTGGGGTGACCGCCATGACGCACCGCGAGCAGGCGCTGGCACATAAGCACACCCCCTTCGCTGCTCGGGGTTCAGTTTCCCAAATACATTTTCTTAAGTGCCTTGCGCTTTTCAGTTGACGACGTTCGCGCGCGAACATGCCCGCAAGGTATGTGACTAGGACAAAGCGCACGATTGTCGCGCGTCCCTCAGCGTCTGCAACCATGTTACGACACTCGACACTTCGCGCGGCGATATAGGGTCGAGCGCGCGCCTATCGGGCACTGAGAGGCTCCAAGATCTCCATGCTAGATTGCATCGTCAATCATCTGGAGGGCGTAATGACTTCACCGCAAAGCACACTCCAATCATGGTCAAGTCAGTCGACAGCAAACCCGGCCAACGATGGGGCAGGCGCCGAAGCGTCGAGTTCGTTAGCGGTCGCTTCGAAGGAACGGCCGTCAACCGCATCGGCGCGCTCGCCAGCGGTAGAACGGGCCGCGGAGTGGGTCGAGGCACACGAAGCGCTCTCGCGGCTGGCGCAACGGCGGGCCGCGCTCGACGCCGAAGAAGGGCCGGTGCTCTTGCGCGCGCTGCGCTCCGGAGCCCACCGGCACCTCGGCTACGGTAGCTTCTTTGAATACGCCGAACGTCTCTTCGGCTACCTACCCCGAACCACTGACGACAAACTGCGCACCGCCGAGGCGCTCGAGTCGTTGCCCGAGCTCTCGCGGGCGCTCGCCGAAGGGCGCGTGCATGGGTCCGCCGTACGCGAGCTCAGCCGGGTGGCCACGGCAGAAACAGAGCGTGAATGGCTCGACGCGGCTCAGGGCCACACCATCCGCCAAATCGAGAAGCTCGTTCTGGGGCACGCGCGGGGAGATCGTCCGAGCGACGTCCCTCAGACGGGGGCGCGGCGCCACATCCTGCGCTTCGACGTCGCGGCCGAAACGCTGGCCACTTTTCGCGAAGCCATGAAAAAGCTCCGGCAAGACAGCGGCGAGCGGCTCGATGACGACTCCGCCTTGTTGCTCATGGCGCGACACGTGCTGGGCGGCTCCGGCTCTGCCCATTTAGGCCGCGCCAGCTATCAACTGGCCGTTGTCACCTGCGAGCATTGTGGCCGCGGCTTCCAAGAGGCGGCGGGTGAACGAGTCGAGGTCAGGCCGGAGATCGTCGATATGGCCTTGTGCGACGCGCAGTGCATTGGCCATGTCGCTGCTGCATCTCCATGCGAGCCCGCTCCGGCCGCAGCTGAGTCCGCGTCCACCCACGTGGGTCAACCCACCACAGCCGTTCCGTCGACCCTGCCGCCGTCCAGCGCGAACTCGGCGGGGCAGCGCCGCTTCCTGAGCCCTACGCGGCGCGCCACGCAAACGATACCCACCGCGCTACGACGCCAGGTGCTGCGGCGCGATGCGGAGTGCTGCAAAGTGCCCGGTTGCAAGCAGGCTACGTTCGTGGACTTACACCATGTTCAGCCGCGGTCGGAAGGCGGGCAGCACGACGCAGACCTAGTCATGGTTTTGTGCTCAGCGCACCATCGCTCCGTGCATACCGGACAGCTCTTCATCTCGGGCGGCGTTTCAGCCGGACTGTGCTTTCAGCATGCCGACGGCAGTGCATACGGCAGCGTCGGATCGGCGCAACTGGCGGCTGCGTGCGAGCTGGTCTTTCGCGGCTTGCGCAACCTGGGGTTCCGCGAGCGAGAGAGCCGGCTCGCGACGGCTCGGGCGCGCGCAGAAGTGGATGATGCCGAGGCAAGCCCCGAGCAGTTGCTCCGCGCCGCGCTCGCCACGCTCACGCCATCCTACGGATGATATCCCGAGGCCTCGAGCTCCTAATGGCACGCTCGGGGCACGCGCTCGCTCGTTGACCGACGGCACCAGCTCTACGTCCTCAATGGCCATCAGATGGCGGAGAGCTCGTTTGAGCATGCCTTCGACGAAATCGTCGACGAGCATCGGGATCGTCAGAGGAGCCTTAGGTCGACTCTCACCGCGATCAAACAGATCGCGTTTGCGGCCGGCAAGATCCTGATCCAAAAATGTGTGGTGCGTAGCTGGGCCCTCGTGATGTCATTGCTAGGTTCCGGCCTTGGCGAGCCACTGGGGCGAGACCTGGCGCCGCATGCGCATGATTCTGTGGCCCGGTTGGCGCCCAGTCCGTACATCGACCGGCACGCTGTGGAACCCACTGTTACTTGGGGGTCGGTGCCGTACACCCAGTTTGAGCCACAAAGCAGCGCGGGCGGCCCTAGCGCGCGTCCCGCTCTCGCACCCTCGCCGTACGAGCTTGCACCACCCATCGACCTCGCGCCGTCTCCGTATGGTTCCATTGCCTGGCTCGCGCCCAATCCATACCTGGATCGGCACGCCGTTCCCTCCACCGCCGCATTGGCGTCGCCAGACGGGCAGCTTGGGCTGCAACGAAGTGCTGACGGGGCCAGCGCACCTCCCGCTCTCGCGCCCTCGCCGTACGTTGTGGCGGCCCCCACGGACCTCGCACCGTCTCCGTACTGAAAGATTGCCCAGCCGGGTGCTGCGTCCTTGTGGCTGCCGCCGTTTTGCAGGTTACCGCTTCAAGCTAGCTGCCGGTAACGTAGCGCTGCACCGTTGGCCCAAGCCACCCGACGACCTCGGTTCGGCTCATGCCTACCACCGGCGGCAAGCGCAGGACGTATCGACACAGCGCCCACCGAAGTCTGTCGAAGCTCATGCCGGAGCGCGCGCGGCATCAGCTGCCCATCGACCGAAGGTGCTCGTGCCGTCCTGATGGAGAAGGAGCGCCTCCACTGCATCGCTGTTCCCTGACAGCCAGTGGGCCCGGGCCAAGATGGCAGTCGGTCCAATAGCGGTTCGCCGACAGATGAGCGCAACGTTGATACGTCCAGCAAGGGTGCAAGATGCCTGGCAGGCAATCGAAGTGCTACGCGCGTCGATTGCTCGCCTGTGCGCCCTTGATCACCAAGATGATCCAGCAACTCTCGAGCAGTGGTTGCAGAACAAGACAACCGAGCATTTTGAGCGATGGCTCAGCGCGCCCGGAGCGCTCGTGCTGGTCGCTGAGGTGGATGCCTTCATTCGGGGGGTCGGCATGATTCACGATAGCGGTGAAATCCGACTCTGCTATGTCTGTCCGGGCTTTGAACGGATGGGGCTTGGGCGCGCCATCCTCGAAGCAGCCGAGAGGTGGGCGGAGGCCTCCGGTCTCCGAATGTTGCGCCTGCAAAGCTCCGCAACGGCGCGTGGCTTCTACGAACGACTGGGGTACGTGTCCGCCGGCAGTCCAACGCAGGGGTTCGGGATCTCGCGAGGCTATCCGTACACAAAAACTCTCGCTGTGGGGAGCGCTGCGGCCAGGGTTACACCCTCGATACGTCCATTCAACTCGGACGAATGGGAGCTGTACAAGAGCTTGCGACTTGCGGCGTTGGCCGACGCTCCGAACGCTTTCGGGGGCACGCTTGCTGCAGAGCAAGGTCGACCGGATGGGGAATGGTCTGCGCGGCTAGCATCAGGAACTACGTCGGGCTACGACCGCCCTTTGGTTGCCCAGATAGGCGCTCAGGGGATCGGCCTAGCATGGGGGAAACTCGAGCCCAGCAAGCCCGAGTTGGCGCACGTCTATCAAATGTGGGTCGCCACCACGTGCAGGCGCCAAGGTGTAGGGCAATTGCTTCTGGATCATTTGATGGGCTGGGCAAAGGCGACGGGTGCTCGCTATCTATGTTTGTGCGTTACGTGTGGCGACTCGTCCGCCATGCGGCTGTATCTGCGCGTCGGGTTCAAACCCAATGGTCCGATAGGACCTTTGCGGCCCGGGTCCACACTCATGGCTCAGCCCATGCGGCTGGAGCTCAATGCTCGCGAGGTCTGACTAGGCTTGGCCGCACATACGTCAGAAAAACCGGGAAATACGTGCACGAAGCGGCCAACGGTGTCATCATGACCATGATCTCATGACCATGAAGCCAACCGTCGAAATACCCGCCGGGGAGTTCAAGGCCAAGTGCCTCAAACTCATGGACAAGGTGGCTCGCAGTCGGGAGCCGATCGTCATTACCAAACGCGGCAAGCCCGTCGCCAAATTGGTGCCCATGGAAGCTGCTGGGCCTCGCGCGCCCCTATTCGGATATTTGGCCGGCAGCGCCGAGATCCGTGGGGACATCGTCAGCGCGCCAGAAGCGGAATGGGCGGTGCTGAGCGGAGAAGAGGACGCGCTCTATGCCGACTTGCCCCAACCTGCGGCCAAGGGCCGAGTCGTCCGGTCGCGTTTGAAACGGCGGCGCAAGTGAAGGCCGCTGATCGGCTGCTTCTGGATACCCACGTCTGGCTGTGGCTCGCTCTGGGTGTATCGGGGCAGCTCTCGCCAGCCGCCATAAGGACCATTGAAGCGGTCGGGCAGACTTCGGGGGTGCTCGTATCGATTGTTTCGATTTGGGAGCTCGCGTTGCTCGAAATGCGACAGCGCGTCGTGCTGCCGCTGCCCCTACACGACTGGGTTCAGTTGGCATTCGACCGGTCCGAGATCAAGCTGGTGGGGCTAAGTCGGCCGCGTACCGTGCTGGACAGCGTCAGACTACCCGGTGAATTCCACGCTGATCCCGCGGACCGTTTTCTGGTGGCTACCGCTCGAGCGCGGCGCGCTACTCTGGTGACGCGCGATGAAAAGATCGTCGCATATGGCAAGGCTGGGCACGTGAAGGTCATGGCCGTCTGATGAGCCATCACAGAGACATGCTACTCTAGAAGCAAGCTCACACCCGTGGCCACCATGACCAGCACCAGGACGGCGAAAATGAGCCTGTTGCCTTTCTTCACCGCCCACCTCGCCCCAACCCGCGCGCCAAAGAAATTGCCCACACCGACCAGCAACCCCGGGAGCCATTCGACCTGACCCGCCAGGGCAAACCAGATGACGCTGGGTACGATCCAGATGGCGATCACCGCCAACTTCACCCCATTGGCATCCACGAGCTCACGCCCCTGCAGAGCGCTCAGCGCCACCAGGAGGAGCAGCCCGACTCCAGCCTGCAAGAACCCGGCGTACATGCCGATGGCAAAGAATGCGCCCATTTCGACCCCGCGCGGCCACTCTGGCGCACGCTCTCGCTTGTCGAGCAACAGCCTCGGTTGCATCAACATGAACGCCACGAACATCAGGAATATTACGCCCACCACGCTGCGAAAAACGTCCGGCGCGAGCACCGTCGCCAAAACGAAACCGATGGCAAGGCCCGGCAGGGACGGCCACAATAGCCGCAGCACCGCCGAGCGATCGATGGGTCGGTGGCGGTGGTACGCCCGCACCGAGTAGACCGATTGTAGCAAAATCGCCACGCGGTTGGTCCCATTGGCTACCTGCTCCGGCATACCGAGCAGCATCAGGCAGGGCAGCACCAAGAACGACCCGCCTCCGGCAATCGTGTTCACGACGCCGGCAACGAAGCCGGCAACGGGCAAGAGCGCGTAGATCCAGAGGTCAGGCACGACGCGGCACGTCTATCACGGCGCCCTAGCCCGACAAACCGGAACCCCGTTCCGGTGTCGCCCCAGCTCATGACACGCTCCTGTTCCACGCCGAAACGCCAAGCACCTAGAATGTTCTAGGTTGGCGCTGCGTGCAGCGCAGATCCGACCCTGGCCCCCTTCCCTCACACGCCTCGTGAGCGCTATCTTCCACGCCTCGTGACCCGGTCCAATTCCCCGCCCGACCCGCCTGCCCGACCTCCGCCGTCTGCTCCTCGAGCTGCAAGCCGGGGCCTGGAGGCGGTGCTCGACCACGTTCCGGGAGCATGGTTTTTTTCTCGTCGTGATGGCTCATTTGCGTACGTGAGCTTGGGCGCGTGCGCTTGGCTTGGATACTCCCGGTCAGAAGTCAATAAGCTGCGGATCTTTGATATCGATCCACGCCTAACCCCCGAGCACTGGCAGGGCATGTGGGACACCACGCGCCCACCAGATTCTCTGACGGTGAGGACCGTTCACCGCCGCAAGAACGGCAGCGAGTCACCCGTCGAGGTACGCGCCGTACGCGTGTACCTCGACGGGGAAGACTTGGCCGTCTCGTACTCCGTCGATCTCACTCACAGCGAACAGACGCGCGCCAAATTGGTCGCGACCCAGGCAGAGCTCGAGCGGCTGCTCGATCATCTCCCGGACCTCGTGTTTCGAATGCGCGCCCGGCCCACACCCGAGTTCTCGTTCGTGAGCCCAAGCTCGCTAGCACTGCTCGGCTATACGCCGGAAGAGCTCATCGGTACCGAGCAGAGCATTCACAAGATCGTGCACGCCGAGGACCTGTCGGAGTTCCTGTCGCTCGACCGCACCCAAGCTGGCGTGGGCCGCCGCATACGGTTCCGGCATCGACGCGGTCACCTGGTGTGGATGGAGCTACGAGCCACGCCGCTCGCTCCCACGCCTACGGGCAGCGTCGTGATTGAAGGGGTGGCACGCGACATCACCGAAACACATGAGCGAGAGCAGCTTCAGGAGCAGTTGCATCAATCTCAAAAGATGGAGGCGGTGGGGCAGTTGGCCGGGGGCATCGCCCACGACTTCAACAATCTGCTGCAAGTGATCATCGGCCACACGCAGGTCGTCCGCTCGATGAACCAGGAGCTTCGAATCGACAACCTGCTGGGCGGGGTGATAGGCGCGGCGGAACGGGCGTCGACGCTGATCAAGCAACTGCTGGCCTTCAGCCGCAAAGGCACCGCCGAGTTTTCGGAGCTGGAGCTCGGCCAGATCGTCTCGTCCCTGCATCAAATGCTGGAGCGGCTGATGGGCGAGCACATTCGCTTGAGCTGGGACTGCAAGGTCCAGCCGCTCTACGTGATCGGCAATGCGGCTCAACTCGAGCAGCTGGTCCTCAATCTGTGCATCAACGCCAGGGATGCCCTGCCGCGCGGCGGCAACGTGAGCCTCATCCTGGACGAGCTGACTGCAGCCGAAATGCCGGCGGCGGTTCGGGGTCAGCTCCCGGAAGCGTCGAGCACGTACGCGCGGCTGACCATCAGCGACGACGGTGAAGGCATGTCCCCGGAGGTTCAGAGCCGGATGTACGAGCCCTTCTTCACGACCAAAGGCCCCGGCAAGGGGACGGGCCTGGGGTTGTCGACGGCCTACGCCGTGGTCCGAGCTCACGCCGGCGTCATTGATTCTTCATCGAGTCCCGGTCAAGGCTCCATGTTCCGAGTTTTCTTGCCCCGGGTCACGCCGACGCCTGCGCCGTGCAGCCTGCCGCACAAGCTGCCGAGGATCAGCGGTGAAGGGCGCCTCGCTCTCGCAGCCGAGGATGAGCCCGATGTGTTGCGCCTGACGGCGGCCTACCTGACGCAAGCGGGATTTGAAGTGCTCACGGCAGAGAACGGAGCGGAAGCAGAACGGTTGCTGGTCGAACACGCTAGAGAGCTGAGCGTGGCGGTGCTGGATGTGGTGATGCCCAAGCGAGGCGGGCTGAGTATCTACGCCAGCCTGCGCGAACGGCACATCATGACGCCCATCGTCTTCGTTACGGGGTATGACGACGAGTCACTGGGGGCCACGTTGGGTCACAAAGGCGTCGCCATCGTTCGCAAGCCATTCGATGCCGATGAGCTTCTCGCCAAAGTCGCGCTGGTCGTCGCCGAGCTTGAAACGGCCCACGTCCCCGATCAGAAATCGCGGACGTAGGACGGGCCCGGGTGGTGGGCTGGCGTCACAGCTTCACGTTGGCGTGCGTGTCAGGCCTGTCGATCCTGGGGTTGACCTTCTCGTCTCTGAGCAGGGCTTTCGCGGCGCGAAAAGCATATTTCAGACCTCGTATTCCGGACTGATCCCAATACTCGCCCTCGAACGGCGTGAGACGGAGCAACACGAGCTTGGGATCACTCTTCCCTTCGAACCAGATTCGAAAGCTCTCACGCCACATTTCGTCAATCTTCTTGGCGTCTCGCACCACGTCCACCTTGCCGTTTACGGTGACGAACCGCGAGCCACTCTGCATGCACACCAGAGCGTATGCATCAGCCGCGAGCTCGACCAGCTTCGGGGCGTCAATGCTGGTGACGAACCACAAAGTGCCGTCGAGCTCGACCTTGGCCACGGCCATGGGACGACCGTGGAACTCGAGGCCAGGCCGCCGCGTCACCAGCATGGCCGTGTCGAACTTCGACAGGATCTCTCGAAAGCGGCCGAAAGCGTCTGACGACGAGCTTCGCATGGGTTCGGTGCTTGCCATGCGGCCATGATAAGCAACGAGCGTGCCCAGCTAAACCGCGAAGGCTACCGGCCGAGCCGGCTGGCACGCAGCCTCGCGGCAGCCTTGACCAGCAGATGATTCGCGCGTGGCGTGCTGACACATGCGGGGCGCGGCAGCGGCGCTACTGCCCCACTCCCACGGCGGCATGCGCTTTGTTAACGCCGGATGCCGTACCCTTGACGTACTCCCGAAGCCACACCAGCGCCGGTCGTTCGGCGCCGTTGTCCAAAGCCAGATTTGCGCCCTGCCCGGTCCTCCACATACCCGGGCGATACCCCCACAGCGTGATGCCTTTGATGGCCGAGTGCTGCCAAAAAAGGGGGAACACTCGCTGATACTCCGCGAGCTGCTGCGCGTCATCGGCGCCATCGATGTCGAGCTCCGTCACGAACATGGGTAGGCCCGTAGTGGCGAGCAGGTTCAGGTTCTCGGTCGTCACGCTGGCCGGCACCGTCGTGGAAAAAGCGTGGCCCTGAACACCCACTGCATCGATCAACCGCTCTGCCTGCAGCAGCTCGATGATGCCTTTGTAGCGGCGTGCGTCCGCCGGGGTATTGGTGACGCTGTATTCGTTGAGCATCAACCGGCTCTTAGGGAAGTGTTTGCGACCCATTCGGAACGAGGTCAGCACCCAGTCCCAGCCGGTCTTCCCATCCCCGCCCAACGCCTTGATGTAGTTGCCGCCGCCGTCGCCGGCCTTGCTGGGCGGATCGTGCAGGGGTTCATTGACGACCTCCACGTAGTCCATGGCCGGATAACGCCGCGCCACCTCAGAGAACCACTCTTCGATTTCCTCGAGCTGTTCCCGCGGCGACAGCTGCTCGATCCACGCGGGCTGCTGGTTGCCCCACACCATCACGTGCATCTTGAAGGGCAAGCGGTGCTTTTTGGCCAGCGCATAGGCGGCATCGAGCTCGCTCCAAACCATGACGTCTCGAACCGCCTCGACGCTGCCCCACTTGCCGCCGTTCTCGGGCGTCACTTGGTTGAAATATGCCGCGAAATTCACGGCCTGCGCGTTGCTGTACGCACCTCCCAAGAACTTGCTCTTCCCAGTGGCCAGCGCGGGCCCCTGCGGCGTGAACGGCGGCGGCAAGGGTTTGGGCGGAATGTAGCGGCCCGGCTGCTGTCGGGTGAGCTCAGCAACGGTGTGCGAGATACGCGCAGGGCCAAATGCTAGCTTGTCGATTTCGAGCCCATCTTCACGAGCACCCAGCTGGAAAGTTTGGCTCAGCTTCCCTGCTTCGACCTTGAACGCGAGCCGATCTGGAGCGCGCACGAACCTGGACAAGTTGATCCAATTCCAACCCCCCACCACCGGGCGACCGTTGACGCCCACGACGTCGTCCGGCTTGGCGTGGCCCACAGCCCCGAGCCCATTGGCCAGAACCCAGTCCGCATCGCGCGTCGGATCCTTCATACCAAAACCGTTCGGGAGGAACAGGCTGTCATCGCTGGCACCCTCCCGACCGACTTTCACGCGGGCATACACATCGTAGTCGCCCGGTTTCGGGAACTCCACGCGGTAGCTGATCACGCGCGCAGCAGCCGTTGGATTGCCGCCGGCGGCATTGTTACCAATCGCGACGTACTCGAGACCTTGCCGGGCGAGCTGCTTGAAGTCGGCACCACGGCTTCCCGTTTCTGCCTCGATCAAGAGCGGAGCAATCGGCGGCCCGGGGGGCGGCCCAGCCTCGTGCGTCCCCGTTTGGCCCATCGCTACCGAGCTCACGCTAGATGCGAAAGCGACCACGCCAAAAGCCCGCCCGCACATTCTGCCAGGGATGAGGTTTGCCACTTGCAATCCGTAGCCCATCAGCCCCCCGCTGGCGTAGTACTTTCGACCAGGCTAGCGTGCGTCAAACAAGCTGTGGCGTTTTTGTAACGTCCGCCCGAATTGGGTAGCTATAAATGGCTTAAATGGGCACTTTCTATGCCTGACGAGTAATGGTACGCCGCATGCAAACGACCGGCTCCGGCTCCAGCGGGTGACGTTGTCACCCATCCATCTAGAGAAGAAGTATCTAGAGAGGGCTCATGGCTCAAACAGCAGCATCCCGGCAGTTCTCGTTTCGCTTGCCCGAGGCGTTGGTCGAGAAAATCGAAGAGTGTACGGCAACCATCCGCGCGAAAGGCCTCGACGTCAGTCGCGCCGACGTGGTTCGCCTGCTGCTCAGTCACTCGCTCGCCGCGACCAAGTGCCGGATCAGCCTGCTTTTGAAAAACGACACCAACAAGAGCTCACGCCGGAGGCGTGAGTGACGTCGGACGAAGCAGGCTTGGACAGGCTGCGAGTCTTGGTCGTAGACGACGAACCCGATGCGCGAGAGCTCATCGGTTATGTTCTAGAGACCTACGGAACAGAAGTGCGTTTGGCCAGCACCGCCGCGATGGCCCGCACCGAGCTCAGCACTTACACGCCGCATGTCATCATCTCCGACATCAGCATGCCGGACGAGGACGGTTACTCCCTCATTCGCAGCATTCGCACGTTGCCCACGGACGACAAGAAAAACATACCCGCGATTGCGCTGACCGCCTTTGCTCGTAACGAGGACCGCATGCGTACCTTCGTTGCCGGGTTCAATCTGCACCTGGCCAAGCCAGTGGAACCGGCGACCTTGGTGAGGGCGGTTCGCCATTTGGCAGGCTACCCTCAGCCAGGGCCTGGCCCGTGAGGCGCGATTTTAAACCGCTTCACGGCACGGCGCTGCCAGCGAAATGGCGAGCCGCACGCTCCACGGCTTGGCGGCCCACCTCGGCGCCAACGCGCTGACCGTCGATGTCGTCGCGGCGCGTGGATATGCCGCCCCACAATCCGGACTCGCCGGCCTGTGCCGCTGCATCGGCATAGCTCGCCCATGTGAGCTCGACGGGTTCGAACGGACCCCGTTCGAGTGCCAAAAAGCCCGGGTCGGCGCGATGACCCGCCTGACCGCCGGGAAAAGCCGAGCTGCCCGTCAGCCGCTCTAGCACGGCGGCGGCGGCGCGGCTGAACGTGCTGTGCGCCGACACATGACCCGGAAACGCCGGCGTCACAAACGACCGGGCTTGGTAGGGCACCCAATCCTTGGAGCGCACCCACGCGATGCCGCCCACGTCTCGTTCAGGATCACCCGGTTCACCGCGCCAAGCGCGCAGGGCGATTTCCCCGACGTAGCGCGCGAGGTGAGCATGGGGCTCGCCCGGTGCAGCGCTTTGCTCGGTGACGATCTGGATCAGATCGTCCACGAGGGGCAGACCCTGCGGATGATATGCCGGCGCGCTGGGCAAAGTGCGCTGGCCGAGCCCACCCAAGTGGCGGATCAGCGTGATGGGCCGCGCGCTCAGCTGCCGGCGCTTGAGCTCCCAGGCGGCGATCGCGGCGTCATGCAACGCACCATTGAGCGCGAGATACAGGTGGACGTCCCAGGCGAGCACATCGAGCACGCGACCTGTCCCGAACAGGCGCCGCTCGAAGCTTGGGTGATACGAGGCCGCGTTGGCGAGCGTATTCCAATGTCCGGGGGGTGTCTCCGCGTTCGGCCCATTTGCCCAGTATTCCGCAACGACCCGTGCAAAGTCGGACTCGAGATCGGCACCGCGCCGGATCACTTCCACTGCCTCGGCCGCTGCCCGGTCGAGTGTGAGCGGTGGAGCACCAAGCTCGAAATAGGCAGCCTCGGCCGCCGCGCGCTCTAGCGCAAACGGCTGGACTTGGCCCCAATGAGCACCCATATACTCCTGCACGGCGCTGCCGAGTGGGATGCCGTTCTGGGTGACCGGATCGCTGAGCTCGAGCTCCTGCCATTGAAGTGGATTGCGCACGCGCGTCCCGGGTAGATCCACCACGAGGCGTGGATTGTCAGGAGTGTACCCCGCCGGGTCCGCGTAGTCGTTGGCTTCGTTAGCCCCGTCTTCAGCAAAGGCAGCAATGATCCCGAAGCCGATACGGTTGCCGAGGGCGCGGGGCGAAGTGCCCTCCCGCTGAGTGTCGCCGGCGTCGTAACCTAGTTTTTGCATGAATGCGTCGAAACACGACCGAGAAAGCGCGCTGCCCGCCGCCCGCTCATGTCGCTGGCTGAGCACTCGATAGGCCGCGTAAGACATGGCCTCACGGCGCGCGCCAGCCAAGTCGGTTGCCGCATGACGCTCACTCGTGACCAGAGCGTCGGCGTCAGCGTCGTAAGCTGCCCAGGCATCCCAGAGCGCCACCGACAGGTGAAACAGGTTGCGCGCATGCACCGTGGGCCGCGGCAGATCACGCCGCACGGCGTTCAGAAGTTGCTCGTTCCAACGCCGGGCAATCGATGCCTCGGGTATGGGGTCGATCGCCACCTCGGGGCAGCTCGGGGCAGCGACCTCGGAGCGGGGTAACACGAGTGGCGGAACTGTGGCCCGAAGCCGGTGATGTAAGGCCACGCCGGCATCGAGATCGCTCGTGAGCGCATTGCCGCCCACAGCCCAGACGCCGCCCTCGGGGTCCACCCACACCGAATGCAACGACTGCACGGGGACATCGGGCATCAGATCGCGCCAACCTTGGGTTGGGTCATGACGGACGTGCACGTTGCCGCCGACTCCGACCGCCCAGATGCTCCCGGCCTCGGTGACATGCACCCCTTGGAGCAAGCCCGAGCCCGGCGGCGTGATGGGGACCAAGCCGCCGACCACATTTTCTAACGCCCAGCCGTTGCCCGACCCACCCACCATGGCGACGCGACCAGCGGCCCCATGCACAGTGAACAGCCGCTCTTCCGAGCCCGTCGGCACGATGCCGAAACCATCCCGCGCGTTGCCGCGCAGGACCACGCCACGGTCACCCACCACCCACACGTCGGAGACCGAGCTGCCCCAGACCTTGAAAAAGCCCGGGATGTCGGAGTTTTCGTCCTGAGGCAGCCCGCTCGGTAGCGGCAGATCAGCCCAGCTCGTCCCGGTGTAGTGCCAGACGAAACCATTACGGCCCTGTGCGGAGCCGACGGCATACACGTCATCATCCGACGAGCCCCAGACCCCAAACACGATGTGTTTGGCCAGACCCGGCGTGAGCATGCGTTCGAACGCGCCCGCCCGCTCACGCAGCACGGTTGCGCTCGCTCCGGCCACGTACGCCGAGCCCGCGGGCAGCACGTGCACCCACCATAAATCGGCGCGGGCACCGCTCGGCTTGCGCTCCCACGCCGCGCCGTCCCAGTGCAGCACCACGGGGCCGTCGGCGCCCGCCGCGCCCACCATCCACACGTCGTCTGCCCCCCTACCGCTCACGGACAAGAGCGCCGCCTCCGGGCTGTCTACGACGACGGACCAGGCCGCCAACGACGTCGCATCGCTGCCGCCGCAAGCCAACGCGGCCAGTGCCAGGGCCCCACTTACCCAAGCAGCAGCGAGCACGGCGCGACGGCTCCATTGGGCAGGCATCGCAGCTGAGTGTGGACGACCGCCGAGGACGAGCAACCTCTAGATCACCGCAGCGGGAGGATGGGGGCGTTGTTGGTTCCGTGCGGCACGGGCTCGAGCCGGCCCTCCAATGGCCGGTTGCCTCTGATCGGTATCGACCAATCGGGCCGGCCTCGTGCGTCGCCGCTCCTCGCCCTGGCGAGTGGCCTTGCAGACCGAACCTGACGCTGAGTGGGCTTCAAGCTGCGCTCTTGCTCTTCCGCCGAAGGCTCACCCACAACTAGCGACCGCTCGACGACGAGCGGCTCATCAACACCTTGCGCGGGCTCGACACCTCGAGACGGCTCCGCAACGCCCGGCGAAGACGCCACGGGCGTTCGCTCGGCGTTCGCCGGCCTGAGGGACATCGAAACGGTCTCGGTTGGCGCAACCGCTTGGGACAGGACGGGCGGGGTGCTGACGACCACGGGTGTGAGCGCCAACCGCTCGGCGTTTCGGACCCACAGCACGGCGATGGCCGATACCAGCGTGACCACCCCAAAGCTGAACGCCGCGACCCCGATCCAACTCACCCGGGCGGATTGACGGGGTTTTGGGGGAGCGCTGATGACAGCTGCTGGCATGAGACCAATGGACGTCGAGCGCCGATCCGGCGTCAGCTCGCCGAAGCTCAGGCCCCAGCTGATGCGAGTGCGCTGACCCGCCAATAGGAGCAATTCCCGACCGAGCTCGCGAAAATCTTGGAAGCGGTGCTGTGGCTCGAGGCTCATGGCGCGTTCAATGATGCGAGCCAGGCGTTTGGACAGGCGCGGGTTGTGCACGGACGGCGGCGAGAAATCACCGGTCGTCACGCGCCGCACGGTCTCCGCGAACGTGTCAGCGGAAAAAGGATTTATGCCGGTTGCACACTCGTAGAGCACCACCCCGAGCGAGTACTGATCCGACAGTACCGTCATCTCGTGGCCCCGAATCGCCTCTGGGGACATGTAAAATGGCGTGCCAATCAGCAGCCCCTGGTTGGCGTGGGTCAGCCGCAGGTGCTCGGGACCACTGACCTTGGAAATACCGAAATCCAGCAGGCGGGGCTCGGTCTCGTCGTTGCGGCCCCGCGCCAAAAAAATGTTTCCCGGCTTCAAATCGCGATGGACCACGCCGGCGTCGTGCACCGCGACCAGGGCACCCACCACGGGGACCATGATGTCCACGATATTGCTTTCACTCAACGCGCCCTGGGCCTGCACCACGCTCTCGAGGTCTTCGCCCTCGAGCAGCTCCATCACTAGATATGGGATCCCATCCTGCACTCCGACATCAAAAATGTTTACGACATTGGGGTGCTTGAGCGCCGCAGAGATCCTCGCTTCGCGAAGAAAGCGCTCTCGCCCTTCGCCATCTCGAGCAAAGCCGTCCGTCAACACCTTGAGCGCCACCTGCCGCTGCAGCGCTTCATGCTCCGCGCGATAGATCCGCGCCATGCCGCCGTGCCCGATGCACGGACCCACCACATAGCCCCCGAACCGAGACCCTTCGGGAAGCACCTCCGAGGCGCCGGTTCCGGACGTCCGATGACGCCCATCGGCGTTCAGGATCGAACCACGGTCTGTCTCGGTCCCTTTATGACCCGCGCGTTGCATTGAAAGAAAACCCTCTCGGAGTCAGGACGCCGAACCTCGCCAAAGTGCGCAACGATTCGGTCGAAAATGGTGAGGCCCCAGCGCCTCGCCCTGACTCAGTCATTCACGATGTAAGCAATTCGATCACTCTACCCCACATCTGAACCGATTGACGCTCAATTCTTCGCCACCTGAAGTCAGCCTCTGCGAGCCGTGCGCCAGCGCTTTCTGCTGGAGTACCGGCCAATTCCGCGCCGCACCCGGCACGCCCAGCGCGGCCGAGCTGGCATCTCCCGCTGGGGCGGGGGTCGCATCTATATTACAGCACTGGCGTAATATTACACGACGGATGCGGGACCAGACCCCGATCCACATCGGGCCAGTCGAGCACGCGCGGCAGCGCTGCCTCCGAAAGCTTGCAACCCTGAGGATCGACACCTCAGTCATGCGCTCGAAGCACGCGCGATGCGATCGAGGTCATTGTGGTCCAATCAGCGCGATCGGTGCCGAAGGGTATGCCGGCGCTGGAAATCAGCCGCTCCGGTTTGGTGCGTCGAGAGCGCTTCGCGCTGATGCATTTGTGAAATGTGTGGAGTCGGGAAGATCGCAGTCAGGCACCTGTCCCATGCTGCAACTAGAGAGAGAGCTGAGATCTGAAATCTATGGTTGCCGAGCAGAGGTCCATAGCTAGAATCTTGGCTTCGTCCCGAGCTCGTCCAACCCGCGTGACGGGGTGCTCGGCTCGCAGCACAGGGCTGCCACATCACAGCGAAGGCTGAACCTTGACCAAAGAAATCAACGAGGGCGACAAGCCAGCGCAGTCGACCACCACCAGCGAGCAGAATCGGTCGCTGCACCATGGGATTTTCGACAGCGGGGTTCAGCGGAGCGAGGCTGCCGACGGTGCCAGCGCACGCGAGCCCGCGGCAAGCCCAGAGGCGGCGGCGCTGCTGGCGGAAGGGTCGCGTTTCGGCGGCTACCTGATCGGTCCGTGTATCGGCGAAGGTGGCATGGCGAGGATCTACCGCGCGGAGCACGAAGCGTTGCAGCGGCAAGTCGCGCTCAAGGTGATGACGAACGGCTTCTTGGACACCGAGGTGCGTGAACGCTTCGTGCGTGAAGCGCGCATCGCGGCCGCCATCAAGCACCGCAACGTGGTCAACATCTTCGACGTCGGAGTCCGCGACGGTGTGCCCTTCATGGTCATGGAGCTCCTGGAGGGAGAAGACCTCGAGACGCTGATACAGTCCAAGGGGGCGATGGACGAAGACGCCATCATCGACATCATGGTGCCGGTCGTGGCTGGGCTCACCGCCGTGCATGACGCGGGCATCGTCCATCGAGACCTAAAGCCCGGCAACATCTTCCTCACCACGGGTCACAACGACGAGGTCGAGCCCAAGCTGCTCGATTTCGGCATTTCAAAGTCGTCCTGCCCAAAGCAGTTCAAGGTCACGACCGCCACCGGCCTGCTCATGGGCACACCGTTTTACATGCCTCCAGAGGCAATCCAGGGCACGGAGCTGAGCTCCAAAGCGGATCAATATTCACTCGGTGTGGTGATGTACGAGTGCGCGACCGGCACCAATCCCTTCGTCGCAAACTCATTCGCGGAGGTGGCCCACCGCGTGATCAGCGGCACCTATCGCCCTCTCACCGACCACAACCCGCGGATCTCCAAACGGCTGGCCCGCATCATCGCGCGCGCCATGAACCTCGAGCCCCATCGGCGCTACGCCGACATGCGAGAGCTCGGGCGAGAGCTGCTGTCGCTCGCGGGTCAGCGCACGCGCATCACCTGGGGGCTCACGTTTGGGGAAATTGCAGGCTCGTCGCTCGCGCCCCAGTCGCTCGGGCTGTCGACCTTGGGCACGCAAGTCATGCCCGGCAAGCGCACACGGGCGCCGCTACTCGGGGTGCTCGGCGCTGCCCTGATCGCGGGCGGCGTTCTCGTCGCGAACCGCTCGGCGCAGAGCCCGGAGCCGAGTGCTGCTACCGAGCTCGCGTCAGCGGCAGTTTCCCTCGCCCCTAGTGCAGCGCCTCTGCGTGTGGCGCCGTCAGAGCCTCTGCCTCTGGCCGTGTCAGAGCCGGGGTTGGCGCCCGCAGAAGTCGAAGCCGCTCCCGAGGCAAGCCCGTCGCTCGAGCCCGGGGTTCCATCCCCAAGCGCGGATACGGTCGAAGCGGTCGCACCAAAGGTCCGCCGCAATCAGACCGCGAGCTTCAAGCCGCGGGCCAGCGCGGTCCGTAGCCCTGCAAGCCGTCACCCCGCTAGCATCGCAGCGCCAATGGCGGAGTCACCGCCCGAGTGGGTGCTCGGCGGCGGGCAGATCCTCGCGGGGCAGAGCCGGAACGTGGGCACCAATAACGCCCCCATCCTCGACTGACACGCCGCCACGCAGGGACGTGGACGGTGGCGGGCCCAGCGAGCAGACGTCGCCTGGGCCAGCCGGCGTTGGCTTGATCTCGCTACCTACATAAGCGGTAGGCCTGCTACATGACGCTGCGTTGATGGCTGAGCTGAGCCGAGTCAGCGGGGGATTCAGCTGCGGCAATTGAGGGCTGGCGAGTCACTCCCGGTCGCAGCAGCGAATACCATCCGCCGCATGCGCCGCGAAGCGCGAGGCATGTCCACGCTGGACGATGGCGCAGCATGTTTGTATGGCACGGTACCGTCAAACTCGAAAAGCCTAGACCTGACTCCCGTGGCGCGCAACCCAGTCGTTCTCCCCCGGCGTGCTCGCCAGCAGAGTGCTCGCTCCTTTTTTGCGGGGCTGGTCGTGCTGCTGTCGGTCTTGACGTTGACGTCGCTTGTGTCTGCTCAGGCCAATGGCCGCGTGGTTGCACCGAAGCAGCTCTCTGCGCCACCCGTCCCGTATCCGAAAGAGGCCTCCGGCGACGCAGAAGTGCTTCTGGAGCTCGACATTGCCGAAGATGGAAGCGTGGGCGGCGCGACCGTGCGCAGGGGCACCGCTCCATTCGCAGCTGCGGCCCGCCTCGGCGTCATGGCTTGGCGTTTCCAGCCCGCGCTGCGCAATGGCGTCCCAGTGCGCGTAGGGATCTCCGTGACGGTCGCGTTCAAGGACCCGCGGCCCATCATTGCAGCGCTAGGTCCGGGCGACAATGAGCCTCGGCCCGAGGCCGCGGTCATCGACCCCGAGGCCGCGGAGCCCCTCGCTGAAGTCGTAGTCAGGAGTGAAGCCCGCACGGAGATCGGGGGCACCTTGATTCCGCGCGAAGAAGCCCGACAAATTCCGGGGACCTTTGCTGACCCCTTCCGAGTCGCCGAGGTGCTACCGGGGATTGCGCCCATCCTGAGCGGGTTGCCTTACTTCTTCGTGCGGGGCGCGCCGCCGGGGAACATTGGCTACATCATCGACGGCATCCGGGTACCGCTCTTGTTTCACGTCGGGGCTGGTCCCTCGGTGATAGCGCCCAGTCTGGTGGAACGAGTCGACGTGATTCCTTCGGCCTATCCAGCTCGTTTTGGCCGCTCCGCGGGCGGCATCATCGCGGGTGAAACCACGACACTGGGCCACGTCGCACGCGGAGAGTTCCAAGCCAGGGTGTTCGATGCCAGCGCCCTGGTCGAGGTGCCCTTGGCAGAGAACCGCGCCAGCCTCTTATTGGCAGGCCGATACAGCTATGTTCAACCTTTGCTGGACCGCGTGTCGCCGGATTATGAGCTCGGCTACTGGGACTATCAGTCCAAAGCGGGTTACCAGCTGAACGCGAACAACTCCATCTCGGTTTTCGCGTTTGGTGCTTCGGACCGCCTCGAGAGCAGGCCGCTACAGCGGACGCTCTTTGATACCGCATTCCACCGCGTGGACTTGCGCTGGGATCGGACGACGGACGACGGCAACACACGGGTTGCAATCACCGCGGGCACAGATCGGGTTGCGACCGCTGAGGAGGATTCAATCGCCTACCAGTCGCAGATCGAAGATCGAAGCCTACGGCTGCGCTGGGCAACAGACCAAAAAGTAGCCTCGGGCGTCATTCTCCGCACGGGTATGGACTACGGGCTCAACCGCGTGAACAAGGAGCTGGACACGCGGCCCGCCGAGATGGCGGTGTTCCCAAAAAGGATTGACCTGTCGGGAAGCGCGTATTTCGATACCATCCTGAGAGGTCCTGGCGTGGAGGTCGTGCCCGGCATCCGAACGGATGCGGCGCTCTGGCGCAACGAGGGATATATCTTCGTCGAGCCACGGCTTGGTACGCGTCTCCGCCTGCTGCCGGGGCTCTTCTGGGTGTCGCAACTCGGTATCGCACACCAACTTCCGACTCAAAGCGTACGCATCCCCGGTCAGGCGGCAGATCCGCTCGAAGCGTCGGTTCAGGAGGCGTGGCAGGCGGCGCAAGGGCTCGAGCTCGTGCTGTCGCCGAACGTGCTAGGAAAAGTTACGGGATTCTACTCCTGGGTCGACTCCGATGAAAGTGATCGCACCGGGCGCAGCTACGGCGTAGAGGCGTTCCTGCGCCGGGAATTCATCGAGGATCTCGGCGGCATCATTTCGTACACGCTCTCGCGAACAGAGGCGATTTCGGGCCGCGAAACAGTGCCTTCCGAGTTCGATCGCACCCACGTCTTGTCCGCCGTGCTCGGCTGGAACATGGGCGCCGGCTTCAGGCTGGGCGTGCGCGGGTACTATGCCTCGGGCCGCCGTTACACGATCTTCTGTCCCACCCCCTGGTGTGGCCCCGGGGATCCCACCGCTCCGCGCACCTACTGGGTGCGGGGGCGGCTGGCAGATTTCTACCGAGCCGACTTCCGCTTCGAAAAGCGCTGGGAGATCGGCTACACAGGGTGGTTCGCAGTCACCCTCGAGTGGTTCAACGCCACACTCTCGAAAGAGGCCACGTCGGTCGACTGGTTACCGGCGGTCGGAGGTCTAGTCTCAAACGAGCGGGAGCCCTTGACTCTACCCAGCATCGGCGTCGAGGGGGGATTTTGATACTCCACATGTCCAATCCGTCAAGCTACAGGCACGCGCCCCGGTCGCTCGCGACATGAGCACGGCAGACCTTCGAGAGCTGGCCCGCTTGCTGCGCCCAGCAGGGGGCGGGCTTTATTTGGTGTCCACCGGTCGAGCTGCGCAACAAGCGCTGCAACGCCGCTTCTACGAGGCAGATACCGAGGCTGATGTCACCGAGCGTTTTCTCGACACGCTCGAGCAGATTTCGACGGCCAAAGTGGTGATGCTAGGCGTGCCCTCCGACGTCGGCGCGGGGTTCCGTCGCGGCGCCAACTTGGGGCCCCAGGCCATCCGCGAAGCTCTGCTCGACGCTGACCCGAGTTGGGCGGAGCACTGCCGGGAGCGGGGCATCCTGGATGTCGGGGACGTCTTCGTCGTGCCGCAGCTGCTCGACGACGACATGTTGTGCGGCGAGCAACTCACGCGCTCGCGAAACGCGCTGTACCCGGACGTGGATCCCTCCGAACGTAGCAGCCTCCCCGTTTCGCCCCTATCCATCGCCGAACGCGCGCTGACTTTGATCTTGCGCCAAACCCCCGACATCAAACCCTTCATCCTGGGGGGCGATCACTCGTGTGCGTGGCCTGCCGTCAAAGCGCTTCACGACGCCGGGCGGCGTTTTTGCCTGGTTCAGCCCGATGCTCACACAGATTTATTGGCCGAGCGCCTGGGCGTAAGGATGTGTTTTGCGACCTGGACGTTTCACGCCAACGAGCTCCTGGGCAGAAACCAGCGCGTGATCCAGGTCGGCATTCGGGCGAGTCAACGCCCGAAAGAACACTGGGAGCAGACGCTCGGGGTCCGGCAATTCTGGGCAGACGAGATTCGTGCACGCCCGGCGGAGGCCCTCGATCTCGTCATGGCAGCCATCCGTTCCACAGGGCTGCCAGTGTATTTGTCAAATGACATCGACGGCACCGATGACAGCCTCGCCGACGCCTGCGGCACTCCCGAACCGGACGGGCTCGAGGTGGCTTGGGTGCGCGAGCTCATTCTGCGTGTGGGGCGAGAGGTGGGGCTCGTCGGCGCCGATGTGATGGAAGTGGCGCCCCAGCTCGGTGCACACGGTGGACGGGCGACCGTAGAGCTGGCCGCGACGTACGTGCGAGACAGCCTGGAAGCACTGTTACACCAGTCCGACCCGGGTGATGCAGGGCTCCGGCAGGTCAGCAGGCCCAATCCTCAGCACCCGGACCGGAGTGAATAGAGCTAGAAAGATGGTCAATATCTGCTTACTTTGCCCCAGCATCTGGCAGGGGATGGTGCCGAAGTGCCACCGCTCGGGCGCATCTTCTTTCCCGCTGGACGACCCATGAGGAGCTCTTCGTTTGTTGGATGACGGTAATAGCAAGGTCGGTCCCCTGCGGTCGTTGAAGGCCACGCCAGGTGCCCGCGACGTTGCCTCGTTGGCGGGGGTGCTGGCCGAAGGCTCGCGATTTGGGAGCTACGTCGTCGGGTCATGCATCGGCCATGGCGGCATGGCTCGCATCTATCGCGCCGAGCATGAGGGCTTGCGCCGGCACGTCGCGCTAAAGGTACTGATCGACGGCTTCGCTCAAGACCGTGAAGGGCACGAGCGCTTCCTGCGGGAAGCGCGCATCGCGGCGGCCATCAAGCATCCCAACGTGGTCAACATCTTCGACGTGGGTGTACAGGACTCGGTTCCGTACCTCGTGATGGAGTTGCTCGAGGGCGAAGACCTCGAAGCCATGGTGCGTGCCAAGGGGGCATTGAGCGAAGCGACCCTGGTCGACATCGTGGTGCCCATCGTTGCAGGTTTGGCGGCAGTGCACGACGCTGGGGTCGTGCACCGCGACCTGAAACCGGGCAACATCTACTTGGCGCGGGGTCGGAATGACGAAATCGAGCCCAAGTTGCTCGACTTCGGCATCTCGAGAGCCGCGGAAAGTGAGCAGTTCAAGCTCACCACGGCCCGGGGCCTGCTCATGGGCACGCCGCTCTACATGTCGCCAGAGGCGATACAAGGTGGGGAGATCACGACGTTATCGGATCAATACTCTCTGGGCGTGGTCTTGTACGAGTGTTCTACCGGGTTCAATCCGTTCGCCGCCGACACGCTCGCGGAGACCGTTCGGCGCGTGACCACCAGCGACTTCGCTCCGCCGTCGCAACACAACCCGCTGCTTTCAAAGCGCATGACGAAGATCATCGAGCGCGCCATGAGCCTCGATCCGAACCAGCGCTTCACAGACCTCAGGGAGATGGGGCGAGAGCTGCTTTTCCTGGCGGGGCAGCGGACTCGAATTACCTGGAGCCTGAGCTTCGGGGAAGTCGTAGGCAGAAGGACCGGCGCCACGTTGGCCGTGGTGGGAGCCTCGCCAGGCCGCAACACCCCGGCCCGTCAGTACTCCGCACGTCCGGGCCAACACCGCTTGTACGCAAATCGCGCGTCGTTGGCCGCGCTCCTGTTCGGGGTCACCGCGTTGATTGCGGCAGTCCTCATCTTGTGGTCATCGGGGACAAAAGATCGCCAGGTCGTGGCCCAATCTCTCAAGACCACCCCGAGCCCGGCTCCGCAGCCCGTGGCCGCCATCGCGAGCTCGCCAGGGGCGCCGGCTGAAGTGGTGGACGACAAGGGTGAGCTTCCGGTGGGGTCGGCCATAACAGCCGTCGAAGAACGCGCCGAGGTGGCGCCCGAGAATCCGGATAACAGTAATGATGACGCTAATTTAACTGCTTCAGCAAGGGGTGATTCCTCGAGTCGGTCCGTGTCATTGCGGTCCGGGTCATTGCAGTCAGCGTCAGGGCAGAAGGAGCAGCAGGAATCGCGTTCCGCCAGTCGATCGGCGGCCAGCAGGCGCGGCAGCGTGGTCGCACCTCGCGCCGGAGAGCCTCGCGCGGCGACCTTGGAGGAAGCTGAACCCGAGTGGGCGCCGGGCGGGTTACCGCGAGCCGGCAACCAGCAGCGGCGCGGTGGTCCCCCAATGGGCACCAACAACGCGCCAATCTTCGAGTAGACACCCAATCGCGTTGGGCCGCTTCACGGCGGTTGCTCCGTTTTGGCCTGCCAACTGCTCGGCAGCGTGCTGCGTCCGCTGGCACGCTGGGGCGGTTCGCAATACAGTGCGAGCCACTAGCAGGCGAATCCATCGAAGCGATGGCTTCTGGACGCCTCGGCGTCGAATCGAGCCACTAGCGAGGTACCGCACTTGAACGAGACGCCCAAGCACTCCGAAAACGCAGTCGACGGCTCGTATCAACCGAGCAGCGTGCCTCGGCCAGCCCAGGCGGAGCGTGAGGGCGCGCACGCGGACCGGGTCGACCCTCCCACTCGTAGCGCGGCGCCCGCACGCGGGGTCGGCAATTTGTTGCCCGAGGGATCTCGTTTTGGCGGTTACCTGGTCGGCCCTTGCATTGGTCAGGGGGGCATGGCCCGCATCTACAGGGCCGAGCACGAAGGCCTGCAGCGCCAGGTCGCCCTGAAGGTGCTGCTCGAGGGGCTTGGCAAAGATCAGGACGGGCATGAGCGCTTCCTGCGTGAGGCTCGCATCGCCGCCGCCATCAAACATCCCAATGTAGTCAACATCTTCGATGTGGGCGTGCACCGCGGCGCTCCTTACCTGGTCATGGAGCTGCTCGAGGGCGTCGACCTCGAGAGCTTCGTCGAGTCGAAGGGACCGCTGGACGAGTCCACCATCATGGACGTGATCATCCCCATCGTGGCAGGTTTGGCTGCCGTACACGACGCGGGCATCATCCACCGTGACTTGAAGCCCGGTAACATCTTCTTGGCCCGCGGCCGGAATGAGGAGCTGGAGCCGAGGCTCCTCGACTTTGGAATTTCAAAGTCGATCGGCCCCGACGCGATGAAGCTCACCTCCGCCCGCGGCCTCTTGATGGGCACGCCGTTCTACATGTCGCCGGAAGCGGCTCGCGGCGTGGAGATGACGTCACTGTCCGATCAGTACGCGCTCGGCGTGGTTTTGTATGAGTGCGCTACGGGCGAAAACCCCTACACCACGTCCAATACTTTTGCCGAAGTCGTCAGGCGCGTGACGACCGGCAACTATCCTCCCGTCGCCACTCAAAATGCGCGGCTCTCGAAGCGCATGGTGGGCATCATCGAGCGCGCCATGCATCTAGAGCCAGCGCGTCGTTTTCCGGACATGAGGGCAATGGGGCGCGAGCTGTTGCTGCTCGCAGGCCAGCGCACGCGCATTACCTGGGGCCTGAGCTTTAGTGAGTTGGCACAGGTCGCGCACCTGGCACGGGCCACCGGGCAATTTCCCAGCAACGGAGCTGCGCTGTCGGAGGCAGGGGGTCTGCGCCCCCGGCGCAAACGTTACCTGGCGCCGCTCGCTCTCATCGCGTTGGGGGCGATCGGTGTCGTGGCCTGGCGCAAGAGCCAACCCGTGGCCACCCTCGAGCCAGCTTCATTCGAACAGAAAGACTCGGTGGCCGCGTTGCGCCCCCAACCCGTGATCCCGGTCGTAGACGTCTCGCCGAGCGCGCCCCGAATTGAAACCCCGCCGCCCACCACTCTCGAGGATGCCCGAGAGACCGAGCCGCAGCCTGAAGCTCGAGTAGAGCCTGACGCCATAGCCGTGCAGCCAAAAAGAGCAGCTCTCGACGAACGCCGACGTCGTAGGCCTTCGGACCGCCCGCGCCAGACCCGCACTCGCGGCCCCAATCGAGCGAAAGCGGCCGTTGGCAGCACAGAGCCGGAGTGGGTCGTCTCCACTGATTCACAGCTGACGCCGAACCGCGGACCCGACCGCGGCACCAACAACGCCCCGATCTTGGACTGAATCTCCGGCTATTAGAACGAGCTGCTAGAACGAGCCGCTGCAGACCACGTTGAGAACGCCAGGGCTGCACGAGAGCGAGCGACCCGACTTGCGAGCGCCGAGCGCAGAGCTGGCCGCGTCTGGCTCGTCATCTCCGCTCGTAGCGAGCCAATGGGTCAAGGCTGCGCCAGCAAACGCCACGCCAACCACGCCCCCAATGACCGCGACCTGTTCGGCGACATCGATGTCGTTGCGCGTATCGGAGCACACCTGTGAACGCGGCAAGTCAGGCTGATCTGGACTGAGGCAACGGTCTTCGTCATTCCATTTGTCGACACGGTCCTCGCGAAGATAAAATGCAACCCCACTCGTCGCGCCACCGGCAATGCCCACGCCGAGCAGTGTCCAGCTCACCCACGGCTGTGACCACCATGCGGGCGGTTCCCCGGTCCTCATGTCGACCCCCACACCGCTCCCGGTGGAGCCGAGATCATCCGAGCCCCCCGCCGTGCGCGGATTGAGCGCTACCGTTTCACGCGTCAGGACACTGCCGGGCACGGAGATGGGCCGGCGCAGCCGATAAAAGCCGGGCTTTGTCACTTCGAGCACGTATGTGCCGGCCTCCAGGCTTTTCGGCGTTTCCATCGGAAGTGTGCCCACGACCTGGCCGTTCAAGATGACCTGGGCACCCTCGGGCTCACCCACCGCGCGAAACTGACCCACGCGTTGCGCCGTGGCGGCCCTGACCTCTTCGATTTCCGTCCTGTAGCGCTGATAATACGGGTCGTCAGAGTGCTCGGCAGCTTTCCGCAAGTACTCGTCAGCCATCAGCCACTTGCTCGCCGCCTGCGCGGCAGTGGCCACGTGCAATAGGACCCGAACCGAATCGGGGCTTTGCTGCTGGGCCTCCAAGAAGACGGCCAAGGCGGCTTCGTCCGCACCCTCGCGCCGGAGTTGGATACCTTTGCGCAGCAAGGCCTCGGTTTCGGCGCTTTCCTCCGCAGCTTGCACGGGTGGAGCGAAACCGAACGCAGCCAATCCGAGCAAGACGGCGAACACGGCCGCCACGAGGCCCCCGAGACCGGGCCTGCGAACGCCAGTTACCCGACCCGATACCCCACGAACAGAACGCAACATAATCGTCATGCCTAACACGCAGCGCCAGCCCTCCGCAACGGCCCAACCGCTGATGTAAAACCACTGTAATCCACCACGAAGGTCGCAGTGCGAGGGCGCGGAGCGAGGCCCTGACATGACCACTGAAATACGGAGGCGAGGCCGGCGAACAGCGCCCAATGGCCGCAAAAAGGGCCTCCGCCCGCCCCAAACCGGGCCGGCGCATGTTCAAGCCGGCGCGAGAAGTCGCGAAGGTGGCTCCGGTGTTGGGCCCGAGAGCGAGCAAATCTGCGCGACCAAGCCCCGCCGGATGCGTCACGCCGGATTCCGGAGGGGGGGCGGGGGGGCGGCCAGGGCTGCGGCCCCCCCGGGCGGCTCATGCGTCCAGAGGCACTAAAATGCGACGCGTCGGTCGCCAGCCAGTGTCGCGCTCGAGGTCCGATAGATCTATCAACTCGGCGATCTCGAGCGCAGGCTTGCGAAGCAATGTGTCGGGATAGAACTCGGCAATCAAGTCGGCGTTGGAGCGGCCCCTCAACTGCATGGCCTGGGCCGGAAAGTACTGGTGGTAACCCGGCGCGTCACGCTCGACGACCGCAGCAATCAGCTCGGCGGCATCATCCAGGGTCAAGTGCGACAAGCATTCGGAGAAATTGAACCAGGTATGTGAGAAAGTCCGGATGCTCTCGAAGCGCCCGAGCAACTGCTCACCCACCAGCATCGGAAAGCGCAGCGCCGTAGCGGACAGCTGGGTGTGTGCGGCGCACAGGTGTTGCAGCATGAGCTCGGCGAACTGCTTGCTTTGAGCGTACGGGTTGGGGCCAGGCGCACACGGCAGCCGCCCGTCGAGCGGGAGATACGGCAACCGGAAGGGGGAAGACCGGCGTTCGAAATCCGTGTACAGCGTGGCTTGCACCGAGCTGGCAAACACCAGGCGTTTTACACCGAGCTGGGCGCACGCCTGAAACACGTTGGCATTCATCTGGGTGTTTTCTGCCAGGATGCGCTGCGGTGAGGGCCCGGCGAAAGCATTTGGATGATTGCCGAGGTGCACCACCGCAGCGACGCCCCGCACCATGCGGTGCACGAAGAATTCGTCAGTGAGGTCGCCTAGCTCGAGGTTGAAGGGGAATGCTGGAGGCACCTTCTGATCGGTGGCGCGAACGTCGAAGCCGCGACGGCCAAGGGCCCGGCACGCGCATGTGCCCAGCCTGCCCGTGGCACCGGTAACTAAGACGGAGAGCTTTTCGGTCATAGACAGTCCATTGCGCTGATTACTCTGAACGAGCCGAGGTGTTTGGCGCGAGCTCGGCCTGGCCGCTGACGAACTGGCGGTAGAGGCGCGAGTACGGGCCGTTCTTGTCGAGAAGCTCCGCGTGCGTCCCGCGCTCGACGATGCAGCCGTGTTCGAGCACCAACACCTGGTCCGCGTGCACGATGGTGCTCAGGCGGTGTGCTACCACAAAGCTCGTGCGGCCCAAGAGCAATCGAAACAGTGCCTGCTGTACCCGGGCTTCGGTGACCGAGTCCACAGAGCTGGTGGCTTCGTCCAAGATCACGACGCGGGGGTCGGCCAACATGGCCCGAGCGAAACATACGATCTGACGCTGACCGATCGATAGACCCACCCCACGCTCCCCCACCTTGCTGTCCACGCCGCCGGGCAAACCCTCGATGATGTCTGCGACGCCGAGGGCATCCAGGGCAACGCCCACCTGCTCTCGCGTGGCCTCGGGACGACCGACGAGGATGTTATCCAGCACGCTACCGCTAAACAGAAAATTTTGCTGCGTCACACACGCAATCTGACGGTGCAGCGAGCGGCTGGTCATGTGAGAGAGGTCGTTGCCGTCGATCAATACGGCGCCGCTGGTCGGCAAGTACAACTTGGCGATCAGGTTGGCAACGGTCGTCTTGCCGCTGCCGGTAGGCCCGACCAGCGCCACCGCCTGGCCAGGCAGCGCGGTAAAGTCGATGCCATGCAGCACCGGCTGCCCGGGCTCATACTCGAACCCCACAGATTTGAATTCTACGTGGCCTTGGATGCGATCAAAGTCCTTGGCATCCGCCCGGTCCTCCCAGTCGGGGCGCGTGTCGAGCAAGCGAAACACGCGCTCGGCTCCTGCCATGGCGGTCAGCGCTTGGTTGTATTGCTCGCCAACGATCGGAATGGCGCTGAAGAACGCGGTGGACAAAAACAGAAACTGAATCAGCGCCTCGAGCTCGACCCGGCCGCCGAGCACCTGGTACCCACCCAGCACCAGCAACACCGCGAGAAAGAACTGCCCGTTGAAGATCAGCACAGGTTGAAATACCGCTGACAAGCGGTGCGAGTGCATGTTGATCTGAGCGTGCTCGTCAATCAAACGAGCGAATGAGCGAGCGTTGTGGTCCTGCCGGGCGAAGCTCTGAATCTCGCGAATGCCATTGACCGACTCGACCAGCGACGCCGTGACCCGGGCGAAGCTCTCCGACCGGGCGCGGTACGCCACGGAGCTCAGCTTGCGAAAGTAACGCGTGACCGCCCACAAACCTGGCGCCATGCCGAGCACGATCAGAAACAACTGCCAATCGTAGTAGACCATGAGCACCGCGGAGATCAGCATGCTGCCGCATTGCACGACACTGACGAAAAATACGTCTTGCACGCCGCTGCGCACCGAGTCCACGTCATGCACGACGCGGCCAATCAAGCGGCCCACCTCCGTGCGCTTGAAATAGCTCATCGGCAGCCTGAGCAAGTGCTCATAAATCTGGCGCCGTAGATCGCTGACCACAGCCTCCCCGAGCTCTAACGCCAGGCGTGAACGGTAGACGAAACAACCCGCGGTGAAGGCCGACCAGCCCAAAAACAGCACGACACCCAGCGCGATGCCCGAGAAATCGTGGTCGGCGATGGGCCCACTGATGACGGACGCCATCAGCCAGGCCATACCGGGAAGCTGCACTGACCTGAGCACCACGAGCACGAGCAACAGGCCGCGTAATCGCCCGTAAGGCCGAGTGCAGGCTACCAAACGCCGAATGATGGCAAAATCGAGCGGACGTTGGGCCACCACTTCGCTCGGCCTGGCGGGCGCTGGCAACGGCTTCTCGAGCACCGCCTGACTCATACGCACTGCTCGGTCAAGGCCTGGGGCCGGGCTTCATCGACGACGCCTTGCAGCCGGGCAGTCCGGTAATAGAGGCCGCGCACCGCCATGAGCTCCGAGTGCGTGCCTTGCTCGATGATCTGCCCCCGCTCCAGCACGATGATGCGATCGGCGAAGCGCAGCGTGGACAGGCGGTTGGCAGCCATCAACGTCGTGCGGCCGCGCATGACGGCGCGCATGGCGGTGAGCACGTCGCTTTCCGTGTGCGCGTCGAGCGCGGTGGTGGGATCATCCAGAATCAAGAACCGAGGCTGCACGAACACCGCCCGCGCCAGGGCCAAACGCTGCCGTTGTCCTCCGGATAGATTGACCCCCTCCTCCGCGAGCAATGAGTCATAACCTGCCGGGAGGCGCTGGATGAAATCGTGCACCCCCGCGATCTGCGCCGCCCGCTCAATATCGGCACGCGCAGCGCCTGGGTGACCAAACGCGATGTTGTCCGCGATGGATTGCTTGAACAGGAGCGTCTGTTGGAACACTACGCCGACGCTGCGCCGCAAGGTATCGACATCGAATTCGCGCACGTCATGGCCGTCTATCGTCACGCGGCCCGCGCTCGTGTCGTAGAAGCGTGGGATCAGGCTGAGCAACGTGCTCTTGCCTGCGCCGGTGGCGCCGAGGATGGCTAGGCAAGTGCCCGCGGTCACCTCGAAGCTGACGTCCGAGAGCGCCAAATGGCCGTTCGGGTAGGCGAAATGGACATGCTCGAAACGGAGTGAGCCTGCGAGGCTCTCCGCCTTGGGATGGTCCATCCCCAGCGCTCGCTCCGGGCTCCGAATGTCGATCGGGGCGTCCAGCACGTCGAACACGCGACGCGCGCCCGCCAGGCTCTGCTGCAAAGTATTGACGACCCTCGCCATGGCCGAGATCTGACCCGCGAACTGCGTCAGCACGTTGGCAAACACGATCAGGTCGCCCAGGGTGAGCGTGCGCTGCGACACCAACAGCCCGCCGTACCCCAGCAGCACGGCCACGTTGATCTGCGAAGAAAAATGCACGGCCGCGGTGAAGTTGCTGGCGCGCCGAAAGATGTCCTGCTGCTGGTCGACGACCGCACGGTTCCTCTTCTCGAAGCGTGCCAGCTCCTCCGGCTCGCGACCGAAGACCTTGGTCACTACGATGCCGTGAATGCCTTCACTCATGGTCAGCACCATTTCATCCACGAGCTGGCGTGTCTTCTGATAGGCCGCCTGCGCCCAAACGGAGAAGCGGCGCGTGAGCACCCAGATGAGCGGCGTGGCCCCGAGACAAGCCAGGGTCAGGCCCACATGCGCCCGCAACATGAACACCGCGTAAACACCGAGGGTGAGCACGAGGATGCCGCCCTGCAACATCACTCCGTCGACGAAGGAGCGCGCGGCCTGCACGTCGCTCGTCACCCGATTGATGATGGAGGCGCTGCCGTTCTGGTCGTAAAACGGGAAGCTCAGGCGCTGCAGCTTGTGAAACACCTGCGCCCTGAGCTCAGGGACCAAACGCAGGTGCTGCACCCGACCACTCTGAATGCCGTGAGCGTAACCGAGCAGCGCATGCAGTGCGCCCATGCCCAGCACCAGGCCCCCGACCGCCAAAAGCTGCCGATGTGTCGCCCAGTCAGCCAGCTGCGCCAGACCCCGAGGCCAGCTGGGAAGGGGCGCAGCCGGGTCGAGCGCGTGCCGCAGCACATCCACGGAAAGGCCCGTGAGACTCAGACCACCGAGAGCGAGCGCGAGCAGGATGATCTGGAAGGCGAACACCTGCAGGCACGCTGCGCGATACCGCCAGGTCAACTGCAACAGGCGTCGGAGAGGGCTGCCAGAAGGCGCGAGTGCCGAAGGGAACATCGGAGTGTCGTTTTCGAAGGGCGCCTGGGAGCTCAGCCGCTAGGCCTCAGACCCGCGGGGGCTCGATCCGGCGCGGGGCCGTGTAGCAGAAACCCATGCATCACGCTGCTGAGATGCTGCGCCTATGGCCCAGCGGCCGCACGGCACCGATTCCGATGGCCGCCCGCGATCGCGGCGTTCACACATGAACGGCCGACGCCGCTGATCTGCTCAGGACCAAGCCGTTTTACGCAGCTCGCTCCATTGTTTCACCCATTCCGGAGGTTCACGGTCCGGGCCCTGATAGCCGGCGGCGGCGAGCACGTCGCGCGAGGTCACGGTGCCACCCGAACGATCGCGAAAACACGTCCAAACGATGGCCCTGGCAACCACTTCGTCCGCGCGCAAGAAGCGATGTTGCATCACAAATGCCTTGGAATCCCAGCCGAGCACCCGAGTCTCGACCACGAACGCTTGCAGCAAGCGCAGCGATTTCTTGAACTGGATCATTTCGGTAGCGACGACCGGAAAAACGCCGCGTTTTCTCAAGGCCGGAAACGCCTTCGACCGGATCACCAGGTCCGCGCGCGCCAGGTCGAGGATTGAAAAATATTTGCCGTTGTTCATGTGCAACAGCAGGTCCAAATCGGTCGGCATCACGCGGAATGGGGTCAGGCAGGGCCCGAACAGGTCGCAGACGGGTCGAAAGCGAGCCACCAAGCTCATGAGCAGCACGCGGAAGAGGAGATTCATCAGCGGAGAGCCTCGAACGTCTCACGGTCGATGTCCAATCGTTGGATTCGCGTTGAGTGGATGAGCTTAGGCCGCGCGCCCGGACCCGCGGGGTGATGCCAATGGCTTACCGGGACGGGATCGAAACCTCCGCTCCCGGTCATCACCTCGTCAGCGCATTTTCGAGCGCGGGGCTTCAGTCCACCTCCTCGGCGCAACGCTTTCATCTGCACGAGAGTCCAACTGATGCGACAACGGTGGGTGTACGGCTCAGCGCGATGACAGGCCACGGAGGTTCGAGCTCTGACTGTCGCACCCGGGGTGGAACACCGACATCGCCCTACGGCCACCAGCACCGATAACATGCGTGCCGGTTTGGACCTGGTGCAGCATATCTGCTCAGCAGCTTGAATCGAGCTACATCCGCGCCACAGCCGCGCTACTACACCCAAGCCGAGCACGCCCTTCGCGGGTTGATCGTGCATAAATCCCCAGCGTATAGTGGGCCGTTGATTATGGAATTGCCGGGCCGAAAGGCCAACACCTTCGCCGACATCTTGCTCAGCCGCGCGTCCACCCACCGGGACCGGCGCGCGTATGTCTTCCTTCGCGATGGCGAGGACGAAGAGGCGGTACTGACGTTCGGACAGCTGCACGAGCGAGCGCTGGCTGTCGCACAAAACCTGGCGTCGTCGTGCCGCGCGGGGGACTGCGCGGTGATGCTGTATCCGCCGGGTCTCGATTTCATCGTCAGCTTTTTTGGATGCCTCTACGCCGGAGTCATCCCGGTGCCCGTCACGGTACCCAACAGGCAACGAGGTTTTGACATCCTGCGCGGCATCGCCATCGATTCGGGCGCGCGCTGCATCCTCTCGTCGGCTGGCTTACTCGCAAAGTTCGGCAAGGTCCTCGCGACAGACCCCGGGCTTGGCATGCTGCGCCGCTTCAACACCGAAGAGTGGGCCGTGACGCCGCCGACGGGTTGGGCGCCAGCACCCAGCAAAGCCAGCGACGTGGCTCTGTTGCAATACACCTCCGGCTCCACGGGCACGCCCCGCGGCGTAATGGTGACGCACGCCAACCTGATCGACAACCATCGTCAGCTCGAGCAGAACTTCGCTCACGACGAGCACACGGTGATCATGTCCTGGTTGCCCATGTTTCATGATATGGGGCTCGGCACCGTGCTCGGGGCACTCTGGCTGGGTGTGCCCTGCACGCTCATGGCGCCCACTGCATTCCTGCAGAAGCCGGTGCGCTGGTTGCGCGCCATCTCGCGCTATCGCGCGACGAGTAGTGGCGGACCTGATTTCGCTTACGATCTTTGTGTGCGCCGCATCGCCAGTGAGGAATGCGAAGGGCTGGACCTGTCCTCGTGGCGCGTTGCCTATAATGGCAGCGAGCCCGTGCGTGCCTCTACCCTAGGCCGCTTCGCGGAGGTCTTCCAGCCTCACGGCTTCCGGCAGGATGCGTTTCACCCGGTGTATGGCCTGGCAGAAGCCACTCTCTTCGTCAGTGGTGAAGACGCCAGGAAAGCCCCCATCGTGGCCAAGTTCTCGCGCGAGGGGCTGGAGCACGGCGAGGGTCGCGCGGATGCCACCGCCAGAGGTCAAACGCTGGTGAGCTGCGGCGCGGCCTGGCTCGATGCGCGTATTCGCATCGTCAACCCCGATACGCGCCAGAGCTGCGCGTCGGGCCAGATCGGCGAGATCTGGGTGGGTGGCCCGAGCGTGGCCGCCGGTTACTGGAGAAAGCCCGCCGAGACCGCCGAGGTCTTCCAGGCTCGCACCACCGATGGAGACGGGCCCTACCTGCGCACGGGCGATTTAGGTTTTCTTCACGACGGACACTTGTTCGTCACGGGGCGCTCCAAAGACCTGATCATCGTGCGCGGTCGCAACCACTATCCGCAGGACATCGAGGTCAGCGTCTCGGAGTCGCACCCCGCTGTCGAGCCTCTGGCGTGCGCCGCCTTCTCCGTGGAGAGTGAGGACGGCGAGCAACTCGTGATCGCGCAAGAGGTGAAACGAAGCGCAGTGCACCGGCTGGAGCCCGAGGTGTTGTTTCGTTCCATTCGCAATGTGGTGGCTGACCATCACGGCGTTCACGCTCACGCCATCGTGTTGCTCAGCCCCGGCACCCTGCCGCGGACCACGAGCGGAAAGGTGCGCCGCAAGGAATGCCGGCGCGCGTTCCTGGATCAGTCCTTGTCCGCGCTCGCGTCCTCGGTCTTCGGCGCCGAGTCGCTCGAAGCCAATGTCGAAACCAATGCCCAGGGTGAAGCCAAGGTGATGCCCGCCATTCCTGGCAAAATTCCAGGCCAAATTCCAGGCAATGGCCCAGCCCACTCCTTGGAGATCAGCGCCGAGGCGCGCTTGAATGACGCCCTGGCCGCCCAGGCCGCCGACAAGCTGATTGAGTGGCTACGCCAGTACGCGGATGGCTCGCAGGAGCCGCAGGGCAGTGACGTGCTGCGTGCCCTGTCTCCTTCGCTCATGCTCGACTTCGCCCAGCAAGGCCTGTTCGGGATGCAAGTCGGTGAACAGTACGGTGGCCTTGGCCTCGGTCATGGCGAGACGACACGCGTGCTCGAGCAACTCGCGGCCATCGATCTGAACGCCGGGTTATTCGTCGGACTGAACAATTACCTCGGCGTCGGACCCGTCGCGCGGCACGCCGCACCACGCCTCAAAGAGGCGCTGCTGCCCCGTCTCACACGCGGTGGAGAGCTCGCCGGGTTTGCCTTCTCCGAGCCGGGAGGCGGATCGAATCCCGATGCCCTGGCGGCCTACGCCGAACCCGTAAACGGCAGCGGCTGGCGCTTGTTTGGCAAGAAATATTCAAGCGGTGCGCTCCAAGGCAAGGGCATCGTCAACGTCTTCGTGCGCCACCTGGATCGCGAGGGGGTGACGGCGTTCGTCGTACCGCAGGACACGCTGGGGGTCGACCACTCCGAGACGGCGCTGGCGCACGGGACGCAGGGTTTGGCGCGCAACCGCCTCAGCCTGGACGGTGTCACACTCGGGCACGATCACGTGCTCGGCCGCGCGGGTGAAGGCATGGGCATCGCGTTGGACGCGATGGCGCACGCTCGACTGGCTGTCGCGGCGGCGTGTCTCGGAGGCATGAAACGCTGCGCTCAGCTCGTGTTCCACTACTCGACGCAACGCCAGACCGGCACCGGAAGGCTCGTCGCGCACCCGGTGACACTCGCCAAGCTGGGTCGTGTGACAGCGGGTATCACGGCTCTAGAGTGCCTCGTTCAACAAGTCGCGCGGGCCGCCGATTCCGGGCGCCCAGTGCCCGCGGAAGCGTTCACTGTGTGTAAGGTCGTGGCGCCCGAGATGCTGTGGCAGGTAGTGGACGATCTGGTGCAATTGCTCGGTCGGCGTGGCTACGTCGAAACACCCCACATTCGGAATCTGGTCCGGGACGCACAAGCTCTGCGCGGCTGCGAAGGCCCGACGGAGGCGATGTCCTCCCTGCTCGGGGCACGGCTGATGAGCGGCGGAGATGAAGCCATCACCCGGCTCGCGGCAGAAATCCTGAAAGCGCCCAGCGTCGCTCCGCTGATCACTCAGGCCTTGGACGCGGTGCGGGCGCGCACAGGCAAAAGCCTGGGCGCATCGCCGCGCGACGCCATCTACTGGTGCCACGCCCGAGCCGGTGAGCTCACCACTTGGCTGATTCTGTTGGCCGCCGTGGAAGGGCTGCGCAAAGAGGCACCGAGCGGGGACCTCGATCGGGCTGCCGCTTGGTCCCACGCCAATTTCGAACGCACGCTGTCTCTGCTGCAGTCCGACTCGCCCTTCGAGGCCGGTGACACCGCGCTCACCGCGTCGGTGGCCGCCTACTCGCGTTCCATTGGTGATGCTGAGCCGCTCCTGATGTGGGATGAGCAATTGTTCCGTCCGTCACACTCGCCCGAAAGCGCCGAGGGCGGCGGGCAACCGCCGTCCTCGAGGCGCAGTAGCATGGCAGAGGCCAAGCAGGGCTCGGGAGCGAGCGAGCGCCCCCGGCGAGCGTCCCTCAAGCCAGGGCGGGAGCTGAGGAGCTGGATCGTCACGTGGCTGGCTCAGCGCCTGCGCGTGGCAGAGTCTCAAATCGACCCGCGCCGTTCGTTCGCTGATCACGGCATGGACTCACTCGCTGCGGTCGAGCTGGCAAAAGCACTGTCGGATCATCTCGGGCGTAGCCTGGACGAGACCTTGCTCTGGAACTTCGCCAACATCGACGCCCTGCTTCAATATTTGGAGGCTCCTTCGACGCCGACCGTCAGGCCATCGGCCGCTCCACCCGAGGCGCCAAAACCAGCAGCCAAGAGCGCGAGCGCGGCCGACCTCGAGGATGAGCTCGCCCGTCTAGAAAAAGAGCTGAGTCGGCGATCGTGAGCGGCGCGGACGAGCGCCTTCTTGGTTTGCTGAAGGAGGCTCGCCGGCAGCTCGAGCTCGAGCGGGAGCGTCGGACCGCGTCCATCGCCATCGTCGGTATGGGCTGCCGGTTTCCCGGTGCGGCCAGCCCGAGCGAGCTCTGGCAGTTGCTGCGCGCTGGCGTCGATGCCACCCGCGAAGTGCCACCGGACCGCTGGGATGCGCACGCCCTGTACGATCCAGATCCAGCCGCGCCCGGTAAGAGCTACGTCAAGCGCGGTGGTTTTTTGGAGCGCATCGATGGCTTCGAGCCCGGCTTCTTCGGCATCTCGCCGCGTGAGGCGCAGGGCATGGATCCGCAGCAACGGCTGCTGCTCGAAGTCGCGTGGGAGGCGCTGGAAGACGCGGGTATTCGCCCCGATCGGCTGCAACGCAGCGCCACCGGCGTCTGGGTCGGCCTGTGCCTGGACGATTACGCCCGGCGCAGCATCGCGTCCGGTGATCTCAGCCGCATTGACCCGTATAATGCGCTCGGCAACACGCGCAGCGTCGCCGCGGGCCGAATCGCCTACGTTCTGGACTTGCAGGGCCCGGCGGTGCAACTCGACACCTCCTGCTCGTCTTCGCTCGTAGCGCTCCATCAGGCGTGCCAGAGCCTGCGCTTGGGAGAATCGGATCTAGCGCTGGTCGGTGGGGTCAACTTGATGTCCGCACCCGAGGCCATGGTTGCGTTGTGCAGGCTCCGGGCGCTCGCACCCGACGGCCGGTGTAAGACGTTCGATGCTTCCGCAGACGGTTATGCACGTGGCGAAGGTTGCGGCTTGGTCGTGCTCAAACGCCTCGACGACGCGCTGGCCAATGCCGACCGCATCCACGCCGTCATTCGCGGGGTGGCCAGCAACCATGACGGGCGCAGCAACGGCCTGACCGCGCCCAATGGGTTGGCGCAAGAAGCGGTCATCCGTGCGGCACTCGCCAATGCCGGCCTCCAGCCGGCGGCCGTCAGCTATGTCGAGGCGCACGGTACCGGTACTCTGCTCGGTGACCCGATCGAAGTGTTGGCGCTCAGCCGCGTGTATGGGCAGGACCGCCCGCTGGGGATGCCGCTACATCTCGGCTCCATCAAGACCAACTTCGGGCATCTCGAAGGGGCAGCCGGGGTTGCCGGCTTGATCAAGCTGGCCCTATGCCTTTCGAAGCGAGAGCTCCCCCCTCACCTCCACTTTCGAACACCCAACCCCAGAATCCCTTGGGATCGACTGCCGCTGCACGTCGTGACCGAGCGCATGGACTGGACGGGCCATGCCCCGCGCTATGCCGGCTTGAGCTCATTTGGCCTGAGCGGCACGAACGCCCATGCGATCTTGGAGGAAGCGCCGGCCCGACCCAAGCAGCCCGCGCTTCCGCGTCGAACGCGGGAGCTGGTGGTACTGTCCGCGCGAACTCCGGAGGCGTTGAATGAAACTGCCGCGCGCTTGCTCGAGCAGCTGCACGTCAAGCCCGAGTCGGAGCTGGGCGACCTGGCTTACAGTTTGGCCACGACGCGAGCGAGCCTGGAACAAAAACTGGCGCTTGTAGTGCCCACTCGAGAGGCGTTGAGCTCAGCGCTCGAGCTAGTGAAAACCGGCGGCACGCCGGCGGGCGGAGCGCGTGTGCAAGCCCACGGGCAACGCGGCAAGTCGGCCTGGTTGTTCACTGGCCAAGGGGCTCAGCGGTTGGGCATGGGGCAAGGCTTGTTCGCCGAGTGGCCGGCGTTTCGCGACGCTCTGGGCGCAGCCTTTGAGGTGCTGAACCCGTTCCTCGAGCTCCCGCTCGACCAGGTGATGTGGGCCACGGCAGGCACAGCCAACGCGGCTCTGCTCGATCAAACCGGATACACTCAACCAGCGCTGTTCGCTCTCGGCTGGTCGCTCGCCGCCTTGTGGCGTTCCTGGGGAATAGAGCCCGACCTGCTGCTGGGGCACTCGATCGGAGAGCTGACAGCGGCGTGCGTAGCGGGAGTCTTTAGCTTGCCTGATGCCGCGCGTCTGGTGTGCGCCCGAGGGCGCTTGATGCAAGCACTGCCTGCGGGCGGAGCCATGCTGTCCATCGCCGCTGCCGAAGCCGACGTCGCCGCAGCGGTCGCCGAGCACGCAGCCCACGTGTCGCTCGCCGCGATCAACGGTCCCCTGTCGACCGTCATCTCGGGCGAGCTGGCCCAGGTCACGGCCATCGCCGAGCGCTTCGCGCAGCAGGGCGTGCGGACGAAGCGCCTCTCGGTGTCGCATGCGTTCCATTCGCCGCTGATGGACCCGATGCTCGACGAGTTTCGAAGGGTGGCCGACTCCGTCAGCTTTGCCAGCCCGCGGCTGCCGATCATCTCGAACCTGAGCGGGAGGGTGGCCGACAGCGAGCTGGCACATGCAGAGTATTGGGTGCGCCACGTGCGGCAGGCGGTGCGCTTCGCGGAAGGGTTGCAAGCAGCCGCTCAGGCCGGGGTAGGCACCTTCGTCGAAATCGGACCGACCGCTACCTTGCTCGGGCTCGTGCCCGCCTGCCTCGACGCCTCAGTCGTGCTCTTGCCCTCGCTACGCGCTGGCCGCCACGAGCCTGAGACGGTGCTCGAAGCGCTCGGGGGTTGGGTGACGCAGCAGGGCTCGCCCGACTGGGAGGGTGTGTTCCCAAGGGGCAGCCGCCGGGTGGAGCTGCCCACCTATCCCTGGCAGCGGCAGAGTTACTGGGTCGAGCCTTTTGCCTACGCTGAGGCTAGCTTCAGCGCCGCGAACCGGAACCTTTCCGGGGCGAGCGCGGGCGCGGACCTTTGGTTCAAGCTCGAGTGGCAAGCCGCGCCGGTGCCGACTCCAGGCGTACCGACGGGGCGCTGGCTCGTGGTCTCGCTGGACGATGCCAGACCTGCCCACCGCCTAGTGGCGGAGTTGCGGGAGCTTGGCGCGAGCTGTGAGTCAGTGAGACTCGCGGACGTCACCCGAGCCAGCGCAGTAGAGCACGTCGTTTGCGTCTGGAGCGCAGCCAGCGACGCTGAAGCTGCCATCCGCGCCGCAACGGATGGGCTATTGCTCGTGCAAACGCTGGTCGCAAACGGTTTCAAAGGCCGCTTGTGGTGGGTCACACGAGCGGCCGTGGCCGCGACGGCAGAGGACGACATCGCGCCCGCCGGTGCCGCGGTGTGGGGGCTTGGCCGCACGCTGGCGCAAGAGCAACCGGAGCTCCAGTGCACCTTGATTGACCTCGACCGGTCCGGACGCATCGCGGACACGTTGTTGACTGAGCGGGGCGCTCTCGATGCTGAGAGCCAAGTCGCGTGGCGCGCCGGGCAGCGTTACGTGGCCCGGCTGGTCCGCCTCGCCTCAACCCCAGCCAACGTGGTCCTTCCTGGCCTGCGGCGTCCGGGGACAGTTCTGGTCACGGGTGGGTTGGGCGCGCTCGGCTTGCAGCTGGCACGGGAGCTCGCGAGGCGGGGCGCGCCACATCTGTTACTCACGAGCCGCCGCGGAGCCGCCGCACCCGACGCCGAAGCGGCGCGCGCAAGTCTCGAAGCGTTGGGCGCACGCGTGACGATCGCCGCGGTGGACGTGGCGGATCGCGACGCCCTGGCGCAGGTGCTCGGGGCCGTGCCGCCAGAATTTCCGCTGCGAGTCGTGATTCACGCGGCAGGTGTAGTGGACGATGGCTTGCTGCTCGAACAGACGCCTGAGCGATTCGAGCACGTGCTCCGCCCCAAGGTGGCGGGCGCTTCAAACCTGCACCAGTTGACGGAGAGTGCCGATCTCGACGAGTTCATCCTGTTTTCGTCCCTGGCGGGCACCCTCGGTTCGGCCGGACAGGGTGGCTACGCCTCAGCCAATGCCTTCCTCGACGCGCTCGCCGCGCAGCGCCGCAAACAAGGCTTGCGGGCGCTCAGCATCGCCTGGGGGCCATGGTCGGAGCGCGGGTTGGCGGCGGGGCTCGAGGCCCAGTTCGAGCGCCGAGGCATCGGAGTGATCACGCCCGAGCGAGGCATCGCGCTGTTCGAGGTGGCGCGCACGCGAGCCGAAGCGGCGCTGGTCGTCGCGCCACTCGACGTTGCAGCGCTCATGAAGAGCTTTGGTGGTTTCATTCCACCGGTTTGGCGCTCGCTGGTCAAAGCGCTGGGCCCCGCGCAGCAACCGCAACACCCCTCGCCCAGCGAGCTCTCGCGCCTACCGCTGGAGCAACGCGCCGACGCCGTAACGGCCACGGTGCGAGGTGAAATAGCTCGTGTACTGTCTCTAGCGAGCGCGAGCCTCGTCACTCCGGATAAACCGCTGAGCGAGCTGGGCATGGATTCCTTGATGGCGGTCGAGCTGCGAAGCGCGCTGGGGCGCAGAACGGGCGTACACCTGCCCGCGGCCCTCATCGCAGCTCAGCTCACGCCAGCCGTGATCGAGCAGCACATTCTCGAGCACTTG
>JANOIG010000199.1:0-19813 GCA_031407405.1 Deltaproteobacteria bacterium
CAGGCAAAAAGGCCGCCAAGAAAGCCCCCAGCAAGAAGGCTGCCAAGAAGGCCGCCGGCAAAAAGGCAGGCAAAAAGGCCGCCAAGAAAGCCCCCAGCAAGAAGGTCGCCAAGAAGGCCGCCGGCAAAAAGGCCAAGAAGAGGGGCAAACGCTAGGCTCCCGCGGAGCCTGTCTCCTGAATATCAGCCGCACGCGCTCCGCAGCCTCGTTCCCCGGGACGTGGCTGCGCGAGCGTCGCAGAGCGTAGAGAATGAGGCCGACGCTTGCCCGGTAGGCGCCGCACCCAGCTTAGGTCTGACTCGCGGCGAGCATGCGCTCGCGCTTTCGGTCTCGGGCGGCCTGGACGAAAATGGCAAGCTCGTTTTGCGTCACGCCCAAGCGCTGGGCTGTCTGTTGGGCAAGCGCGCTCGCAGCAACACCCGGTTCAAAACGGTACGTGGGGCGCTTGTCAGGATCGAGCGCGACACACAAGAACTCCAGGCCAGGCAGAGGGCGCGTCTGCTCGAGGCGGGCGGCGAACTCGAGAAAATGGGTCGTGACGAAGGCTTGCGCCGACAGCTCGGACAGCAACTCGAGCACCATTCGAAACAACTCTTCTGCTTCAGCGGGGTTCGTGCCCGAGCACAGCTCGTCCACGAGCACCAGCGAACCTACCTCCAACTTCTCGAACATGCGCCGGATCCGGAGCAGCTCAGTCCCGAGCCGACCTTCGCGCTGATCGACCTCGGGCACCACGGACAACGACGCAAACAACCCGTCCTGCCAAGGCAAACGCGCTGCCCGAGCCGGAACGAACAAACCGGCCTGGCCCAACACTTGGCTGATACCGAGCGCCTGAAGCAGGCGCGTCTTGCCGCCCGAGTTCGGACCGGTAATGACGACGATGGCCCCTGCTCCGGTAGACACATCACATGGCTTCGGAGGGCTCTCCTCGAGCAGCAGGAACGGATTGAACAGCCCCGACAAGTTGCGGACGGAGCCGCCAAATTCGGGCAGGCATACCTCTAGACCCCGCTCCGAAGCGAAGCTCGCGAGCGAGGCACCGAGCCGATAAAACTCGAGGTCGCCGAGCAGCTGCAGCAGGGCGGCGAACACTTCCATGATGCCATCGAAAGTGTCGTGCACGAGCCGCGCGAAAATCTCTTCCTTACGCAAGCGGTAGCCGCGCAGGAAAAGTGAAATGCGGCCCCACAGGCGGCGCCACGGCGACAGGTGAAAGGGGTTTTCCACGTTCTCTGCGATGCGGACGACATCCATGCTCCGCACGTCCCCTTGGCGCCCGAGCCTGACGTCGACGTGCACCGTCGCGAGGCGCCCGTCGTAATCCAAGATGTCGCTGAGCTGACGGTAGCCCGCCCCCGCCTGCACGCGCTGCGACCATTCTGCGATGCGTCGCAAGCCGGAGGCCGCCGAAACAAACGCGGCACCACCATCCACCGCGAGCTTCGCCGCGGCCAGGATGTCGAGCCCACGTCGCGTAGGGTCGAGGCGTATGCCCACACCCCCGGCTTCGAGCAGCTCGAACATCGCTTCGATGCGCTGGACCAGGCCCGCCGCATGGTCTCTGAGACCCACATCAGTGGCCAGCTCGTCGCTGATGGCTTGACGAAATTTCACGATTTCGAGCGCATCGGGTCCGTAAGGGGGGGTGCTCAACACACCCACCAGGTAGCGACGCACTCCGGCGCTCGCCGATGAGCGCGGCGCACCGCGCCCACGCCACAAGCAGCGCTCGATCAAAGGTCCCAAGAACAGATCTTCACCGAAACACTCCGCGCTCCACAGCGACGGACCGAATTTGGCCTCCCCGGTGGCTCGCGCCAAATCCGCTTGGCTACCGCCCGCGCTGAAGGCAAAGGTCAGACAGTGACGCAAGCCCGCCGTATTGATTCGCAGCCGATGCGGGCCGCCCAAGAGGTCGACGAAGGGGGGCTCCGGCGCGGCCCTCACGGCGGCCGTCCGAGGCGCGCTCGCGACCGCAGTCACAGTGCCTCTCCCCGCCGGCAAGCCCAAAACGCCGCTACGTCGCGCAACTCCGTCACCCTTTTCGCCGGGGGTAGTCCCTCGAGCAAGCGCTTTCCGTAGCCGCGACGGTGCACGCGCCGGTCCAGTAATGCGACCACTCCGTAGTCAGTCTGGCTGCGAATCAGCCGCCCAAAGCCCTGCTTCAACGCCAGCTGCGCCAACGGTAAATGCAGGCGCGTGAACGCCGACTGCCCGTTTTCCGTGAGGGCTTTAGAGCGGGCCTGGACAATCGGATCGCTGGGTACGGGAAAGGGCGCCTTCTCCAGCACGACCAACCGCAGGGCGGCCCCCGGGATATCGACGCCTTGCCAGAAGCTCGAGGTCGCCACCAGCACCGCGTTCCCAGCCGAACGGAAGCGCTCGAGCAACGCCGCCTTGGGCGCCTGCCCCTGCACCAGCAACAGCCTTGTTCCCAAGCACCCCGCGAGCGCGCGATGCAGGCCGTGCATCGCACGTAGAGAGGTGGTGAGCACGAACGCCCCGCCATCGGCCAGCTCGATCAGCTCCGCAGAACGCGCGGCAGCGGCGGCCGTGAAGCGGGGCTCCTCCGGAGAGGGAAGGTCGTCGGGCAGGTATAATAGCGCTTGCTCCTCGAACCGAAATGGAGACGGGACCTGCAATTCGTCCACACGGTAGGCAGCAGCGTCGAGGCCGAGCCGCTGACGATGAAACCGAAACGGACCCGAAGTTGAGATTTCGGCCTCGTCCGTCAGCCCGAGCTCGGAATCCGGCTCGCCATGCGGGCTCGGCACGGCCGCCGCGACATCCGGCGCGCCGCTCGAAAGCGTCGCGGACGTGAGCACAATCGCCGGCACGACATCGAACAGGCGGCTCTGAAAAATGGCGGCCAGCTCGACCGGCGAAGCGCTCACCTTGCGCGACCGACCTCCGGACTCGAACCAAACCACGGATCCCGGTGCGCCGCGGGCGATGCCGGCCAAATCGTCACGCAAGGCGCTGGCGCGGCGAGCCACTGACTTGAGCCCGTCACTCGTGCTCGCGGGTCCGTCCGCGGACGCGTGCAGACCCGCTACCGGCTCGCGAGCATCGGTAATGGCGTGAATGCGACCGCCCAAGCCTTCCAGCGCCGTGTCGAGCGCAAACCAGCTGTTCTCCACCTCGCCAGCCCAGGTCTCCAACAAGAGCGGCGCCCGGCCTTCGGACGCTGGCACTGCACGCGCCAGCGCATCGAAAAATGCCTCGCACAGCTCCTGGATGCGCCGAACATGGTCAGCGGCTGCCGCCCCGAGCTCTCGCTCGAGCAACGGCCGAGCGTCACTACACAGGCGAGCCACCCGAGCGCTCGAGACGCTCGAGCCGAAGTGCTCCGTGGCCACCTCCTCGAGCTGATGAGCCTCATCGAAGATGACTGCATCGTAGTCGGGGATCACGCTGCCGGGATGCGCTCCACGTAAAGCGAGATCCGCGAAGAACAGGTGGTGATTGACGACCACCACCTGCGCCGCTGCGGCCTCTCTCTTCATGGCCGTGATGTAGCAGCTCTCGTAATAACGGCAGCCGACCCCAACCCTGCGCTCGCTCGACGCAGAAATGCGCGACCAGATGGGATCATCCTCGCCGAGCGAGTCGAGCTCTCCGATGGCACCCGTGGTGCTCTCGTCGAGCCATGCATCGACCAGCGGCAGCGACCGCGACCACTCGGGCTTGTGTGACTCTGGGCTAGCTCTAAACTCTTGATAGCGTCGACGGCAAACGTAATTCGGCAAGCCCTTCATCATTGCCACCTGGGTACCGAGCCCCAGCACCCGGTCGACGAGCGGCAAGTCCTTGTGGAAAATCTGATCTTGTAGGGCGCGAGTCGCGGTGCTGATCACCACTTTCTTGCGCCGCGCATTCAGCAGCACCGGCACCAGGTAGCCCAGCGTCTTGCCCGTGCCAGTGCCGGCCTCGATCATGGCAATGCCCTCGTTCGCCAGGCAGCGCTCCACGGCAGCGACCATCTCGAGCTGGCCCGGCCGGGCTTCATGCCCCGGCATCGCATCCGCAAACGGGCCATCATGTCCCAAGAGCTCGGCGGCGCCCATTCCGTGCCGATGTTGGGCCACTCGACGCCTGACCAGCAAGGCTGTTGCAAGCAAACGACTCGGCCCGTAGCCCGGGGAAGGAAGGGGCGGGCGCGCGCCCCGTCGAAACCACCCAGTCTTGGACCGCCCGAACCGGCGTGCTATCAGCGGCTCCTGCCCGGGGCGGGCCCGTCCGGCAATCTTTCGCTAATATCACCCAGGAAGTAGCTCGAGAAGCAATGCTCAACAGCTTCCGCAAAGGCGGTCTCATCCAATTCATGATGGGCGGGGTCATCATCATGATCATCGCGGCCTTCGCGCTCGATTCTCGAGGCCCGTCGTCGAGCTTCGAAACGGAATGCGTGGTCTCCGTCGGTGAGCGCTGCGTGCCCCCGCGAGATTTCACCGCGGCGTTTCAGCTCGCGGTCCGCCCGGACTTGACCCCCAAAGAGCTCCGGCGGCTGCAGGTCCGCAAGATGCTCCTCGACGGTCTGGTCGAACGGGAGCTGCTGGTGAGGGAGGCAGAGCGCCTCGGCATCTCCATCAGCGAAGAAAAAGTAGATGCAGAGCTCGCGCTCGGGCGCTTTCATTTTTCGCTGCCGGCCGAGCGGGATGGGCAATTGCCCATGCTGACCTATGTGAACGTTCGTCACCCAGAGACCGATGCGTTCAACTTCGAAATCTACCAACGCGTGGTGCGCAACTACGCGCGCATGAGCAGCAAGGACTTCAAGGCGCATCAAACCCACGAGCTCATCGCCAGCCGAACGCGAGATCTGGCCAAAGTCGGCGTGCACATCTCCGAAGCCGAGGCCTTCGCCCAATTCGAGCATGGCAACACCAAGGCTACGGTGCGCGTCGCTCAGCTCTCGTCGAGCTGGTTCGCGCGCTTCCTTACCGCACCGTCGGATAGCCAGGTCCTAGCGTACGCGTCCGAGCACGCGCCCGAAGTCGACGCCGCGGCCACTGCAACGCAGACCGGATATTTCGACGGCTGCGCGCTGGTCAGCGAGATCTTCTTCGCGTTTCCTCCCGCTGCGGACGCACAGGACGAAGCCGAGACCCGGGCTCGCGCCGAACGCGTGGCAGCCCAAGCGGCGCGCGGTGATGGCGCGACGTTTGCGACCTTGGCACGCGTGCACAGCGCCGCCCCCAGTGCGAGCCATGGCGGCAAACGCGGCTGTATTGCCGTCTCCACCGAAGCTCCCGTCTCCACCGAAGCCGAGGAAAACATCGAGCTCCTGAGCGCGGTCAAGGGCGTCAGCCCAGGCTCGCTCACAAAGCTCGTGGCGGTGCCCCGCGGCTTTTACTTGCTCAGGCTAGAGCAGCGCGTCGCGAAAGACGAGCTCGTCAACATGAATCGACTCTGGGCGGCTCGCCCGCTAGCGGTGCGCGCCGAGGCGGATCGGCTCACCCGGGAGTTTGCCGAAGCGCTCGAAAAGGCCACTCTCGGTGGCGCGAGCATGCAAGACGCCTTGGACGCGCTGACCACGAACGCGCTCGAGGGCATCGCGGTAGCAGGTCAGGGTGCCAAGCCAGGTGAGCTCGAGGCCGCCGCGCTCGAGTCTCGAGAGCGCCCCCAAATCGACGTGAGCCCGAGCTTCTCCCGCGGCGGTATTGCAAATCCAATTCCAAACGCAACCGCCGACACGGCGGCAAAACAGCTCGCCTTCACGCTGAAGGCAGTGGGCGACGTTTACCCGGAGCCCATCGAGACAGACACTGGCCTGGCCGTGCTGCAACTCAAAGAGCTGGAGCCCGCCAAGCGCGAAGATTTCGAGAAAGAAAAAGTCGAATTCATGCGCGAGCTGAAAGCTAAAGCGGGCTTCGACGCGCTGGCAGCCCTCATCGCCCGGCTGCGCAATGCGCAAGCGGGCGAGATCGTCATCAACGAGCGATACCTCGAAGAGAAGGACAAAGCCGCGGACGACTCGTGACCCGCCACACATCGCGACCCGCCACAAGCGGCGCAACGACGAATGAAGCAAAATTGGCTTAGACTTGACGCAAGCGGGGCTGGGGCCCCGCGCGCAGCGCCCGCAGGGCTGCGGGCGTTGTTGGGTGGGGGGACCCGGTCCCTAGGACCGGGGGGAGGGTCTGCGCCAGACCCTCCCGGCAACTGGGGATCGGAACCACGCGCGTGCGTGGAACCCGCATTTCAATCGATACCTCGGCTCTCCTCGCCAGGCCTCTGACCAGGAAACCTCCTTGCAGCTATCTGAACTCAAACCAATTCGTCGCGTGCTCTCCAACGGCCTACGCCTGCTGGCGGTGGCGATGCCGCATGTACACCGCTCGGTCCTGGAAGCGCAGATTCGCATTGGGTCTCGTTTCGAGCGCCCTCTAGAAAACGGCATCAGCCACTTTCTCGAGCACATGCTCTACCGCGGCACACCGCGCTTCCCCACCGCCCACGAGCAAGCGCTGGCGTTCGAGAACCTGGGCGGCACGCTGCTGGCTGCAACCGCGAAGGACTTCGGCTCCATGCAAATCGCCATGCCGCCGGAGCGCTTTGTCGACGTCTTGCCGCTCGTCAGCGACGTCTATCAACAGCCCATCATGAGCGGCATCGAAATAGAGCGTGGCATCGTGCACGAGGAAATCCTGGAGACCCTGGACGAGGCGGGCAACTTGATCGACGCCGATGATCTGCTCGGGTCCGTGGCGTTTCCGTCGCACCCACTGGGTTTGCCCATTACGGGGTCACCGGAGCAGGTGCGCGACTTTGATCCCGAGCGGCTGCGCCGCCACCACGAGGCCTTCTACGTGGGCAACAGCACGACGCTGGTCGCCGTGGGGCCATTCGACCCCGAGGCGATTCTGCGTGAGCTGGAACAGCTGTTCGGCGCGTTGCTGCCCGGCACACGCTCGACGGTCAGTGCGCCGAGTGCCCAGCTCGCCCCCGCCTTCAAGTTTGTGGCACATGGTGCCAGCCAGACCTGCCTCAGGGTCGGCTTTCGCGCGCCCAGTTTTGTGGATGCGCGAGAGCCCGCGACGCAGCTCCTCGTGAGGGTGCTCGACGATGGGCTATCGACCCGGCTCTACGAGCACATCTGCGACCGTCGCGGCCTGTGTTATGACGTTGCGGCCTGTTACGAAGCCTACGAAGACGTGGGCCTAGTCGACCTCTCTGCCAACAGCGCCAACGAGCGCGCCGCCGACGTGCTCGAAGAGCTGTTCGCGGTGGTCAATCGTCTGCGCGATGAGGGGCCCACGCTCGAGGAGCTCGACAAGGCCAAGCGGCGCCATCATTGGCAGCTCCAGATGATGCTCGACGATCCGGAGGAGGTGGCGGCCCACTTCGCAATGTCGGAGCTGGCACTGACGGGGCAACACCCTGCAGAGCGGCGGGACCAGCTGGCTCGAGTCACGCGCGAGCAAGTCATTCAGGCGGCACAAGACCTGTTCAAGCCCATTGGCCTCAACGTGGTGGCGGTGGGAGCTCAGGCAAAACGCAATCGAGAGAAGCTCAAGCAGCTCACCCTCGGTTACGAGTGAGCCGAGGCAGGCCAACTTCACATGCGCGGCACGACCACGCGGTCATGGATGCCGAGCCGACGCACACGGCCGAACACTGCCTGGTCGACGATACCCAAGCGTTCGGCCACTTCGCGCGGGCCGTCAGGCCCCGATGCAACGGTCGAAAATACCAGCATCAGACAGCTACGCGCGTCGCTCCCAAACGCCAGCGCGTGCCCCCTCACCACCCCTGCCCCAGCTGCGTCCGCTTGCACCCCGAGCGTGATTTGGCTCCGGTAGATACCCCCGATGGTCCGCTCGCGCGCCAAAAGCACATCTGACGGCGCGAGGTCGGGTAAATCTGGCCGCCACATTCTGGCCTGCTGCTCGCAGTCCGCGGCTCGCGCGATGCTGTCATGTTGCCAGGCACGCACGACCAAGCGGGATCCGGTCGCAGCATGCTGAGCAACCCAGCTGCGTGTCTCAGCGCTATCCTGGCGCCAGCCCTCACGGTCAGGCAGGGGAAACTCGAGCCCCTGCCCCAGCGCTTCGACACTGCCCAAACCCGAAGCAAACGCTCTCGGCGGCGCCGTTGCCGCCGCCCCGGCGGCCAGTGGACGGCTGGGTCGCAGCGTACCCGAAGCCGTACACCCGAGCACCCACCCTCCCAGGCACAAGCACAAGCACAGGCACAGGCACAGGCAGAAGCAGAAGCAGGTCCAATCTGCCTCTCGGCGCGGACCTGACGCGGGCCTCGACCGACCCCGCAGCCTCAGACCACGGTCAGCCATTCGGGGTGATCCCGCCGCGTCCCTCGCACGAGCGCGAAGTAGCGCTCCTGCAGAACCCGCGTCACCGGGCCCACTTGCCCGTCACCGATTTTTCGGTCATCCACCTCGCGCACCGGGGTGACCTCCGCTGCGGTCCCCGTCAGAAAAGCCTCGTCGGCCAAAAGCAGCGCGTCTCGTGGAAAGCTCTGCTCCAAGACGCCGATACCCTCTTCGCGCGCCAGCGTGAGCACGGTGTCACGGGTGATTCCGGGGAGAATCGACGAGCTGAGCGGCGGCGTGATCAAACGCCCATCCTTGACGATGAAGACGTTTTCACCCGAGCCTTCGGCGACCATGCCATTCAGGTCCAGCAAGATGGCCTCGTCATAACCAGCGATTTTCACCTCGCGCTTGGCCATCACGGAGACGATGTACTGCCCCGTCAGCTTGCCCCGAGAAAAGCCTACATTGAGATGGGGCCGCGCATAGGACGACACCTTACAACGAATGCCACGCTCGAGCGCGTCCTGCCCCAAATAGGTGCCCCACGACCACGCCGCAATGAAGGTGTGAACGGGGTTGCCTTGCGGAAATAATCCCATGGCGCCTTCGCCCAACAGGACGATCGGGCGCAGATAGCCAGCGGTGAGCTGGTTTTTTCTGAGCAGATCTACGCAGCCCTGGCTCACCTCCGCTGGGCTAACCGTGGGCTCAATCATCACCAACCGACACGAGTCAAAAAGACGCTGAATGTGATCCGCGAGCCGAAAAATCGTCGTTTCACCCCCTTCGCGCTGGTAGGCGCGAATCCCCTCGAACGCTCCCACGCCGTAGTGAAGCGTGTGGGTCAGCAAGGGGACGTAGGCCGCCGATTGCCTATCGGCTATCTTGCCATCCAGCCAAACGCTAGCGCCGTAATCTGCCATGCTGCCGTTCCGAGGTGTTTCGGTCCCAAGTGCTGGACACGCGGTTTTACCCGGCTCCGCCGAGGGCGCGTCTTTCGTTCATTCTACTCGGTGGCACGCCATGGTCACCCCGCCCTGGCCCGAAAGTGGCCCTCGTACGTCGAATATTGGACGCTCGGTTGGCGGGCGACCACCGCCGGCGTGTCCCGAGCGCCGGGGTGGTTGCCGCGGCGCGGCGCCAGCCAATCATTTCGACTCGCGCTGCGTGCAACAACTCGACGGACCCGCCGCGCCCCGTTACGCGTGCGCCCAGTGCCCACGACCCGACACGCCCCGCGCACGGAAGGAGAGATCGCACCTAACCATCAACTTCGCTCGTGACACAGCTTCCAAGATGCACGAAAAAGAGCGTTTGCCCCCATGCCGCAAAAAGCGGAAGGCCGTAGACATTTTTATTCAGCATCCTAGAAAACGGTGTGCTATCTATTGTGAGGGCTGGGCGCGCTTAGATTTGTGAGGTACGCCTACCATCCTAGGAAGCCATCCTAGGAAGCCATCTTAGGGAGCTAATCCTGGGAGGCTTTTTCCAGGAGCCCATATCCTCGGACGCTGTACTAGGAGCCCGTTCCTCTAAGGGCTTGCTCCCATCTGAGCCGTTCGTGTTGGGCGTGTGCCCGGTGGCCGTTTCACGGCAGCGTACCCCGGCTCAGCACACGTACTCGTTTTCTGGTCGCCGGATTCGTAACCAAGCGTTCCTAGTCAAGACGGTGTGAAGGGCCTTCGGGCGGCATTGAGCAGCGCTTCTGCTGCCATCGGGTTCGGATCCGGGGTTGGATCGCGTGTTAGATCGCTGTGTTAGATCACTGTGTTAGATCAGAATGTTCGCTGTGTTGGATCAGTGTTTGGGTCGCGGCATCTCTCAGAGGCAATCATGAGAAGCAGTTTCAGGATAGAAATACCTGGATTAGCTGGATCAGAATGCCTGAGTCAGAGTCGGTTGAATCCAGTTTGAATCAGAGCCGTGTCGAGTCAGAGTTTCGAATCGCAGCTTTTGAGTCGCAGCTCGGGCAGAAGTGCTCGACGCCTGAGTCACGGCTCGAGCAAGGGTGCTGGACGATGCCTGACGGTGCTCGACGCATGCGTGAAGGGCGGAGCCAAACCACCGCGATATCAAGGTAACCAACGTGCCTTCGGTTAGTTTGTTTAGGAACAGCCATTCCGGCGTAGGTGCGCCGGCTCAGCCAGAGCTCGTCCCCAGAGCTCGTTTTCCCAGAACGGGTTGTCCTATGGATCGCTCATTGCCAGGCTCTGCGCGTGACAAGCCCGATGCCGATCGGGGTGCTGCATGGGGGACGAGAATCGGCTTTCGCTAATAAATCTCAAGTTACCGGGCGACCGCTTCAAGGGAGCGGCGGCTCGGGTCACAGAATCGCGGTTGTAACGAGCCGCAGGAATCACATAGTTCGACGCGCGTCGTCGGAGGAAATACGTATGGAAGGACAACGAGAGAAAACCAGCAGCAGGCGTCGGCAACGGCGCAAGTCGAAAGCGCCACGGAGCAAGGTGGTGGTCGAGCCCGTGTTGATCGCCGCCCGACGCCCTGATTCGCCGCTGCTCAAGACGGGTTTCCACATGGTGGTGGCTTCGGCGCAGCCCAAGCAATCGGGCATGTTCGGTGGTCACGCGGCAAATGGCCACACGGGCAGCAACGCTGACACCCAGGGTCACGCAGCGGCCAACGGCCATGCGGCAACCAACGGTAGCACGATCCACCTCAGTAGCGACAATGGCGCTCGTAGCGGCGTTGCAGCGGAAGGCGAAGACACCTCACCCTCGGAAGCCCCGCGGGGGGAAGTCGCGCGGCGGCGCGCGGTGAGAATCGTCAAGTTGGCAGAGCACGCACTAAGCCCGGGTAATCGCGAGCAGCAGCTTCTGGATCGATTGGTGCGCAGCCAAGGGCGAGGCGCCATCTCACGCGCCGCCGACGATCTGTGGGAGTGCAAGTTCGTGGCGCCCAAGCAGCAGGAAGTGCAAATTCAATTGCTGGAGCATGAGAACGAGCAGAAGGCTCGGGATGCGGTCTTCATCATGGCGGAGCTATTGCAGAAAGAAGCTCCCATCAAACGGCCTGTGCTCGATCAACGCCTGCGCCGTCTGGAGCAATCAGCAGAAGATCCTATCACGCGCGACGCCGCTGGAGCGCTGCGCCGCTCGATGCGTGTGCACCACGGCGCGTAAGACACGCGGACTGCCGGTGATGTCGATAGCAATGTGTCGATAGCAATGTCATGTCGATAGCAGGGCTGAGCGCACGGGAGTTTGAAGTCCGATACGGGGAGCTCTTACGGAGCCACGAGTCTGGAACGCAGAGCGACCGGTGCATCCAGTGCCAGCAGTGCCGCGGGTGTACGTTGTGCACATTCTGCCGACACTCCGAGCACCTCATCCGTTGTCATTATTGTGTCGAGTGCCAACAATGCACGGACTCGTCACATTGCCAGGCATCGCGGGGCCTGATCTGCTGCCATCACTGCACGGACACGCAGAGCTCGATCGGGTGCTCCTACCTCGTCCGTTGCTCCGGCATGGCCGAGTGCAACTACTGTTTCGGCTGCGTCGGGCTGAGCCACAAGGACTATCATATCCTCAATCAGCCCTACGACCGCTCCGCCTACTACGAGCTGAGCCGGCAACTGCTCAGCCAGTTGGCTCCGTAAGCGCATCCCTAGGGGCGCACCCCTGGCACTGCGCCCGGGGCCATCGCTTTCTCCTGCTTCGAGCTGGGGCTCCGCGCGCCCTGCCAGATTGCTTCGGGTGCTCAGGGGAGAATCCTGGGTGGCACGGGTACTGGTAGGTTAGATTGTCCTGTGCTTGCCGGGCCTGTGGCTTTGGTACTATAAACCCGCGAGCCAGGCACGGTTCGCCAGCTACAAGCCCATGATTTTCCGAGTTTTTGCGGGGAAACGCCGGTACTTCGTACCAGCCCCCACCCCACGAGCGGATTCTTTGACGAAGCACCGAACAGAGGACGACAATGTTGTCTTTGTTCAATGTCGTCTCTATTCAATGTCTTCCTTTTCGAAGGCACTATTTTTTTGAAGATGTTTAGGAGGATTCTGGAGATGGCAGTTCAGCGTAGCTTCTACGTGCTCGGGGCATTGGTCGCCCTGGCGTGTGGTTCCGATCCCAAACCACCGCCGGTGGCCCCGTTGCCCGTGATGGAGGCGCCACCGGAGCCACCACCGCCCGAGCCGCCGCTCGAGAAGCCCGGTGATGACCCGCGCCAAAGCACGATCAATGTCTCAGACGAGATCATGCTGGCGTGCGGGATCACGGACGCAGAAGCGAAGTTTTCGTATGACTCGGCGCGGGTGCAGACGGGAGATCAGCCTGTGCTGAACAAGCTCGTCCAGTGCTTCACGACGGGCAAGCTCAACGGTCGTACGATGCGCCTGGTCGGCCATGCAGACCCCCGCGGGGAAGCGGAATACAATATGGTGCTCGGCGGTAAGCGCGCCGACAACGTCAAAGCTTACCTCTCCACTCAAGGCCTTCCAGATCGGCAGGCCGAAACGACGTCGCGCGGCGAGATGGATGCCACAGGTACAGAAGAAGCCACCTGGTCGGAAGACCGGCGCGTCGATGTCATTCTGGCTGACTGATGTCGGCTCAGGTACCCCCAACGCCAGCTGCGGCGCCCGCTCTAGACCCGCTGACACTGGTGCGCCAGGCGTCGGGGGTCGTGCTGGTGGTGCTGGCACTCCTCATCGTCGCTTCCTTTGCCGTATGGCTCATCTGGTTCCTGAAGTCGATGCAGCTCCGCAGGCTGCAGTCGGCGCAAGACCGGTTTGAGCGCGACGCCGCCGATGTGTCCGAGGCGTCCGCTTTGGTGGCGCTCGGAATCCAGCACAAGGGTGCCCCCGGGGGCCGCATCGTCGTCGAAATGGCCAAGCGGCCGCGCTCTAATCTGACCTCCGAGTTTCTGATGAGCGTCGCGAAGCGGGCCATCGTCGCCGAACAACAACGAGCAGGGGTGCTGATGCCCACCTTGTCGAGCATCGCTTCATCGGCGCCGTTCGTCGGGCTGTTCGGCACCGTCTGGGGCATCATGGACGCATTCCTGCGCATCGGTGTCGAGGGCAGCGCGTCACTGCCCGTCGTTGCACCTGCGATTGGCGAGGCGTTGATCGCCACCGCCGTCGGCCTGGTCGCGGCAATCCCCGCAACGATTGGCTACAACTACATCGATCAGCGTATCAGTGATCTACTGGCGGGCGTGGAAGCCTCGAGCGAGACCTGGGTGGAGATCTTGGCCACCGACGCTGCGGAACGGCGGGGCAGCGCAGCGCCCGTCAGCCAGCCCAGCCAGCGCCCAGCACCCCGCTACGGAGGTTAGACATGGGGGGGCACGCGGGTCGCTCGGGCAGGAGGGGATTTCGAGACATCAACGTCACCCCGCTCGTCGACGTGATGTTGGTGCTGCTCGTGGTGTTCATGGTGACCGCGCCGCTGCTCACCACAGGGCTCAAGATTGATCTTCCGAACGTTCAGGCCGCCAACACGCCGGTCAAAGATGGGCGGCTGCTCGTCACCGTGACTGCGGAGGGCAAGGTCATGTTCGGGGATGAGGAGGTGACAGGCCGCGTCTTTCAAGCGTTCAGAGACAATGCCCGGGTCCAAAAAGAGGGCGAGCTGTATATTCGGGCCGACAAAAACGCGCTCTACGGTACCGTGGCCGAAGTGGTCGCTGCGGCCCGACGCAGCGGTGTCATCTCTCTCAACCTTCTGGTCGAGCCCGAGGGGAGCTCAGACGAAAGCTCCGACGAGGACGATGCTGAGAAGGACGATGCTGAGAAGGACGACGGTGAGAAGGAAAAGTGAGAGGCCGCGCGTTCTCATCGGGTCAGGTGCTCGGGGCTGTCGTTCTCGCGTCCCTCGTCCAAGGAGCGTTCGTCGTCCTGATGGTCATGGCGCACGGCGCCGGCGCGTTCGTGCCTCGACCCGAGCCGCCGCTCCGCGAGATGGCCATAGCGGTCAAGCCCATGATCGATCTGCCCTTGCTCAAAAAAGGGGGCAAGCCGCGGCCCAACAAACTGCCGGACATGTGGAAGCCACCGCAGGACGTCAAGAGGGTCGAACAGAAGAGCGCGCCCACGCCGCTCGCCAAGAAGACTCCCGACGCCATTCCGGAGAGCAAGCCTGCCAAGGTCGAAGAGAAGCTGCCAACGCCAGAGGCTCCCGTCGCCAAACAAGTCGAAGTGAGTCGCGAGATCGTGGAGGACGAGGAGGAAGAGGCGCCGAACGTCCCTGAAGAAGGCGCGGCGGACGGTGCTGAGGAGGGAACCGAAACGGACCCGCTGAAGGCTCGAGCGATGGACTTTTATCGTCGCAAATTGATCGAGTGGTTCAGGCAGGGCTTCACGCCACCCGACATCGCTTGCGAGACACTAAAGACCCTGCGCGCCAGCGTCACCGCTCGAATCGGCCCCGACAAATCGGTGATTGGCTACACGATGATCCCGAGTGGCAACGCCAGTTTCGATGAACGCGTGCGCCGGACGATGGACAGCCGTATTGGCCAGACCGTCCCGCCGCCGCCACCCAACTACCCCGACATGCTGGACCCCGTGGTTTACCCCACGTTCGCCGGAAAGAACGACAAATGCAAATAGCACGGCTAGCTCCCGCCCCTCTGCGCCGCAGCCCGGTGCGACTCCCTTTTGGACGACTTTTCTGGCAGGCCTGCGGAGTTTTGGGAGCGCTCTTCTACGGCCCAAACGCCGACGCGCAGCTGGCAGCCGTCTCTGAGCCGCCACCAGATGAGAGTGTGCTCGGAGAGCTCTTGATCACCGGCGACGTCCAGGAGCACATCACGCCCCTCGCAGTGTTGCCGTCGCTCTCGCCGGATCTGGAAGACGTGATCGTACGAGGGGTGGTGCGCCGTGATTTCGAGCTGACCGGCATGTTCAAGGTCCTCTCCGACGAGAAGGCTCCCGAGGGCCTGTACGGCTTCGACGACCCCGTCGATGTGAAGGCCTGGACCAAGCTCGGAGCGGAAGTCATCGTGAAGGTCGCCGCTCGCCCGCACGGCCCGGGCACGGTCAAGATTTTCGGGCTGTGCTACTTTCTGAGCCACGGCAAAGAGCCGGTTTATCAAAAAACCCTCGTCGTCAAGACGGACCAGGTTCGCGCCACTGCACACCGAATCACCGACGCGTTGCTCGGCGCCATCACTGGGCGCAATGGTGGCTTTTCCAGCCACCTCACCTTCTCGGCCAAATCGGGCAAAAACCCCAGCATCTACACGGTCGACGCCGACGGCCACGACATTCGTGCCCTGACCGCGCCCAATGATACGAGCGTCGCACCCGTATGGGGCCCAAACGGGTCTTTGTTCTATTCACGCAGCCGCAACTACTCGCCGTTCGCCTTGGTCCAACACGACGGCCCTGGCGCCGTAAAGCTGCCATTCAAAACACAGCTGTCTTTCAAGACCTCGATCTATGGCGCGAGCTTCAGCCCGGACGGCAAGAAACTGGCCGTCGCGGTCGGCAACCCCCAGGGCAGCTCGGTGTTTGTCGGGAACGCTGATGGCAGTCAGATGCAGCTGGTGTCGAACACCGAAGTCGCCACACACCCCGTGTTCAGCCCATCCGGCAAGCTGGCATGGATTGGTGGAGGGGGACGAACCGTGGGGCATCGAGTGTTCGTCGACGGGAAAGCCGTCTCACCCGGTAGCTTCTCCGCCGCAGCGCCCACGTTTTGCGATACCGAAGACGGCATTTTGCTGATTTACGCTGTTTCGGTGGGGCAAGGGCAAGACCTCGTGATGTCTAATGAAGCCGGTGGCAACATGCGCCGGCTCACCCAAGGCCAAGGTTCAAACTCGTACCCCGCGTGCAGCCCAGACGGGCGCTTGATCGCCTTCTTCTCCGAGCGTCAGAAGGAGCAGGGGCTGTACATCAAATCGCTGAAGAGCGGGCGGACACAGAAGATCTCCACCCGCCTCGGCATGTCGCTGCGTTGGGCTGCGCTACCCAACACGGAGCCCTGAGCTCATAGAAACAACCCGGCCATTGCCAGCGCAATCTGCGCGTCACCGGTGATCCTGATTTGTCCCGAGTAGAACAGATCGAGCGGGCTGGCCCGTTTCGCCTGCAGCTCCTCGAGATCGACCCGGCGGCAGTCGATGTAGCACTCCGCCTCATCCAAAGAGTAGGGCTGCACCCCGGGCGTGAGCGCCACGCGGAGAGATGTGCCCGCGTCCTCCACACGGACCAGAATGCGGCCCGTCTGGCGCCGTAGCAGCTCGACCGTTTCTTGATCCCAGCGCCCGAGCCTGGCCCAGAGACCGCTCGGAGCTCGAGCGCGCGTCAGCAGCGAGCCCTGCTCGCCGGAGCCGACCTGCACGGCTGCCCTCAGAGGGGCGACCACCAGCTTGCCGAAATCACGACCGTGCATGCTCACTTGCAGAGCAACGTCGGGAGCAACCCCCACCTCTACCACCAGCTGTGCCGCGACGACGCTCAACGTCCACACCCCGACCTCCACCACCCGAACAGCCACTCCGACAGGCGCTGGGGACAACCCTTTCCCGCTGGGCAGGCTAGCGTCTCGACTCTCTCGCGCGGGGCGCTCCGCTCGATCCAGCGTTGGCACCAATTCCGCAAAGTAGCGCGGCAGAAATTCGACCAGTAGCTCCCCGGGATGCTCAGGTACAATCACGATGCCGTTTTTTTCATCAGGTCCACGAGGGCGTGGGTAGCATAGGCGCCCAGCAAGCCAAATTGCACTCCGAACCCGTGCGTCTCGGACCAACGAACGATGGCAGGCAACCTCAGCTCTCGCGCCGCCACACCCACCAGCACCAGCGTGAGCTGTGTGGCGAATACGGGCGGTGCCGCGCACTCGATGAACATGCCTCCCACGCTGATGTCCCTGACCGACCCCTCGAAGGAAATGCCGTCGGCCTGTACACAGGTGACGCTGAATTGAACTGGAACTCGATTGTACTTGCGCTGCTCAGCCACGATGCTTCTCTACGGTCAGGCCGTTTCGCTCATAAACAGGCCGCGGGGTCCTGTCCAGGTGCTTTGGCCGTTTATGCTTTGGGCCTGCTGCCCGCCTCGCCTGCGCGGGAGCGCTGAATGAACTGGGCCGGCGCTCGACTCGGGGTTCGGCGTCACCTCGAGGGCTGGCAAATGGGGCTGGGAGTCGTGCTGGCCACCGCTCTCTCTGCGCTGCTCGTGGTGCCGCGGCAGGTAGAACCGGAAATGCTCCCTCCGCCCCGCATCGACCGCGGCGAACAGCGGACCTACATCCGGCTGGAACAGCAGCGAAGCGAGCGCGGACGAACGGGTTTGCCGCTCGAGGTTCGTTCCGTCGGGGAAGCCTTCCGGCGCTTCGGGCAGGCCTCTTTTGAGGGCAGCGCCGCAGCGGCGCAGATCGGGAGCCAGCTGCAACGCCTCGCGCGAGTCGCCGTCGCGCGGCATGGCACCGAGCGGCTACTGGAGCTGCGCGGGCTGCAAACCGAGTTGTTCATCGGCGCCCTCGATGTCGCCTCGGGTGACGAGCCGGGCTCCGAGCTGCGCCAGCTCGGCGGCAGCCTTTTAAGGGCCGGCCGGCACCGGGGCTGGTTCGGCCCCAGCCCCTGGGCAGCGGATGACAAGGAGCTAAGGACTCTGTTTCGGGTGTTTTGGGCGGAGGCCCTGGGCCTCGGGCAGGCTCATCCGTACGCACCAACGCTGAACGAATGGAGAGTCTACTATCGGTTTCTCTTATCGCAGCCCACAACCGAAGGTTCCGAACGCGACGGCGACTTGCGGCGTAAGCTGGGTTATGTCGCCGCCCTGGCCCAACATGACCAAACCTATCCCGTACATCTGGCCCGGGGCGTCCTACTGTATCACCGGGGAGCCCAAGCAGAATCGGCTGGCGAATTCCGAGCGCACCTCGAGGGGCAGCCCGATGGGCCGTGGGCGCTGCGTGCTCGGAATTACTTGGCCGCCTGTGGTGCTGTACTGAGCGAGTGAACCGAGCGACGCACTCAGTCCCCATGCTGGAGGTTCGGGAACACACAGAGCGCCTGATCACCCTGGATGCGTTCGTCAAACAGGTCGCGCTCGCGGCCGGACGCGACTCAGCCAAAACCAGGCGTTTTCTTCATGTCAGCGGCGTCCGCGGCGCTGGAGCTCCACTCTGCGCCAGCTTCGCAGCTCGGCATTCGGCGACGCCGCTCTTGTACGTCGCTCGAGACGCGGCGGGCGCAGAAGCTGCGGCTCGAGATCTGCGCTACCTGATTCAGGATCCCGGCGTCGGTTTTCTCGAAACCTCGGCAGCGGCGCAGGCGGTTCGGCTGCTCTTGCCGTCGGAGCATTCCCCGTACGATCACGTCCACTCCGATCGTCGAGCGGCGATGCAACGCCTGAGCACGTTGGCGGCGCTCGCTCGCGGGCAGCCGTTGCGATTTCTGGTGACCAGCGCCGCTGGCTTGCTGCGGCGCGTGGTGCCACCGGCCCCGCTGACCGCAGCGACCGTCGCGCTCGAGCGCGACGCCACGATCGACCTCGGGCAGGTGACCGCGGCGCTCGTGCGAGCCGGTTATCTCAGAAGCCCTGTCGTGGAGGATCCAGGATGTTTGGCGGTGCGAGGCGGATTGCTCGACGTGTGGCCCGCCGATGCGTTGGCCCCCGTGCGCGTCGAGCTCTCAGGCGATACCATCGTCAGCCTCAAACATTTTGATCCCGACAGCCAGCGCACCCGCCAAGGCATCGATCGGGTCTGGTTACCTCCTGCTACCGAGCTAATACTCACGGGGGAGACCAAAGAACGCGCCGTGGCCAAGCTGCGAGGGCTGTGTGACGCCGCCAATTTCCCGAGTGGCAAGACGCGCCGATTGCTGGAGGATTTGGTCGACGGCCACAGCTTATTCGGGGCGGAGGGTTATCTCCCCGCCTGCTATCCCCTGGTCACCCTGTGGGACTACTTGCCCGCGCACTGCTTGACGCTGTTCGAACAACCCGCGGATTGCGTCGCCCAAATCCACGCCACGCTCGACACGATGAGGACAAACTACGAACGCGCGGCGGAGTCCCCGCGTTTCCCGATCAGCGAGTTGTTCGCCGATGACACCGAGCTCATGGCCAACCTCGCGGGCAGGCCCGTCATCTTGGCCCACACAGCAAAAGTGGCCAGCCTGGAGGAAGCCCAAGGTCTGTCAGCGCTCGAGCTCGCGCCATTGGATACGCCGACGTTGGCGTTCGAAGATCAGAACGAGCTCGCGCGCATGATGAGCCAGCGCGGCCAATCGGGCCAGCAGACATTGGCGCCCTTGGTCCGCCGCCTACACGACTGGCGCGACCTCGGGCTGTCGGTGACCTTTACCGCTCGCACCGATACTCAAGCGCGGCGCCTCACCTCGCTGCTTTCCGATCGAGACGTCCACATAGAAGACGGGAAGGCCGCCGGCCCGTCGGTCTCGGTGCGCGTCGGCGGGCTGACACGCGGGATTGTCGCGGAGAGCCTGGGCATCGTGTTCGTGACCGAAGAGGAAGTCTTTGGGCGGCGCGCTCACCGCGCGGCACCGAAGCAGCAGAGCGCTCGGGCTGCGCTCGAAGACCTGCGGGCGCTC
>JANOIG010000266.1:0-9734 GCA_031407405.1 Deltaproteobacteria bacterium
CGCCCGCCAGCGTGGCCCCGCAAGACTTCATCCGGGACTTGGTCGTCGCGATCCAACGCGAAGGCACCTGCTACGCAACGCCCACGCTCTGGCGCGGCACCCCCGCCCTGCGGTTTTCAGTCATCAACGCCGACACCACCGGCGACGACATCCAAAGCTCAGCCGAGGCCGTTAGACGCGTCTACGCACGCCTACGCGGCTAGCTGTATGCCCCGTGGGACCACGGCCAGGTCGAAGGGCACCCGGCTCAAACTACAGCCCAGGCGGATTAAGCCAGGTGGGTCAGGGAACCTTTGAGCGCTCATCGTCATTTCGTGAGCCGTTCGGGCCGCGTCGTGGCCCAAGTCAATTCCACGATCGAATTCCGCGGTGTTAGATGGCTTCTGGCGTCGTCGACCGGGCACACTTCGCAATGGCTCACGCACAACACAGGGGAGAGGAGGCCCGAGCGGTGGCTCGTCCGTGAACCCACGAGACGCCGTCGTGCTGCCGTTGTTGCGTGAGCCTGGCGCCGGAGTCGGTGCCGGAGCGCCGTCCGATCGCGATCTGGTCGAACGGGCGCTCGGGGGCGAACGCTTTGCCTTGCAGGTCCTCTACCGCCGTCACGTCCACGCGGTCACGGAACGGGTCACCCGCCTGTTGTCTCGCTCCGTGGAAGCCGAGGATGTCGTGCAGGACGCCTTCGTTGCAGCCTTCGACGATTTGCCCCGCCTGTCCGATCCCGCGCGCTTCTCGGCGTGGCTGATGCGCATCGCCATCCACCAGGTACACCGGCGCTTTAGGCGTCGGCGCTTGCTCGCGCGGCTCGGGCTCGACCGAGGCGCCGACGACGCTCGGCTCGAGCAGGTGGCGGACCCTGCTCTGGGTCCCGAGCAGCGCATGCAACTGGGTTGCTTGGACCGCGCGCTCACCCAGCTACCCGCGGAGCTGCGCATGCCCTGGATGTTGCGCTACGTAGAGGGGTGCGAGCTGACGGAAGTGGCCGATCAGTGTGGCGCTTCATTGGCCACCATCAAGCGGCGCATCCAGCACGCCGACGCGCGGCTCCGCAGCGCCCTCGGCGGCGACGCTGCTCCTGGGAGATGGTATGAGTAAGAATACGCCGACCGCCTCGGCAGCTCTGGCAGCCCTTCGGCTGGAGGCACCTTTGCACGAGCTGTCGCAGAAGGGCGTGGACGAGTGGACCGTACGCCGCATGTGGGAGGTGATTGATCAGCGTACGGCGCCCGCGGGCACGGGCTGGGGTCGACGCCGCCTCGCGTCGCTTGCCATCGGGGTGAGCGCGCTCGCCGTGGTGCTCGTCGTAGGCGCTTGGGTCTGGCTGAGCACGGGAGTGGGCTCTCGAGCGCTCGGGGTGGCGGGCCCACTGTCGAGGGCGGACGGTCAGCGCTTCGAGAGCATCGAGGCCTCTGCGCAAAGCGCCCCTGCGCGCGTGGCCCTCTCCGACGGCTCGAGCATCGAGGTGCTTCCGGGCGCGCGCGTCGAAGGGCTAGCGGCGACGTCCAGCGAGTTCGTCGTATTGTTGCGGCGCGGTCGCGCACGCTTCTCGGTAACCCCAGGTGGAGCGCGGCGTTGGCTCATCGAGACGCGCGGCGCCCGCGTCGAGGTCGTGGGCACCGCCTTGTCGGTGGAGAGCAGCGCGCAGCACGTGAGCGTGGTCGTCGACGTCGGCGTGGTGCTGGTGCGCTCGCCGCTCCTGGCCGACGGCGTGCAGCGGCTGGGCGCGGGTGAGTCATTGCGGCTCGAGCTACGCGACGACCCCGACGCCCTAGCCATTCCCGAGCCCGCAGCGCCGCCCGACGCAGCAGCGCCGCGGGCCGAGCATGAGCCTCGCCTCGAGGCGGCGCCTTTGCGCCACCTCGAGCCCTCGGCGTCGAGGCAAGGCGTCTCGGTGCGCGGGACACGGGCGGCGCAGCTGTGGGAAGAGGCCGATCGAGCGCGCCAAGCAGGCAATGCCGGCCGTGCCGCCTTCGCGCTCGAGCGGCTGCTGCGCGAGCACCCGCGGGACTCGCAGGCGGCCCTGGCCGCCTACACGTTGGGCGTGCTCCAGCTCGATCAACTCGGGCGCCCAAGCGCCGCATCCCGCTCGTTCGAGCAAGCGCTGGGGCTCGGCATCGCGTCGGGCCTGAGGGAGAGTTGTTACGTGCGGCTCTCGGCAGCGTTGCGCCAATCTGGCGACACAGTCGGTCTGCGCCGCGTCGCGGCTCGTTACCTTCGAGACTACCCCGGCGGGCGTCAGCGAGCCGCCATGCAGCGAGTGCTGGATGAGGACCCACAATGAAGTTCACGATGGCTCTGGCTTTTTTGGCGAGCATGGGCGGCGTGCGCGCGGCCCTGGCGCGGGACGGCGCTGCTTCGGGTGTCGTCTCGATCGGCCTGCCCAGTTGCGCGGCGGCGCCCTTCGACACGAAACAATTGCTGCAAGTGCTAGCCGTCGAGCTGACGCCTCATCAGCTGCGGCCAGAGGTCCAGGCCGACGTGACCGCGTTTACATCGGCACGTGTCGAGCTGGGCGTAGCGACCTGCGCCCCGAGCAACGATCGAGTGACGCTTCAGATCTGGGACGTGCAACGAAAGCTGTTCGTCCAGCGCTCCGTTTCGCTGCGCGCCGTCGCAAGCTCGGCGCGAGCCCGTACCCTGGCTCTGGTGATCACCGACGCGCTACATCCTCCATCGCTGCCGCTGGAGCCAGACGTCCCGCCAGCGGTGCCGACGGAGTCAGAGGTTCACGCCGCTTCGGCGGCGCTAGCGACGCCGGCAGACGAGCCTGAGCGCGACCCGTTGTTCGAAACCTCCGATCCCTATTCAACGGCTCGGCGGTTGCGCGTCGGCGCCACCGTTCATGCCCGGTTCGCGAATCATCGACAGAATGCGTTGCTCGGGTTGGAGGCCAACGCGCACGGGCCACTTTGGACCGGCGTTGAATGGGCCATTGAGGGCTCGTACTCGGAGGGTGAAATGATGTCCAGCCTGGAGATGGCGTGGTTGAACGGCGCGCTAGGCATGGACATCGTCACGTCGGGAAAGCCAAGCTTCGGCATTGGCCCGCGTGTCTCGTTCGCGCACGTCTCCAGCCAAGTCGCCGAGGGCCTTGGCTTGGTAGAGCCGTTCCAGTCGGTGTTCCTGACCTTGCTCGGCGCACGCGCCAGCTCGAGCGGTCGTGTCGGAGAGAGCTCCCTGTTAGAGGTCATGCTGGAGGCGGCCCACACCGTGAGCACCGTTCCGGTGAGTGAAGTCTCACCGGGAGACGGCACTCTGCCCTTCCCCGCACAGGGCTGGATCGTGACATTTGGGCTGGGGCTCGCGTTCCAGGACTAGGTGCCGGCGCCAGCGTGCGGAGTTGACCCAGATTGAAACAGGGGAAACTAAGTGGTGGCTCGGTCCACTTCTAGCATCAAGGTTGGCGCAGAACGTCCGATTTGTACCTGGTGGGGGCGACCCACTCGCCGAAGGTGTGAATCCAATGAAGGCAGTCGTTCGTAACCAGTCAGCACAGAATTCCCAGCCGGAGACCTCCGAACAGCACGGGGTTCTGCCGCAATCTCCCGAGCAAAGCGATTCGGCTACCTCGGGCACGTATTTCCGAGCGGTCCGGCCCACCGAGGCGGAAGCCGCGGCTCTGGCCCGGGGTGAACCGGTCATCGATCGCGGCCAACTCGAGCGGCTACGCTCCGCGATCAAAGCCGGTACCTGGCAGGCCGATTTGCAGATCGTTGCTCAGCGCATGATCGACGACGCCAACGACGGATAAATCCGCCTCGCCGACGGGAGCAGCGCCGCACGGCAGCGCTCGGCATGTGCTGTGGCGCGATTGGCCTGCTCTTGATTGGCCTCGAGCTCTCCAGGCCGGTCGAGCTCGCCTACCAGCATGCATTTGAGCAGCGTGCAACACGCGGTAAGAAGTCTGGCGGCGCTCCTCTCTGGCCAGCGCATGCCCGGCTATGTGCTGGTGCACACCACGCCGGACGTCACCGACCTCTGCACCCTGCCGGCGCTCGGCGTACCTTGGTGGCTCGTCGTCCGGCGGCCTTCTGGCGCAGGCACGGGGACCCCCGGGTAAACGCTCACGTCTCTCGCTTTTGTGTCTGCTATGGTCCGGCGATGGTACCGGAGCCGAGCTTGTGACCGCATGGGCCATCGATCTCGGTACGACCAACACCTCCGTGGCCCGCTGGGATGCCGACACCGGCGCTCCGTGCCTGCTGGTGTTGCCCGGGATTTGTGGGGTCACGAGCGGCTCGGAGCCGACGTCCATGGACCAGCACGTGCCCTCCGCCACGCTCGTGGTGGACGTGAAGAACCCCTGGCAGCGCCTGGGCCGCCAGGGCTGGTTGTCGCGACGCGCCTTCTTGGGTCGCTGGGCGTGGATCGGGCAGCTGGCGATCGAAAAAAGTGAGCTCCAGCGGCATCCGGCGTTTGCGCCAAGCTTCAAGGCGCAGCTCGGCCAGGCACCACTGCGCACGCTGGCGCGCGTCGGGCGCCGGTCGGTGTCGGCGCGCGAGGTCGCGACGTGTTTCGTGCGTGAGCTGCTGGCGGAGATCGATCGCGTGGCGGGCGAACGGGTGCGGGACGTCGTGTTGACCTCACCGGTGGAGGCCTTCGAAGGCTATCGCATGGAGCTGTCGCGGATATTCACCGGCCTGGGCTGTAAGCGCGTGCGCTTCGTCGATGAACCGGTGGCGGCCGCGCTCGGCTACGGCGTGGGCATCCAGAAACGCACCACTGTGCTGGTCGTGGATTTCGGCGGAGGCACGCTGCACCTGGCCCTCGTCGCGCTCGACCGGCGACAGTCCGAGCAAGGGCAGGCCTTCGTAGTGGCCAAGGCCAGCGCGCCGGTGGGAGGAAATGATGTCGATCGCTGGATCACCGACGCCTGGTGCCAGGACCTCGAGTATGATTTCAGCGCCGAAGGCGATCGGGTCTGGTATGAGCTAGCATTGCGCGAGGCCTGCCGCGTGAAGGAGGCGGTATACTTCTCCGGACAAGCGACGTTCTGGGCGCTGGCTCCGGAAGAGCTGCGGCGCTTCGAGGCACGCCTGTCGGGTGAGGTCGCGGGATATGAGCTCACGCGCCAGCTGCTGGTCGAGCTACTGGAGAAAAATGGCCTGTATCAGGCGCTCTCCCGGCTCTTGGTCGAGATCGAGCAACAGAGCGCCCGCGAGGGGCAGTCGCTCGATCAAGTCGATGAGGTGCTCATGGTCGGGGGCTCTACGTTGCTGCCCGGAGTCTATTCGCTGTTCGAGCAGCGCTTCGGGCGGCAGCGCGTACGCGCTTTTCAGCCCTTCGAAGCGGTGGCCCAGGGCGCGGCCGCCTACGCAGCCGGCCAGCTCGAGCAATCCGACTTCATCGTGCATGATTATGCCGTCATGACGCACGATCCGGACACGCACGAGCCACAGTACACGACCATTGTTGCCGCGGGCACACGCGTCCCCACGGCGCCCGATCACTGGAAGCGGCAGCTCGTGCCCACCTGCCCTTCAGGGCGGCCGGAGTCGATGTTCAAGCTCGTGATTTGCGAGCTTGGTCAGCATAATCCAGCAGGCCAGCGCCTGGGTTGGGACCAACGGGGCGCGCTCCACCAGCTGGGCAAGGGCCGCGCTGGCGGCGAGCCGGCGTACGTCGTGAAGCTGAACGAGGCGAGCCCGACGCTGGGCGTCCTCGAGCCGCCTCATCAGCCCCGCGATCAAAAGGCACGCCTCGAAGTCGCCTTTGGCGTCAACGCCGAGCGCTGGCTCGTCGCCAGCGTGCGTGACTTGCACCACGGCAAGCTGCTGCTCGACCACAGCCCCGTGGTAAAGTTGGTCTAGCCTCTGCACGGCGTAGGCGTATCGAGGAAGTGAGCCAGGCATGGAGTTACTGATCGTGTTCCTCGCCGGGCTCGGCTTGGCTGCTTTCGAGATGTTGCGGCCGTACCGCGGGCAAACCATCTCTCTCGAGCCCAAGCCTGTGCCTGTGCGCAGGGGATTGCCGCCGGTCCCCGTGGTGCCCCCTCAGCCGACATGGCTCGAGCTAAGCCGGGTGGATGACGCGGTGGTGCGCTTGAGGCGTGGCGCCTTTTTCACGGGAGCGCCGCCGCATCTAGTCGTCGTTCGCGAGCCGGCCGAGCAGCGGTTGCTGGAAGCCAAACCGAGAGGCTGGGAAAAGCGGCCGCGTGATTTGGAGACGGGCGACCCGGAGCTGGACCGCCTGCTGCTCGTGGTGGGAGACCCCATGCAGGTCGCCGCTGCCCTCGACCCGGCGGCGCGGAAATGCCTGCTCGAGCTGCTCACCTGGAATAATGACCGATGCCCGGGTCTGGCGGGGCTGGCGCAAAGTTTTTCCTCTCGTCGCACCCCCGACGAGCAACGGGCCGCGCTCCTGCACAATGCGCGGCATGACCCGCTGCCGGGGGTCCGACTGCGCAATATGGAGTTGCTGCTCGAGCATCTTGCGTTCGATCCGGCCGTGATCGAGCTCGCCCGCCAAGCGCAGCGTGACAGCGATCCGCGCATCCGGCTGCTGTCCGCCACGCATCCGCCGCCGGGCACGGACGCAGCTACGCTTCAAATGCTGTTGCTCGAGCTCGCTCGTGGCAGCTACGCCCCAGGGCTTCGCGTGCAAGCCATCCAGGTGCTCGCGGGTCGCTCGGCGGACAACTCGAAGCTGCGCCGCCAGCTCATCGGTCTACTGCAAGACGAAAACGAGCAGGTGCGAAGCGCCGCCCTCCAGCAGCTGACGGCGCGCGGCTGGCAGCCGGAGTCGGGGGCGCTCGCGCTCGCAGCTGATCAAGGGGGCGAGCTAGGCCTCGTCGAAGGGGCAGCCGCGGCGGTCACTCGTCCCGACGACGAGGTGCCGTGATGCAGCGCCACTTTCGGAGTGGACGCCTGAGAAGTCCCAATACTATCGTCACGCGGCGGCTGACTCGGCGGCCCAGCCCCGGGGCCATTTCCGCTGCGAGACCGATGGGTCAATTGGATAGGATACACAGCATGTTCACGCGAAGTTTAGCGGGTTTTGTGATGGTTGGGCTCGCCTTTGGGTGTGGTCCTCGGCTCCGACACGCAGACGCCAAAGCAGCCGCAGCGCCGCCGGCCGAAGCCCCCGTGGCGAAGATGGCCGTTCAGCTCGATGCGTCGAAGCTGGATGAGGCTCGCAAGTACAAGGAGCCTGGAACGTTCACGGTGAGCGGCCTGTTTTTCAAGGACGGCGAGCCCAGGCCAGTGACGGTAAAAGTGACGCCGTATACGGAAGGCGGGAAGCTCACGCACGGCTATGAGCTGGACTTGACCGGGGCCGAGGGTGCAAGCGCGACGGTGGAGATGTGGGACGACGGTATTCTTTCAGTGAACGCCCCGAGGACGCCCGGTGCGGCGCCACAGTTCCAGACCAGCAACGAGAACGTCAAAGCGGTCCCGGTGGCGCTTCCCGGAGGCCAGGGTGAGTCCACGTGTTATCTCGGCAAAGACGTCATCGACGGGCAGGTTCGCTTGGCGCTGTGTGCGCTAGAAACTCCCCAGCCCCAGCTCGTGTTCGTGGATGCGGAGCCCGAAGCACCCACGGGCGCCGCCGCTCCACTACCGGAGGCCACTCCAGCTGCGAGCAGCGCGCCAAAAGCGAACTGAGCCAATCAAACGCGGCGGGGCGCGTTTGACAATTCGTTCGTGTCATCCGCCGTTGGCGGGAAGTTCGCGGCCAAGCAAGCACCAATCGCGTCCACAGCAGCGATGATGCCCTGCGCGGCATGACCGGAATGGATTGCCTCGACCACCCGAGCCACGGTGCTCTGCCAAAGCTCCGCGCCCACGCGTTCATGAATCCCCCGGTCCGCCACTAGCTCCACCCGGTGCTCGACCTCGGACAGGTACAGCAGCACTCCGCTGCGCTGCCGCGTTTCGATCACCCCCTGCTCGACAAATAGTTGCTTGGCCCGCGCTGTCACCGCTTCGTGCCGCGCTTCCTCCGGGACTAACCAGCGCGTCAACCCGGGCAGGCCACTCAGCCACCAGGCGAACAACGCCAGCGGAGCTTGCCCGCACAACACCCAGATCGCTGGAATGTCGTGCACGAACGTGTAGACGCCCACCGCCAGCGCCAGCGTGAGCACGAAGCTGAACGCCGCGCGCTGCCGCTCGTAACCGGCGCTGCGCTCGGCCACCACCACCACAATCTCCCCGGCCGTCGCTCGTTCCGCCGCCGCCACGCGCTCCGCGACCTGAGCCTGCTCGGCTTCGTTCAACAAGTGCCGCATCTCACCAACTCCCCGACGCGCCACCGCCACCAAAGCCACCCCCACCACCACGGAAGCCCCCGCCACCACCGCCGAAACCACCGCCGCCACCAAAACCCCCGCGCCGCCCGCCAAGGCCGCCGAGCATTGCTCCCGCGAGGAAAGCACCCCCGCCCCCTCGCCCTCTCCCGCCGCCAAAAATCGTCAACAGAAACACCGCCAACATCACGTACAGGAAAATGCTACCGCCGCCCCGGGGAGCTCGCCGGGCCCGCTCGGAGGGCTCGGGCAGCACCAGGGCACCCTCCCCACCGGTGGTGGCCATGATCGACTCGACGCCGGCCGTGATGCCCTGCGCGAGCTCCCCGCGCTTGAAGGCGGGGGTCATGATGTCGCGAATGATGCGCCCTGCCAGTGCATCGGGCAGGTCGCCTTCCAGCCCATATCCCACTTCGATGCGCAGCTTGCGGTCTTCCACCGCCACGAGCAAAAGGACGCCATCATCGCGGTCCTTCTTCCCCAGCTTCCAGGCTTCGACCACCCGCATCGTGAAATCATCGACGGGATCCCCTTCGAGCGAAGGAACCGTCAAGACCGCGAGCTGGTGACCCGTTTGTTGCTCGTAGGCGGCGAGCCGAGCTTCGAGCTGTTGCTCGACCCCATCGGGCAGGACCCCGGCCAAGTCACTGATGCGCCCCTGAAGCGGCGGCACCTCGAGCGCGAGAGCCACGCTCGCCAGGCACAACACCAGCGCACACGAGACCGCCGCGCACAAACGCCGGGCACCTGCCGGCAATAGGCTCAGAGGTCCACCTGCGGCGCCTTATCCGCCCCGGGAGTGGTGGCCGAAAAGGTGGGACGCACCGTCTTGCCGCGCATCCCAGCGCCCAGGCTGGTCGGAAACTTGAGCACGGTTTGGTTATAGGCGGACACCGACTCCACGAAGCGGCGCCGGGCCACGGCGATACGATTCTCGGTCCCCTCGAGCTGGACCTGCAAATCGCGGAAACCCTCGGTGGCCTTCAGCTCGGGGTATTGCTCGGACACGACCAGCAGCCTGGAGAGCGCGGAAGAGAGCTGGCCTTGTGCCTGCTCGAACTGCTTCAGCTTCTCAGGATCGTCGATGGTCGATGCATCCACCTGCATGGAGCCCACCTTGGAACGAGCCTCTACGACAGCCGTAAGCGTCTCTTGCTCGAATTTGGCTGCCCCTTTGACCACCCGGACCAGGTTCGGAACGACGTCCGCTCGGCGCTGGTACTGGTTCTCGACCTCTCCCCAGGCCGCTTTGACGGCTTCATCGCGCTCGATGACTTCGTTGTAACCGCAGCCCACGGCACCGAGCGGTAAGGCTCCGAGCAGCAACGCCGCCACCAGCCGGCGCACGAGCCCCGCCACCCAGACACGGGGCAGGTTGCCACGCAGCCCACCAAAACACCCAAGACTCAACCCAGTCGACATGGGTCCCCATATAACGCAGAGCGCGCTAGAGGCAACCCCACTCTGCGCAAGCGCGGGCCCCCCC
>JANOIG010000269.1:0-2712 GCA_031407405.1 Deltaproteobacteria bacterium
GCGGCGCTGGCCAGCAACAGGCGGGCGGTCAGCTCGTGACCGTGAGTGAGGAGGTCGTCGCGATGGCCCAGTGCGACGCACAGCACCTGGGTCGACGTCCCTCGCAGGCCGCGAACGAGAACGCCGACGCCCACGTGGGCACTCGCGCGAAGCAAACGATCCCACCCGCGCTGCGCCGTGCGGTGCTCCGACGCGATCAGCAGCGTTGCCGAGCACCCGGTTGCAGAAACGCGACGTTTCTCGATCTACATCACATCGAGCTGCGCTCCGAAGGCGGCCGCAACGAGCTCGACAACATCATTACCGTATGCTCGGCGCATCACAGAGCTGCCCATCGCGGCGAGCTGATCATCGAACGCGACGCCCACGTGGGCGTTCGCTTCCTGCATGCGGATGGCACCGAATATGGCCAGGCACTGCAACCCAAGGCCCTCGACGTCCAGGCAAGGCTCTTCTCGGCGCTCCGTGGCCTCGGATTTCGCGAGTGCGAGGTCCGTGCGGTGCTCGCCCAGCTGCGCCAGGACGACGCGCTTCGAGGCGCGAGTATCGAATGCCTGCTCCGCGAAGCCTTGCGCCGGATCCACTCTCCGCCCGTTCGGCGGTGAATGGGCGGATACCTTCCAACGCCACCTCGCGCTCGCCCGCTGGGTAGGGTACACTCCCAGCATGAAGTCCATTGGCAGCTGGATGACCGTGGGTTGTGCTGTGCTCGGGTTCGCCTGCGCGGGTGCAGGTTCGGGGCAAGATCCGGAGTATGCGCAGGCGCGCGCCGCGGCGGCGATCGAACAAGCGAATGCAAACCCCGACCAGCGTGGGGCGAGCTCGCCGCCGCCGACGAGCCCGGTGTGCTCCGAAACGCCGCGCCAAGACAGCGCGCAGGCCGAAGCCGGCAAAGCTTCTGCCAGCGATAGCTCCCCTGCCGAAGGCAGCCAAGCCATCGCCGGCAACAGTCCCGGTCACGGGAGTGGCGAAACGAACGAACGAGCCGCTGACTCGCCGAAGAGTCACCGTGGGCGGGTCAAGGAGCTGTTCGCGCTCATGGACATGCAAACCGTCATCGACGCCTCGCGCGATGAAATGATCGCGGCACAGCTCAAAGCCAACCCGATGCTCGAGCCGTTCAAGGACATCATGCACGATTTTCTATCCGAGCACGTGAGCTGGAGGAGCCTGGAGCGAGGCTTCATCGACGACTACGTCGAGACGTTTTCTCAGGCCGAGATCGAGGACATGATCGCGTTCTACAAGACGCCCACCGGGGCAAAGGCCATCTCCAGCATGCCGGAGCTCATGAAACGTGGCGCGCAGCGGGGCGTGGAGAGGGTGCAAAAACACATGCCCGAGCTGCAGAAGAAGCTGCAAGAGCGCATCAAGCCCTGAGCCGTCATCGAACGCGACGCCCACGTGGGCGTTCGCTTCCGGCCTGCCGATGGCACCGAATACGGCCGAGCCCGGCCGTTCTGTCCGTGGCATGCTGGACGAGTGGAAAACGTCGGCCTCCTGCTCCGCGCGATCGCGTTCGCCGCAGACAAGCACCGCATGCAGCGAAGAAAAGACATCGAGGCGTCCCCATACATCAACCATCCCATTGCCCTGGCTGATCTCCTCGCAAACGAGGCCAACGTGATCGATGTCGATGTCCTCGCGGCAGCGATCCTGCACGACACCGTCGAAGACCCAGACGACTTTCGCGGAGCTGGCCACCTGCTTCGGACCGAAAATAAGTGGGATCGTCGCCGAGGTCACCGATGACAAGAGCCTGCCGAAGGTCGAACGGAAGCGCTTGCAGATCGAGCACGCCCACGCGGCAAGTGCCGAGGCGCAGCTCGTCAAGCTCGCCGACAAGATCTGCAACTTGAGAGACGTGGAGGTACGGCCACCGGCAAACTGGTCACTCGAACGAAAGCGCGAGTATTTCGACTGGTCCAAGGCCGTGGTCGACGGCATCCGCAGCCGTCACGCAGGCCTCTCGGCGCTGTTCGATGCGGTCTACGTCAGAAGGCCGTGAGGGGCCGGGCCCGCTCCAGCAGCGATACTCGCGTTGCCTCGGGGCGGTGTCCGGTAGCTCAGCGGCCATGTTCACGGGAAATCGTGCCAGCAAAGGGTCGCCGCCGAACGATGTCTCTGGACAGATTTCCGGCGCGCCACACTCGCCGAGCGAGACCCACTTGTCATTGTCCCCAGCGTCGCGGCATTCCGCCGCCCTGGGCCGTTTCCCGGCGGAATCACGCTCATCCGCGATCGAAGCGAGGAAAGACGCACTGCCGCGCGCTTTGGGGCCACCGAAATCGCCATGTTAGCCTCCGCGCCATGCTGGGAGCTAACGCTGCAAGGGTTGAAGGCACCGCGCACGCTTGGATGCGCGCTCACGACGCACTGTCACGGCTGGCACGACAGCGGGCCGCAGCCGACGCCGAGGAAGGCCGCTGGTTTTTGGCCGCGCAACGCTCGGCCGCGCACGTGCATCTCGGGTTCGGTAGCTTCTCCGAATACATCGCGCGCTTGTTTGGTTACACCTCCCGCACGACGCAGGAGAAACTCCGCGTCGCCCAAGCGCTCGAAGAGTTGCCGAGCTTCCGACGCGACCACCAGCGGTGCCGAGTGCCCGGTTGCAGGAACGCGACGTTTCTCGATCTGCATCACATAGAGCTGCGCTCCGAGGGCGGCCGCAACGAGCTCTCAAATCTCATTGCCGTGTGCTCGACGCATCAC
>JANOIG010000336.1:0-5912 GCA_031407405.1 Deltaproteobacteria bacterium
GATCAGCGCCTGCCTCCACCGCATCGCTTAGACCCCCGAGCTGCCGATGCCCCGGCGTAGACCGAGCAACGTGAGCAGCTCCATGCGGGCCGCCGGGTCTTGAAGAAAAATGCCACGTAACCGGCTCGTGGTGGTCCATGAGCCTGGCTTCCGCACCCCGCGGTAACACATGCAAAAATGCTGGCATTGCAGCACCACTGACACGCCGTGCGGGCTCAAGCTGTCCTCGATCGCCTGAGCAATTTGGACCGTGAGCTTTTCCTGGGTTTGTAGCCGCTTGGCGAACACGTCCACGACTCGGGCGAGCTTGGACAACCCCACCACTCTGCCCCTCGGTAGGTAACCGACGTGAGCCTTGCCCACGAACGGGACCATATGGTGCTCACAATGGCTATACACCTCGATGTCGCTGACGAGCACGAGCTCATCGTAGCCCTGCACCTCGTCAAAGGTGCGGTCGAGGTGCTCTGCCGCGTCTTGATGGTAGCCAGCAAACTGCTCTTGTAGAGCACGCACGACCCGGGCGGGGGTATCCAATAACCCCTGGCGGTCCGGGTTGTCGCCGATGATGCGCAAGAGAGCCCTAATGTGCTCCTCGGCCTCCCGGCGGTCGTTTTCGCCCAAAGGCGCTCGGCTCAGCGGCGGGTCACTTTCCGGCACCCGACTTCGGTACTTCAGACCGCGCACGCGGGTCAAGCTTTCCCGCGTTTCACCCCGGCTGAGCCGCCTGCCACGCCCGCTCAAATGCGCTCGGCGCGCTGCGCCTGGCGAATGCGCGCTGAACCAAGCGCGCGTTGGCCTCTGGCGTGTCGAGGCTCGTGTCCACAATCAGATCATAAGCGCCCCAGGTGTGAACCCCATCCTCGATGTGTGCGCGCCCCTCGCCAATGCTGCGATTGCCCCGGGCTCGCTCGCGGCGTTCGAGCTCAGATAGTGGACACTCGACACCCACGAAGAAGACATCGTAATCGGCAAGCAACCGCACGCAGTCATCAAACCACGATTTGAATTCGAGCACATGCTCGACAATCAACGAGTTGCCAGCGCCAGCCAGGGCCGCGACCGAACGATGAAAGCCATCGAAGAAGCGCGGCCGCACGTGGCTCCACGCCCAAGGCCCTTGGGTGGCGATTCGATCCACCGCGGGCAACACACCGGCATCAACCAGCTGATCCGACGAAAAGTAGAGGTATGGCTGACCCATTATGGCCTGGAGCGCGCGGGCCAGGGTGGTCTTGCCGGAGCTGGAGGCGCCATTGAGGAAGATGATCTTGGCTTCGCTCATCGCTGCCCGTTCGGCGGAGCGGGGATACGCTGCCCACCTTCAGCGACTTGCAAAAATTGCTCGCGGTGGCTCGCCTTCCGCAGATCTGCCTGGGCCAGCGCCAGGCCTGCGGCATTTGAGCTCAGAACCTGGACTTTCATGCTTTCAAGTGCCCTTCGACACAGCCTAGATAGGGCAAGCGCTCCGACAATGACACTCTTACCCCTGCCCGTAATTACCATGAAAAACCTGCTTCTGTCAGCGGCGTTCGCCGCCCCCCTGCTCTGGTGTTGTTCTGCTCCGCTGCCCCCCGCACAGGTCGGCCCCGCCACGGCGTCAGCTCCGGTCCCAGCCGAGGCGTCCGCTCCAAGCGCTGGCTGGGACGCGGTCGAGGGCATCCTGGCTCGCATCCAGGTCCCGACCTTTCCGGCACATGACTGTGTCATCACCGAGCACGGGGCGGTGGCTGGAGGAAAGCAGGATGCGACCCAGGCCATCCGTGAGGCCATCAAGGCCTGCAGCGCCAAAGGCGGTGGCCGCGTGCTGATTCCGCCCGGCGTTTTTCTCACCGGCGCCATCCACCTCGAAAGCAACATCAACCTGCACGTTTCGGCGGGGGCTACGTTGCTCTTCAACCCCGACCCAGCGGCGTACCTGCCCGTCGTCCTCACGCGCTGGGAAGGGATCGAGTGCATGAACTATTCGCCGCTGATCTATGCGCTCGACAAAGAGAACATCGCCGTCACCGGCAAGGGCACCCTCGACGGCTCGGCTGCCGAGGGCAACTGGTGGCGTTGGGCCAAGAAGGGCCCGGACAAGAAGTCCATGGCGTCACCGGACGTGGCCGCTCTAAATCAGATGAGTGAGCAGGGCACTCCAGTGGAGAGCCGAGTGTTTGGCGCCGGGCACTATTTGCGTCCGAACTTCATCCAACCGTACAGAAGCAAGAACGTGCTGATCGAAGGCGTGAAGATCTTGCGCTCGCCCATGTGGGAGGTACACCCGGTGTTGTCCAGCAACGTCACCGTGCGTGACCTCGAAATCGTGAGCCACGGCCCCAACAACGACGGCTGCAACCCTGACTCGTCCAGTGACGTGCTGATCGAAAACTGCGTGTTCGACGTCGGAGACGATTGCATCGCCATCAAGTCAGGGCGCAACGAAGACGGACGCCGTGTCAACCGCCCCTCCGAAAACATCATCGTGCGCGGCTCCACCATGCGGGACGGCCACGCCGGTGTAGCCATCGGCAGCGAGATTTCGGGCGGCGCACGCAACATCTTCATCGAGAACAATCGCATGGACAGCCCCAACCTCGACCGCGCGCTGCGGCTGAAGTCGAACGCCCGGCGCGGCGGGCTGCTCGAGAACATTTACATGCGCAACGTGCAGGTGGGACGCGTCTCCGAAGCGCTCCTGACGATCGATTTCATGTACGAAGAAGGGTCGCGCGGCGACTTCCCGCCAACAGCGCGCAACATCGTGATCGAAAACGTGGTGACGCAGCAGAGCCCGCGCCTGTTTTACATCCTCGGGTTCGAGGGCGCGACCATCGACGGCATCAAGGTCAAGAATAGCCAAATCATCAACGTGACGGCCACGGAGGTGATCGAGCACGCCGGAAAGATCGAGCTCGACCGGGTGACGGTCACCCCGGCAAACAGGCCCAGAAGCCTCAGCTCTCGGCCGCCTGTCGAATAGAGCAGGTAGGTTCGACAGCGCCCGGTCGTAGGGCTAGATTGAAGGATGATGTCGACCGGGCAGGCCTCTCGTCGGGTGTGGGTGCGCGGCGGCGAAGTAGGTGCCCGGTGCGGGCTCGGGCTGTCGCTCCTGCTGCTCGGCTGCTCGAGCGGTGGCTCCGCGCCGCCCGAGGCTACCGCCGGCATGGGTGGGCAAAGCCCAATCGCGCCCGATCCCCTGGAAGACCCACCCCCAGCACAGCCCGAAGGGCTCTACGACCCGGAGCACCTGCTCGAGGTTTCCATCGAGTTGGCGGCTTCTGACTGGGAAGCCCTGCGTGCAGACGGGCGCAGCCTGTTCGACTTTTTTCTGGGGCGCAACACGGAGCTCGAGTACACCGAGTTCGACGCGGTCGCCACGGTGGACGGGCAGCGCTACGAAGGCGTGACCGTGCGCAAGAAGGGCGCGCTCGGCTCGATGGCGCGGCTGCGGCCATCGCTCAAGCTCGACTTCGGCGACGGCCCTCGGGACCCCGCTGTGCCCGAGCTCGATCGTTTGACGCTCAACAACAACCGCCAGGATCCTTCACACGCCAAGCAATGCCTGGTGTATGGGCTATTTGCAAAGGCGGGGCTGCCCGCGCCGCGCTGCAACCTGGCGCACGTGGTGGTCAACGGCGAAGACCTCGGCACCTTCAGCAACGTCGAGGCGATCAAAAAGCCGTTCCTCCGACGTTACTTCGCGAACGACTCCGGCAATCTGTACGAGGCTCAAGGGGTGGACTTCATCGCCACCGACGCTTCGCGCTTCGAGCTGAAGACGAACGAAGCGGCCAACGACCGCGGCGACCTCGAGCGGCTGATCACGGCGCTGGACGCCCCCGACGCAGAGCTGGTGACCCGGCTGAGTGAAGTGCTCGACCTGGAGCAGTTTCGGGATTTCTGGGCGCTCGAGACGCTGACGGGCCACTGGGACGGCTACGCGGGCAACCGCAACAACTACTTTGCTTATGCCGACCCAGAGAGCGGCCTGTTTCATTTCATGCCATGGGGAACGGATGGCACCTTCGTCGAATCCAGCCCCATCGACACGCTCAATACGACGCGCACGGTCTACGCCCGCTCGCTGATCGCGAGCCGTCTGTACAACCTGGCCGAGCAACGGCAGCTCTTTCGCAATCGGCTGGGCGAGCTCAGCGAAAGCGTCTGGGACGAAAGCGCGCTCGTGGCCGAGCTCGAACAGCTGACGGCGCTTGCGCCCGACGCGTGGCCCGCCGCCACTGACGCGCTCACGCAGCACCTCGAGACTCACCGCGAAACTTTGGCCGGTGAGCTCGCGCTGCTCGCGCCCGAGTGGATTGTTACGCCCTCCACGCCGAGCCCGTGCAACGGCATCATCAACAACGTGAGCATGGAGTTCTCCACCGACTACGGCGACCTCGACGCCCTGCAGCCGGAGGCCGGAGGGTTTGAGGTAGCCCTCAGCCTGGATGGGAACGCGGTCACCAGCTCTTGGTTCGGCCGTGCTGGGGTGGATCCCGCAGCGACGGAGCCCAACGCGATCGTAAGGGCGCTCAGCTTTTTGCCAGACGGTCGCGGGATATTCCTGCAGGTCACCGTGCCGCGAACGCAGTTTGCTCCGGGCGTGCGCCCGCTCTGGGGGCTGGAGTCTGCGGGGTTGGTGGTGGTGCTCGATGGCGCCAACTCCCGCTTCATCGGCTTCATCAGCGACGGATCATTCGAGCTAGACCAAGCCAGCCTCGCCGAGGGGGCACCCGTCAGTGGGCGCCTGAACGCGCGCTTACTGCAGCTCGGCTGCGCAGACCTGTAGGCGAGCTACTAGCGCTTGCCGGTGATGCGCGGGCGTTTGGTTTCGCCCCAGCGTAGGTTGTGCTCGATGTCGATCGAGAGCTGGTCGCGTTCGAAGGTAAACGTGCTGGTCAGGGTGTAGGGGGTTTGATTGAAGCACAGCTTGGCGACGAAGGTGTGGTCGTCGCTCCAGGCGCAGCTCGCGGCGATGGGCTGTTGCTCGTGGTCGAACACGTTGCTGATGCGCTTTTGAAATCCTGTCGTGCCGCGCACCCAGCGCCCAACTCCGCAGGCGATCTCGTGGGTGCCGTCCGCGTCCTTGAACGTGATGCGCGGATCTTTCGTCGAAAAATCGACGCTGGCTGCGGTGATGCCGAGCTCGTTCTTGGGAAAGGTATAGCTCTTTTTCGAAACGTCGGCGGCCAGGGGCACACTCTCGGCCCCAGTTTGCACTGGCAAAGACAATGCCTCGAGCTTGCTTACGAGCTTGCCGTGGCCCGCGGCATTGCCCGGCAGAGCTCGCTCGCGCAGCGCCGGTAACAGGTATTCCCAAACAGCGTCCATCACCCCGTGCATGTCGCCAGTGCCGCTCGTCACCGCGAGCACGACATCGTACTTCGGCAGCACGAAGCTTAACTGACCAAAGGCCCCGTCGGCTCGGTAACCCGTGGCCTTGTTACGCCAAAACTGGTAGCCGTAACCGTGGTCCCAGTTGCTGCCCGGGCTGCCCCCCGTGGACGTCTGGCGGGACGTGGCGTCTTCCACCCATTGCTCGGACAGTAGCTGCTTACCATTCCATGAGCCCTGTTGCAGATACAGCAGGCCAAACTTGGCAAGGTCTTCGGTGCGCAGCGTGAGGCCGCCGTCACCCAGGTTTATACCCTCCGGACTCTTGCCCCACATGGGAGGCTGGATGCCGAGTGGCTCGAACAAGCGGGGCCGCAGAAACTCCTCGAGCGTCACGCCGCTCACCTTCTGCACGATGGCGCCCAGCATGTAGCTGGCGGCCGAGTTGTACACGAAGCGCGTGCCGGGTTTGTTTTCGACCTCAGTCTCGAGAAATGCTCGGATCCACTGGCCATCCTTGCGCGCCTTCACCACCGGATTGGCGTCGTTCTGGTGCCCCGTCGACATCCGGAGCAGGTCGCGAATGCGCATCT
>JANOIG010000362.1:0-26809 GCA_031407405.1 Deltaproteobacteria bacterium
CATCCGTTCGTCCGGGCACAGGCTTTCGGGCACCGGATCACAACTGGGAGCGTCCAGTTTCCATACCAAACTCTCGCCTCCGCTTGCACCGCAAGTTGCGCGCAAACGACACCAGAACCGCGGGTCTTCTCCATACTCACAAGTGAGATCTAGGTCCTGACAGGTTTCGTCGCCGCCCGGCGGACTATCCGGGCAAGAGCTCACCACAGGTGCCGACTCGTTTTGGCCTCCCACGGTAGATGCTTGTGATGAACCACCGCCGCCGCTGCTTCGGTTGTCCGACTCGCTCTGGGCCCCGCAGCGCACCACACCAGGAATGATGACCGCAATAGCGACTGTACGTCTCAGTAGACCAATAGGACGGTGGGTGGCGCGCACTCCGCGGCGGCCTCTCTTCAGCGCGGTAACTGGGTGCACAAATCATCCAGCGACTAGCGACGCGCCACGCATTCTAGACACCTGCAGCAACGAGGCGGCCGAGGTAACTGCCTGACGAAGCTGACCAGTCCCATCGCCACTGTCTTCGCGCTGGTGCTCGGCGTCGAGGGCATCCGACTCGACTAAAACGCCCTCTTCCGGCTCTGATGAGAGGCAGCTTGCACCTGGGAGACAGTCGTCGTCCAGGAAGACCTCGGTCGAATCACTGTCAGGCCCGCACGACGAAAAAAGGACCGCAACCGCAAAGGATCCACGCAGCATTTGTCGATCGGAAGCCATCAGACTCCCTCCTAGGGTTGCTGCGTAGGGTATCTTCCAACCAGACTGCTGTCAAACGCCATATTGCTCAGCGTCGAAGTGCGGAGACACGTAGCAGCCGCCCTTCCGACGTTACTCGGCTTGGTCCGAGTGGCCTAGCTGCTAACGCCGGGAGCGGGCTAATTCGGTGGGGTATTGGGAGCTGGGTTCTCGGGTGACCTCGCTGGGGGCTTGCACTGCGGCGTAGGTGGCGATGTTGACGATTTCGCTGACGGTGGCGCCTACGGGGATGACGCCTACGGCGCCGCCGATGCCGAGCACGAGTGGACCGAGGGCCTCGGCGTCGGTCAGCTTGACTAGCAGTTTGTAGGCGATGTTGCCGGAGGTGAGGTCGGGGAACACGAGCACGTTCGCGGAGGTGGAAAGGGAACAGAACGGGAAGTTCGCTGCCACTTTGTTGCGGTCGAGCGCGGTGTCGGCCTGCATTTCCCCGTCCACGTCGAGCTCGGGCCAACGCTCGCGCACGATTTGAATGGCGTCCCGGACCACACGTACACGCTCATCCTTGTAGTGCTCGCCGAAATCCGAATAGCTCAGCAAGGCGACGTGCGGTGTTTCGCCGAAGGTCTCGGCGACGCGCGCGGTGTTGATGGCGATTTCCGCCAGGTCCTCCGCATTGGGCTCCAAATTGACCGTGCAGTCGCCGAGGAAGATTTTGCGATCTTTGAACAGCATGGCGTAGGCCCCGGACACGAGCCGGCTGCCTTCTTTGAGCCCCAGCGCCTGGAGGGCGGGGCCGATCGTGGTCTTGTAAGGTCGGTTCAGCCCACCCACCATGCCATCCGCGAGCCCCTCGCGCACCATCATCGCGGCGTACCAGGCGTGCTGGCGCAGCGCATTCTTGGCCGAGGCCAGGGTCATCCCCTTGCGCGCGCGCAACTGCCATAGGGATTGAGCCAGCTCTTGAGCGTGCTGGCCGTTGATGACCGCTTCAAATTCCATCCCGTCGAGCTTGATATGGGTCTTGTGCGCTTGAGCGCGAATGCGCTCGGGCTCTCCGAGCAGCACAGGGGTGCAGACGCCTTCATCGACCAAGATCTGGGCGGCTCGCTGGATCTGCGGGCTCGAGCCGTCGGTAAACACCAAGCGGCGTTTGGGCGAGGTCGTGCGGGCTCTCTCGATGAGCGGCTGCATGATGCCACGCGCGCGCTCCACCAGCACGTGTAACCGCTCGCGGTAAGCGTCCAGGTCGGAGATGGGTGCGCGCGCGACGCCAGATGCTGCCGCTGCTTCGGCGACCGCTGGGGCCACGCGTGTCAGGACCCGCGGGTCGAAGGGTTTTGGAATGATGTAGTCGTCCCCGAACGTCAGCTTGGACAATCCGTACGCAGTCAATACCTTGTCCGGGACGTCAGAGCGCGCGAGCTCGGCGAGCGCCTTGGTCGCCGCCACCAGCATCTCTTGTGTGATGCGGCTGGCTCGACAGTCGAGGGCGCCCCGGAACACAAACGGGAAGCCGAGGACGTTGTTGACCTGATTGGGGTAGTCGGAGCGGCCCGTAGCGAGAATGGCGTCAGGCCGTGCCTTGCGCGCGACCTCGTAGGGAATCTCCGGATCTGGGTTGGCCATCGCGAAAATGATCGGCCGCGCTGCCATGCCACCCACCATGGATGCGTCCACGACGCCGCCCACGCTCAGCCCGATGAAGGCGTCGGCGCCGCGCAGGGCCTCGGTCAGACTGTCGTAATGACGCGAGGTCGCGAGCGCGAGCTTGGCCGGAAACAGGTCGGTGCGGCTTTCGTGCACCAAGCCGACCGAGTCGTACATGACGACATTGCCGCGCGAGACCCCGAGCTCGATGTACAGCTCGGCGCAGGAGATGGCCGCGGCCCCCGCCCCGGAAAAGACTACCCTCATGTCGCCTAGACGTCGCCCGGTCAGCTCGGCGGCGTTGAGCAGCGCTGCCGCGGAGATGATGGCGGTACCGTGCTGGTCGTCATGAAACACCGGAATCGAGAGCAGCTCTTGCAGGCGCCGCTCGACCTCGAAGCACTCTGGCGCGCGGATGTCCTCCAGGTTGATGCCGCCAAAGGTGGGGGCAATCGCCTTCACCGCGTTGACGATCTCGTCGACGCTCATGGCATCGAGCTCGATGTCGAAGACATCGATGTCGGCAAACTTCTTGAACAAGTTGGCCTTGCCCTCCATCACGGGCTTGCCGGCGAGGGGACCGATGTTTCCGAGCCCCAGCACCGCGGTGCCGTTCGTGACCACCGCCACCAGATTACCCTTGGCGGTATACGCGTAGGCCGCCTCTGGGTCCTTGTGGATGGCTCGACACACCTCGGCGACACCGGGCGTGTAGGCCAAGGACAAATCACGCTGAGTCATCAGCGGTTTGGTCGCGACCACTTCGATTTTTCCGGGCCGTGGCCCCGCGTGGTAGGCCAGTGGATCCAGGCGCTCTGTCATTTATTCATCCTCGGTGCTCGTGGCGGATGAAGCCGTTTTACATTGTCTGCGCCCCAGTTGCCCAGGGCTCAGCGTCTTCGTCCGTGCGCGTCTGAGCTCAGGACGCGGATTTGCGCGTCCGCGCCGCCGGGGCAGCCTGGGCCGGTCGCACCCCGCTCCCGGCACCCGGCGGCGGCGGGGCGGGTTCGCTCACCCGAAAGCTTCCAGCTTTCGTCGGGCTGGGTGGGTGCTGCTTTTCCCGGGCTCTGGCAGACGCCATGGGGTGTGCGGTGCGGTTCAGGATCTGGTCGACCTGGGCGGCAATGTTCGTCGCTGACGAGCGGCGTCGCTGACCGCTTGGATGCAAACGCTCATCCCGGCCCGACACGGCAGCGTGAGGCAGGAGCACAGGCGCGGCAGCGTTTTCGTTCTGCCGACCCAAGACGCGCGCTACGTCGCCGATGAGCTCGGTCCCCAGGCGCAGCCTAGACGAGCTGTTTCCGCTAAACTCGGCGGCCGCTCGAGCGTAGCCAAGTCCTGCCGAGCACAACCAACGGGCTGCCCGAGGGCGCCCCGGGAGCGCGAGCTCGAGCACAAAGCCCTCCGCGGTGCGGCGCGCGGAGAACCGCAGCTCGACGCCAACGAAGGGTTGCTCGAAGGGGGCGCTCAGGTGCTGGAGGGTGCGCACGGTATCGCCCGGCACCACGAGCCCCGTGCTGAGAGACAAGACCCGCGACGCGAGCGCGGCAGTAGCGCGAGCTGTCACTACTCCGCTGCCGCCGCACAACACTCCATCCGTCGCGAGCAGCAGCTCGATGGCCAGATCCAGATCCAAGGTCGCAGCCGGGTCCACGGGACCGAGCACGTCGCGACTCAGCAGACGGAGCAAATGAGGGGGCAACCCGCTGCGCAGCCGCCCGAGCGCGGCCCCGCGGGTGTCCTGCTGAACCGTTTCGATCACGGCTCGCACGAAGCGACTCTTCACATGCCCCATCCTGGGCTTCACGGCGCCAATATCGCCCAAGATAAGCCGAAGTCCGCGATCCGCTCGGAGCCCAAAGGCCGGGGGCACGAGTCGTCAGGAGCGCTGGGGTAATGTCGACATGACGCGGCTCACGAGCCGCAATCCGTTGTCACCGTTCAGGGTCAGAATCGATTCCGGGTGGAATTGGACGGCCGATATGGGCAAGGTCCGATGCTCGAGCGCCATGATCAGATTGTCGTCGCTGACCGCCGTCACCTCGAGCTCCGCGGGGAGCCCGGCTTGCTCGATAAACAGGGAATGGTAGCGCCCCGCCACGAACTGCCGAGGCAGCCCTTCGAACAGGCGACCTCCAAGCACCGAGATGCGCGATGGCTTGCCGTGCATGGGATAGGGCAGAGTGCTGAGCGTCCCGCCGAAATACTCGCCGATGCCTTGTAGGCCGAGGCATACGCCGAATAGGGGTAGCTCGAGCTCCAGCGCTCGCTCGATGCTCTGACTCAATTTGAAATCACTGGGCGTGCCCGGCCCGGGAGACAGTACCACCAGATCGGGCTTCTCGTCAGCGAGCTGGCTGAGCGCCAGGTCCCGACGCAGCGTCACCACGCTGGCGCCGGTTTGGCGGAAGTAGTTGGCCAAGGTGTGGACGAACGAGTCTTCGTGATCGACGATCAGCACACGTTTGCCCGCTCCCGGTGTACCCAACGTCGCTAGCCGCGCCGTGCTCGTGAGCTGCCCCTTGATGGCGTCGAGGAAGGCCGAAGCTTTGACGCGGGTCTCGCGTTCCTCGAGCTCCGGATCCGAGTCGTAGAGCAGCGTCGCGCCCGCGCGCACTTCAGCGATCCCCTGCTGGAGGCGCACGGTACGCAGGGTAAGCCCCGTGTTCAGGTTGCCGTCGAAGCCAATCCTGCCGATGGCTCCGCCGTACCAGGCACGCGGCGATTTCTCCTCGTCCTCGACGCGTTGAATGGCTGCTAGTTTCGGTGCACCCGTCACGGTCACCGCCCAGGTATGCGTCAGGAACGCATCGAGCGCGTCGAAACCGGGACGGAGCGTGCCCTCGACGTGGTCCACGGTGTGGATGAGCCGCGAGTACAGCTCAATCTGACGGCGGCCGATCACCTTGACCGAGCCGGGCTCGCAGATGCGCGACTTGTCGTTGCGATCCACATCGGTGCACATGGACAGCTCGGACTCGTCCTTCTCGGAATTGAGCAGCTCTCGGATGCGTTCGGCGTCCTGGATGGGATCCTGACCGCGCGCAATGGTGCCGGAGATGGGACAGGTCTCGACGCGTGTGCCTTCGACCCGAACATACATCTCCGGCGACGCGCCCACGAGGTGCTCTGCGTGCCCCAGGTTCAGCAACAGCGCGTACGGCGCTGGATTGTGCTCGAGCAGCCAGCGAAAGATCTGCGAGGGCTTGCGCTCGCACGGCTCGCGAAAGGTTTGGCCCAGCACGAGCTCGAACAGGTCCCCGCGTTTGAACAGCTCCTTAGCGCGGCGCACGGCCTCGGCGTACTCGCCCGGTTGATGATCGGACCCGTAGTGGCCGGGTGGTGCCGGTGCCGCCTGCGGCTCGGGATAGGCGAGTGCTGACAAAGCGCGGGTGTTCTTTCCCTGCCACTGGAAATCGTACTGGCAACGAAACGCCGTCTCTTTTTGGTGATCCACCACCACCAGCTCGTCCGGTAGGTAGAGCACCATGTCGCGCTGATCGCCCGGGCGCGCGTGCTTCAAGCGGATGGCTTCAAATTGGAACGTCAGATCATATCCGAACGCACCGTATAGCCCCAGCTGGTCATCTCGTGAGGAGGAGAAGAGCCGCACGAGCGCGCGAATGGCGCTGAACACCGATGGCTGCCGGCTGCGCTCCTCCTCCGCGAAGCGTCGATCGGCTTTCTTGATCACGATCTCGAGGCCGTTGGGGCTGCTCTGTAGTTGATCCAGCTCGGGCAGGCTCGCGAGGCTTTGTTGGACCGCACCGAGCAGCAGCTTGCCCCGCTCGTTGAGCGCGTTGACTTGCAGCCGGCGCTCGCGGGACACGAATTCTAGAAGTGGATCTTTGAGGCCGAGATCCCAGCGCGTGTAGCGCCCTGGGTAGTCGTAGTTGGAGGAGAAGAGCACGCCCCGCCTCGTGTCGAGGGCGTCGATCAGCTCCTCGACCGCTTCCTGAGCATCAACCGCTTCAGTGCGCCGCTCGACTCCGATGCCCCCAGCCGTAACGTAGGCCATCGTTTTTGCAGCTCTGCCTTCGGCCATGGTCATCGCTCAGGAATTAGCCGCGCACGCTCGAGTTTGCCAGCAGCGTAATCCCGGACACGGAGCCTGGTGTCAGCGGCTGGTCCGGAATTGGGGCAGCGCTCACGGTGCCGGAGGGCTTTTCACTTGAAAGGGGGGCAGCTCGAAAATCGCCAACGCGTGCCCGGTGAGGAGCGGAATCAACAGACGTTTCCGGCGAGTGTCGTAGCCGAGGTCGGCCGGTGATTCGAGGCCTTGAATGACCGGCTCGAACGGGCCGTCGCGAAAGCCACGATAAATACTGCCGTCGGTCCAGCTCGAGATCAAAAAAGTTCCGTCCGGCACCGCAGCCAGGCCGCGCGGTGCGTTGCCCGGCAAGCGGAGCCGCCCGGAGTCGGGCGCGGGTGTGTTGCTCGCGTCGGGAACCAATAACAACAGATCGCTAGTGCCAGTACACGTGATCCAAAGACCCGTTCCGTCTGCCATGAGCGCGAAAGGGCCGCCCAGGTTGGGCCGGCGCGCCACCGTGCTCAGCTGGCCCGTCGGGGAGATTTGATAGATGGCGTCTACGCCCAGCTCGGGTAACGCGGCCAGGTTCGGGTCGCTGCCCACGTCGCTCACATACAGCGAACCGTCGGCGGCGGCCGCGACGTCACTGATGAAAACGGACCCCGGGATGTCGATGCTGCCCAGCGGTTCGCCCGTATCCGCCTTGAACGTACGGATGGCGGTCACGTCGGCCACAAACAGCAAATCACCGAAGACGGCCAGGCCACGCGGCGATACGAGCGTGACGTTCGGCTGTTGGCTGTCGATGAAGTTGAGGGTGGTGAGCGCGCCATCCGGACTGAGCTTCGAGATGAAGCCGTGGCCCGGAGCAGCTTCGGCATTCATGTTGCTCACCCAGTACACGTCACGGGTCGAGTCGAAGATGACGGCTGAGGGCGACGAGAAGCCGACGCGATCGAACAGCGGCACTCGATCCCCGAGCTCGAGCGAGCGGCGCAAGCGCGAGGAGTAGGTGACGCGCGCCAGCGGAGCGGCGACGGGAGGAGTGGGCTCCGGGCGGCGCTCCGCAGGTGCCGGCGGCGCGCCAGCGCAGGCGACCATCCATAAGAACGCCATCCATAAGAACATCGCGGGCAGGGGTGTACACCTCAGCAGGCCACGAACAGTTCTGCACGCTGATTGGGTTGCTTGGTACACTCGGTGCTCGATGAGCCTAACGGAGAGCCGGTACTGCCGGCTACACGCGTTGCGCGGCGAGCCTAACGGAGAGCCGGCCTTCTGGCAATTGTTGGCTTCCGCAGCTGCGCGGACCCGCGCGCTCCCCGCGCCAAAAGGCGGCTGCTCGGGATAAGGCCGCATGGATGAGCTTCAGCATCGACGGCCGTTGTTTACGGTCTGGCCTCAGCTCGAACCCCACGTGGGGTTTTCGTTCCTCGGGGATTTTCCAACACCTGTCGAAACTCTGAAACGCCTGGTCCCTGGGCTGGAGAGCGGCTGGGGTGACACTTTCGTCAAGCGCGATGACCTCAGCTCCCTGGTCTACGGGGGCAACAAAGTGCGCACTCTCGAGCCACTGTTCGGCCACGCGCGTCGTGAAGGTCAAAAGGCCGTGTTCGCCACGGGTGCCTATGGCTCCAACCACGCAGTGGCGACGGTGTTGCACGCGGCTCGCGCGGGCTTCCGCTCTGGCGTGCTGCTGTTTCCGCAACCCTTCTCCCCTGCGGCCCAGTCCAACCTCAGAGTGTCGCTCGGGCATGCAGATCAAGTCGTCGATCTGTTGCACTGGTCGCTGTTGCCTCTCGGCATGTGGCGGCTGGCACGCCGTGAGCGGCAAGGCGGCGCGGGTGCTCTGATCATGCCCCCGGGGGGTGCATCGCCGCGAGGTTGTCTGGGTTTCCTCTCGGGTGCGTTGGAGCTGGGCATGCAGGTCGAGGCGGGGGAGCTGCCGTGTCCGGATGAGGTGATGTTGGCGCTGGGGTCCACCTGCAGCACTGCTGGCCTACTCGTCGGGCTGTGCGTGGGTGCACGACTGGGGCTGGGCTTCAAAGGGGGCGGCCCCAAGGCTAGCGCGCCGTTGCTGGTCGCGGTGCGCGTTACGCCCTGGCCGGTGACCAGCCGTTTCCGAATCCTCAACTTGGCCCAAAGGCTTGCGCAATGGATGCGGCAGCTGACACGGGACCCGCTGTTCGACATCGATCGCCAGCAACTGGCGCAGCGCCTGGAGGTAGATGGCGAGCACTTGGGCCAGGGCTACGGCCGTCCCACCGCCGAGGGCCTGGCGGTGATTGAACGGCTGCGGCCCTTCTCGACCGCGCTCGATACGACCTATTCCGCCAAGTCCGCAGCTGCCTTGTGGGATCGGACGCGTCGGCGCCCCCCCTGTGCACGCGTTTTCTGGTCCACCAAATCGGGCGCCCTGCTGCCCGCCGTGTCGCAGCCCAAGCTCGACGCTGCGCCCGCCCGCATGCGGCACTGGCTCGAGCGGGGGCAGGGGCTTCGACGAGGAAACTAGAACACATCTCGTGACCTTCTCGCTTGAAAACGCGCCCGCCCGGTCGGGCGAGGCGGTCGCGTTTTCCGCGGCAAGTCGGTCCTGTTCGCTGGCTCTTCCTCTACATTTGTCGCCATCCCATGGTGATGGGATGGCTTTTAATTCTGTCCGAAAACTCGCGTTCTGTTGGGGATGTCGTGAGAGGGCAAGGGCAGTGCAAGGGCTAGCGAATGGAGCTCGGGCCGGAGGCAGGCTGGAGGCCGCCTCGCTGCCATTCATTTGCGCCAGTTCCTGGCGTCGCTCGGCTCCTCTGCTGAGGGGAGCGGACGAGGTGGGACTGGGCTCGAGTCTCGAACCGTCGCAGCCTGCCTGGCGTGCCTCGAGACGGCGGAGGCGCCCGGCGGGCTACAACCCCTCGAGCTCGGCGCTTCTACCCGCCAGACGCCGAGTGAAAGCACGGCGCCCGAGTCGAGACTAGACGCTACCACAGATTAGTGCTAATTCAAATCCATGGTGCGCCGCATTCCTTGCTCGAACCGGGCTGGTCGCCCTCGGCAGCTTGGGTTTCAGTTTCGTTCTTGGGGTGGCGCGCGGGCTGGGGCGGGCCGCCCGCCGACGGGCGGGGTCGCGGGGGTTTCGCATCTGCGGCGCAGCCCCATCCCGCGTCAGTGTCCGTTGCATGTGACGTTGCGGGTGCAGCGGGGGCTGCCGTCGCTGCGTGCACATGCGCTGTTCGGTCACGTGCGGCGCGCTCTGGCGCAAGGGCGGGAGCGTTTTGGCTTTCGGCTGGTGCAGTTTTCGGTGCAGCGGGATCACCTGCATCTGATCGTGGAGGCGAGTGATCGCCGCGCGCTATCGCGGGGGTTGCAAGGCTTATCGATTCGCGTGGCTCGCGCCACCAATGGCGAGCTGGGGCGCAAAGGGCGGGTATTTGCGGATCGCTACCATGCACGTGCGTTGACGACGCCGCGCGCCGTACGCTGTGCGTTGCGCTATGTGCTGCTCAATTTCCGCAAACACGAGGCTCGCAAACATGAAGCTAGGCAGGCTGCGCAGGCGGTGCCGCTGGGTTTCGTGGACCCGTGCTCGTCGGCGGCGTGGTTCGACGGGTTTGCACGGCCGCGGGAGCTTGCTTTCGGCGCCGAGCAGTGTCGTGGCGCGTTCGCGCAGTGCGCTCTCACTGAAGAGGTGCCCGTGGTCAGAGCGCGCACTTGGCTGTTGAGGGTGGGTTACCGGCGCGCGGGGCCTTTCGATGTGGACGATGCACCGGCGAGCACCATGGGCGAGGGTTGACCCGCTCGCGAGGGCCCGGCAATGCCCCCACCCGAAGAGGAAGCTGACCGCGGTGACCGCCCCGTTCAAAACGCGCGAGGCGGGATCTAAACCGTCGCGCTGCTCGGCGAGGGTGGCCGGATGCGAACCGCTCTTACACGCCGCGGGGATACGTCGACGATTTCGAGCGTGACGCCGTTTTCGAGCGGCAAGACCTCACCCATGCTCGGCACGCGACCCGCCAGGGCCAATGACAGACCCGCGACCGTGGTCCAGTCGCCTTGCTCCGGTAGGTCGACGCCCAGGCTGCGGTTGACCTCGCGAATCGGAGTTGCACCACTGACGACGGCCGAGCCGCCCGTCTCTTTCTTGATCAGCTGAGGCACATGCTGTGAATGCTCGCTGAAAATGTCGCCCACCAGCTCTTCCACCAAATCCTCTAGCGTGATGATGCCGGAGATGCCGCCCTGCTCGTCGACCACGATGGCGAGCTTCATCCGGCGCTGGCGCATGTCCTTCAAGAGCTCGACCGCTTTTTTGGACGCGGGCACAAAATACGGTGGTCGAATCAGCTCGGAGAGCACGATCGGTTTCTGCTCGAGCGCTGCCCGAAGCAGATCTTTGATGCTGACGTATCCGACCACGTTGTCGATGCGATCCTCGTAGACGGGTAGGCGGCTATGCGTGTGGTCGCCCAAGATCGGCTGCAGGTCCTCGGGTGAGGCGCTCTTCGGAATCATGATCACCTGCTGCCTCGGTACCATGACGTCGGAGACGCGCAGCTCGGGCAATTCCAGCGCACGGGCCACGATTTCCCCCGCCTCCGGGTGGATGGTACCGGCCTTGGTGGCTTCTTCGACGATCTGTTGCAGCTCCTCCGCCGAATGCCGAGTCTCAGTGAACGTCGTCGTATCCCCGAACGGCTTGAGCAACAGATTGGCGCTCGAGCTCAGTAACCACACAATCGGCTTGGCCACCCACGACAGCGCCAAGAGGGGCTTGCCGATCCAGAGCGCGTAGCGCTCTGCACCGCGCAGCGCCAGCGACTTGGGGACGAGCTCGCCCACCACAATCGAGAGGTATGAGACGCCTGCCACCACCACACCGAGCGCCGCATCATCGGCGTGCTCCGAGAACCAGCCAGTGCGGACAAACAGGGGAGTCAGCTGCTGCGCGATTGCGGCACCACCGAACGCCGCGGCGGTCGCACCGATGACGGTGATGCCGACCTGCACCGTGGCGAGAAAGCGCTCAGGCTCTTCTCGCAGCTTGACGAGCGCCCGCGCCCCCCTTCGACCTTCTGTAACCAACTCTTCCAGGCGGGTCTTGCGCAGCGCGACGATTGCGATTTCGGCCCCGGCAAACACTCCGCCCGCGACGATCAAGGCGACGATGATGACGAGCTCGGTCAAGGTGCTCGATTTTTAGACGTGCTCGCCCCTAATCGCCAGTGAGCGCCTCGGGCTAGCCCGGCACGCGAGCCCGCGTGTCAACGCAAGCCGTTGATTTCGCTGAATTGTTGCAGCGGGCTCGAAATGGGTAGGCCACAGGTTCGGAGGCCGAGCGCCCTCTAGGACTACGCCGAGAGCTGCGGCAGGTGACTGGGCTCGTAATATTGGGTGGTCGGCTCCGCCGCGGCATATAAACAGAGGGCCGTGCGCGCCGTCGAAAAACACTTGAAGTCCGAGCCATCCCGCTCGATGCGGTCGAGGATCCCGCTCAGGATGTGCAAGGTGTCTTCGAGCAGCTCTCGGTGGCGGCTCTCGTAGCAGACGACACGGTGTTTGAGCAGCTGCACGAGCACCTCACCACGCGCTGCCACCGAGGCCATGTTGTGTTGCTTGAGCAGTGTGGCCGCAGCGCGCACCGAGTGAAATTCGCGGTACATGATCTCGAGCGCCCAGGTCTGCGAGTGATCGACCAGCGCCAGGACGTCTTGCTGGTCGCAGAGCTTCTTCCGCAACTGGCGCACGAAGTGCTCGGTCAAGAGCAGGCGACCCGTCTTGCTCAGCGGGGGCTGAGCCGAGCTCTGCTGGGCATTCGCGTCGGCGTCCGAGGACTTGTTGCTCAGAGTTTCAGGCGCTGCCAGGGTCCAGCGAGTTCTTGGGATGGTGCTTAGCATGATGGCCACGTGTACCTCTATTGCTTGTCACGGCTGGCGAGCGCCGGGCCCGTGGGGTCTGGAGTGAGCACAGGACCTACTTCTGCCCACCTCGATGCTTTAACTCGAGCGGGGCTGATGCGCCGCGAGAAAGTCATCGTGTGATCGCTGTCACCGCTGAGCTGCTCGGAGCAACGTCGTTCGGTTCCGGTACAGGCTCCATCTCGGGCGTCACAGGGCGGGCCGCTTTCGTTACGATTGGGTGCGTTGCTGTGCCAATACAGGAACATTCTACCGGCACGCACCACGAAAGGTTGAGAGTGCCTCGCATTCGTTTTGCGATGCAACATCGAAACGCCATGCGCCGAGTCAGTGCAACACCTCAGCGTGTCGGCTCTTGCCCGCGCGTGGCACCCACCAGAGCGTCAGCCGCGCGGGCCGAACCCGAGCTCACTCAGGTAGTTCTTGTCGAGCAGCGAGCGCGAGCGGGCCAGCTGGCTGCGCGCGAACAGCAGTGTCCCTGCCGCCATCGCTGCCCAACGCGCGACACCGTTGGGCTGCGCTTCGGGGTAGAAGCCCAGCTTCCGGCTTTGCTGTCGAACCCGCTCTTGCACGTGGTGTACGAAAGCCCCGAGCTGACTCAGCACGGGGTGGTCGGGGCGCGCCCCCTCGAGCCTGGCGACCAATAGCGGCAATGTCGACAGCTGCAGCTCGACCAGCCCCATGAAGGGCGCCCTGAGCCAAGGCTTGTCTCGAAGCATGGCCAAGGTTTCTTTCTCTCCCCAGGCCACGTGCTCCGCTTCCTCTCGCACCACCACGCGCAGCTTCTTCTTGATGCCTGGCACGCGCGGATCGGTATCGGGCAGTGTTTGAAGCAACAAGTCCTTGAAGATGTCGAGCACCATGCCCTCGCCGATGGCGTGTTCCATCAGCACCTTGAGCGGATAGTAGTTGTTGTGTGACGACAGTAGGCGGATGACCCAGTGCGGTGGCATGGGTGTCAAATCCAGCTCGCGAAAGATGTCCGCAAACAGCTGCAAGTGCCCGAGCTCCTGCCGCGCCTGGCGCGTATAGAAGCGAGCTGCTTCCAGGGAACGGGCGGAGTACAAGGAACGCCCGCAATACACGCCTGTGGCTTCACCAAAGAGTGCTTGCGACAGGATGAAACACAACACTTCGCGGTCCGCCGTATCGTTCAAGTCGAAGGTAGCACCCCCGAAGTCGTAGCCATCGGGCTGGGCTTCCGAGAGCTGGGCGGCGTCTGTGGCTGACATTTCCATGGGGAGGATCTCTAGGTCCCGAATCGAGGATTCGGACCCGTGGACTCTACCACATCCTGATCCACGCCCGGCGCCCGGACCTTTTGATTGACTCGGCTGGCAGACCCGTGGTTGTACATGCGCCGTGCGGCTCATCCCGGCTCGTCTGGACCGTCGGCGCAGGCATTTCTGGTCTCACGTCCGCCGGGCGTTCTTCGGCCCAACGTTGCTGGCGCTGGTGGTGGCAGAGGCCCACGCCGCAGCTGAACCCCAACCGGTCGCCACGGCTGAAGCCGCTCCTGACATCCAGCCGCAACACAATCCTTCGGGAGCAGAGACACCCCGGGGCCCCGAGGACAGCCGAGACGTGCCCGATTATGACGGACGCAACGAGCCGACCTCCGTGGGTGACGTCGTGCTCTGGGTGCCGCGTGTGGTCCTGTTCCCCCTGTATGTAGTCAGCGAATACTTGCTGCGTCTCCCGCTGGGCTGGCTCGTCAGCACGGCGGAGGAACAGCGCTGGCCCGCGCTGCTCATCGATTTTTTCACGTTCGGCGAGCGCCAGGGCGGCATCGTGCCCACGTTGCTGGTCGATTTGGGTCTGCGCCCGAGCGTGGGTGTGTACGCGTTCTGGAACGACTTCTTGCTGGCCAAGAACGACCTGCGTCTCCGAGCCACCTACGGCGGTGCTGGGGCAGTTCAGGTCCGCCTGGCGGATCGTTTCCCGGCGGGTCGTGGCACCGTGGCCCTGGGGTTGTCCTACGAGACACGCCCGGACAACGTGTTTCACGGTATCGGGCGCGAGCAGGAGACGCGCGCCCGCTACTACTCGAGCACGACGCGCGCCGGTGTCGCCTACAGCGTGCCATGGGTTCGCAGCAGCTACGCTCGGTTCGACCTCAGCACGCGTCATGTCGAGCTCGATGGGGACAGGAGCGCTCAGGACGACCCGTCCGTCAATGAGCAGGTGCAAGCCGGTGTATTCGAATCACCGCCCGGAATGGATCAGGTGTTTCGGGCCATGGACTACGGTGCCGAAGTCGTCCTCGATAGCCGCTGGCCGCGCTTCCCCGATTTGGAGCTGGCGAGTGACCATGTCGCGCCGCCAGGTCACGGCGTGCGGCTGGCTTTGCGCGGCGCGGTCTCGGAGACCTTGGAACAATCGCTGGCTCCGGTCGAGGCCTTGGCAGATACCTGGGTCCACTACGGCGTGTCGCTCGGCGGCTATTACGATCTGACAGGTCAGCAGCGCTCGCTGGGCCTCACCGCAATCGTCGATTTCGTCGACCCGCTCGGAGACGGTAGCGTTCCGTTGACCGATCTAGTGAGCCTCGGTGGGGAGCGCCCGCTTCGGGGTTTCCTGTCGCGGGAGCTCGTGGACCGCAGCGCCGCGGCTCTACGGCTCGAGTACCGCTGGCCCGTGGCGGTGTGGCTCGACGGCAGCCTGCAGTACGAGGCGGGCAATGTTTTTGGCAAAGGTCTCACCGGCTTCGAGCTGGGTGAGCTGCGCAGCTCGTATGGCTTCGGACTGTCCGCGGTCGACGCTCGAGATCACAACTTTCAGGTGCTCGTAGCGTTTGGCACGGAGCCCTACGCCGTGGGCGCGGATATCGACTCCTTTCGCTTCGTGTTCGGCACTACGGCGGGGTTTTGATGCAAGTCGGCTTCGTGCAACGTATTCTCGCGCGGCTGCGGCTGAGCCCGCTCTCGTGTAGCCTGCTCTTCGGTTGTGCGGCGGCCTCCGGGCGCTTTCCGCTCCAGGCGCCCCTCTGGCAAGATCCGGATCAGGTCGCCTTTGGTCCTGCTCCCGAGGAGTATGTGTCGCCGATGGTGTGGGACGTGGGCGACCAGAGCGTCTTTTACCCGCTGACGCGCGTCTTCGCGGTGGACCCCGCGGCTGAGGCGGTCAACGTGAACGCCCTGGATGAGGTGGCCAACTCGAGTTGGTTCACCAATCGCATTGGGCTCTACGGGATGAGCCCGGCCGAGCTCGCGACCGGCCCCTGCGCCACGTCCGTCGACCCGCCCACGCCCTGGACGGTGACGGGGGCGAAGCCCAACGGAGCCAACCCGGGCTTCATGATGAAGGACGCCCGCGGCGTGCGCTACCTGGTCAAGTTCGACGGCGTCGTTCAAGGGCCGCGCGCCACCTCGGCCGACGTGATCGTGTCCAAGCTGTATCACGCCGCGGGCTATTCGGTCCCGTGCAACCAGGTGGTGTTCTTCGATCGCGACCTCGTGAGCATGGGGGAAGGGGCCACCAGCGAAAATGCCGCCGGCGAGGAGGAGCCGTTGACGCTCGCGCACCTGGAGGAGGTCTTCGCCAAGGCGCAGCGCTTGCCAGATGGTCGCTTGCGAGCAAGCACGAGCCAGTTCTTGCCGGGCAAGCCGCTTGGCCCTTTCACCTATCAAGGCACGCGGGGGGACGACCCCAATGACGTCATTGATCACCAGGATCGGCGTGAGTTGCGCGGCATGCGCCTGCTCGCGGCGTGGACGCAGCACTTCGACGCCCGCGAGCAGAACACGCTCACGATGTGGATCGAGACGGGTAAAGGTCAGGGCTATGTGCGCCACAACATCATCGATTTTGGCGACTGCTTTGGCAGCGTGTGGGAGCCACCCACGTTGGGCCGGCGCCTCGGGCACTCCCATTATGTGGACCTCGCGTACACGTTCGAGGATTGGGTCACTCTGGGGCTGATCGAGCGGCCCTGGGATACGGCGCGCTTCGGGCCGTCGGGCAAGGTGTTCGGGTACTATGACGTGTCCAATTTCGAGCCGGAGCGCTGGAAAGCCGGCTACCCGAACCCGGCGTTCAGCCGCATGTCGGAGCGGGATGCGGCGTGGATGGCCCGGCTCATCGCCGAGTTTGGCGATGAGCACCTGCGAGTGCTGGTGAAACAGGGCCGCATCACCGAGCCAGCCCTGGAGGCGGAGCTACTGCGCTTGTTGAAGGGGCGGCGGGACCGCATCCTCGAGCGCTACTTGACCCGCTTGTCTCCGCTCACCTTGCCCGAAATTCGGTTGGGCACCGAGGCCGAGCTGTGCCTGAGAGACCTGGTCGCGGAGAGTGGGCTCCGTTCAGGTCACGAGCGGCGTCACGCGGTGGCCGCGTACGTGGATGGAACCGGTTCGAGTCGGCGGCTCGCTCCGGTGCGCAACGCGCCGGGGCATCGGGTCTGCGTAGCTCTGCCGCGGCTGGCGGGCGCTGGCCCCCAGGCCCCCAAATACATGCTGCTGGACTGGGTCGCGCAGAGCGGCCGTTTCGCGGCGGAGTATCCGGCGCGCGTCCACCTGTATGACTTGGGAGCGCAGGGGTTGCGGGTGGTGGGCCTCGAACGGCCTGAGTCCTTCGAGCCGCCTCCGGCCTCCATCTGGAACTAGTAGCGCGGAAATCAGTACACTTGGTTTTCGTTGAGCAGGGTGCCGTCGGGGTTGCGCCCCGCGCGCTGCCAACGTTCAGCCTCGGTGAGCCCGGCCGTGGGGGGTGGAGGGGTGATGTCCTTGACGTACAGCTGGCTGCCGCGCTGGGTTTTCGTGATCTCGATGCGAAACCGGCGCCGCTGGGCATCGCCCTTGATGTAGGCCCGAGCAAATGTGGCGAACTCGCCCGTCAGCTCGACGCTCGGTGCCTCGACGTGGTTGCGCACGTGCTCGAGCGTGGCCATCATGTCCAGGTCACCCGTCACGTACGCGGCCTCCTTGAAGTGGCGGGTGAGGCGCATACCCTTCGGAATCGGCAGGCCGAAAACAATTTCTGACTCGGGCAGCTGTTCGCCCCCGGTCAGCCGATCCGGCGTGGCGACTTTGACGCCATCGTCAACAGGGGCTTGCGGGCTCTCTTTCGATCGGCAGCCCAGGCCCACACCCAGCGCTGTCACGATGCAGAGGGCCAAGTGGAGCCGAGCTCGATCATCACTCATAGATCATCGCCCAGGATTCGAAGCTCACGGGCAAGTGCGGGCTTTCCAGCTCTTGTCGCACCTCCAGCACGCCACGGGGGTCGTCGGTGCTGCCGCTCACTTCGTACGTGAGGAAGAAGCGGGCGGGCTGGACCGTCGTCGTCATGCTGACTGTGCCGTAGCCAAAGCTGTCATTACCAGCAATCGTCGTTTCGGAAGACGCGCAGGTGGGCTCCACTTCCAGGCTAAGGCCGAAGACCAGGCCAGCGTTGCTCTCGATCTCGGTGTCCGGCTCTCCGGGAGCCGGAGCTGGCCCCGATATCGGGCTGGGTGTGTCTGCTTCGGCGGCCACGTCGACGCTATCCTCGAAATGAGATCCCCACACCGTCGATCGACCGACGTCGCAGGTGCTGGTGACGGTCGTGGGCGGACGGCTGGACGTATAGTAGAGCCCGCTGTTGAACAGCACCATTGGGCCCGTCACGCGGTCGCCTCCGATGAGCGTATGAAACCAGTTGACCTTGGCGAAGAAGGAATTGTCATCAGCGTCCAGATCTTCGGTGAGCGAAACCACACGGTTGACCATCGTAGTGGGCGCTCCCTTGACCTCCTGATCTCCGGTGGCGAACGCCACGGTGACGTCTCCTTCATCGTTGACGCTCAACACGGGGGCGAGAATCACGGGCTGACTGTCCGTTTCGCCTCCGTCCTCGAACGCATCGTAGAAGACTTGCATGTTCCAGTCGGCAGGGTCTCGAGAGGCGATGTCGACGCGCCACATTCGGCCATCGCGGTCACCCACGAAAATGCGATCCGCAACCGCGCCGGTGAGCTCTGGAAATGCCTTGGGTTGGCCGGTGATGGGCGCGGGGATGTCCGTCTCCGTAAACACGTCTTCATTGAAGGACGTGGCGCCGGCGGCTGGACGGAAGGTGCGAATGACTTCGCCCGAGTCGAGCCGCACGATGGTGAGTGAGCGGGCCGGTAGCGCCTCGGCGCTGGGATAATTGCGCCCGAAGCGCTCGGTCTTGAACTCCGAGGGATCGGCTTCCATGATCGGGCCAGTGCTGACTGCCGGCCCATCGCCGTGGATGGCGTCGCCGCCGGGGAGAACCGCCACTGCAACTTCCCGCGGGCCCTCCCCTGCAACGTTCAGGAACACCGTCGTGATCAAAGGTGTTCCGCCACTGCCGAAGAGCTCCTCGCCGCTCGCACCTTGCGTGAGTTGCCAAAGGAAGGTGGGGGGGTCGGTTTCGCCCAAGTGAGGCGTGGTGATGTCCAGAGCAAAGAAACCTCCGGCGACCTGGCCTTCACCGAAACCCTGTAGCAACACCGTGCGCCAGTCTCCGGTGCCCTCCTGAGCCTCGCTCTGCAGGCGCTCGAAGCGATCATTGCCTGACTCCTCGCGGGAGACGACGTCTTTGATGATCGGCAGCCCGTCGAGCAATACGGCCGGGGTGGCGGGGTACTGGTTCTGCATGACCGGCAGAACCGCGGGCGGAATGAACGCCCAGAATTCGTTGTTTTCGGGGGTGTCGACTTCGTCCTCTTCGGCGGTGTCGCTGTCCGGAAACGGCGCGAGGTTGAAGGCATGCAAGAAGCCGTCGACCGTGGACGTGTACAGTGCCGTCGGGCGTGCTACGTCCCCCATGGCCTCAGTAAATGCTCCATACGACTCGTCGCGCAGCAGCTCCGACGGCCTGCCCGGCACCACGGTGGGGGTAGAGTGAAAGATGCCGCCAAATACCCGGCACTCGCCACCGGAGCAGCGGCTTGGATTGATGCCATCGTCGATGCCCACCGCGTGCCCCAAGATCAGGTCACGGCAATCCTCGTCCGTCGCTGCTCCCGGACAGTCCCCCGCCGTGACCAGCATCGCCTCCGGTGACACATCCCCTAGCAGCTCGCTTGGTGACGCCGCAAAGACCTGGGTGCCGGTCGAAATGCCGATGCCATCGTCGTCCGTGGTGATGAAGGGGCGGATTGATTTGCGAGTGTCGTCCGCGACCACGGTGATGAAGCTACGGGAGTTGGGCGCGCCATTCACGTTCGCCGCGAAATCGTCGCCGTCGTCCGGGTTGAACTGCTCTTCGGGGGGCGGGGGTGGCGACGGTGGTGTCGTGGGCGTCGTGGGCGCTACACACACAAAACGGCGCCGCTCGAGCACGCCCTCCCACAGTGCCGGCCCGTCCGGGTTGGGTTGCGGGTCAAACGCCGAGAAGAACTTGAACCCCTTGCTCGAGCTGTCGCCGCCGGCGCCGCTAAACACCGGCATCGTTCGCGTGGCGACCTGCACCACGTCGTCGAGGATGTCGGTAAAAATTGCGCGTAGCTGAGCCCGGTCCTCGGCGAAGTAGGCTTTGCGCTGCACACCTCCCGCACCTGGCGTGCTGCCAGCGGCTGCAATCTCGTTGAGGGTGCAACACGCTTGGACCCTATTGCCGTCCTCGGTGTCGGGTTGGTTCACCGGAGTGCAATCGACGTCTGGGTCCAGGTCGGCGCACACCTTACTGCTGCCATCGGCGAGGGTGACCTCCCCCATGGCGAAGGCAACGACGTACGTCTCCACCTTCAAGTCGGATGAGGTTGGACCTTCGTGTCGATCCGTCGCGGTCCCCCGACGCAGCGCGGAGACAATCTCTGCGGGCTCGTCGTATGGGCAACGGCCCGGAGTTCCGGGAGGAGGGGGCTCGGCTTCGCAGAATGGGCGAAGGTCGAGGTTGGGCTCGCCGTCAGTCAGCAGGATGAGGATGGTCTTGCGGCAATTCGAGACCGTCCAGTTGGGATCGCTTTTGGGCCCAAATTTCTTGGTGGCGTCGAACGGATCGTCGGAATCGTCACTCCACAAGAATTCGCGCGCATCGCTCAATTGGCCGGCGATGGGAGTGGCGCCATACGGGCGCGTCGAGAGCAACACCTCTTGAATCCAGCCATTGCGTTCCGTGTTGTCGGCCAGGTCCGGTGCCCCGAACGCGATCATGCGGCCCTCCCACGGGGGGGCCGCGGCGTTGCGCGCGCCGATCTCCTGCACTAGGTCGGCGCTGCAGTTCTCTGGATGGCCCGTCGTCCAGGTCGCGCCGCCCGCCCTCCAGTCTCTGTAATAGCTCCAGTGGCCGTCGTTGCCCGACGTGGGATTCGCGTTGCCTGAAAGCACGCCCGTGCCGGCGCTGACGCGAGTGTCGAACGTCATCAGCCCGAACCGGACCTGGTCCTTGTAGATGTCCAGCAAGCCATCGCTGTCTTGATCGAAGGCAGCGCAGGGCGGCTCAAACGGCAGAGCCGCGGCGGCAGGGCGAACCACCGCTCCCCCCGAGAAGGGGAAAGTGTTCACTGCCTTGTCGGGCCAAGCGAAAGGGTTGTCGTCGGGGGGCAGCACCCCGGGCCCATAGACGCAGCCGTTACTGAGCGCGCGGTGATATGGATTGACGTAGCCAAAGTCGTAGGGAACCACACTGCCGAGCATGAACTCGTCCCGGAAGTCGGTGCTGCTGCGGTCTTGTGCCCAGCAGCTGTAGCCGTTGAAGCGGCCTGTCAACACCTCGACCAGGTCGATCCAACGGCTCTTTTCCACCGAGCCGGCAGAGTCATCGGGGTTACACTCCGGAAAGGTGCCATCGGTCTGGAACTCCATGGACCCCGATGTATCGACCAAGAGCAGTACGTTGGACGAGGGCCTTTCAGCCTCTGTTTGTATTTGGGCGGACCCGCGCGTCGACGTCGACAGAGCGGCGAGCAAGCCGCTCAGCCCCAAGCCAATGGCTCGAAAACGGCGGGGGCAAGCGTGTGAGGAACTCGGTAGGTGCATGATCTGTTTTCTTTAGAGTGGAACGATGGCGTGCGCTCGTACGGACTGCTGACTGACTGTGCCGCGGGAGGCGGGAGAACAGACGTCGGTGGAGCTGCCGTCGGTGGGGTAAACCCGAGCGATCGAGGTGATGGTGATCTGTTTGAAATGACCAGCGACAAACCCCGGGCTCGCCGTCACGTTGGCCGGCGCTGGTTCGGTGAGCTCAGCCACGAACTCGGACAAAATCGACGTCTCCTCGTCCGCGACGGGAAGGGCGAGCATACCCGGCAAGGCGTCGTCAAGAGGTGCTGGCGCGCTGTCATTCAGCGCATTCGCGAGGAAGCTCGTCTTCAAGACGTTGCAGGGGGCGTCGAGGTCGTACAGCTGCAGGACTCGGGCACAACCCGTCACGCGCGCGGTGCTGGTCACCAACGCCGGGTCCATTTGCAGGTAGGTGGCTGCCGCGCGCGCGCCGTACTCTGCCTGGAATGCGGCCTGTACGCTCTGCCGATTATACCCCGTGGCCAGGTCCACCAAGCTCGCGGAGCGCATCGAAAACACGCCGATGGCGGACACGATCGTCAAGACCATCACGACGATGAAAACGGCGGCGCCGCGCTGCTGCCGGCGGTGGCGGTTACGCAGAATGAGTGGGCTCACCATGTCTCCCGGGCTTGGTTGTTCAGTGGAATGGTCGATTGCAAGGTGCGCACCCGCGCGAAGGGCGGCAGGTCGCGGTCCGTGGGGTGAACGCTGATACGCAACAGGTTCGGCCCGGGCCCAGCGGTGACGAGCGGGTCGATGGGCGCAGTTCGATCGGCCTCTTGGGACCGCACGCTGAGCCAGGCGTGCACGGCTCGAATCAACTGCGGTCCCGCATTGAGGCCCAGGCCGACAGGATCGCCGGCGTAGTTGGCGACGTCGTTGCCGCTGAAACGCACCAATGGCGAGGCGGTGTCCGGGGCCACCAGGATCGAGAAACCGAGGTCCACTGCATATTCCGCTATCAGCTCCAGGGTTCCATCGATCGGAGTACCCGTGACGTCGAGCTCTTCTCGGATCAGCTCTCGCCGCGTGGCCTCGTACGAGGGACCCCCGCGAAACATGTGACTGAATTCGGGTAGCGAGGCATCGTTCAGGTCCCTGAAGTCGTAGCGCACGATGTTGACGACGTTGACGACGTTCTTGCCGTGACCCCGGATGCCACAGCGTAGACCGCTGTCGGCTCGAAACTCGAGCGCGGGCGCGGGCTCGAGCTCGATGGTTGGGTTCGCTCCGCCGGTGACGCCGGCGATGACGCCAAATTGAGTCTTGCCGGCGTCATCCACGATGCGCAGCGCCCGCCCGGTGGCAAACACCTGGCCAAGCGCCGTGGGGTCCAAGGTCGCGGGGTAGTTGATGTTCGCCATGCCCAGGCTGTTGGGCACCAGGAACACCGTAGGCTCGGCACCGCCGATGATGTTGCGGGCGACGAACTCGTCGGCTGACGCGTAGCTGCCTGACAGCACGATGCGGCTTGGGATTATCCCGTTCAGCGTCATTTCGCTCGAACGCTGCAGCGGTGGCACCGCCTCGATGAATACGCTCGCCAGCCGCCCGAGCCAGGCGGGGTAACCCGCAGCCTCCCGGTCGCCGCAAATGTTGGGGTCATTGACCAGGTTGGGTGTGCTGAGAAAGCCGGCGCGGGCGATGTCGGCTTTCAGTCGCTCGAAGCCGACCACGTTTTGCAGCGTGGCATCGGCAATGCGCGCCTGACGCAGGGAGAAAGCCGATGAATGTTTGGCCAGGGTGAAGACGGCGAAGGACACGAACATCCCACCCACCATCGCCACCATCAGCTCGACGAGCGTGAAGCCGCGAGCGTGGCCGGAGCGACGAGCGCGCGTTGGCATCAAATCCCCACCTGGCGCACCGCGCCGGCCATGAAGACGAAGTGGAACAAGCGCCGCTCGTTGTCCTCCGCCACTTCCACTGCTGGCAAACCGCAGGCATGTACCTGAGGCAACACCAAACCCCCCAGCATCGCTTCCGAGCGCAACCAGATCACCCGCACCTCGACTCGGGTCATGCCGCCGCCGGTGTTGTCAGTGGTGAGGGGTGTCATCCGGAGGTCGACACAGAACCTGGCGTTGGGATCTTGATCCAGATCTGCCACTGGATTGCCGAGCGCATCGAAAGCGGGGCCAAAAAAACGGGTGTCGTCATAGTCGGGTCGAAACCAGTCGGCTTCTCCCGCGCCTTCCTGGAGCCAGGTGGTGCGGCTGAGCGACCCGGTGGTCCCCCACAACGCCGCTTCGGCATCCAAAATACCCATCCAGCCCTGGGCGATGTGCGTGGCGATGGCGAGGTTCTTGGCGTGCAGGTTCGACGCCAAGGTGACATCTTGCATGGCGATGATGCCACTCACTCCCACCGCGAGCACCGCCATCGACATCAAGATCTCGACGACCGTGTAGGCGCGGGCTCCACGCCGCACGCGTAGCTTAGCGCGTGCCTGGCGAAGCTTTTTCGATCGCGGAGCACCGAGCTTCATTGAGCCGATAACCTCGCCGTTCCATTGGGCATCAATACGACTTGCCGGGTACGAGTCAGGCCCGGGCGGCTGAGCGTGGCCAGATACGTCTGGTTCAAGGGTGCGAAGGGCGCCGAGCCGTCGATGACTTCCCGCGAGAACGCGCGCCCGAGGGGCGTGAAACAGATTTCGAGCGCCGTGACGGGAGTGTTCACGCTATCGCTCAGAGCGATGCTCAAGGTCGACAGCTCGCCGCTGCTGGCGGGGCCAAACCCATCCACTTCGCGTTGCACCGTCGTATTGACCGTCCCTGCCCAGTCCGTGTTCAGGCAGCTCGACACGGGCAAGTTGGCGCAGGTGGGGGTCGGCGCGTTATTGCCCAGCCGGGCCTCATGCACCGTAAAGCGTGTGGTGTCGAAGCGCACCAGGACTGCGGCGCCTCGTCCAATGGCTCGCAGTCTGGCCTGGCGGTAGACGAGCGCGAGGTTGCGCGCCGCTTCCTGCACCCGGCGGTCGCGCAGCTGCGCCACCGCGGTGGGCAGAGCGAGGGCCGCGAGCACGGTGATGATGAGGACCACCGCGATCAGCTCCACCAGCGTGAAGCCCCGCCGTGAACCCGGGCCGATCGGCAGGCCTCGGCTTATGGCAAAACGGTGCTTGGACATCGCACGTCAGCTCAGAGCAAGGCCCGTGCCTGCATTGCGGGGTTCCGCGACCGCTGATTTGTCTGCAATTTCAAGGCGGACGGATAAGGGTTACTCGTAACGATTTCCCTTCTGCGCAGACTTTGCGGTGGGGCTGTTGTAAGAAAATAGGGGTATGGGTGCCGCGTTGGCCCACCGATAGGTTTGCGCCGAAGCCCTGCCGGGAGGTATGCGCTGCCCGTGTCTCGAGCCCCCTGGTCGCTTGCGTTCTGCCTCTGCGGTGGCATCGCGGCCTTGGCGTGTCAGCTGCCCGCCTCGGCCAAGGGCAACGCGGGTTCGGTAGAAGGCTCGGGGCCCCCAGCCGTGCCGGTTGCGGCGGCCTGCTCCGCCGAGGGCGTCGGCGCCGATTCGGCGGTTGCGATCGCAGTCCTGCCGGATCAACTCGGTGCCTTCTGTCTGGATCCACTTGCGCCGCCCCGCGCCTACGGCGCCTCGGACTCCGCGCCCCTCGCGCGAGCCTGTGAAAGGGTGCTCGGGCCGGGCTGCGTCGACGAACGACTGCATGGCCTCGATCGCGTGGTGACCCTGCGTTATCTGAAGGCGAACGACCCAGAGGGCAGCGTCGAGGTGCTGTTGTCGCGCTTCGAGGACACGGAGGGTGCGTATGCACACTTCACCCAACGCTTGCTGGGCGAACGCGACCCGCTCGGGCTGGAGCTCGACCCGCTCGATGTGCCCGGCGCCGCGGTGCTCGAGTCCGGTAACGTCATCGGCTGGCGCGGGCGGCACGTGTTTAGGCTTCGATATTCAGACGCACGCGAAACACTGGATGAGCTGCTGGCCACGGCAGAGCAGTACCTGCCCGAGTTGGCTCGACAGCTGAGCGAGAGCTTGCCGGACGAGGCGGGCCTACCGGATCCCATGCAAAAGCTCCCCGAGACCGAGCGTGTCCCCTTCGGGGTGCGCCTAGTGCTGGGCGATGCCTTGGGCGTGGCCGGGCTCGGCACGAGTGCGCGAGGCTACTATCGAGATGGCGACAAGCGCTGGCGGGTTCTCGCGATCGTGCGGCCTGACGCGGAGTCGGCCAAGGATGTTCTCGGCACGCTCGGGCGGCGCCCCGAGACCAAGAAGATCAAGGGCGCCCCCTTCGACGCAGTGCAATTCACCGAGCGCCGGTTGCCCTCCGAGCCGCATGTGGGATGGGTGGTGGGACAGCGCGGTAACGTCATCTATGGCATCGGGGACGAAGCGACCGTGCTGCCCGAGTTCATGCCGGCCCGACAAGAGGCGAGGGTCAAGCTGAGCCTGCATGAAAAACTCGTCAAGCTAACCAGGATTCACCTCAAATGATCCCCATCGTGGCCATCGTCGGGCGCCCCAACGTGGGGAAGAGCACCCTGTTCAATCGGCTCGCAGGCACTCAAACCGCCATCGTGCACGACGAACCGGGCGTCACCCGCGACCGGCATTATGCCGATGTGCACCTCTTCGGCCGCACGTTTACCCTGATCGACACGGGCGGCTTCGACCCTGCCGACACCGACGCCATCGGGCGCGGCATCGCTCGTCACGTCCGGGCCGCGGTCGACGAAGCGGACGTGGTCATGTGCGTGTTGGATGGCCAAGGGCCGCCGACAGAGGCGGACGCCGCCGCGGTGCGCATGCTGCGCCAAGCGGATAAGCCGGTCATCTATCTCGCCAATCGGCTGGACCACCCGCGGCAAGCACTGGAGGCCACCGAGCTCTACGCGCTGGGCATTCAGCTCATCCCGGTGTCTGCCTTGCACGGGCGGGGCATCGCGGAGCTGGGTGAGGCGTTGCTCGCCGGGCTTCCGCCACTCGTTCCCTCCGACCCAGTGGAGACGTCGCCGGACGCGGTGTCCGTGCCGCGCGTGGCGCTCATCGGTCGTCCCAACGCGGGTAAATCGTCGCTGCTCAATCGGCTCAGCGGGCAGGAGCGCAGCCTCGTGGATGATCGCCCGGGAACGACTCGGGACCCGGTCGACGCGCGTCTCACCTTCAAGGGTAAACCCTATGTGGTGGTGGACACCGCGGGCATCCGACGCAAAGCCAGGGTCGAGGCCGGTGTCGAGGCGGCGAGCGTGATGCAAGCTCTGCGCTCGGTACAGCGGGCGGACGTGGTGGTGCTCTTGTGTGACGCCGCAGAAGGCCTGGCAGAACAAGACGCACGGCTGCTCGGTTTGGTCGCCGAGCGCGCGCGCCCCATCGTCGTGGGCCTGAACAAGATCGACCTGCTGGCGGCTCGCGAACGCAAGCAGGCCGTTGCATCGGCAGAAGACCAGCTCCATTTCGCCGCCTGGGTGCCGATCGTGTGTTTTAGCAACAAGACGGGGGAGGGCGTGACGCAGTTGATGAACGCGGTGGACCGTTCTTTCACCCAGTTTGGCACGCGCGTGAGCACGTCAGAGCTGAACAAGTTTCTGGAAGCGGTCGTGGGA
>JANOIG010000001.1:0-2030 GCA_031407405.1 Deltaproteobacteria bacterium
GGCCCGAGCGGGCCTCGCCTGATATCATCACGCTCAGCTCGTAACGCCGCACCGCGCGGAGTCGCGTTCACGCTGGACCCATACAAGCGGGCGAATATTCTGCTACACAAATGCAGAGATACTATCGTATCGTCGCGCCACCAACGGGGAAGGGGTCATGGCTATGCAAACCGAATCACGAATCTCCAATAAGGTTCCGCGTCGTGCCGCCCTTGCTGCTCACGCTGGCCTACGCAAGCGTTGCCCAGGGCCAGTTTTTGCCCGCACCCGTCATTGGAACGAATCCATGCGTCCCTCCCACCAATAGAACCTTTCGGGTTGCGGAGGACGTCGCCGCCAAGCAGTCCTACGGTCAAAGGCGCTAGCGACCCAGGATGGCGAGGACCTCGCTCGGTTCCTGAACGTTTGCTCTAGTGACTAGCGAGCTCAGCGTCGCCGATGAGGTCGTGCTCGATGGCGCGCTGTTTCAGGAGTCTAGCTCGGTGAGGGACGGCTCATGGGGCGTCCAATGTGTCCTGATTCAACAGGTCGAAGTACTTCTTGTAGAGGTACACGCGGTTTCTGGCTCCGCCGGTGGTCTCTTGCACGATACCAAGCGCGGCTAGGTCGTCCAGCACCCGTTTGACGGTGGGCTTAGTGAGACTGCAAGCGGCAGCGGTTTCAGGGATATTGAGCATGAGCTTTTCCCTCAGGTGCTCGAACACCTTGAGGTTGCTCAGCGTCGCGGAGCGCTGATAGGCGGAATCGCCGCGGTTAGATTGTACTTTCTCGCGGTCGTCTCGAAACAAAAGTAGAAGCGCCTCGAGCGTTGCGGTGGCGCGTTCTGCGACCGTCTGCACGCCCTCCAGGTAGAATGCAAGCCAGCCCTCCCAATCGCCGTGCGTGCGCACGCGCTGCAGCTTCTCGTAGTAGAGCTGTCGATGCTGTTTGAAATGAAGGCTCATGTACAGCCACGGCTTGGCGAGTACGCCGTCCGCGACGAGCAGCAAGGTGATCAGCATGCGCCCCACGCGCCCATTACCGTCCAAGAACGGATGAATGGTCTCGAACTGGGCATGTGCCAGACCAGTCTTGAGCAGAGTCGGGTGCTCACTTTGGTGGAAGAATTTTTCGAGGTTGTCTAGGGCAGGCGTCAGCTCCGACACGGGTGGAGGTACGAAATAGGCATCGCCGGGGCGTGTGCCGCCAATCCAGTTCTGGCTGCGCCTAAACTCGCCAGGATCCTTTTCTGTTCCTCGGGTGTCCTGGACCAGGCGCATGTGCACCTCGCGCAACAGACGCAGGCTCAACGGCAAGGAGCCCAATCGATCGAGACCATGGGTCAAGGCGGCGATGTAGTTGGATACCTCGCGCACGTCGCTCAAAGGAACTGCGGGAGCGGCCTTGTTTTCATGCAGGAGCAGGTCAGCGAGAGATGATTGGGTGCCCTCGATTTGGCTGGAGAGCACCGCCTCCTTACGCACGTACGCGTACAACAGGGATTCCGGGCCGGGCAGTAGACGGCCAATGCCATCCAAGCGCCCCACCGCCATGCTGGCGGCTTCCAAACGGCATTCCAGTGCACGATCCAACTCAATGGGCGGTTCGGGCGGCAACGGTTTTGGTACAAAGGCCCTAAATTCTGCGCCACCCGTGCCCTGACGCACCCAGCGCCCGGCGCGTTCGGAGCCCATGGCAGTAGTAAAGGAGGCTTTCCTTGGCACAACCGCTAGTAAAACAGAAGGCATCTGATTTTACTAGCAGAGAGCGCCGCGGGGGGCCGGGAAAACGCGCGCCGAGCCCGCGCTCGCAAGTTCGATGTGCCTGCCGGTAGGATACAAAGCGCGGGATCTCGACAGGGTGGGGATCCCGCGAGCTTACCTTCGCCGGCTGTGCGAGCGGGGCCTGCTCGAGCAGGTCGATCGGGGCTCTACCGCCAACTGATGTGCCGGCCACCGAGCTTTCCTCGCTGGCGGAGGTCGCGAAGCGAGTGCCTCATGCGGTCATCTGCCTGCTGAGTGCCCTTCAGGTTCACGAGCTCACGACCGAAG
>JANOIG010000008.1:0-1841 GCA_031407405.1 Deltaproteobacteria bacterium
AAGCTCGAACCCGTCAACTCGCTCCGCGAACCCGGAACCACCGACGCCGGTGGAACCCCCCTCGTTCAGAGCCGCGCCCGAAGCTCCCGCGCCGAGACCGCCCTGACCCAAGGCACCACCCTCGACGTGCCTCGGAGCGTCAGGGTTCGCGCGGCCCGCGCAGGCAGACACCGAAAAGCTATTCGGCGCGGCCACCGAATAGGGCACGCCCTCGAACAGGGCGTCCAGGGCCAGTTACCGGTCGAACGCCTCGCCTGCGGCGACCCAGCTCCCGTTCTTGTAGCGAAGGGGCGGGGCCCAGGGCTCGCCCCAATTGTTCGCTTTCAGTCGGGTGATCTCTTGGCGAAGCACTTGGTGCCATGAAGCATCCGTACTGTCGAACCAGCACAGCCGCGTACCGAGGAGCTGCACGATGGGCGTCCCCCGGCAGCGGCGTTGCAGCTCGGGACCAAGCCAGGGCAAGAGTAATAGTGACGACGTGACCAGCAATGAACACGACCCGACGAGGCAGCGCAACACGGAGCTCGCCGAGGCCGGGAATTCTTCGTCCCACACGGCGACCTCCGCGCTGCCCCAGCGCTGAAGCGCATCGTCGTAGGCCTCGCGCGGATAGGTGAACCGCGCATCACCCTCCTGCTCGTCGCGCAGCACCGCGTAAAGCTCCGGCGCAATGCATACCGCCGAGTGCTCTCTCGGTAGCTCGCTGCGATGCACGACCTCTGGGGGCGACACTGGTTTGGCCCCCTGCACTCTTGCGGACTCGGCCCGAACCCATTTCACTTCTTGCAACGGCCTCCGGAAGCGGCGCTCTTGCGTGATGCCCAGGGAGACCGTTTCGGTGCTCAGGATGCGGTGCCCGACGCGGGTCGGGCGCTCCGTCAATTGCAGGCCTGGACCGAACCAAACCGCGTCGGGCAGCTCCATCACGTTGAAGCCGCCGGCGTGTACTGAAAAGCTCCGACCTTCGAGCTGCAAGTGATCCGCCAGCCCCATCTCGATCGAGAAGGGATGGACCGACCAGGGGCGGCCGTCCAACGTTTGTAGCGTCGCTGGACCGAGCCGCAAATCAAACCCAAGGTCCGTGCACACGATGCGCACGGGGCCTCGCCCGCGCAGAGCCAGCTCGCCAAACCCCAGTAAGAACTCGCTGCCGACGAGCTCCTCCAGGTTGCCCGTACGCTTCAAGAATCCGAACATTTCAGGATCTATAGCCGTCATGCCGGTCGCGTGAGGGTGGCATTCAGCGCTCTTGCGCAGTGCAGGTTTCGACGCGCGCAATTTCGCCTCAACTGTCCCTTGCGCGCCACGGCAATTCGGTTCCCACTGGAGTCGGGGTCTAGCGTCGTCATCTTACTGCGCTCCTCGAGGTGCGCACCGTGGCTAACGGCTGATCGGTGGGCGGGCAGTGCCAGTGATTTGGGCCACGCAGGTGCTGGAAGAACTGGCGAAGGAGGGCTTGCCGACGCGCGCCGAGGTGACAGACGCGGCCATGGCCAACCGCGCCGAATGCGTGATGCTCAACGAGGGTCCGCACATCCTCGACGCGATCCGGATGCTCGCAGGCGTGCTCGCGCGCATGGAGGGTCACCAGCACAAGAAAACGCCGCAGCTGCGGGTTTTGCATTCCTGGCAAGCTGAATTCTCCCCAGAGCCAGCCGGCGCGCAGGCATCTCCCGCTCCCGCTTGACACGAGCCTCCGAACGAAACGGGCCCGCCACGAGACCTGGCAACGCTTAGAGGCGGAAGCGGCCGCCGCAACCAGCGTCAACTCGCTGATCGCCAAGCGCGTGGGCTGACTCGATCCGCGAAGACCTGGCATTTGAGGCGGTCGTACCCTAAGT
>JANOIG010000010.1:0-15751 GCA_031407405.1 Deltaproteobacteria bacterium
GCGAAAAAGACCATCTGGCCGCAGCATCACGCTGCGGCGCTCCCACCCCGTGCCGGTCGAATCCGCGAGATCGAGGATGCGGTTATAATCCTTGGACCGCACATCTTCGACGCAGACCGTGTCGCGGTCGATCGGCAAGTATGGGAACCCCCGCGCGCCCTCGGGTGGGTCCGCTGCATAACCAAAGGCGTGCTCCAGGTCGAAAATACCGGCAGGGGAGCGCCCGTCACCTTCCCGCTTCAGGGGCCCACGCCCCGGCTTTGCATGCAACCCCTGGCTCCATGCCAGGCCATTGCGCCCGACGTTGACTGGAAAGGGGTCTCCCACGAGCTCCCAGACCGAGTTGGCTGAGCTCTGGTAGCGACGGAACGTCCCGGTCGAGGTGTTCCAATTCGCCGTCTGAACCACGAGCAACTGCCGAGAGCTTGCGGGAGGCGGGGTGGGTCGCTCTGCCTGCGCTTCCGGCTCCAGAGCTACGCGGGTTGACGGAGTGTTTGCCTGTGGCGCTGGCCGCGGGCCGCCGGTATTCCCCGAGGCCCGCTCGGAGTGGGTTTGGCTGCCTGCCATGGACACCCCGAGGACCGCCAAGACCAGCGTGGCCAGAATGCCCTGAAACCCCGAGCGCGCCACAACCCGCCCGAGAGCACAAGTAAACGACGACGACCGGCCTGCTCGCTGCATCTCGAAGCGAGAATGCGTCAAGCCGCACAATTTGGTCAACTCACTGGCGGCAGCTTTTTCCAGACGCGAGGCCTCGTCTCAGCGGTGGTCCGAGCCGTCCTTAGCCCCTAGCTTGGCCCGACTTTGGCCGAGCGCCAACCGCCGATCGGTGTAGGATCCCGCCGTGGCCGCGCCGCTCGCCTGTGCCGAATCCACTTTGCTTCCCGGTGCGCTCATCGGCGTGCTCGGTGAGGAGTATGCTCTGGGCTCGCCCGTCAGTTGTGAGCTGATCTCCGCTGGGCTGGATGCCACCTACCTGTTGGAGACGAGTGAGGCTCGTTTCGTCATCCGGCTATACAACGCTCGCTGGTGGGCTCCCGCCGAGATCCAGTATCAGCTCGCGGCGTTGGTTCATTTGGCTCATCGACAGGTGCCTGTCGCGCGTCCCATCGCACGCCAGGATGGCGAGCTAGCCACCACCGTGCTCGCGCCCGAGGGGCCTCGCCAGCTTGCGGTGTTCGAGTTTGTCGACGGCGAGCTGTTTGAGCCTGCGACGGATGCGCGCGAGTACGGTTGGACGGCCGCGGCGATCCACTCTAATTCTGAGGACTTCGCCTGCCCTGAGCCCCGCCGACGGCTCGACATCACGGGCCTGTTACAAGCCTCATTCGAATCCGTGCTGCGTCAGCTCAGCCCAGACGCGGCCGTCGGGAAGTATTTGCTGGGACTTCTGGCGCGGGTAGAGCGGCGGGCAGCGGAAACCGAGTGGCTGCGATTCGACCACGGATTTTGCCACGGGGATCTCAATTTCAGCAACTGCCGCCGCGGTGCCGGGCGGACCATTACGGTCTTCGATTTCGAGTGCTGCGCTCCCGGGCTCCGAGCGTACGACCTTGCCGTATTCCGATGGACTCAGAAGTTGTTGGGCGTAAGCGAGCTAGTGTGGACCCATTTCCTCGCCGGGTATCGGGAACGGCGCCGGCTGGATGCGCACGACCTCTCCGCGATTGGGCTCTTGACGTTGCTTCGGCAAACCTGGCTGATTGGGCATGACGCCGAACGTACCGAAGTCTTCTCGAATGGTACCCACTGGCGCAGGACCGGCAGAATCCGCAACCTGAAGTTTCTCGAGCAGCTCGATCACGAGCTCTTTGGCCAGCCCTGAACCCGAGAATGGCCAAAGCCGCGAGGTTTCAGGCTGCGGCGATTTTTGCCTGAACCTCGTCGAGCTCTGCACGACTCTTGAAACCAATGGTGAAGCCATCGAGGCAATCCAAGGCGACGGCGCGGCTAATCGCAAGGTCGAGCTGGCCCGCGAGATCACCCTGGCCCAGGATCTTCATGCCCAACACCCCTTTTCCGGCCGCCTTCATCTCCTCTAGCACCTGGATGACCGTCGCCGGATCCGCGTCCATGTGCAGGCCCGCTGGGTTGATGCGCGCCAGGTCGACGTCAACCCAGGGAGTGCGGGCAGCCAAGCGCAGTGCTTCGAGCGTATGGCACGAAACCCCGTGTGCCCGGATGACTCCGCGCTGCTTGGCGTCCGCTAGATGACTCATGGCGCCCGCGCATTGCTCGGTCCATGTACCGCTTTGGCGGTTGTGGAGCAGCACGATGTCAATGTAGTCAGTGCCGAGCTCCCGGAGGAAGCGTTGCAAGTCGGCTTGCATCTCTGTGTCTGACTCTGCATGCGTCTTGGTGAGAATGACCACGTTCTGGCGCCCGACGGCAGCTATCGCTTGCTTCAGGTGCGCGTGCGCGCCGTATTGATCGGCGGTTTCCCAAAAGGTGATACCCCGATCGAAGCTGTCCACGAGCAGACCAGAGAAACCTGCGAGGCCCAGCCGCGTTTGGTCGGAAGAGCCGTCGTAGCCGTTAGTCCCGCTCCCCATGGCGAGCCGAGAGACACGGATTTGGGTGCTGCCGAGCAGGACTTGGTCTGTGCTGCTCTTGCGCAGAGGTGCCGGGTCGACCACACCAGGATCGGGGGGCAGAACCAGCGGCCCTGATGCCGACGACGGCAACCCTTCCGACGCCGAGCAACCGATGGTGGCAACGCTGGCCGCCAGGCCTGACATAAACTGGCGCCGCGTCCCCGCCGGGAGCAGGTTTGACCTTGGCACATTTCGCATGGCACATCCTCCGCGCACAGCATAGCCCATGGCGGGTAACGCCCCAAGTGTCCTTTGCGAGGGTGACGGCAGCAGCTAGGGCCATTTCAGGCCCTTCTAACCGACCGGCGCGGGGTTACGCTCAAACCCACGTTGGTGCCAGTAGGGGTAAGGGGGGGTCACGGTGCTGGCTCGGTCGAGCCGTTGCAGTTGCTCCGCCGTCAGCTGCCAAGCGAGGGCGCCCAGGTTGTCGCGCAGCTGTGCCTCGGTGCGTGCGCCGAGGATGAGCGTCGACACGGTCGGCCTCCCGAGCAGCCAGTTGAGCGCCACTTGCGGGACGGTCTTGCCGGTTTCCGTGGCGATCAGCTCGACCGCGTCGAGCACCCGAAACAAGTGCTCATCGGTGACGGGTGGCGCGGCCTGATGGGTGCCGTGCAGTCGGCTCCCTTCCGGCAGCGGCTCGCCGCGGCGCAGCCGCCCGGTGAGCCGCCCCCAGCCGAGTGGGCTCCAGACCATGGCGCCCACTTGTTCAGCCAGCCCGAGCGGCATCAGCTCCCATTCATAGTCGCGACCGAGCAGTGAGTAGTACGCCTGATGTGCCACGTAACGGGGCCAACCGTGTCGGTCGGCGCTGGCGAGGGCCTGCATCAGGTGCCAGCCGGAGAAGTTGGAGCACCCGACGTAGCGCACCTTGCCCGAGCGAACCAGGCCGTCGAGCGCGCTCAGGGTTTCGTCCACGGGCGTGAGGGCGTCAAAGCCGTGGAGTTGATACACGTCGATGTGGTCTGTCCGGAGCCGGCGCAAGCTGCCCTCGCAGGCCTCGATCAAGTGAGAGCGCGAAGCGCCGACGTCGTTCGGATGGGGTCCGCTCCGGAACCCCACCTTGGTGGATATGAGCGCGTGCTGCCGCCGGCCTGCCAGCGCTTGCCCGAGGATCTCTTCCGATGCGCCGCCCGAATAAATGTCCGAGCTGTCGAACAAATTGAGCCCTACCTCGAGCGCGATGTCGACGAGCCGGCGCGCTTCGGCAACGCCGAGCGCACCCAGCGAGCGCGAGAAGGCGTCGCTACCGCCAAAGGTTACCGTGCCCAGGCTGAGCACGGGGACGCGCAGCCCCGAGCTGCCGAGTTGTCGTTGTTCCATACGCGCGCAGCCTAGCCTCGACGCCCTGCTGCCGGCTTCTCAAAGCCGCTCGGCCGTCAATATTTCGACGCCATCTGGCGTGACCAGCACGGTGTGCTCGAACTGCGCCGATAGGCTGCCGTCGCGCGTCATCACGGTCCAGCCGTCGTCCAACGAGACGACGTCCGGGGCTCCCAGGTTGATCATGGGCTCGATGGTAAATACCATACCGGCCTTCAGCCTGAGGCCCGTTCCGGCGCGCCCGTAGTGCGGAACGTGAGGGGCACAGTGCATCGTGCGACCGATGCCGTGTCCGCCGTACTCCCGCACCACGCTGCAGCCTTCGCGCTGGGCCAGCTCCTCGATCGCGGCGCCGATGTCGCCGAGGCGAGCGCCGGGGCGGACGACGGCGATCCCCGCCCAAAGGCAGCGCTGCGCCACGCTGACTACGTGCTCGGCTTCGGGTGAGCCCTTGCCGATGATGAACGTGCGCGACGTGTCGCCGTGAAAGCCACCGAGCTCGGTGGTCACGTCCACGTTCACGACGGCACCCGGGCACAGGCGGCGTGCGGGCAAGGGCAGGCCGTGGCAGACCACGTCGTCGATGCTCACACACACCGCGCCAGGGAAAGGGGAAATATTCGGCGCGGGCTGGTACCCCAGTTGGCTCGGCGCGCCCCCTTGGCGGGCGGTGTCGTCACGCACCCAGGTGTCCACGTCAGCCGTGCTCACGCCCGGGCGCAAGCGCTCAGCCACGTAGCTCAACGTGGCCGCCGCGGCGTGCCCGGCGCGGCGCAAGGCGCCGTGGTCTCTAAGCCCAAACAGCTCGATGCTCACGCGTCACAGGTTGCGTCGGAAACCGAGGCCTGCGCCAATACCGTTTGGGTATGACCGCTTGCGGGGTCGAGGGGTGAATTTGGAGGAAACCGTGCCGGCGCTGGACTAGAATGCCGAGCGTGAGCCTGGATCAACTGAGCTATTTCGTGGCCGTGGCCGAGGAGCGCAACATCGGTCGCGCCGCGCGCCGTCTTCACATGTCCCAACCCCCTCTCAGCCGGCAAATCCGGAGCTTGGAGGGCGAGCTCGGAGTGGCTTTGTTCCGGCGCACCCCGCAAGGGGTCCAGTTGCTGCCTGCCGCGCATCGGCTGCTGCCGCAAGCGCGGCATATTCTAGAAGCCGTCGCGGGAGCACGGGTCGCAGTCCGGTGCGCCGAAGATGGCGCTGGCGCAAGCGTTCCATCGGCTGTCAGAGCCAACCGAGCAGGGCTGGCTCCCGATGACAGCGGGACCTGACGACGCTCGGTACTGGCGCAATTGTGCTGCGTCGAGGCGGCCCCCACTCTCGGCATTTGCTCGCGAGCTCCCCTGGTATTAAGCTTGTCAGCTGATGCTTAGGGGCTCCGTGGAGGCAAGGGAAGCGCCCGCAGCGCCAACCACGGCCACGGGCGCGCCGCTGCGCTGGCTGTCCTTGCGGTTTACCGGCACTGGTGGGGAGTACTTTCGGATCTGGATCATCAACCTGGCGTTGAGCTTCTTGACTCTGGGAGTGTACTCGGCATGGGCCAAGGTCAGGACGAAACAGTATTTCTATCGCCATACCTGGCTGGACGGCTCGAGCTTCGAGTATCTGGCCGATCCTCGGCAGATCCTCAAAGGGCGGCTCGTGCTCGTGCTCCTGCTCGCGCTCGCGTTTGGGCTGCAGGCGGCTTTTCCGCTGGCTAGCTTGCCGCTCGTGTTCTTGCTGGCCTTGCTCACGCCGTGGGCCGTGGTCTTGTCAATGGGCTTTCGAGCGCGAAACTCGGCTTACCGCAACGTGACGTTCGGATTCTCGTGCACGCTTCACCATGCCTACCGCGTGTACATGCTGGGGTATTGGATGTTGCTGCTGACCTGTGGCTTCTTTTACCCCACGGTGCGATGGCAACGAGCCCAGCTGGTCGTGGAATCCACTCGCTATGGGTCGGAGCCGCTGCGCTGGAACACGAGCAGTGAAAGCTATTACGGCTGTTTCGTGAAGGCCCTCTTGCTTGGATTGCCAGCAGTGGTGTTTTCGATTTGGCCGCCCTCGTTTGGGCTGGGTACGCCGGTTTGGGGACGCTGGTTCGCGTCTGCGCTCTTTCTCGTGCCCACGGTCTACATGCGCGCACGTTTTGAGAATCTGCTGTATGGGGGCATCGTGCTCGGCCCTCACACCTTGAGCTCGAGGCAGCAGCTCTTGCCGTTGCTCGGTATTTACGCCACCAACGCGGTGGCCGTGCTGGCCACGGTCGGGTTGGCGATTCCCTGGGCAAAGGTGCGGCTCGCTCGGTATCGGATCGAACGCCTGACGCTGCATGCCCGCGGTGAATTGGACGTCCAAGCAGACGCTGGCGCGTCAATTCACGGTGGGTACGGGGACGCCGCTGTAGACCTGGGCGGGGTGGATCTGGGCCTTTGATGTCCGGAGGCCACATGTTCGAGCTCGCGGCCCGCTACTACGACCCGCAAAGCTCGCGTCAGCACGCGGTGAGCGTGCTCGTGCATGAGTCAGGCGTAGTGTACATCTCGGGCCTCGGCATAGAGGTCTCCTGCAGGCTGGAAGATCTCAGAATTGCGGCTCCGGTGCTCGGTGACACGCTCGAGTCGCTGCTGCTCCCGAGTGGAGCGAAATGTGAGACTCTGGATGCCTCGGCCGTCAGCAGGCTGCGGCTGTTGGTCGGGCGGCGCAGCCACTTCGATTGGGTGTCCCGCCTCGAGGAGAGCTGGCCCGCGGCGGTGGCGGCGACAGCGCTCGTGCTCGGCTTGCTGGTCTCGAGCTACGTCTGGGCAATCCCGGCGCTGGCCAGCGGCATCACCCGGGCGTCACCGACGCTGTCGCACAAGATTGGCCAAGGCACCTTGAGCGTCCTCGACCTAATATTTGATCCCAGCGAGTTGCCTGAACCGCAACAGGTGCGCATCCGAGGCGCCTTTCATGCGTTTGCGCTCGAGCACCCGGAGCTGCCTCTAAAGCTCGAGTTTCGCAAGGCTGGCTTTGCGAATGCTTTTGCATTGCCGGATGGCACGATCGTGCTGACGGATGAGCTGGTCGAGCTTTCCACGCACGAGGCACAGGTCCTTGGGGTGCTGCTACACGAGATTGGCCACGTCGCTCTGGGTCACTCGATGCGGCGGCTGATGGAGACCTCGGCCGTGGGTGTGCTGGCGCTCGCGTATTTTGGCGACGCGGACCAAGTCACCGCCATCGCGTCCGGTCTGCCCGCGTTGTACGCAACGAGCCGTTACTCGCGGGGGGAAGAGACGGAGGCGGACACTGCGGCGCTCGAGGGCATGCGTCGCCATGGCCTGGAAGCCGTGCATTTCGCCGACATGTTGCGGCTGTTACAGCGAGAAGCTGGGACGGGTGAAGCTGAAAAGCAGTACTTTTCGTCGCACCCGGCCACGCACGAGCGCGCCGAGCGCTTCGACCGAGCCGAAATTGAGCTCGACTGAAGCCCGTTACTCAATCCAAAGGCGCGCTTTCGAAGTGCGTTCAGCCACTGAGGGATGTCACCGCTCAGGCTCAAGGCCCGCCGCGCTGGTTCGTTCGGGAATCGGATCGTCGCTACCGTGCCTGACCTTCACTCAATCCAAAACCGCGCTGGCCTAATCCGCTCCGATTTACAGCTTGGACAGCGGCTCGGACGTGTAAAGCGCTCTCGATCCCGAAAATCAAAGCCGCAGTCCAAGCACTTGGGGTGTACCTGGCGCAGCCGTTTTTCCGTTCGGCGCAGGCTGCGGTTCAACTTCTCGAGCGCCTCGGGTAACACCTTCTCCGAGACGCCCAGCTCGACCGACAAGTCTTTCAACGCCTTGGGTTCGGCGGATGCCAAGGCGGCCTGCAGGGCCTGCGGCAGCGTGAGCCGAGCTTCCATCTCGTTTGACCGGCCCACGCAGGGCGCAGCTAGCGCGCCTGGTGCGCCAGATAGTCGCGGAAGAGCACGTGAGTGCCCTTGTTCCCATCCCCCCGCGCCACCAGGTCGTCGTACATGCGCTTGGCCAGCTCCATCCCGGGCAGCTTGACGCCCAACCGCTCTGCACACGAAAACGCAATCGCCAAATCCTTGGTGAAATGAGCCACAGCGAACCCGGGCTCGAAATCACCGCGCAGAGCCCGCGGCATCAGCTGTGACAAGGGCCAGCTGCTCGCCGCACCGGTGGTGATGCTCTCCAGGACTCGGAACGGGTCGAGACCTGCGGCCTTGGCCAGCGCCATGGACTCGCACACCGACAGCATCGTGGCGGCGATGGCCACCTGGTTGCAGAGCTTCGTGTATTGACCGGCGCCCGGCGGCCCCTGATGAATTATGGTCTTGCCGAGGCGTTGCAAGGTGGGTAGCGCACGCTCGAAGGCGGCTGCTTCGCCGCCCACCATGATGGACAGCGTGGCGTTTCTTGCCCCGATGTCGCCGCCGGAAACCGGCGCGTCCAGCACTTCGATCGACTTTGCGCGGCCCAGGCCGGCGATGCGACCCGCCAACTCGGGGTCCGAGGTGGTCATGTCGATCAAGAGCGCACCCGCCGCCGAATGCTCGAGCAAGCCGGCGTTCCCCAGGTACACCGCTTCCACATCGGCGGGGGTGCCCACGATGCTGATCACCGTGGCGGCATGTCTCGCTACCTCGCCGGGGCTCTCACACCAGCTGGCGCCAGCGGCGAGTAGGGCCTCTGCTTTGGCACGGCTGCGATTGAACACGTACACCGGGTGACCCGCGCTCAGCAGGTGACGCGCCATGGACGCGCCCATCACGCCAGTGCCGATGAAACCCACGGGGAGCTCGCTCATGCCCCGAGGGTAGAACAACTGCTCGCGAGCGCCCAGCACCTTTCGAGGGGCCTGGGGCTGGCTCGGCCCTTTGGGGCTCTATTCGCGCTCGAACGGGTGCAGATCCCCGAAGGTCAACCAGCTGGGCCGCACCACCAGGCTCTCGGCGCCCGTCTTCTGGCCTCCCGCTTCGCGCGTGCCGGTCACGCGCGTGAAACCCGGCGGCACGTTCATGAAGCCTCCGAGGCCGGCCGCGTCGGTGACGTTGACGCCGACCCGCGGGAAGGCATCGACGAACATGAACACTTCTCCGCCGCTGTCGTTGTCGAAGGCCACGCCGGGAGCGGCCTGACCCAGGCAATCGTAGGATCGAATCACGATCAGCCCGTGCGCTTCGAGATCGAGCTTGGCATCATTGTTGGACGCCAACGCCATCAATCCAAGGTCGGAAATCAGCGGTAGCGCCTCAGCCACCGTGTCTTCTTGTAGCGGCTCGTGCATGAAAAACAGCGCGGGAGTCGTTTCGTCGCTCCGCACCTCGAGGAAACCATCGAAGCCCACCGGCAAAGAGAGGTGCACGATGCCATCTTCGCTGGGCCCAACCGGCGGCTGTAGCGGAGACCGGCAGTCGACGTCGAGGCTCTGGCAAGCCGTGACCCGGAGCGTGAGCGGCGGTAATCCGCTGATCGATTCAACGATGGGCATGCTGAAGGTGACGAGCTCGGTCGCGATGGGCGGCGGAAGCACCGGCGCGCGGGTCAGGCAAGACCAGTCAGCGTCCAGGCCCGCAGCTCTGAGCGAATCCAGGTCACCCGAGGTGATGCCGAGCTCGTCGGACCCGGGCTTCAGCTCGAGGCAAGCCGCGGCATGGAGCGCGATGCCGGCGAGCAGAACCGCGGAGCGCGCAGGCAGCGAGTTAGAATGAGCCATTGCAATTGGCTCCCTGCGTCGTGGGTGAGCAGCCGAGGATCCAGGTGCGTTTAGGCCCTGCCTCCAGCTCGTCGTCAGCGAAGATCGCGATGAGCAGGGCCCCGGCTCCGAACATCACGGCCGCTGCGCCACCGACCAGCGCGACGCTGTTGGCGCTCTTGGCGGCATCGCGCTCGTCCTGGCAGAGCTCTTCGCGCGACATGCCGGGGACATTGAGGCATTGGTTGTCGTCGTTCCAGCGGCTGGCGTTCGCGTCTTGAATCAGGAGCCCAGTGACACTGGTGGCGGCGGCCGCCCCGCTGAGCCCGACCAGGCCCCAGGTGACCCAACCCGGTACTCCGGAGTCCGCATCGATGGGAGTCATCGGCCTGACCTCGACGCCGGTCAGCCTGGACCCGAGAGAGCTGGTGTGTTCGGCGCTGACGCCGTCCATACCCGTGGCATCAGCGCCCACTGGCGTCAGCCGTACCGACTCTCGCGTCAGCGTGCGGCTCCTGATCGTCACCGGACGACTGATCGGGTAATGGCCGTTCATCCGCACCTGCAAGGTGTACTCGCCGACGGTTGCCCGTATCGGCTCAGCCATCGGCAGCTGCCCCACCTTCTGCCCGTTCATCAGCACGTCGGCCCCAGCCGGCTCGCCGCCGATGTCCAAGATGCCGATGCGGTCGCCGATCACTCGGTGCGCGCCTTCGAGCGCCTCTCGATGCCGTTGGACGTAGGGGTCGTCCGGGTGCCGGAGCGCTTCGCTGAGCTGTAGGTCGGCTGCGAGCCAATCCCCGACCGCCTGAAAGCACGTGGCTAGGTGCACCCGAGCGCGAATGGAATCGGGATCGAGCTCTACGGCTTGCTCGAGCGCGCTCAGTGCTTCTGCGTCGTTGCCTTGACGGCGCAACCTGATGCTTTGATCCACGAGCCCCGCGCTAGCCTCCGATGCTGCAGCAGAATCCGGCGGCCGCGCCCCGGCGGGCAAGGAAAAAAATACCAGTCCCGCGCAACAAAAGCCAACGATGATGCGAAGCAAAATATTAGGCATGGGCGTTAGTCCAGAATGGGTGAATCGTTCACGCCCAAGGCAGAGCTGCGCTTGGGGCGAACGGGCTCGGGAGCGGGCGTGAGCCCGAGCAGGGACTCCTCGGATTCACGTTCGAGCGTGCGCTGCCGGCTCGCTGCAGACTCCCGCCGGCTCGTGCGGGGTGCCGAGACCATACGAGCCCGCACCTTGGCTTTCGGCTTGGCCTGCGTTTCTGCACGGACTGCCGGCACCGCCGTAGGAACGCTCTGAACGTCTGGGGCGTCGCCGCCGGTTTCCAGAGCTACTTCTCTTTGGTCCTCGCGTTCCGCCGCTCTGTCGCGTGCCTTTTCCGTCGCCGCGCCCAGCTCTACCAGCGGCTCCTGCTCTGGGCCCCGGTCGGCCAATGTTCGGTCGGCAATGCTTTGCCAATACGCGGCCGACCCGAGCAGCGTGGCCAATAGCGCACCGAGCCCCAGCCGTCGTCCCCAAGGCTTCGGGCTTTTGTGAGGGCGAGTCTTGGGCTCGATCTGCGCCGACACGGCCGGTGTGGACAGCAGTGTCGAGTGCCCCCGGTCGAACTGAGCTTCGAGCGCCAGATTCTGATAGCCGAAAGACGGACTCCAGAGCAGCCGTGTGCGTCCCTCCGCCACTTGCCAAAGCGCTTGGCCAAGCTCCCGCACGTCGCCGAAGCGCTGCGCAGGCTTTAGGCTCATGGCCCGCAGGATCGCGCGCTCTAGCACTGGCGATAGGTCAGGTCGGTACTCTCGCGGTGGCTTGAAGTCGCCGGATGCGACCGCTTCGAGGAGCGGCAATAGCACGTCGAATTCGAACGGCGGGCGGCCCGTCATGCATTCATACAGGATCACGCCGAGTGAATACTGGTCCGATTTTGCGGTCAGGTCCCGGGCCCCCCTGACCGCCTCGGGCGACATGTACAGTGGGCTGCCCATGAGCTCGTCGGAGGGGGTGGCGGTGGGATCGATGTCGTTGATGCTGGAGTACTTCGAGATGCCGAAATCCAGAATTTTTGGCAGAATTTCTCCGTCGGAACCGCGCGACAAGAAGATGTTGCTGGGCTTGAGGTCCCGGTGGACCACGCCCGAATCGTGCGCCGCGGCCAGGCCCGAGATGATCGGCAGCATGAACCGCGCCAGGTCCGCCCCCGACAGGGGGCCGCGCTCGGCCAGATAGGCCTCGAGGTCGTCACCCTCGAGCAGCTCCATGATCAGGTACGGCAATCCTTGCCAGACACCCACGTCGGTGATGTCGACGATGCTCGGATGTTTGACCGCCGCCGCGGCTTGCCCTTCGCGAAGAAACCGCCGGCTGCCATCGGGCCGCTGCAAGAGCGACCTTTCCATGACTTTTAGGGCCACGGGCTTGCGCAGCCCGCTGTGCTCGGCGCGGTACACGCGCGCCATGGCACCGCGGCCAATGCAGGAGTGTACGACGTACGAGCCGAACTGAAAACCAGCGCTCAGCGTCTGGGAGTCGATGCCCCCCTTCTCGTTGTCGTGCGGCCGGCTTTCCCCTGCTGGACTGCCGTCCTGATTGAGAGTCGCCATCACCCCTCCGGGTTACTGACGGCCGCGCGGCGGCGTCAGAATAGTATCTAATCGTTCCAGTGGATGGGTGTCATGGGGTGGCAAGATGCTGCTGTTCTGGGTCTGCGGCATGTGTCTGCGCGTCGTGCCGTAGCAAAGATGTGACCAATCCACGGACGCTCGCTCACAATGTCGGTGAAACGCGGGGTGCGCTTTACGGCATCAGGTACTGCGCGCCTTCGAGTAGCGCGCGGGTGTACCGGCCGGACCTGAGCGTGGGCTCGTGCCCTAGCGTGATCAGGTGGTCGCGGGCGCGCGAGGCGGCCACGTTGACCAGGTTGACCCTTTCATCAATGAAATTTAGACTCCCCGAGCGCGTCACTGTCGCAGAAAATAGGATGATGCGTTTTTCACCGCCCTGGAAGCGGTGCACCGTGCCCACGCTGACCCCACGGCTGGGAGCGCCAAAGAGCTCGAGGTTATCGGGCTCTCGCGCTGGAGCGAATTGCTCGAGGGGGACATGGGCTCGCAAGAGCTCGCGCCCCAGCGCTTCGAGTTGGCCGCGGAAGGGCGTAATGATACCGATCTCGTCCGGGGAGATGCCCTGGTTGAGCAAGTGCTGCACCCAATACACGACATGCGCCACCTCGAGCCGGTTCATCCAGCTGCCCGCATGGCGCTCTTGCTCTCCATCTAGCGGCACGAACAGCACAGGGGCCGGCAACACTTGGGGGCCACTCCCGCGCGGTACGTCGTGTCTTCGAGGCACTAGGCCATAGCCGCACAGCTTTTCGCAGATGGCCGCGATCTCGGGGTGGCAGCGAAAGTGATCGATGAGAGTGGGGCGCGCCTCCACCGCCCGGTCTGCCAGGGCCTGGGCGGAGCTGTTGGCATCATCGTGAGTGCGGTAGCCGGCGAGGCGCTCTGCCGAGATGCCGAGGCGCATGCCGCGCACGATTCGCTGCTCGTCGTCTTGGCTGAGCCCGATGACTGGCTCGAGCTGGTGCACGTCTCCTATCACCAGGGCCGAACGCGCCCGCAAGAGCGCCGAGACCGCGTAGCCTGGATGACATTGCCCGGCTTCGTCGATGATGACCTGGTCACACACGCCGACCTCTGCGGGAAAGACATTGCCCAAGGACAGCAATGTCGAGCCCCAAGCGGGAAACAGCCGCCGCAGCCAGGCGCCCCCGCCCGACGGGCTCTCGAGCAGGTTTTTCAGCGAGCGGCTGCCGCGCGCTGCCCGCAGGGCCAAGGTCAGCACATTGAGCAGATTTTTTTCATTCTGCAGTGCCCAGGCCGCTCGTAGCCGTTCCGCGGCGCGAAATAGCTCGAAGCCTCGCGCTTCGCGCTCGGGCGCGCCTGCGTCGTCGTCGGCAGTGTCGGCTAGCATGGCCTCGTACAGCTTTCGAAAGCTGGCCAGAGCAGCAGCGAAGTCGTTCGGTAATGCTGCCCTGTGGCGCTCGATCCAGGTCTTGCAGCGCTCGAGATCCGCCGCCGTCACCTTCTCGGTGACGTCCCGGCTGCCCACCCTCAAGGCCAGCGGCAACCGATCGGGGCCGAGGCCGCTGCCGAGAGGTGTGGTGACGTTGTCGACAGCCGCGTTGTTGGTGCTGGTGACTACCAGGATTGCTTCGCTCATGGCGAAGCCCGACAACAGCGGGGCCACCTTCTGCACCAGAGCGTCGGCTACGCGGTTCAAGATCAGCGTGGTCTTGCCGGTACCGGGCGGGCCTTGAATGGCGCTGAGCCGAGCATTGAGAGAGAGCTCGGTAGCGGCCAATTGATGCGGCGTGAGACCGGTTCCGCTAAAACGTCCGAGGCAACACGCTCGGGGCGAAGGGCCATCCTCCTGCATCACTTGGCCACGCAGATATCTCGACAGGGGCGTGAGCGGTGGCAATGACTTGTGCGCCAGGCGCTCGAGTGCCTCTGCGATATCGCGCTGCGCGTGGCCGGTGGCCCGCGATGATTCGCCGCTCGAGATGAGCGCGACTGGGTAACAGCGTGCGCGCGAACGCACTTGCACCAGCCGCCGAGCGAGCGCGCTCTGCAGCCGGCGCAGGCTACGCCCCGAAGCTCGCTGCCCAGTGTTAGCGCTCGAGTCGCGCTCGGGGACCCCAACGAGCGCGACGGCGTCATCGGCGAGCTGACTCTCGATCACCCGGCACAGCGCGTCGACCAGGGCGCGTGGGCGCACCCGGGCCTTTTTCCTCAAGGCAACGAAGAAGGCGTCCAGCCGTTCGCCGTCGATGCGCAACACCTCGCGCAGCAGCTTGGTGTCCACAAAGAAGGGGAGTGAGTCGTCGGCGTCGCGCGCCGTGTGCACCAGCCGCAGCCGCGCTGGTGCCTCGGGATAGAAGCCTGCAGCGCGTTGCTTATGATTGGGTACGGCAAAATTTTGAGCGTCGGCCGTCAGCCAGCGCAGCTCCACCGGTGAGCGCAGCAGCCCTCCGAGCTCGTCTTTGGGCAAGAGCAGCGTGGGAAAACCCAACAGGTGGCCGACGCGCTGGCCCTCGTCGTCGTCGCCGCGCCGGTAGACGCCGAGCAGCCAATCTTCGAAAAACGCCTTGCCCTCGGCCTCGAGCGCCACTTCCGCGTAGCCGCGATGGGCGGCAACGAAGGCTTCATGCCCGACCCAATCCAGCTTGGCGTACTGTTGACCGGGGACGGGGTCCTTCAGATTCGGTGTCGTGTCGTGCTGCGTGGTCGGAGCCTGCCGACGGGCCTTGGGGCGGGCCGCCAACGCTTCCTGATGTCGCATTAACGCAAGCCAATAGTGCAACACGTCACTGGCCTCGGCATCGCTCAAAGGGGGGTCCAGGCGAGAGTTCAAAGGGCTTTCATGCGAGCCGCGCTCGGAGGTCGGGCTGCCTTGTGTAACTTTTGACAGAGGGTGTAGTGCCCAATCGCTTCGATGGATTCGGCCTCGTAGTCTGAGGGACGGTTCGACTTTGGTGGGGCTTCGTGATTGACTGGTGCGGTAATCGGGCGTCGTGCTCGTATCACCAGTCCAGGGGAAGAAGGGAAGGGACGTGCCGGAGCAACAACTCTCTACACAGGCAGAGCTCATGCAGGCCGCCGCGGCAGTGGCTGCTGCGGAGGGCCGAGCCACAGGGCCAACGGTGGTGGATAGGTCCTTCCAGTTGGCCTACAAGGTCGCGTATCGGCTGATGCGGGTCTACTGGGGGGTGCGCCGCCCTTCAACACATGGAGCCTTGGTCACATTGTGGCACCAAGGTGAAGTGCTGCTGGTGCAGAACTCCTACGTCTCCTATCGCTCGCTGCCGGGGGGTTACGTAGGCCGGCATGAGACAGGTCCCGAGGCCGCCGTGCGGGAGCTGCGAGAGGAGGTCGGCATCGCCACGACGACCGATCAGCTCGAGAAGGTTTTTGATGAGGTGAAAGACTGGGAGGGCAAGCGGGATCACGTGGAGATCTTCGCCCTCGAGCTGGATCGCCGGCCCATAATCCGTATCGACCACCGCGAAGTGGTCGCGGCAAACTGGTTTTCACCCGAGCGGGCGCTGGAGCTGAACCTCTTCCCGCCGATTCGAACGGTGCTCGAGCGCAGGGTCGTCGAGGGG
>JANOIG010000031.1:0-1619 GCA_031407405.1 Deltaproteobacteria bacterium
TTCGTCTCGCTGCCCTACTCCCTGGCTCTTCTCGAATGGTCATAACAACTTCTTCGAATCGCGACTTGCTTGATGACGGACTCGCCAAAGGAGCACTGGACAGATTCTTCCGCGTCCTCGAAAGCGATGGGCAAGGCGAAGAGTTCTTGGAGTCCGTAACTGACCTTGGCCCACAGAGTTCACGGCATGTGAGAGATTTGATCGACCTAGTTCAAAACGAGTCCGCAGAGGTAGAGATCTCTTGGCGGTATGGAGGTGAACTAGTCCGTCAGTGGGAAGGTACAAGGGAAAACCTAGAGAAGGTTTCGTTTGCGTTGGCCGTGACCGAGGTCAACTCCAGGAATGAAGTTATTTTGCAAGGTGTAGTGGAGCTTCTGAGCAAGCGCGAACGGATTCACCTGCATACAGACAGCGGAGAAACAGTCCGCGTACTTTTCCCAAAGCGCTTGTTGCCGAGTGTCGCCGAGCTTCACCTGGATCAACGCGTACGACTACGTTGCGCGGTGACGGAAACGACAAACCCCTTCACCGGGGAGTCATCCACCTTTCATGAACTGCTGGGAGTTGTCAGCTAACCCTTCAATCGAGAGGACGTGCCCCGGCAAACCGGGTCACGCCTCTCATCTCAAACGTTTAATCTCATCCCATGACCTCGACCGCCCTCCTCGTCATCGACATCCAGCGCGGCGCCTTCGACGGCGTGCGTTGCCCGCCCATCGATTCGCCCGAGCGGCTGGTTCGCAATGCCAACGCGCTGGTGGCGGCCGCACGCGAGGGCCAGGCACCCGTCGTGTTCATTCACCATTGCGACGACCCTGGCCAGGCCTTCGAGGAAGGCACCGAACACTGGCAGTTGCACGAGTCGCTGGTGCCGGCCGCCGGTGAACATCTGCTGAAGAAGTACGCCTCCAGCGCCTTTGAAGGCACCGACCTCGATGCGCAGCTCAAGGCCCTGAACGTTCGGGAGCTGGTGGTGTGCGGCCTGCAGAGCGAGTTCTGCGTCAGCAACACCACCCGCTCGGCGCTGCAGCTCGGCTACACGGTGAAGGTGGCCGAAGACGGTCACAGCACCTGGCCGTCGGATGGCCGCAGCGCGGATGAGATCGAACGCGATGTGAATGTGCGGCTCGCGAAAGCGGGAGCGGCGCTCGCTCCCACCAGCGTTCTCGTGCAGGCCTTGCGTCGCGCCCATGGCTGATTCCGAGGCGGCCTGGGAGGAGCGGGTCGCCACGCTGTGGAAGTCGCTGGACGACCAGGCCCCCGAAGCGTTCATGGTGCAGTTGGAAGCCCTGCTTGCGGAGCTGGCGCCCGGCAGCCCGGTGGCCTTGTTCGAACGGGGTGCCGCCCATGATTCCACCGGGCGGCCCGCGCTGGCCGTGCCCTTGTACGAGGCCGCCATCGCGGCCGGCTTGACGGGCCTGCGTCGCCGGCGCGCCATCATCCAGATGGCCAGTTCACTGCGCAACCTGGGCCACGCACAACGCGCCGCAGATTTGCTGCGCGACGAGCTCTTGCAGCCACACGACGAACTCACCGAGGCGGTGAGGGCGTTTCTTGCCCTCGCCCTGGTCGACCTCGGGCGCGAGCGCGAGGCGGTGGCGATCAGCCTGCAAGCGCTG
>JANOIG010000041.1:0-2515 GCA_031407405.1 Deltaproteobacteria bacterium
CCCGAATCTCACTGAGCGTCATAGGCCCGCGCATCAACGACATCGCAAACCGCGGTTGCAGACGTTCACCTCCATGTGCTCGCTCTCGACGGCGTCTACGCGTGCGCGATGCCGAGAGCGGCGCGCTCGTGTTCGAGGAGCTCGGCACACCGACTCGCGCTGAGGTCCTGGACGTGGCCCGGCGCAGCGCCGAGCGCGTCGACAGGCTGCGCAGAAAGAGCGGCCGGGAGCCCCGAGCCTGAAGGCGACGAGCCGCCGGCCGAGCTTTTGCTCGAGGAGCCCGGACTTGCCTCCTGCTACGCCGCCGCGGCCCAGGGCATCAGCGTCAGCGGCGAGCGCGGATGGTGTGCTTCTTGAGCATTTTCTCGCGCCTGTTGAACATTTTTCTCGAGCGGCGCTCCGTGATTCTGAAAGGAATCGCGCCTCAGGACACTAGGCCCTAATCTAGCGATAGCCGAACGGAATTTCGGTAGCCGCGGGGCGTCGGCGGCCGAGCAAAGCGCTGCCGATCGGTCGAGCCGTTTTCGGAGCACTCGGTTGTGGAAAGAGTGACGGAACCTCGTTTCAAACGTGCTGTGGATCTATTGCAGGCGCCGTGCCCGAGCAGCATTGCTTCGGGCACGGCCGAATTCACCAAGCATCGAGCAGTCGGAACAACACGGGCAGGTCGGGTCGCCATGCGAGCAGGCGGATGATGAGCGAGCGCCCATGAAGCGAAACTTGGGCTGGGATCAAGATGAAGCGCTGCAAGAAAGTGCGGAAGTCCATGCGCAGGACGCGAAGTTGGTCAGCTTGTTGCTGCTCGCGGGCGCGCGAGTCAACGGGCAAGAGCAGAGCGAACCAAGCCTTGATTGACCAGGCGAGTGCGGCGATGACCATGTAGGCCCAGTTAGCGTCGAGGGTGTTGAGCGGGGCGTGTAGAGCGCGAACGCCGCTCTTGAGCTGAGAGAGGATGTTCTCCTGATCGCAACGATCGTTGGATTCGGCGACGACTTCGTCCTGCGTGATGCTGCGATCATTGGTGACGTAGAAGAAGTAGCGAAAATCGGTGCCAACGCTGAGCTGCCCACGCTCTTCCTCGATGAGCTTGCGCAGCACAACGATGCGATAGGTCTTTTTGGCTCGACTCGGACGATGCTCGAACTCGGCCGTGTCTTCGGCGATGAGGCGCTTGTTGAGGTAGCCTCGGTCGCGGACGATCTCTGCCTTGACTCGTGGTTGCTTCGCGCGCGTGGCGCAAAACAGCTGGTCGGCCCGACGAACGAGCTCCTGGTAGTCGCTTGGATGAAGGTTTTCCGAACGGTCGACGAAGCTCGGGTTGGCGTCGTGACCGAAGACGAAGCGAACGCCGGCATCGTCCCAACGGTCAAACTCGGTGGTGAGCGAGAAGTCGGTGTCACCTCGCAGCAGAATGTCGGCGAACCCCGCGCGCCGGCAAAGCTCGATCGCCTTGTCGAGCGCTGCCGGGGCTCCTTCATGCGAGGTCCGGTTACCGCTGCGGTTGATCAGGAAGAGCGGCTCGCCGGTGTTAGCAAGCGAAACAAGAAGCGGGTGGTAACCCCACACACCTTTATGCGACAGGTCCATGCCCTGCTTGCACTCGCCCGTCGTTGGCACCAGCGACCCGTCGGCGTCGATCCGCGCCGTTTCGGCGCTCAGATTCCGACTGGACGCTCGCCAAACGCGGAGTCTGGCTTCGTTGATGATTCCCATCAGTCGGTCGATCGATTCGGCGTCGAATCGCCGGCAGAAATCGCCGGCCGTGGTCGGATCAGGGATCGCGCGAGTACCGAGGGCGTCCAGGAACGCGGCGTCGTTGCGACGAACTTCGATATCGTCGAGAACCTGGCCGCCACACAGAAGGTTGTAGGCGATGTTGAGTACGTGATCCGAGTCCTGGTACGGCCGCGCTCGTTTCAGAATGCCGAGCCCGGAATCGAGCAGCTCAGGCAGTCCAATCCGGCGCACCAGATGATGGACGGCGCTGATTCCGCCGCACGCCACGGCACGGTTACGCCCGGACATCTCATAGGTCGGACGCGGACCGCTAAACTCCGGACGCCCTGGTTGTCTCGGCTCCGTCCCGCCGATCAGCGGCGCGAGCCGCTCCAAGATCTTCCGCTTCCCTCGCTCCCATTGTCGTCGTAGCTTAGGCTTCACCTGAAAAGGTCTCCCGGTGGTTTTGGTTGGTCTCGCAACCCCAAGAACACCGGGAGTTTTTGAAAATTCCCGCGAACGACGATTTGGTACCGCTAGATTAGGGACTAGCGCGGCGCGGATACGACGGACACGCGCTTGCCCGGAAAGAGCGTGTTGGTTTGCGCGAGCTCGCTGGCTACGGCCCTGCCGGTGAGGAGCACGCTGCTGTCGACTACGTCGTTCACTGCGCGGCACGCTGGCACGTCGCTGACGGGAGGCCCGTCGACCACGATGAAGTCGTAGAACGAGCGCAGCTCGCTGACGCAATCTTCGAACGGACGCGACAGGATGAGCTCGGGCGAGCCGTACGCACCCT
>JANOIG010000081.1:0-7624 GCA_031407405.1 Deltaproteobacteria bacterium
CCTGGAGTCCCTGCCTGCCAACGCCTGGGTCGAAAGCAAGGCGGGCGAAACCTACGCCAGCCTCGGCGAGCCCCTTCGCGCCGAGGCACACTTTCGAGCGGCGCTCGAGCGAGCCGAGGATGACTACCAGCGCGGCAGCGCCGTGGACAGACTCGCCGAGCTGCTCTACTGCCAGAATCGGGCCACCGAAGCAGACGCGCTCCTGGCGGCGGAAGACGCGCGCCTCGCTGCGTGCGGCGCAGGACAACCCCGACACCGTTCGTCGCCTCACCGCCAAAGCCGGCCGCAATGATCCCTGCCCCTGCGGGTCGGGCAAGAAGCACAAAAGTGCTGTTTGATGTGAGGTACGGGCTCAGGTCGGCTTCTCGGGAGGCGCGTCACAGCACTGCCCCTCCCGGCGAGCTTGTAAGTACTCCCGACGAGTTGCCTCATCGCCGAGCTCGCCCTCGGCGATGAGGTCCTTCTACGCCAACTGGGCGGACCACCCCGTGCCAGCTCTGGCGGGCAAACTTGCGGCCGCCGAGGGCAAGATCCTTGCAATTTTAATACATAGTATTAAATTTACTAGGTAATGATCCATCGACGCGCCTTGGACGCGGTCCGCGCCGCGCTGCGGCGGCAGGCTGCGGTCGCCCTGCTCGGGCCCCGGCAAGTGGGTAAGACGACTCTGGCACGCCTGATCGAGAGCGAGAGCAAGGCCTTGTACCTGGATCTCGAAACACGCGCCGACCTGAGCAAGCTCCAGGAACCCGCCCTCTTTCTACAGAGCTACGAGGATCACCTGGTGATCCTCGATGAAGTTCATCGTGCGCCCGAGCTGTTCGGAGCGCTGCGCGGGCTGATCGATGCGGGTCGGCGGCGGGGCAAACGCTACGGTCGGTTCCTGATCCTGGGGTCCGCCGGCATCGATCTGTTGCGACAGTCGGGCGAGAGCTTGGCCGGGCGGATCGCGTACGTGGAGCTGGGGCCTCTCGACGTGCTCGAGATCGAGCCCAGCCTCGACACGCTGACGGCCCTCTGGATTCGCGGTGGCTTCCCGGATAGTTACTTGGCCCGCTCCGATGCCGAGAGCCTGGCCCTGCGTCAGGACTTCATTCGCACCTATCTCGAGCGAGACGTCCCACAGTTCGGGCCGCGCATCCCCGCCGAAACGCTCGATCGCCTTTGGACCATGCTCGCCCACAATCAGGGCTCCGTGCTCAACGCCTCGCGCCTCGCCGCCGGGCTCGCGGTGAGCTCGCCCACTTTGACCCGGTACATCGACCTATTATCAGACTTGCTGCTCGTTCGGCGCCTGAGCGCGCACCACGCGAACGTCGGCAAACGTTTGGTCAAGGCACCCAAAGTGTACGTTCGGGACAGCGGCATCGTACACGCCTTGCTGGGCATTCAGGATCACGACGAGCTCAGTGGGCACCCCGTGGTCGGGATGAGCTGGGAGGGCTTCGCGATCGAAAACCTGCTCGCGGCGGTTCCGCCTCGCACGCAGGCCAGCTTCTACCGGACCTCCGCCGGCGCCGAGATTGACTTGGTGCTCGAGCTGCCCAAACGCGGGCGCTGGGCCATCGAGATCAAACACAGTCTCGCGCCGAGAGTGCAGAAAGGCTTCTATCTCGCCTGCGAAGACCTGCAGCCGCGAAAGCGTTTCATCGTTCACGCCGGAGAAGACCGCTACCCGATCGGGAGCGACGTGGAAGCCATCGGACTTCGGGGACTGGCGGAGCTCTTGAGCGCGGAGGGGCACTAGCGGCCGTGGTAAAAACGAGGACGACAACGTGGCCGCGTGCACGTGGTGCCATTTGTTCGGCGTGCACGGCGGGCGCATTCGCGCGGTGGGCGCGGTGCATCCGCTGGGTGCTGGGGGGGCGCCCGGGAAACCCTGTCTGGTGGTGCACGGCAGGCCGCGCATGGCGGCGTGAGCGTTCCGGGTGCCCCATGGCCCATAGCCGGCGTGGAGCGCCGTGCAGAGCAGGCCCGGCGCTGATGAATCCCCTCCACGAATTCATCGCGTAAGAGGGAGCGCCCCCTCCGCTCGCGTGGTGAGGGGGGGGCCGGGCTCGCCCTGCCCGGCGACACAATTTGCGAGCGTCCGGGCCCTGGACTCGGCATCTGGCATGCGTTAGGTAATGGCCGTCATGGCGAACATGCTTTTCCGCCTTTGGGTGGTCTTGCTGGTTGTCTCACTTCAGGTCGGCTGGTCACCAATGGTCGCTGGCGGTGCTGCAGTTGCCGACGGCGCGGCTGCTCCGCTCGCCGCTTCGGGTGAAGCCGACACTTCTGAAGAGATGTCGGGCGCGTCCCTCGTGGACGAGGTCTGCGAGTCCGGAGGGTATTTAAGCACCGCTCACGACGTGTTGGATCAGCAGCCGAGCGGCTGTGGCCATCGATCCGGAAGCAATCTGTCTCCAGGCCGGCCCGCATCGGGTGCCCCCTTCAAGCCACCTCGAGCTCGAGGCTGACACTCGCCGTCAAGGTACGGCGGAGGCACGCGCGCCGCACGGCTGCACGTCGGTAATTCGAGCGTTGCCAGTCGAGGCTTCCGGTCGGCGCGGCACACTGTTGTTCCTACCAGCGCCGCTCCCTTCGAGGCACCGCCACGGGGTGAGGCGGCCAAAGCCGTAGACATCTGAATGGAGTCCCTCGTTGACGCCTGACCAGGTCAGCCGCGTCGCGGCAGGGCTGTATCAACGAAAGGAAATGGATTCGATGAAAGAGTCATCCGCATCTCGTTTCAGCACCCTGGCCAAAGATGTGCCAGCGGGCATCGTGGTCTTCTTGGTGGCGTTGCCGCTATGCCTCGGGGTCGCGCTCGCCTCGAATGCGCCACTGTTCTCCGGCATCGTGGCGGGAGTAGTCGGTGGCATCGTCGTCGGCTTGCTCAGCGGCTCTCAGACGAGTGTCACCGGCCCTGCCGCGGGCCTGACCGCGATAGTCGCCGCGCAGATCGCCCTCTTGGGCTCGTTCAAAGCGTTGCTTCTGGCCACCGTGCTGGCGGGAGCAATCCAGGTCGCCCTGGGCGTTGCGCGCGCGGGCTTCATTGCCGCCTTCTTCCCCTCCAGCGTGATCAAGGGCTTACTCGCCGCCATCGGATTAATCCTGATCCTCAAGCAAGTGCCGCACCTGTTCGGCCATGGCGGCAACCCGGTAGGGGGGATGTCATTTGCGCAGGGCAATGACGAAAACACGTTTACCAGCCTGTTCGCCACCCTCTTTGACATCCACCCCGGCGCCGCGCTGGTGGGGCTTTCATCGCTCGCCTTGCTCGTCGTGTGGGACCGCGCCCCAGTGCTCAAACGGAGCCGTGTGCCGGCGCCGCTGGTCGTGGTGGTGGTGGGCGCTTTGCTGAGCCAGCTCTTGGCGGGAGTGGGCAGCGGCTGGGCCATTCAGACCGAGCACCTGGTGAACGTGCCCATGGCCACGGATCCAAACGCCGCGCTCACTCTACTGCAAACGCCGGATTGGTCCCAGCTCGGCAATCCCACCGTCTACCTCTCAGCGCTCACCATCGCCGTGGTCGCATCCCTCGAGACGCTGCTGAATCTCGAGGCCATCGATCGCCTCGACCCGGCGCAGCGCCGCTCCCCTCCCGATCGAGAGCTCTGGGCGCAAGGCGTCGGCAACTTGGTCTCGGGATTGATCGGCGGGCTGCCGGTGACGAGCGTCATCGTACGCAGCAGCGTCAACATCAACGCCGGCAACAAGACACGGGCCAGCACCATCCTACATGGCGCGCTGCTGGCCGGTTGTGTGCTGCTGATGCCAGGGCTGCTCAATCAGATCCCGCTCGCCTGCCTGGCCGCCATCTTGGTGATGACAGGCGTGAAGCTCGCCAGCCCCAAGGTGCTTCGCCAGATGTGGGCCGCGGGGCGGCCGCAATTTCTGCCCTTCGCCGTGACGGTGCTCGCCATCGTCACCACCGACCTGCTCAAGGGCATCATCATCGGACTGCTCGTGGCGGTCGGCTTCATTCTTCACAGCAACCTGCGGCGGCCGCTGCGCCGCGTGCGGGAGAAACACGTGACCGGAGAGGTGCTGCGCATCGAGCTCGCCAACCAGGTGAGCTTCCTGAACCGCGCCGCTCTGGAGCGGGCACTGCATGCGGTGCCGCGCGGCGGCCACGTGCTGATTGACGCCCGCAACACGGACTATATCGACCCGGACATCCTCGACTTGCTCGACGACTTCGCCAAAAAAACTGCTCCCGCGCACGGCATCGAGCTCAGCTTCATCGGCTTTAGGGACCGTTATCCTCGCCTCGAGGACAAGATCCAGTTCGTCGACCATTCGTCGCGCGACGTGCGCGACGCCCTCACACCCGAGCAAGTGCTGACGATCCTTCGCGATGGCAATGAACGCTTCCGCACGGGGCAACGTCTGACTCGGGACCTCGTACGTCAGGTGAGCGCGACCGCCCACGGCCAGTCGCCCATGGCGGTCGTCTTGAGCTGCATCGACAGTCGCACGCCCGCCGAGCTGATCTTCGACCTGGGGATCGGCGACGTCTTCAGCATCCGCATCGCGGGCAACGTGGCTCGAGACAAAGTGCTGGGCAGCATGGAGTTTGGCACGCGGGTCGCCGGGGCCAAGCTCATTTTGGTGCTTGGGCATACGAGCTGCGGCGCCGTCAAAGCGGCAGTGGAGTTGGCCCGTAAGGGGCAAACCGCCGAAGCAGCCATGGGCTGCAAGCATCTCGACGTATTGGTCAACGAAATCCAGCGCGCCATCGACCCGCAGATCCCGCTCCCCATTCCCGACGACCCCGGCACACCGGTGCGCGAGAGTTACACGGATGAGGTCGCTCGTCGCAACGTGCAGCGCACCATGGCGGTGATCCGCCAGCAGAGCGAGGCGCTCAATCAACTCGTGAAAGAGGGCAGGCTCGCCATCGTGGGCGGCCTGTACGATGTACGCACCGGGGAGGTCACCTTCTTCGCGCTCGACGGCGCGATCAGCGAAGCCGTCTTGGCAGAGCTGCGCACGAAGAAGCGAACAAAGAAAAAGCACGGCTCGCGGTCCGTCACGGACCTGCCGTCCTCCCCAAGCGCCGTCGAATGAAACGCCCCTCGGGCGCCCAAGTCGCCCGGCCCGTCGCGCTTCAGAACGTGAAGGCGCGCACGAACCGCGATTTACACAGGTACCAGCGCCCATCGCTCTTCTTCTCGAAGGGCTCGCCACCCGCCGCACGCTCCTCGAGCGACCTCACGGTCTGGAAAGCTGCTTCAGCCGCGTCGTCGCCGAGGGGCTCACAAATCGGCCAAAAAAGAAAGACGAGCCAGAGGGCGAACATGGCTGCGAGCAGGCACACGAAGATGCGCGCCGGTGTCCAGCGCGGTGCCGGCACGGGCGGAACTTCGAATGCATCCGGTGCCACGCGCAGCAGCATGAGCCAAATCGACAGGATCTTCCAGGGTTGCGCTCAGCAACGCATGAGGACCCATTTACGCCGTTGCGCTTTGTTCGGATTTCGTGGATGCCTGCGGTCCAAACGCATGAGTGGCCGGCGAAACGCCCGGCCCGGCGACAGAGGATCCCATGAAAAACTATCGACGACTTAGCGCCCTAGCCCTGCTTTTGTTCTCCTGTTCACAGGCGGCAGCCCCTCCACCCGAGGCACCCGAGGCAGCGGCACCCGAGGCAGCTCCAGCGGCGAGCGGCCTCGACGCCGTGCTCGCTGCCCAACCCGAGGACGTGAAGGCGCGTTACCCCCAGCGCCATCCCAAGGAAACGCTCGAGCTCTTCGGCGTCCAGCCGGGCATGACCGTGGTCGACACGTTGCCGGGCGACGTCTTCTACGCGGGGCTGCTCATGGACTACCTCGGCACCGGCGGCAAAGTGATCGGCGCCGACTACTCACCGGAGATGTGGACGAAGTTCGGGGATTACACCCCCGATCCGAAGACGAAGGCGAACTGGCCCGCTGATACCGTGGCGAAGATGGAAGCCAAGCGCCAAGCCGATGACGCGGCCGTCGCGGCGTTTCAGTACGGCGCCGTACCGGACAACATGGCGGGCACGGTCGACGTCATCCTGCAGATGCGCTCGCTGCATCACTTCATGCGCCTCGAGTCGAAGGGCGGCTACATGACCAAGGCCCTCGAAGACATGAAGAAGCTTCTGAAGCCAGGGGGGATCGTCGGTGTCGAGCAACATCGCGCGCCGGAGAAGAATCCGGACGCTTCCGCCACCGGTGACCAGGGCTACTTGAAGCAATCAGCCGTGGTCGCTGCCTTTAAAAAGGCGGGCTTTGAGCTGGTGGAGGCCAGCGAAATCAACGCCAACCCCAAAGACCAGCCGACCGAAAAAGACATGGTCTGGCGTTTGCCTCCCACGCTGGCAACGAGCAAGGACAAGCCCGAGCTGAAAGCGCAGATGGAAGCCATCGGCGAGACGGACCGCATGACCCTGAAGTTCCGCAAACCGTCGTAAGTCTCAAAAGTTGTCGCAAGCATCGGCGCTAGGACACACCTAGCGCCGGATGGGTGTTAGGGCCGGACCTCCGACGCACGACCTTTGCTCGTCACCTCGGGGCCTAGAGGCATGTCGATAAAGGGCAAATCGCAGTAGCCGGAGCTCGAGGCCATCCAGGTGCTCCGGCGCTAGTCGCAAGCCGGCTCATTCGATACAGGCAGCACCCGCGCACCATTCGAGCCCATCTTCAGCGCCACGCTCCTCGAAGCCCTCCCACTTGGAGAGAGTGGCTCGAAAACCTGCACCAAGGCTTGCCAGAGGAGGGTGATCGGGGGCTGGATTACACGCCCACGTGGGGCCGCCCCTATTGGGGTGGTGCCCTGTATTGTTTCTTGGCAGACTTGGAGATCTGCAAACGCACCCAGGGCCGCCACGAGCTGCGCGGCATTCTGGCTCGAGGCGGCAACATCACGCAGCGCTGGCCCGTCGAACGTGCCTTACGCGCCGGGGACGAGGCCACCGGCACCGCCGTGCTCGAGGAGCAAAATGTACATGAGCAAGAAAGCCGCGCTTCGGCGCCACGCGCGTTTCCCCCTGGCTCTGCTCGGCGTGCTCGCGCTGATCTGCGCGCTCACCCTTTGGGCGCCGCCGGCGGGGCGCACCAGCTGGGCCCTCGAGGTGGGCCCCGGGCTGATCGAGGTGGTGGTGCTCGCGCTGATGTATCGGCGCCTGCCGCTCTCCCACTGGGTCTACGGCACCGTGTTTCTACACGCGCTGATCCTGATCTACGGCGGCTACTACACGTACGCGCTGACACCGCTCGGCGACTGGGCGAAGCAGGCGTTCAGCCTCAGCCGCAATCACTACGACCGGGTCGGCCACGTCGCGCTCGGCGTGTTCCCGGTGTTTCTGGCGCGTGAGGCGCTGCTCAGGACGAGCCCGCTCGAGCGCGGTAAATGGCTGGTTTTCATCAGCGTGAGCATCGTGTTCGCGTTCGCCGCGTTCTGGGAGCTGCTCGAGTGGTGGGTCACTCTGCTGGTGGCGTCGGACGTCGGCCAAGCGTTTCTCGGCTCACAGGGCGACATTTGGGACGCTCAGTGGGACATGCTGCTCGCACTTTTGGGCGCGCTGCTCAGCCTGCTCGTCGCGTCCACACTGCACGACCGGTCGATGTCACGCGTCCCTGGGGAGGTCAGTCCGACCCACCCCGGAGCGC
>JANOIG010000083.1:0-3035 GCA_031407405.1 Deltaproteobacteria bacterium
GGTTGAGCACGTCGTCGAGGAGCGACACGAGCTCGGCGGTTTGGCCTTTTTCGAGCCGCCGCTCCGCGAGCACCGCGAGCAATACATGCTCCCGGCTCTTGGCGGGATCAGGGTCCTTGCCGAGCAGCCGCAGCACGAGCGAGATGGCCGCGCTCAGCGCCGCACGGCCCGCGTCGGGGTCGGCGTCCCAGGTGGCGGAGCGGCGTTCGAGCGAGGACAGGATGTGTACCGGCTCCCCCGCGCTCGAGCCGGGGGTGAGCACCCGGATTTCGGTGTTGGCGCGAAACGCGGCGACATCCGCAGCCCCGAGTTGCCACGACTCGAGCTGTTTCTGCCGCTCCCGGGCGAGCCCCGCCGCCAGCTCGTTGACGCCGGCTTTGTCAGAGGTGCCATAGCCCTCGACCCAGGGCTCAAACTGCTCGGCCTCGAACGAGGGAAAGGACAAGAGCAGGTTGGGCAGGTCGCCTTTGACGTCGATCATGATGACCGGCACCTGCGAGCGCAGCGCTTCTTCCACCATGACCATCAACAGGCCCGTCTTGCCGCTCCCGGTCATCCCCAACACCACCCCGTGCGTGACGAGGTGGTGGGGAGGAAGCTGGAGGGATGCCGTCGCTCCACCCGAAGGCGGAAGCACGGCACCCAGGTACATCGATCGTGACGTTTTCACGGCCATGGCTCCAGTCTTTGCGCTTGGCTCAAGAGGTGAACGGGTTGTCGACGGGCAAGCCCGCCTGGTTGTCGATCACGATCGGCGGTGGCCCTGCGGTAGCCGAGCCGTTCGGGCTCGGGGTAACGCCACTGGGCGGCGGTGGCGTCACGTCTTCATCGCCGCTGCGCCGCCGCCCGGCGCGACCCAGGTACAGCGAGGGCGCGATGCTGTCGGCGTCCCCCGCCTTGGCGCGCAGGTACAGCACCGCGCGCCGCGCCTCATCATAGGCCCGCACGAACAGCGTAAAGGCCTTTTGCCGCATCAGCGCCGCTTCTCCGACCAGCACCGGCGCCTGCTCGCGCTGGCCCACGGCGGCCACGAGCTCGAGCGCCAGGCTGCCCGCCGCGTGCAGGTCCGCCTGACTGAACGGTGTCTTGCCCGCAACCTGCGCCCAGTTCTCCCTGAAGACGGTGTCGAGCGTCAGCACGTCGCTCGCGAGCGCTCGATAGCCCGGCGCCACCTTGACGTTCTTCAAGCGCTCGCTGTTGATCAGGCCCATGCTGGCTAGCGACTGGGCGTTGACTAGCAGCTTGTCCCTCAACGCCGTGACCTCGGTGGCCAGCTCCACGACATTGGCCTTCGGCGAGGCCGCGCTGCGATATGACGACTGGGCCTGGTTCAGCGCCAACGTATACTGCTCGAGCTTGTCGAATTGCTCGAAGTCGAATCCAGGTTGGTCGAGACCCAACGCCAAGGTCAGGAGCTTGGTCGTCTGGGTCAGCCGCGCTGAAGCTACGATGGGCCAAGCTCGCCGACCGGCGCTGTCGGATCGCTCAGGGTGACCTCTCCAGCGGCTTCTGCGACCTCCTCGAGAAGCTCGAGGTCATCGACGTCCATGGCGATTACCAGGTAACTGACCATGGTGTCCGCAGCAGTAGGGTTTCTGGTCGCGATTGAAACTAACGTGCGAATAAGGCCACAGCGTTCGTCCTCCAGGCCTTTGTCAGCCAGGCATCGCGCGGCGAGGTGGATGGCAAGGAGCGGGGCAAGCCCGGGATCCGGCACGCGCACCATCATACCGGGCGGTAAGACCTCGTCGAGAGCGTACTCGGGGTTGAGTCCGCGAAGCTCGACCCCGGACCGTTGGAATACTTCCATGAGCTCCTCGAGCGTGTTCGCGTGACGAGCACGATCGATGGGAAGCGTGTCGGGATCGCCATGGCGGCGATGCCGGTACGGCTCGTCAATGACATGCTCCGCGCTGAATTGAGCTGCACCGGGTGTGCTGGCCAAAGCGCCGACTTGCTCCGCGAGCTCGGAGCTTGAAAGCACGCGGCGATGCCAGCGTGACAGCGCGTTGCAACGCGCGGTGACGCGAGCAGCGAAGTGATAGTCCTGAACGTTGTGCGCCGCCTGCAGCGCGGCGTCGCAGGTCGCGTCGATGAGTCCAGCGGTATCGAGCGCTGTCGCGCGAAGCGCATCCGCGAGGCGAAGCGTGGCAGGCGCCTGGAAACCGGCAAAGCCATACGGCAATGTGGGTCCTGCCGCCACTCCGGATATGCCGACTCCGATGCGCTCGAATAGCCGACAACTCTCCTTTGTATCTTTGGCCACGAGTGAGTAGAGCTCCGCCAGCGCGGTCAGGCGACGCTTGTGAATACCCCAGGAGTCATTCGCGCCTCGATTCTGCTGCAAGAGATCAGCGGCGCCGAGGGCCGCGAGCCGCCACCGCTCGAGTGCGGTGCGGCCGTCTCCACCCCGGGCCCGATCCATCAGCGTCGCGGCGGTGAGCGGCAACATCTCGCCGTACTCGACTCCGCCACCCGTCAGAGCCATGGCCAGAATCCTGCCGAGGCGCCCTAATACCCATGCCTGATCGTCATGGTGACGGCAGACGGCGTGCAGCACGATCCAGAGCGACCGATTCCGATACTCGACGTAGTTGTACCCAGCGTGCGCGCCGATATAGTCGTCCACCAAACCGTCGGCGCGGTACTCACGCGCCATATTTACGATGATTGGCGCATCTAACCCTGCGACATAGCCCTGCCCTTGGAGCAGCTCTGATTGCTGGCCGAATGGCACGATCAAGCTTTGATTCACCGAGGCCAAGAGCTCGCGATTGAAATCCTGCCCACTAATCCGCTTGATCAACTCTCGACCTAACGCGAGCGGCAACACCGGCTGGACGTCGGCCGGAAACCTCGGTTCGTGACGAAGCGCCGCATCCAAGCGATCTCGGAGTAAACGCAGGGGGAACCCTTGGACCATGTCGTCAGTGATGCGGGATCGCATCGCTCGTGCGGCGCCGGGATTTGTGTCAACAGCGAGCCACGCCAAGATCAGCTGGGCGGCCGTCTGCCAGTCTCCGCCGAGTTCCTCG
>JANOIG010000088.1:0-26705 GCA_031407405.1 Deltaproteobacteria bacterium
TCAGCGGCGGGACGGCTTCCGGCCCGTCCGCTGCAACGCCTTGTTAGCCGGCAGTATCGTCGATGGCGTCGGATTCACTCCAACGATCGCGATGTTCTTGTCGCCAAACTTTGCGACCAATTCCAAGGTTCCCCCGAGCGCAGCAACGTAGCGGCGAAGCGTTGCCACTTGGCAATCCTCGAAGTCTTCGCGGCTTTCAAGACGAGACACGTCTGCCTGATCCATCGCCGACTTCTCAGCAACATCGACTTGCGTCTTTCCGGTTGCCTCACGCACCGTTCGTAGCGTTAGGTGAACGCCACGAGTTGCTCGAAGTCCGCGTCCCAGAACACGCACAGGCTCAGCGTCAGCCGAGACGCGCTTTCTTGTTGATTGATTCATGAGTGATCTCCGGTCTCATAGACGTCACGTTCCGCGGTGTTTGCAGGTCGCGCAGTGATAATGCGATCGCGCTCGCCACGTTCCACGTGCACGACGTACAGAATCCGATCGCGCAGCGATGTGCCAATGACAACGGTGCGCGCTGTGTCCGATCCATCATCAAGGTAGACGGCGAACGGATCCGCAAACACGGTCGCTGCCTCAGCAAATGACACGCCATGCTTTGCCAAGTTGGACGCAGCTTTCGCATCGTCCCACTCGAAGTCGCCGTCGACTATCGTTGGCATCTTCTCTCTAGTATGGGCCATAACCCATACATGTCAACCTCGACTGACGGTGTTGTAAGGCGCCTAGTGCAGGCGCCGCCGTACTTCAGCCATGATGATTGCACGTTCGCGGAACTGGCCACCTTGGAAGGCCCGCAGCCGCAAGGCCGAGTAGCAAGCGTCACCGAGTTGATTGTGGGATGCCGCGTTGTTCTGGAGCCAGTGGTGTCTGTCCAAGCGCCTTCCTGAGTGCTGATACAGTCGCAGGAAGGCACCCAGGCAGTCAGCTTCCGTACCGTAAAGCGCAATGATATTCATTGCTGAGCGCTCGGACGCGGCGATCTGCTCGGCGGAGAAAACGACCAGGCTGGGAAAGGTCAACACCGCGCCGGCGGCGTTTTCAGACGAAATCTGCGCGCGAACTCCAGCGTCGAACTGCCCCGCGTCGGCACGACTCCAGAACGCCTCCCATTCCGCCCGCAGATTGGCCGCATCAATCCCGTCCTTTGGCCAAAGGTCGAGCTCAATGTGTCGGAACCGAAGGTCCTCGGCGATCCATCTGCCGACGGTACTCTTACCCACTCCAGATGGCCCCAGTAGCAATAGAACGGGGAGTCTTTCGGCGGTCATGTGCGGTGTCTCCTGCCCGGCTAACGAGCCCGTAGAAAAACCCAGCTTCGAGATCGCCGCAAGACCCCGGCTCGGCTCGGAGCGACAATTCTTACCTCAACGTCGCTCCGCGCCCTGGCGGGAGCTCACGCCCGCCACCGGCCATCGTCAGTTCGCCTTCCACCACCGCGCGATTTTCTCGATATTGTGGACCATGGTGAAGAGCTGCCACTGCGCGTCGACCTTCGTTCTGCCTCGAAGAGTGAAGCGCCTCATCCCCTTGTTCTGGAGATTCGCAAACACCGGTTCGACGGTGGCCATTCTTCGGCTGTAGATTTCGCGGCCGAGCCGCGTATCAAACTTCCACCTCATGCGCTCGGCGGCGCCGTTCCTTTTGCTTCTTGTTTTCTGCGCGCCTTCTCGGCCTTTGATGATGCAGATCTGTCGCTGCAGGGTGCGCTCGGGATGACGCAGGCATCGAGACCGAAGCGGACAGTTCCGACACGCGGTGATGGGTGCCTTGAAGTACGCCACGCGGTAGCCATTGAAGAGCATGTTCTTGCCACTGTGATACAGCTTGTGGCCTGCGGGGCAGATGCACAGCGCTTTGCCTTCGTCGTAGAAGAAGTCTCGCAGACTGAAGAGCTTCGTCTTCTGCGGTTGCAGCTCTCTCTGCTTTCGACGATCGAGGGCTCGCTCCTTACGGTCCCGCTCTTTATGTCGAGTGGCATCCACAAAGGCCGGATCACGCCGCCGATAGGCCCGGTCGGCAATGTAGACGTCGGCGCCGGTCTGTTCGACCGCTGCCACCACTGCGCGGCTGTGAAATCCGCTGTCGGCCGTCACCCTCACCTGCTTGAAAACGTCTTTGTCCGGTTCGAGCACCCCAAACGTCTTGCGAGTGGACTCGAGCAGCGGCACGAGCAGGTGACCCTCGTAGCCTGACCCTTGCGCTTCTGCGTGCACGACGATTTGCGCTCGCTCGTCGACCACCGCGAGACCGTTGTACCCCTGGATCACTCCGCGCGAGCTCGACATCTTGGCGCTCTCGGGGTCGGTGATATTGCTCTTTTGCTCGTTGCCGGATGGACCGACCTTCTTCTTCCCGTGCTCGAGAAACACCTTGATCTGGCTCACCTTGCGTCGATATTTCTCGGCCTTCGCCGTGTCCCTCGCCGTGTCCCTCGCCGAGCGCTCGCCGTCCTTCTCCTGCCCATCACGCTCTCGGTGTCGTTCGACAATCCGCTCGGCCACGCGCTCGAGCTTCTTGCGCTTGGCCTCCAGCTCCCGATGCGTGCCGCTCCATTGCTTGGACGCATTCGACGGCAGCTTGCACCCGTCGACGCAAAATGCTCTTTCCCAATCAGCCCGAGCTCTGAGGCGTACAGCAGCACATCGCGAAACAAACCCACGATTTCACGGTCCAGCTCGCTCACAAACCAGGCCAGAGTCGTAAAATGGGGACGGGTGTCTGCCGAAAGCGCCATGAACACCACGTTTCGCCGGCACGCCTCCGCGAGCGTTCGGCTCGAGACGAGCCCCTTGTAATAACCGTACAGCACGACCTTGAGCAGGATCTTGGGATCGTACGCCGGGCGACCCGTTTCGTCGTTGGCGTACCGACCGTCGAACACGCTCAGGTCCAGGTGCTCCTCGACGATCTCGTTCAGCGCGTGCTCAAATGAGCCCTCCACGATCTGGTCCGCGTACGATATCGGAATCATCTTTGCCTGGTTCAGGTCGTAGGGCTTGTATCTCGCCATTGCTCCCGCTCCTGTTCAGCTGTGCGATGACGATTTTATCCATCGAAGAGGCTTTATTGAACCCCCTTTCGAGGTTTTTCTACAACCTCAACGTATTACGCTTCAGCGGCGGGCCTAGCCCGTCCGCTGCAGGCGTCAGTTAGCCGGTAGCCAATTCGTACCGGCGCCGTGCCTCGTCCTTCGTGACGACGGTGAGAGTCGGCGGCCCTCCTCCGTGCATCTCGCTCATCGGGTAGCTCAGCTCCCACAATCGGCCGTCCCGTGGATCTCGGTACAGTTTGGTCCACCCCGATGGGTTCGCCTTCAGTCGCTCCAGTCGAGACGTCACGAGCCATTCGATTCGACCACACGTGGAATCGGCTTGCACTTGCGCCCCAACTTCAACCCAAGACCCTCGAAGAGCATTTTCGTGTGGCGCAAGATCTTCGAATGATGTCATGGCAACTCCCATCCGGCTAACTAATAGGCGTTTGGCTGAACGCCCAGCGCGAAAGGTAGCACGGCTGGGACGGTGAGTGTCGGGGGCGGTCATCCAAACGTCGAGTTGGACGAAGCCGCTTCGCGGCCCAAAGCGTTTTCAGGCGAGACTATGGGGAGAAAGCGTCCTCGGAGATGGATCGTCGAGGACGGATTTCTGGATGGTTGACGGTGGGCGACGCAGATTGGGCCTCTAGTGGAGCAGCGAACACGCATGAATTCGTGGGAAACTCGTACTCGAGATGGAGAGGTGCGAGGCCGTGGCATGTCACGGCGAGACAGGTCCCTGCGTTATCGAGCGCCAGGGTCATGGCGGACCTCGGGCGGGTCTCTCGAGTGGAATGAAGCGGACTTTGGCCTGGCCGCAGGCGGGGCATTGACGCAAATCGATGCCGGTCAGGCGCCGATAGTACTCGACGAAGGATGGGGCGCCGGTGTCTGGCGGTGCTGATGGTTTGTCTGCAGTGGTCACGGTCTGGCTGCTGCTCGTCGATGCGCCGAGCAGCGTACGGCTCAAGGCCAAACGGGTCGGGACATTGGCCGGTGCGAGCAGGCCGAAGTGGCGGATGCGCACGAAGCCTTTGGGTAGGACATGCAGAATCAGACGGCGCAGAAACTCGACGGGCGACAGGGTGGCTTGGCGTTGATGGCGTGTGCGGAAGCGGACGGCAGTGGCGTCAACGTGCAAGAGCCGAGCATTGCTGATCCCAACGCGATGGGTGTAGCGGCCGAGATACGCATACACGGCCTCGGCGCCGCCAAAGGGTGGTTTGCTGTAGACCAACCAATGCTTGCGATACAGCCCGTCCAGCCAGGTCTGGAATTGCTCTTTGTTGTCCAGGGACTGGCAAGCGCCGCCGAGGTCGAGAGCGCCATGGTCATACAGCGCGCGGAGAGCATGCAGAAACTTACCGCGGAACAGCGCACCGAGAACCCGGACTGGAAACAGGTAACCTGGACGTGTCTTCAACCAGCGGCGGCCGTCGGGACTGACGGCGCCACCGGTGACGACACAATGTAGATGCGGGTGAAAGCTCAGGTCGCGAGTCCAAGTGTGAAGGACGGCCGTAATGCCCAAGAGCCCACCCAAGCGTTTGGGGTCTGAGCCGAGCTCGAGCAACGCCTGTGACGCTGCCTCGAACAACAAGGCGTACAGAAGTCGCCGATTTCTGAGCACCAGCGGACGCAACTCGGCCGGCAGCGTGAACACCACGTGAAAGTGATGCACGGGCAAGATGCGCTTCTCGCGGGCATCGAGCCAGCGGTGTTGCGCCAATGCCTGGCACTTTGGACAGTGCCGGTTGCGGCACGAGTTGTACTGTGGCTGCCGATGGCCGCAGCCGGCGCACAGCTGGACGTGTCCGCCGAGAGCGGCGGTGCGACAAGCGGCGATCGCCGCTAGCACCTGCCGCTGCTCGGCAGACAGGGACTCGGGTCGGAGTTGCCCGGCGTGGTCCCGAACGATCTGCGCCACCTCATAAGGCAGACGCTCGCTCGCTCCGGGTGCCCCACAGGGCCCCGGAGAGTGAATCACGGACCTTTAGCCTAGAAGGGACCGGTCATCGCTCTCCAGTATGTCTAGCGGGCTGGGCAGCGTTTTGCGACGAGCATGCGAGAGATGGAGATAGCGAACAGTCGTGCGAATGCTGGAGTGTCCGAGTTGGAGCTGTATACTGCGCAAATCGGCGCCGGCCTCCATCAAGTGCGTAGCATAGCTGTGACGCAGGACATGCGGGGAGACCCTCTTCGCTATCCCCGCTCGCAACGTGGCTTTGATCAGCGCCTTCTGGAAGGATGACACTTCCAATGGTTTTCCCGCCGTCTTACCTTCAAACAGATAGGGCCCTTTGGGGCGTTGCTGCTTCCAGCATTCCCGCAACGCCGCTAGCAGCCGCGGGCTCATCGTCACCATGCGATCCTTGTGGCCCTTCGCGTGTCGTATGTGCAAGACACCGCGCCTCGCATCGATATCGGCGATCCTCAACCGGCAAGCCTCGCTCAACCGCAGGCCAGCGCCATAACACAGGAGCCCTAGCGTGTGATGCACTCCCGACGGCAAGTGCGAAAGTACGGCTCGGACCTCTGAGCCGCTCAGAACTGCGGGCAATCCTTGGCGGCCCCGTGCGCGCGGAATTCGCCTGGCACACTCAGGCCGATCCAAGACAGTGCGATAAAAGAAAACGAGTGCGGCGGCACATTGATTCCGGGTGCTCGGGCTAAGCCGACGATTCGTCGTCAGGTGAAGCAGATACTGCTCAACCTCGGCAGGACCCAGCTCAGACGGGCATCTGCTGTGATACTTTGCCAGCCCTTCTACATGGCTGCGGTACGCCTCCCATGTATTGAGGCTCAATCCCCGTACCGCCATGCTGGCTTCCATCTTCGCCAGCAGATCCTTCGTGATCATGATCGTCATCCTCGCGTTGGCAGTGCCCGCCCTTCGGGCGCTTGCTCGAGGATGCTATTTCAGCTACATTTTGGCGTCGGCAGCTCGCACGCTGCCGCGAAGCGGCTTCGTCCAACTCTTATTTCACCCGCGAGCCGCCAACAACTTCGACGTTGCTCGACGCCCGATATTGCTGGCCAAAATCCGATCTGCGAACGGTAACGGCAGGTCTGTATGGCGTGATAACGGCAGTGAGCCGCGGTCGTCGATCGCAACCGCGGCTGCCGGTAATGGTACTGGACGCGAGTAACGTGGGTCTTTTCTCGACGATCTCGTGCGAGGAGGTGCGAGTTCGTCGACCCATCATCAGGCGCTCTGTGCGCTGATCTTCGGGTTAGCACGATCGGAAGCCGGTGTGGCCGCGTCGGTCGCACGACCCCCTCGATCCAACGGCACCTCAAGACTGAGGAATAGACATTACGGCCATCGTCGCTAGGGGCCAAAGTACCCGGTACTCCTGCTCAACCGTGGGCAACATTCCGGGTCTGCCGCAGCCGGGCAACGGGTGAACGCCATCGGCGATTGTTGGATTGTTGGACACCGTAGCTATCGATAAGTAAGTCTTCTCGCTACCTAAAGGGGTCCCGAAGAAGAAATCGCGTCCCCTCGCCCGCCCGCTCTCTCGACCCACCGACAGGCACTGCTGCATGCGCCGAACATCGATCGAGTCCGTGCTGCCACCGCCGTCTGTCCGCCTGCTGCTTGTAGTAAGCAGAACAAGAACCCTTTCCTGATCAGATCCCGCCCTTGCGAAACGCCGCGGGCGAAAGCCCCCGCAAGGACGTAAACGTGCGCGTAAAGTGATAGCGATCGCAAAATCCGAGTTTGTCCCCGACTTCTTGGACTGAAAGATCGGTGTAGCGAAGCAGAGCGCAAGCTTGCTCGATGCGGCGCGCCATGAGGAAAGCGTGCGGCGTCGTGCCGAGCTCGCGCTTGAACCAGCGCCCGAACGCGTTAGGGCTCATTGAAAGTTGTTTGGCGAGCTCGCGGTTGCTCGACCGATCCAGTCCCGGTTCGGCCGCGGCCCGACCCATGAGCTCGAGCACGCGCTCGGTGCGCCAGTGCACGACGCTCGGTAGCCCATCGAGTCGAGCAAGAGCGAGCGCACACAAGGCTGGCACACGCAAGCCGGCGCGAACGGGATCTGCCGCAGCCAGCGCCTTCCGGCTTTCGTTTACCGCGTGCAATAAAAGCTCGTCGGCATCGAGGTCGAAGATCTGGGCGCGTATCCCGTGAAACGGCGGTCCAACGCGGAAGTGGGCCCAGAAGTGGCGCGCGGGTCGCTGGGCACGTGCCCTAAACGCTGTGTCGGGTGCGATCAACATCACCCGCTCCGGAACGAGAGCATGGCGGCGGTTGCGATAGTGAACAACCCACCCAGGCCGATCGTTCCAGTAGAGGCGCCACCAAGGTGCCGCCGTATCATCGTGATGCCAACTCGAGATGACGAGATCCGTCACCTCCATCACGTCCACTTGCAAACCTAAAAGGGCTGGGATGGTTGTTTTATACCACACCTATGCATGTCGGGTCCATTCCCAAACGAACGCTATCCGCGGACAATCCTCGACGCATTCGGAGCCAAAGCGAGCGTGGACCGCGTGCACCTACCGTGCCGACACGGATGAAACTCGACGTCACCGAGGCGGGCGCCGGCGTCTACCCAGATAGCGACTCGATACCCGAGCCCGGTGTGACAGGTCAGAAGCTGATGACTCATTTCGACAATCTGCGGTTTGGAACGATAGCTTTGGCGCTGACGGCTGCGTGGATGGCAGGCGCCTGCGGCTCGGACGAGAAGGCGGGAACCGATGCCGCCTCGAGCAGCGAAGGCGCGCCTCCCACCGGGGACGGTACCTCGGGAGACAACCCCACGCCGCTCGAAGGATTGTTCTTGCCGAACGGCGACGCGCCGAGCGCCACGCTGCACCGGCTCACGCAATCGGAGCTCACGCACAGCTTGCAGGATTTGCTCGGCGCGGACGTGCCGATGGGAGAGCTCGAGCCCGACGTACGTGTGGGTGGGTTCTCGTCGATCGGAGCTTCGAGCGTGGCCGTGTCACCCGCCGGGGTTGGGTTGCACGAGCTACAGGTACTGGCCGCGACGGGTCACGTGGTCGCCGATGAGGCCCGGGTGAGAGCGCAACTCGCCTGTGTGCCGGAGAATACTGCGGACGGCGAGTGTTTGACCCGCTTACTGGCTCAGTTCGGGCGGCGCGCGTTCCGGCGGCCCTTGACCGACGCCGAGCTCCAGCGCTTCACCGGGCTGGCGACGAGCATCGGCGGCGCCGAGGGGTCGAACGTGCTGACGGGCGTGCGCTACGCGCTGGCGGCGATCCTCCAGTCGCCGAGCTTCGTTTACCGGGTCGAGCTCGGCGAGCCGAGCTCGGCGGACGGTGGGCTGCTGAAGTACACGGATTTCGAGATGGCCTCGCGTCTGGCGGCCATGTTTTGGGACTCGGTGCCCGATGACGAGTTGCTCGATGTCGCAGCGGCTGGGTCGCTGGCCACCGCCGACGACGTGAGGCTGCAGGCGGAGCGCCTAATTGGCGATCCAAAGGCGCAGCGCTCCATCGCGGGCTTCACACGGGAGCTCTTCGAACTGAGCCACCTCGAAGAAGCGCAGAAGGATACTACGTTGTTCCCCACCTGGCGCGAGTCGCTCAAGGAAGCGATGCGCGAGGAGCTCGAACGGCGTGTCCTCGACATGGTTTTCGTCCGCAAGGAAGACTTCTTGTCGCTATACGACGACCGCCAGACCTTCGTGAACGACGATCTCGCAAACTTTTACGGGCTGCCCGCGCCGGGCCAACCGGGCTTCCATCCTGTGGAGTTTGCGCCAGAGTCCAGACGCGCGGGTCTGCTCGGGGCGGGCGCCATCTTGGCGGGGCACGGGCTTCCTCAGCGCAACTCGCCGACGGCGCGCGGAAAATTCGTGTCGGAAATGGTGCTCTGCCGGAGCATCCCGCCGCCACCCAACAACGTTCCGCCGCTGCCGCCGCAGGCGGGGCCTGAGGTGACGATGCGGGAACGGCTCGCGCTGCACCGCCAGTCCGCCGTCTGCGCTTCATGCCATTCGATGATGGATCCAATCGGCTTCGGGATGGAGGACTTCGACAGCGTCGGCCTGCACCGCACGATGGAAGGCACTAGCCCCGTGGATGCAACCGGCACGCTGGAGGGTCCGGGGCTCGACGGCTCGGCTTTCAACGGGCTTGCCGAACTGGGCGCGGCGCTACGACGGCAGCCGGTGCTGGGCCCGTGCCTCGTGAGCAAGGTCTACGCGGAAGCGCTAGGCCGCGGCGCGCTGAAGCTCGACAGCACCTCTATCGGCGAGCTCGCCGCCGGCTTCGTTGCGAGCCAACATCGATTGGACGAGCTGCTCGTGACGCTCGTGACGAGCGACTCGTTCCGTTTCGTCGAGCCAAAGGGTTGATGCATGCCGATTAGACGTTCTCTTTCTCGTCGCACCGTCCTCCGGGGCATGCTCGCCAGCGGCGTCGCGGTCGCCGTACCCCTGCCGCGCCTTGCCGGCATGCTGAACGGCAATGGTACAGCCTACGCTCAGGGAGCACCGCTGCCCGTGCGCTTCGGTACATGGTTCTTCGGCAATGGGATCATCCCCGACCGGTGGGTGCCGAGCTCGACCGGACAGGGCGACGCCTGGCAGCTCAGCGAACAGCTCGCGCCGCTCGCCGACGTCAAGCCATGGCTCTCGGTGGTCACGGGATTAGGCATTAAGGTTCCGAACTACTCGCCGCATGCTAGCCATCCGTGCGCAGCGCTCACGGGCGCCCAGACAGGAGGTGCTACCCAAGTGCGCCTGCCCTCCATCGATCAGCTGATCGCGCCGGCCATCGCCGGCGGTACGGCGTACCCCACCGGCATCCATGCGGCCCTCTCCGATCAGACCGGCGCGACGACGCTTGGGTTGGCCGTTTCCTATCGGGGGCCGAGCGCTGCCAATCCTCCCACGTACAACCCGGTGGCGCTCTATCAAGCGCTGCTGGGCTTCACGAGCAGCGGTACGCCAGCTGCTGTCGACCCGGAGCTCTCGTTCCGGCAGTCGGTGCTCGACGCCGTCGCCGAGGACGCAAACGCGCTCAAACGGCGCTTGGGCGCGGAGGATCAAGTGCGGCTCGACCATCACCTCGAAGGGTTGAACGAGCTCCAGGGGAGGATCACCCGGCTGGCGGCGCCGATCTCCACCGCGCCCGTGCCCAATCCGGACGAGCTATATCCGGCGCGTGGACTCGACGGATCGATTTCGCGCCAACGCGCGCAGGCGTTCGCCGATCTTCTGGTGTTTGCGATGGCCGCCGATCTCACGCGCGTTTTCACCTTCATGTTCACGTGCCCAGCGTCGCACGGCAACTACGCGGACTGCGGGCTGGAGAACTCCTCGTTCCATGAGGACTATGGCCATCGGCTCAGCAGATTCGGGGCATCGGACGCAACACGGGGCTTCAATACCGGCGTGAAGTACGCGATGTCGAATCTGGCGGATCTGCTCACGAGGATGAAGGATGTTCCCGACGTTACTGGCACGCTACTCGACAATTCCTGCGTTTACGTGACGTCCTGCGTGTCGGAGTCGCAGACGCACTCCGGCGTTGATTTCCCGTTGCTCATTGCCGGGAAAGCCGGTGGCAGGCTCAAGAGCGACCAGCACGTGCGGCTGCTCGACGAGAACGTAAGCAAGGTCCCCTTCACGCTGCTCACCGCGCTCGGCGGAGGTGCCGAAGCGTTCGGTGAAGCGGAGGGGCGCGTCACGAGCGGCATCGCGGAGCTGCTCGCGTGAGCTTGCGCTCACGCTGGCCCACCGCGGCCATAGGATTCGCTGCACTAGGGCTCGCACTCTCGACGTTCGGATGTGGTGACGAGGACGGCGGCGGAGAGGAAGGCCGTCCAGCAGCGGAGCGCCTTCAGGCGGAGGAGAGGGCCAGGAGCCGTCAGCATTAGGAGCAGGGGGCTCGGGCGCTGTGACAGCGGAAGCCGGGGGGCCGAGCATGCTCGATGCACCCGGTAACGGTGGCGCAGCCGCATCCGGTGGTCGCGGTCAGAGCGAGATGATTGGCGCGGGCGGCAGCGTCCCGATCATCGACGGTCCAGCACCGCCTGCCATCACGTTCGACGAGTTCGAGATCCCCCAATTGAGCCAACCCGGCTGGCTCACGGCGGGGCCTGACGGACAGCTCTGGTTCACGCATCAAATCACGGTACCGAGCCCCGGCGTCAGCGCGGTGACGATTGAGGGCATGCCCTTCGTCAGCTACAATATTCCCCAAGCGAACACGGGGCCACGCGGCATTGCGCCGGGTCCGGATGGCAACGTCTGGTATTCCAAGCTGGGCGGCATCGGGCGTATGCAACCCAATGGCACGACGACCGAGTACAACGTGCCGAACGGAGGGGACTCGGCCGGTATCACGCTAGGCCCGGACGGCAACCTTTGGTTCACTCAGCAGCTCAACAACCGAATCTCGCGCGTGACGCCGAGCGCGGAATTCCAAAGCTTCGATCTCCCGACGCCCAATAGCGGTCCGCTTGCCATCACTGCGGGCAAGGACGGCAATCTTTGGTTCACGGAGACGGCCGTGACGGCGAACAAGATTGGACGCATCACTACGAGCGGGCAGATTACGGAGTTTGCGATCCCGACGCCGGCAAGCAACGCGACGGGAATCACTCGAGGGCCCGGAGAAGAGCTGTGGTTCACGATGCAGGATGTCGCAAAGATCGGCAAGATCACGTCCGAAGGCGAAATCACGGAGTACTACATCCCGTCGGGTAATAAACCGAGTCGCATCGTCGCTGGGCCCGACGGCAATCTCTGGTTTACGCTGAGGGCAGCGAACGGTATCGGGCGCATCACGCCGCTCGGTCAGGTGTCGGAATATGGGATCCCGACGCGGGCGAGCGATCCCTACGACATCACGGTCGGAGCGGATGGCAATCTGTGGTTCACCGAGCTCTCGTCCAACAAGATTGGCCGGATCAGCAGTCTCATGGGCGGCGGGAATCTTACGGCCAGTGAAGGTGGAGTTCGTGGCGGAGAGCTCGGGGGTGACAGGTCGTGCAGCAAGGACACCGATTGTATCGAATCCGGTAGGGCCTGCGGCGGCGACGTGTGCAGCACAGAAAATTTGTGCGTGCTGGCGGTGAGCGGTGATCCTGGGAAATGCGCCAGCGACTCCGATTGCTGGTGCCAGGCCCAGGGCGCCCTGTGCACGGACGGCCACTGCAGCTTCGTCACGCTCGACGACGCACCTTAGCCCTCGCGCTCGACTACAGAAGAACGTCCAGGCGGCGATTTCACGGTGACCCATCTGGCAGCAGCTCTTTGCCCCAGCTGCGGCCACGAGCTCATCGTGGGGGTCGGCGAGGAATCGATTGCGTGCGCTAGGTGTCTACGCGCTTACCCGCGCGTTGCGGGTATCCCCGTGCTGCTGCCCAGCGCGGAGCAGCACGTGGCGCTGTGGCAGCGGCAGCTCGGGCTGTTGCTCGAGCGGGGGGAGAGCACGCTCACGGCGCTGACGGATGCCGCCGGCGAGCCATCGCTCGATGCCGCGACGCGGGCGCGCCTGAGCGCACTCGGGTGCGCCGTCAAAGCTCAGGTCGACGATGTCGCGCGCATCTTGGAGCCCGCCCTCGGCGGCGCGCTGACCCCGGCGGGTGGCGGTTTGCCGCGTGGAGTCGTCGAATACATCGGTCTCCTATATCGAGATTGGGGCTGGTCTTCCGTGGGCTACCGCGAAAACGAGCCGGCACTCGCGGAGCTCGAGCGCCTGCTCCGCGGCCGCGAGCTCGGGCGGATGCTCGTCTTCGGCGCCGGAGCGTGCGGTTTGGCCTACGAGCTACACGTCCGCCATGGCGCGTACGAAACCGTCGCGCTCGACGTCGATCCCTACCTGCTCGTGATCGCCGAGCGCGTCGTGCGTGGCGAGAGCGTCCGACTCACGGAGGCTTCCCTCAAGTGGATTGACGCGAGCGACGTCTCCCGGCAGTGGCAGCTGAAGGCCGAGTCCGGACCGCTCGGCCGCGAGGCGTTTCGCTGCGTGTTCGCCGACGGCCTCGCGCCGCCCTTCGCGCACGAAAGCTTCGACACGGTCGTGACGCCGTGGTTCATCGACCAGGTCCCGCGGGATCTGCCGGCTTTCATTCGCACGCTGCGCGAGCTCTTGCGTCCCGGCGGGTGCTGGCTCAATCAGGGGCCGCTCGTGTACCCGGAGCAAATGCCATTCGAGCGGCGTTACGCGCGCCAGGAGCTGTTCGACCTCGCGCGCGCCACCGGGCTCGAGGTGGACGACTGGTCGCGGACCTCGCAGCGATACCTCGTCTCCCCGCTGACCGGCAACGGTAAGATCGAATCCGTGCTCAGCTTCGTCGCGACGCGCGGATGAACGTGGCGACGGACTGTTTTTCGGAGATTTTGACACTCAGCGTATTCGGAGTATTCACGCGACGAGTTTCGGCTGGCCTCGTTTGGTTCTCCCGTTCGCGAGCGCGTGTCGGCTCCGAATTCCCCGACGCAGCCTCGCTGCAGAAGTACGTCGGTGTCGTCCCCGTCACCGAGCGCAGTGGCAACAAGAGCTGGGTCCACTGGCGCTTCGCGTGCCCCACCTTCCAACGCCAAACCTTTATCGAGTGGCTGGGCCAGACCGTCCCTCGCTCCTTCTTGGCCAAAGCCTTCTACCAGAGCTACCGCGAACGCGGCGGTCCCATCAAGCTCACTTGCCTATGCGTACTCGATAGCCGACGGACATCCCCCGGGTCGCCCGTTGCGATCACCGGCGCCTCAAACTCTCGGGGGCGCTTCGGTCGCCGCGCGTAACGTGCTCGACGCGTTCGAGGAACCGGCACGAGAGTTGCTCCCTGGCCTGCCGCTAGGCAACGCCCAGGCTGTTGCTCGCTTGGGTTCCGCGCGTGCGCTCGGGCATGAGATCTTTGAGCACCTGTGCCGTCGCCGTGCGTAGCTTGCGCAGCTCCTTTGGAGCTCCTTCGGCGATCTTTTTGCCGCCGCTCGCGCCGCCTCCGGGTCCGAGCTCCACCACCCAGTCGGCACCGGCGATGACCCACGGGTGATGCTCCACGATGACCAGTGTGTCACCTCGCGCCACCAGCCGGTCGAGCACGTTCATCAGGCGCGCCACGTCCGACAAGTGCAAGCCCGTAGTGGGCTCGTCGAGCACGTACAAGGTTGGCTCGTGCCGCGCGCTGGCGGTGAGCTCATCCGCGAGCTTGAGGCGTTGGGCTTCACCGCCGGACAGCGTGTGCGAGCCTTGACCGAGCGTGATGTAGCCGGTGCCGAGGTCACACAGGGTCTTCAGTGGCCCACAAATCTTGGGGTGGTGGGCGAACACCTGCGCGGCGCGTTCGGCGTTCAGTGACAGCACGTCGGCGATGTTGAGGCCGCGGTAGCGCACGCCGAGCGTGCGCGGCTCGAAGCGTTGGCCTTGGCAGGTGGGGCAGGCTTGCACCACGTCCGGCAAGAAGCTCATTTCGTGGGTGATGACGCCCATGCCGCCGCAGCTCTCGCAACGGCCGCCGGCCGCCGCCGAGTTGAAGGAAAAGCGCGCGGGGCCGAAACCGGCCACCATGGCATCGTTGGTCGCGGCGAACAGGCGACGAATCGGGTCCCAGATGCCGAGAAAGGTGGCGGGCACCGAGCGTGGCGTGCGGCCAATCGGGCTTTGGTCGACGCTGACCGCGCGTTTGATCGGTGCGTGGCCGCGTAGGCTTTGGTGCGCGCCGGGCGCGTCGGTGGCCAGGCCTAGCGCCTCGCGCAGAGCGGGCAAAAGCACTCGGCGTATCAATGTGCTCTTGCCCGAGCCGCTGACCCCGGCCACCACCGACAGCCGCCCGATGGGCAGCCTCAGATCGACTTGCTTCAGGTTGTGCTCGGCGGCGCCCGAAAGCTCGAGCCACGCGTCGGCCTGGGCGGCAATCGATGCGCGCAGCACTGGCGGCCGAGACAGCACCTGGCCCGTCGGGGAGTCGGGGTTCTGTAGCACCTGCACCGGTGTGCCCGCGGCCATGATGCGACCGCCTTGTGTGCCGCCGCCGGGTCCCAAATCGATCAGGTAGTCCGCCGCGCGCACGGTGTCGGCGTCGTGCTCCACCACGAGCACGGTGGAGCCCAGCTTCACGAGCCGGCGTAGGTTGCCGAGCAGCCGCTGGGTGTCCTTGGGGTGCAGACCAATGGTCGGCTCGTCGAGCACGTACAAGGCGCCGGTCAACCCCGCGCCGAGCTGCGCAGCCAGCCGTAGCCGCTGCATCTCGCCGCCCGAGAGCGTGGCAGCGGCGCGGCTCAGGGAGAGATAGCCAAGGCCCACGTCGCACAGAAACTCGAGGCGACGCGAGAGCTCGGTCTTGATGTCAATGCCGATGCTGTGCGCCCGCCCCGACAGCTCGAGGCTCGCAAAGTGCTGGCTCGCCTGCTCGACCGAGAAGCTCGACAGCGCGTCGTACCGCACACCGAACAGGCGCACGGCGCGCGGTAACGGCGCCAGCCGGCTGCCCTGGCAATGCGGGCAGACGTGGTACGAGCCGAGCTCCGGCGGGCTCTCGGATTCGGGCCGAGCCGTGATTTTGGCTCCGCGTTTTGCCTTGGGGCGGCCACGTTTCTTGGGTGCGCTCGGCTCGACCACACCTTTACCCTCGCAGTGCGCGCAGCGACCTTGCTCGGTGTTGAAGGAGAAAATTCGCGGGTCGAGCTCGCTCTCGGAGAAGCCACACTCTGGGCAGGAGCCGTGCGTCGAAAAGATGCGCTCTTCACCGGCCTTGGAGCGCAGCACCACTTCGCCTTTGCCCCAGGAGAGCGCGCAGCCGAGCCGCTCGGCGCTCAAGCGATCGAGGGTTTGAGCGGCTTCGACCACGAGCAGAATGGTGTGTTGTTGGTTGCGGCTCAGCTTCGGCGGGGTGTCGGTTTGCACGCTCTTGCCGTCGGCGTAGGCGTGCACGATGCCACCGCGCGCCGCTGCGCTGAAGATGTCGAGGTAGGTGCCTTTGCGCGCACGCACCGCCGGCGCGCACAGCTCGAACGGCCCGCGCACCTCGCGTAGCTGTTCGAGCAGCTGGCTCGCGCTTTGAGTGGCGACCGGCACGTCGTGCTCGGGGCAGTGCAGGGTCCCGAGCTTGGCGAAAATCAGCCGTAGATAGTGCGAGACTTCCGTTACCGTCGCGACGGTGCTCTTCGCCCCGGAGCGCGCGGTGCGCTGCTCGAGGGAGACCGAGGGGGGCACACCGGTGACGCGGTCGACATCGGGGCGCGGCATGCTCGGCAAAAATTGGCGTGCGTAGGGGGTGAGGGTCTCGAGGAAACGCCGCTGGCCCTCGGCAAAGATCACGTCAAAGGCCAGGCTGCTCTTGCCGGAGCCGCTCGGCCCGGTGACGACGGTCAGCGCCTGATGCGGCAAGGCCACATCCACCTGTTTGAGGTTGTGCTCGCGCGCGCCGCGCACCACGAGCTCGGACGGGCTCAGCGCGCCGCGCGGTGGCGCCTCGGGTGGGGGCTCCGCTCGGGCGCGCAGCGCTTGCCCCGTCAAGGTATCGGAGCGAGCGATCACGCTGGGAGGGCCCTCGGCCACCACTCGCCCGCCGCCAAAGCCGGCGCGTGGCCCCATGTCGATGACCCAATCCGCCTGCGCGATCAGCTTGAGATCGTGCTCGACCATGAGCACGCTGCCGCCCGCGCTGACGATGTGCCGGCAGGCTCCGAGCAAGAGCTCGATCTCATTGGCGTGTAAACCGGCGCTCGGCTCGTCGAGGATCCACAGGCTGCCGCGCATGCGTTCGCTGAGCGAGCGCGCGAGCTTGAGGCGCTGGGCTTCGCCACCGGACAAGGTTGACAGCGGCTGCCCGAGCCGTAAATAGCCGAGGCCGAGCACGTTCAGCGGGCGCAGGCAGCGACCGATCTGCGCGCTCGACCCAAAGTGCTGGATGGCCTCGTCGATGGTCATGCCGAGCACCTGCGCGATGTTGACGCCCTGGCGCTGGATGCTGAGGATCTCGGGCTTGAAGCGCTTGCCCTGGCAGGATGGGCAGGAGAGCCGCACGTCGGCCAGGAATTGCATCTCGACCGTCTCAAAGCCCTCGCCCGAACAGGCCTCGCAGCGCCCGAGCGCCACGTTGAACGAAAAATGCGAGGCGGTCAGCGCATGGCTCTTCGCGCTGGGCTCGTCCGCGAACAACTTGCGCACGCTGTCCCAGGCTTTGGTGTAGGTCGCCGCGTTGCCGCGCGAGGTGCGCCCGAGCGGCGATTGGTCGACCAGGATTACCTTGCGCACGGCCTCGACGCCGGACAGCTCACGGTGAGCACCGGGAGGCTCCACATCGAAGGCGCCCAGGCGCCGCGCCAACGAGCGGTAGACGATGTCGACGCTGAGCGTGCTCTTGCCCGAGCCGCTCGGGCCGCTGATCGCGCACAAGACGCCGAGCGGAATGTCGACGTCGATGTCTTGCAGGTTGTGCTCGGTCGCCCCGCGCAGCCGGAGCTTGTTCTGGACCTGACCCACCGAGCGCGTGGGCACTTCGATGCGCCGGAGCGCCCGCGCCGTAGCCACGCTGTGTGTCTCGGCGCGAGCCGGGGTGCCATCGAAGGTGATCGAGCCACCGCCTGCGCCGGCACTCGGACCGAGCTCGACCACGCGGTCGGCGGCGCGGATCAGCGCGGCGTCGTGCTCGATGACGAGCACGCTATTGTTGCGCGTGGCCAGCTCCCTGATGAGCTCGCCCAACGCAGCCACGTCGCTCGAATGCAGCCCGACGCTGGGCTCGTCGAGCACGAACAGCGCGTTGTGCAGGTTGGTGCCCAGGGCCGCGGTGAGCGTAACGCGCTGCGCTTCCCCTCCCGACAGCGTGCGCGCCTGCCGATCGAGCGTGAGGTAGCCGAGCCCGACCCGGTCGAGGTACGTTAGCCGAGCCAATAGCTCTGCCTGTGCCAAGCGGCCCTGGTCGGTCTGGCACACGAGGCTCGCCAGCGTGGCCCGTGCGCGGCCCACCTCGAGGCCGTGCCACTGTGCGATGTTGAGACCGGCGACCACGAAATCGAGTGATGCCGCTCCCAGCCGTTGCCCCTTGCAGCCGGCGCACTCGTCGTACGAGCGATAACGCGACAAAAGCACGCGCACGTGCATCTTGTAGGTGCGCCCTTGCAGCCACTTGAACCAACCTTCGAGCCCGTCGAAGGTGCCATCCCCGGCGCGCAGCACGCCCTGCTGCTCGTGGCTGAGCTCGCCATACGGCACGTCCATCAAGATGGACTGGCGCCGGCACAGCGCCCGGAGCTGGCCGCGCTCCCAGGTGGTAGATTTGCCGGCCCAGGGCCGGATGGCGCCCTTGCTGAGGGTGCGCCGCGGATCGGGAATGACCTTGTTCCAGTCGATGCCGATGGTGCGGCCGAAGCCTTTACAGCTCGGGCAAGCCCCGACCGGGGATTCGTACGAAAACAGCCCCATGCTGGCTGTGCCGAGCGGGCGCGCGCACTCGGGGCAGCTGCGGCCGCGGCGCAATACGAGGGCCGGTTCGCCGCCCACGCTCTCGCGAAACACGTGCGCGACGCCCCCCGAGCCCTGCCACGCCGCCTCGATGGCCGCTGCCAGACGCGCCACGTCACTGAGCGCAGAGTTGCAACGGTCCACGATGACCTGTGCGCCGTGCCCCGCCTTCAACGCCGAAGGTGGCACGACGTCGATGTCTTGCGCGCGCCCGTCCAACCACAGCCGCCGATAGCCCTGACGAGCGAGCTGGTCGCGCAGCTCGAGGTATTGTTCGGTGCCGTTGCTCCAGCTCTGCCAGGTCACGATGACCCGCACCCCCGCGAACCTGGCGACGACGTCCTGTGCCGCGCGGTGAGCATCCAAATCCACCGCGGGCAAGCGGTGCTCGGGGCACAGCGGCACCGCCTCGCGCACGAACAGCGCGGCAATGAACGGCTCGATATCCGCCATCGTGGCCAACGTCGAGCGCGAGCTCTTGACCGGAGCCCGCCGATCGACCGCAATCGCCGCCGGCACCGGCTCCAAGCTGTCCATGGGCGGCCGCTCGAGCCGCTCGAGAAATTGGCGCGCGTAAGGGCTAAAGCTCTCGACAAACCGCCGCTGCCCCTCGGCGTACAAAGTATCGAGCGCCAGGCTGCTCTTGCCAGCGCCGGAAACCCCCGTGAGGGCCACGACCTCACCGGGGTGCAGATCGAGATCGACCCCCTTTAGGTTGTGAGTCCGCGCACCGCGCAACCGAGTCGACAACATGAGTTGGCTTTCTTACTTACTACCGAACGCGAAAAGGGGAATACCGGTCAGCCACGCCGACGGCAAAAGGGCTCACCAAAAAGGGCGAATCAGCATATAGGGCCCTGTTGGCAAGAGAAACCTCTGCCTCAGGCTCGGGTGGTTTTGCGCTTCTGGGCGAGCTGATCGATCCAGGCGTCGTGCAGGTAGAGCCCGAAGGGCAGCCACCAAATCAGGTCGTTCGTCAGACATGCCACTCCGGCCATCAGTGGCCATTCGCCGATGAGTACTAACCAAGCCAGGCCGATGGGGCCGAGCACCTTGCCGCTCAGGCCGACCGCGGCTTGCACAAAGCCATGTTCGGGACGGCGTGCGACTTCGAGATAGACGACCCCGTACAGTCCTATCACCATGCCGAGGCAGGCAAAGATCGCCGGATGGTTCAAGGGCTCCATGCCTGCGAAGCGAAATAGCCAATTGGGGTCCAGCGCAGAATAGAGACCCCACAGCAGGTTATAGACCCCCGCCGAGAGGAAGACCCAGCGGTGAAAAGAGCGGCGCCGCATCAGGCGCGACTCCACGGAAAGCTCCCGCCCGGCAACCCCAGCGCCGCGTACACGTCCCGAACGCCGGAAAGCAGCACCCCGCCTGCCATGATCAGCAACGCGACGCGCAGCGCTCCGGGCACCGGCATGTCGAGCGACACGAAAGCGCTCGGCTGCGAGTACCAAGTGATAACGTTTGGCAAAAGACACGCGAGCATCGCGCCGTAGACAATGGCCATACATCCGTGCGTCACGCGTTCACCCGCCAGAACCCCCACTGGCGCGCGCGATTTCACCTCGACCACGAAGTCCGCCATGGTCATCACGATTTCCAATCCGATGAGCCCCATCAAGACGAGAGCCCATTGGCCACACCAGGCCACGACGGGCAAGGTGCCGAACAAGAGCGCGTACACCAGGTCGCGCGCCCCGTGCAGCCAAAGCTCCAGCCGAGTCAGCGCACCCCCCGCGGGCAGGCGAGCCTTGCATTCGTGATAATATACCGTATCGAAAGCGCCCAGCAGCCCCTGGAGCAGCATGAGCCAGAAGGCGCTGATCACGGCGCGTCCTCTACTGCGTGCACGTGCATCACCAAGCCTTCATAGCGCAGTACCAGGCCAATCCACGGAGCCAAGATGTCGACTTGGCTATGCGCCTGGGAACCCGCCTGGGTCACGCGAGCAGTCACGCGTGGCCAGAGCCAGCGCGGCAATCTCAGACTGTAAGGCCCAAAGCGAAGGCCTGCGTACTCCTGCGTGTACCACAAGCTCTGTGCGTCCGCTTCCACTCGGAACCCGCAGAGCACGGGTCCCAGCTTCTCGAAAACCAGGCCATTCATGATCCACTGCTCGGTGACCAGCAACGCGGTACCCATGCGCCGAGTCCAGTGCAGCACGCCGTCGCGCGCGTCGATGCTCAGCTGCACGGCGACCGCGTCGCCAGGCGCTGGAAATCGAAGCACGCGTGCAACGCAACGTGCGAGCCAACCGCTTCCCCAGTGCACGCTCATGGTACCCCGGACTTGACCCGGACCGTGCGCGCCTCGAACGGCAGCGGGAAGCGCCGACCACGCGCGGCCGAGCAGGCATTGGTACACACGTTCACGATAGCTCGATTCCGACGAACCAGTGGAGGGAAGAACGACGCTGGCTCGACCGACCCTCGAGCGTCTAGGGAATCGGACAGTCCAAGCCGATCGCACCAGCCAGCCGCCGTTGCCGGGCATCCGTCGTCAAGAACGAGCTCACCGCCAGCAGCCGAGCTGCCGAGCAATGCAAAATGTCGAGCGACCTGCAACCGATCTTGCGCGTGTGACCTCGAGCCAGGGCCTTCGAATCACGAAGCACGTCGTCCCAGACCAGTGCCGGCCGATGTAACTTCCCCGCGCGAAGGTCGGCTTCGACAAACTCGTGGACCGCGCGAACTTGAGCCAGCTTCGCTTCTTTGCGAAAGAGCTTCAGCTCGAGCGCGTTGGAGAGCTCGAGCTCGTGGAGAGCCACTAGCGCGATGGTGTGCTCGGCCACGAGTTTCGCCACAGCCTCGCTGTCTGGCTCCGGGTAGTAGAGCTTGAGCAGGCAGCCCGTATCGAGGTAGATCACCGATCTTCACGTGACTCGGACAAAATGGCGCTCAGGGTGGTGCCCTGGGCCTTGTCCCCCCAGACGGCCCGCGCCCGGGCCACGAAATCCGGCGACGGGCTGGCTTCTGGCCCCGGTGGCAAGAGCCGCGCAACCACCTTGTTGCGCCTCAGCACCTGGACCTCTTCCCCACCCTCCACCCAAGACAGCACCTCGCTCAGGTTGTGCTGAACCTGGCGTATCGTTGCCCTCTTCATGACGTGCTACATTATGACGCACATTTAGTGTCGGTCAAGCCCGCCGAGCCGCCGGGTCTTGCAGAACCGCAGGAAAGAGTCATAGTCCGGGCCCGCCAATGGCAAAAGGGTCCAAGAAAAAAGGCGTTCCGGAGGGCGATCGGCTGATTGCCCAAAACCGGCGCGCCCGCCACGATTTCGAGCTCGGCAAGAGCTACGAGGCCGGCGTCGTGCTGATCGGTAGCGAAGCCCGGGCCCTGCGCGAAGGCCCGGCCGACATCACCGAGGCCTGGGTCGACATCCACCGCAATGAAGCCTGGGTCAAGGGCATGCGCGTGCCCCCGCTCGTGCACTCGTTTCTGGGCCACGACGAAAAACGGCCGAGGAAGCTCCTGTTGCACCGCAGGCAGATCGACGAGCTGCTCGGCGCGCAGGAGCGCGACCGCATGACCTTGGTCGCGACCAAGCTCTACTTCAAAGAAGGCCGCGTCAAGCTCGAGCTGTGCGTGGCGCGCGGCAAGAAAGAGTACGACAAGCGCCACACCCTACGCCAGCGCGACGCCGACAAGGAAGCGAGGGTCGCCATTCGCAACGCGAGGAAGGGACCATGAGATGGCGCCTCGTCGACCAAGGCCACGGCGAAGGTGCGGCCCGGTTGCTCGAAACCGACGGCAACCGCGCGCTGGTCGAGTCGAGCCAACCCTTCCCCACGGGCGCGACCCTGATCGGCATCGAGCTCGAGACAGGGGTGGAGTACCGCGTCAAAGTGCGCCACGGTCGCCGTGAAGACGAGCGCTGGTTCCGCATCGAAGGCCGCTTCCTGAGCCTCACCAAAGAACAAAGAGAAGCCGTGCTGGCCGCCGTTGCGCCGCAAAGCTGAGACGCACACGATACGGAGCAGTGGGGGTAGAGGTGGGCCGGGCCTGTGCCGAGCGTCACCGCCCGAAGCCTCGGGGCTCTGGGCGCTTTGCTTCCCGGCGCCGATGCTCATTCATCAGCTGAGCCCCGAGGTGTCGGGCATGGACGTGCGGCGCAGGTCCGGCCCCGACAATGGATAGATCAGTTTAGTCGAAAAAAATGTTTAGGGTGAGTCAGTCGCCGAAATCGCCGCCGCCGAAATCGTCGCCGCCGCCGAAGTCGCCGTCACCGTTGTCCTGATCGGCGTCGCCTGTTTGGCCTTCATCGGCTTGCGCGTCATGGCCGGCATCGCCGTGCGCATCGCCCCAACCACCCATCGCGGAGAAGAAGCTTTGGGCGACCATGCTGCCCACGAACCCCGCCGCGAAGCTGCTGAGTAGCCCGCCGCCAAAGCCCATGCCCGTCCCGCCCAGCGTGCGCTCCATCACTCCCGGTTGACGAATCTCCGCGCGGGTAGCCACCCGCGCTAGTGCGCGAGGGTCTTCAATCGACGTGCCTGCGACTAGGGCTCGCTCATTCGGTGGCGCTGCCGCAGCCAGCTCATTCAGGACCGTGCGCCGCTGCTCAGGGGTCAGCTTCGAAAAGGCTTCGACGTGCGCTTGCTCGATGGTTTCCGGAGGAGCCGTCTGCATCATGTAGCGGTAACGTTCGACCGCCTGTGCGTCAGTGGACGCAGGCGACGAAAAACCGGTCGGCGGACGCCGGGGTGCTGACTCATCGGTCCCGAAAAGACGACTAAAAAAACCCATTTGCCTCCCTTAGCATTTAACTAGCAGCCATCCGGGCCGCAAGTGGCGCCCTCGACATATTCGATGGGCCGCGGGTCGAGCTCTGCCCAAGCTTGGCCCAGCGCTTGCGCAATCAACTCCACGGGTTGCGCGCCAGACAACCCGTAACGCCCGCCCACGACGAAGAACGGTACTCCGTGAATGCCGAGGCGCTGCGCCTCCGCTTCATCCGCGCGCACGTCGCGCGCATGCGCGTCACTCGACAAGATGGCGCTGACTCGATCTGCATCCAGGCCGGCATCTACCGCCAAACGCAGCACCGTTTCAGGGTTGCCGATGGCCTCACCCTCGCTGAGATAGCCACGCAAAAAGCGCTCCTTCACCGCGTCCTGCAGCCCCACCTCGCGCGCGTGGTGGAGCACGCGATGCGCGTCGAAGGTGTTGCCGGGACGAATGCGCTCGAAGTCGAGCGTGAGCCCATCGGCCTGCGCCACTTCCACCAAACGAGCGATGCGTTTTTCTGCCTCTGCTGTGGACGAACCGTATTTCTTGGCGAGGCGCTCCGCGTACGCTCCTTCGTTGCTCTCGCGGGGCGCGGAGGGATTGAGCTCGAACGCGTGCCAAACCACGTCCACAGGGCGGCGGTCAACAGGGCTGCCGTGAACAGGGCTCTGCTCGGCGAAGCCGGCCAGGGCCTGCTCCAGATGGCGCTTGCCCACGTAACACCAGGGGCAAGCGATGTCGGACCAAACGTCGACCGTGAGGCGAGCCATGCTCGAAGCTAGCCGATTTGCACTCGCTGCACCAGTCCCTGACCAGAGGGTCTCCACCTCGGGATCAGCTCGGCCAGGTCTATAGGCTCAAGGCAAGAGGGGCGTGAGCAACACAGCCGAGTACCCCACCGCTACCCGGTGCCCGGGGTTTTCATAGGAGTGCCGCTGGTCGCCGCGGAAAACGACCACGTCACCACGTTGCAGCAGGTAGCGTTCACCACTCGCCACCAGCGCGATCTCACCGGCCTCACACGCCAGGTATTCGCGTGTGCCCGGAGTGTGGGGAGTACCCGTCATGCGCGCGCCCGCGGGCAGCTCCATACGGTCGAACTCCATGCCCGGTAGCGAGTCGGGCAAGAGCTTGCGCACTCGGACCGCGCCGCGCAGCTTCGCTGGCAACGCGTCTGCTGGGTAATGCCGTGCGCTCGACCGCGGGGCGGCGAGCAGTTCTTCGAGCGACACCGACAGGGCGTTGGCCACGCGATACAGCACCTGAAGCGTCGGGTTCCCCGCGCCTGACTCGAGGTTACCCCAGGTCGCACGCGGCACACCCGCCAGCTTGGCCAGCTCCACCTGGGATGCGCCACGGCCTTCACGCAGGCTCCGGATGTTGCGCGCCAATCTGCCGGACAGGTCTTCGTTCATCGTATGAGCATTATGCCAGTTTGTTGGCAGCGGCGCCAGCCAACGGGCAAGCGAGGGTTAGGCTGCTCGACAAGGAGTCAACACATGCAAGTCGAGAACAAGGCGATTCTGATCACCGGTGCGAGCCGTGGCCTCGGCCAGGCCCTGTTGCAAACGTTCGCCGAAGCCGGTGCCCGCGTGGTCGGCGTCGCACGAAACGGAGCCGAAGTGGCAGCGGCCGCAGCCAGGCTTCGAGAGCGTGGTTTCGAAGCGCATGGCCTCGCGGGAGATCTCGGGGACAAACGTGCAATTTACCCGATCGCCGGCGCGGCAACGGCGCTGATCGGACCGATTGACGTGCTGGTGCACAACGCGAGCACTCTCGGGCCCACCCCGTTGCCGTTGCTGCTCGACACGCAGTGCGAAGATTTTTCACATGTCCTCGACGTCAATCTGCTCGGCCCATTCAGGCTGACCAAGGCAGTTGTCGGGAGCATGTTGGTGCGAGGCACGGGCACGGTCGTGCTCGTGACCTCGGACGCGGCTGTGTCAGCGTACCCACGCTGGGGCGCATACGGCGTCTCTAAAGCCGCTCTCGATCAGCTGGGTCGTATTTGGGCCGCCGAGCTTCTTGGCACGGGCGTGCGTTTCCTCTCGGTCGACCCAGGGGAGATGGATACACAAATGCACCGAGACGCCATGCCGGAGGCCGACCCGGTCACACTCGCGCGGCCCGGGGACGTCGCTCGCAAGATCGCAGCGCTGGTCGCGGCGGCCGAGCCGCTTCCGAGCGGCAGCCGACTCGAAGCGGCGGGGCTCTGAGTCACATGAACCCGGCACGTGCGCCTCGGGCCCACCATTCCGCTACGCGCCTGCTGCACCTCGCGGTGCAGAGCGGCCGCATCGAGCATCGCAGCATTGCCGATCTGCCCGAGCTGCTTCTCCCCGGCGACCTGCTGGTCGTCAATGATGCGGCGACGCTGCCGGCCTCGCTCCAGGGCAGCATGGGACCAGAGGACGCACCCATCGAGCTCCGGCTGCTCGCGCTCGACGTCGATGGCAGCTGGCGTGCGGTGCTTTTCGGTCCCGGTGATTGGACGACACCGACCGAGCGCCGGCCGCCACCGGCCGAAGTATTGATCGGTGCTCAGCTGAGATTGGGTGAGCTTTCGGCCAGAGTCGAAGCCGTGTTGCCGCCGAGCCCGCGTCTGCTTCGGGTGCGCTTCGCCAGCGAAGGCGCCGCGTTCTGGTCGGCGTTGTACCGCTCGGGTCGTCCCGTGCAATACGCCTACCTCGCTCGTCCCCTCGAGCTCTGGGATGTGCAGACCACGTATGCGGCGCGACCCTGGGCCGTGGAAGCGCCCTCTGCCGGCTTTCCGCTGAGCGCCAGCCTGCTCGGGGCGTTACGAGCGCGCGGCGTGGCGATCGCGTCCATCACACATGCGGCAGGGCTGTCCGCGAGCGGGGATGAGGCGCTCGACGTGGCCTTGCCGCTCGAAGAACGCTTCGAGGTGCCCGAGCGGACGGTCGAGCTAGCTCATGCGGCACAGGCCGCAGCACGGCGCGTGGTCGCCGTGGGTACCACGGTGGTTCGGGCGCTCGAGGCCTGCGCGCTGCAAGCGAACGGAGCGCTAGAGGCGGGCGCGGGTACCACCACGCTCAAAGTGGGTCCGGGCTACCGCTGTCGGGTCGTGACCGGCCTTCTCACCGGCATGCACGACCCATCGGCCTCGCATTATTCCCTGCTCGCTGCCTTCGCACCGCGCCCGCTGCTCGACCTGGCGCGGGCGCAGGCCGAAGCCGAGGGATATCTCGAGCACGAATTTGGCGACTTGTGTTTGATCCTGTGATCCACTGCGCTCACCTGAGCGCCGTCAATAGCCGAGGCCGAAGGCCCCTCGCAAGGCAAGGCCGCCGAGCGCGAGCTCGTCGAGCTCGAGGGGTGCGGTGCGCACGGGTCCCGCCGAGCCTTCGGAGCTCAGGCGAACGTCAAGCTCCGGCGTCCAGCTGTAACCGGCTTCGAAGCGCAGGAAAAACCCGATGGGATGTGCCAGACCTTGCGGTCGAGCGTCTGCAAAACGGAGCGCCACGCCGAGCACGCTGTCGACCCCAACCGTCCACTTTTGCGCTGTG
>JANOIG010000113.1:0-17337 GCA_031407405.1 Deltaproteobacteria bacterium
CTGAACGCGCGGCCACAATCTTACGAGTCGCTCACCAAAAGCGTGCACTGATTCGGGTGCCAGCGCCCGTGCTGGCGGAAGTCTGCCGCGGTGTCCGACACGACTCGGCCATCAATCAGCTGCTAAACAATCCCAGCGTTCGTGTTGTTGAGCTGGACCGGGCAGCTGCGCAGCAAGCCGGGCAAATGCTGGCACGACTGAAGCTCTCGTCAGCTCATGCAATTGATGCGTTCGTGGTGGCCACTGCCCTTCAGTTCGACACCGCAGTCATTGCCACAGGCGATCCAGACGACATCCGTCGTTTGGCAGCGCCGTTTCCCAAGATCGGGGTGTTTGCGCTCTAAACCTAGTCGCTACGGCGGAAAGTAGAAAAGCGCGCCTGACGGCCCCCTCGGGCAAGACGGGCGTGCGGTAGCTTTTCCGGTCCACGCCCGAAATCGGCGGAAGCGTCACTGCAAGGCCGCGCTTTGCGCTAAGCTACGCGGGTGACCACCTCTCCCCGGCTGCATCGCTACACGTTCGAGGAGTACCTGACTTTGGAGGAGTCGAGCACGGTGCGTCATGAGTTTCTGGCCGGCGAAATTTACGCCATGGCCGGTGGCACCCCCGAGCATGCTGCATTGGCGATGGCAATGGGTGCCGCGTTGATTGACCTGGTTCGCGGCCGCCCCTGCCGGGTCCACAGCTCGGACTTGCGCGTGCGCGTCCAAGAGACGGGCCTCACCACCTACCCCGATGTCACGGTGGTGTGTGGCCCGTATGAAACGGACCCTCAAAACAAACACACCATCGTCAATCCGCTCATCGTGGTGGAGGTCACCAGTGAGTCCACGGATGAGTACGACCGGGGTGACAAACTAGCAGGGTATCAGCGCGTACGTTCCCTCTCCGCCGTCATCTTGGTCTCCCATCGCGAGCGACTGATCGAGGTCTTCGAGCGCGCCGACGAGGGGTTTAAGCGCACCGAAGCGCGTCAGGGGGAGCGCGTGAGGATTGGCGCACTCGGTGGTGAGCTGAGGGTCGACGAAATTTACGGCGTTGCTACGGCATTTTGAGCGAGCTGTGGTCCTCTGTCAATTGGGGCCACGGCTACAATCTCCGGTCGGTGCGTCGCTGCCGTGATCACCGCGAGCGATAGTCGATCGAGCCGCAAGCTGGGCACCGGGCTTCAACTCGGCGGGGCCGCCACCATCACGGCAGGGCTCGCGCTCGCGCTCGTCTCGCTCCTCAGCGTTGATTCGTCGGGTGAGCCCCCCAAGACGCCCCTGTTTATCGGACTCGGGCTTTCGCTGGGCGGAGTCGGGCTCCTCACGGGTGCCCACTTTGTCAGCAACAGCGCAGCCGACGAGGCCGCCACCGCCTTCGAGACGTACGAACCCTCACTCCGACAGCGGCTCGACCTCTGCATCGAGGACGAGCAGGTTTACGACTGTCCGTGAGGCGGGGTCGGGGTTGTGAATCCGTCGGCGCTTTCCGCTCGGGACCTCGCGGCAGAATGCCAAGTCGCTAGGCCGCCGCGAGCGTGGGCCGCCAGTGAATGCGTTGGCCGCTCTTGTCAGGCGCCGCGCGCGCGAGCAAGCTTCCGTCGTCATGGCGTCGGTTGAAGGAGACGGAGGGGCAGGGGTACCATCGTCGAGCATCCCGTCCGTGGTTTCAGCACTGACGGACTGTTTTCTAACTGCCGCAGATTTCATAGTTCCCGGGTTTGTCCAGGGCCTGTATCTGACCGGATCTGTGGCCCTCAGTGACTTCCGCAGTCACTGCAGCGACGTGGACTTCGTGGCGGTGTCGGGGCGTCGGCCCGACGATGCAGAATTGAAGGGCCTCGCGGCTGTCCACGGGATGGTCCGGGGCAGCTATCCGAGGTTGCATTTCGATGGCACCCATCTCAGCTGGTCCGATCTGTCGGCGGGGCCTGGCGCTTGTACACCAGCTCCGTTCACTCATGAGGGGCGGTTTGAACTATCTGGAAGGTTCGCCATCGACCCTGTGACCTGGCACGAGCTCGAGGGCCATGGTTTGGCGGTGCGAGGCCCTTCGATCGTCGGCGTGCGGGTCTGGCGTGACGACGCCGTGCTACGTGCTTGGACGCTCAATAACCTGGTTGAGTACTGGCGACCATGGATCGCCCAATACCGTGAAGGCCCCTCGGACCTGGAGCGGCATCATGACCTGGTCTGCTGGGGCGTCTTGGGTGTTGCGCGTCTGCACTACACGGTTGCGACGAGTCGGATCACATCCAAGACCGCTGCGGGGCAATACGCGCTGGACGTGTTCGACCGTCGATGGGTCCCGATCGTGTCGGAGGCCATCCGCTTGCGAGCGGACCCAACGCTGGCATCCGACTATGCTGACCTTGCCCAGCGGCGACTGGCAGTCGTAGCCTTCATGAGCACCGCGATCGAATCGGCACTGCGAACGGCGCGGTCTAGCTCCGGCCTTCAGCAGACGGGCTGCGCCCGCCGCTGAGGCCTGGTACGCTAGCGGGGCGACGCATGCTTCGTCGTTGGACACCAGGAACGACCCGGATGATTCGTCGCTACCCGCTGGCAGTATTCTTCGCCCTCGCCTTTTGCATTTCCTGGCTGACCTGGGCGCCGCTGTGGTTGCCAGCGTTCGGGGTCGACAGCTTGCCGAAAGTTCCGTACCACCATGCTTTCGGCGCGTTGGGCCCTATCGCGGCCGCTTTTCTGGTGTCTGGCGTCGAAACCGGAGGGGCGGGCACCGGCGATCTCCTACGGCGCATGGTTCTCTGGCAGGGCCGGATCGGGTGGATGGCAGTCGCGTGCCTAGCTCCCTTTGCTCTGCTTGCGCTTGCGATGGCTGGGGCATCGCTGCTCGGCGGCGAAAATGTGACGCTCGCCAGGCTCGGCAGATCACGAGAGTTCCCTGAGTTTTCGGTCGTAGCATTCCTCGCCTACAACCTCGCGTCGTTCGGTTACGGGGAAGAGGTGGGCTGGCGAGGTTTCGTTCTTCCCCGGCTGCAAGCGCGGCATTCCGCACTGGTCTCCTCCCTTCTGGTCACTCTTGGATGGGCGCTTTGGCACGCGCCGCTCTTTCTGTATCGGCCCGGCTACACCGAGATGAACGCGGCAGGCATCGCTGGATGGCTGTTTAGTTTGGTGACGGGTTCGGTGTTGCTGACGTGGCTGTACAATGGGAGCCGTGGCAGCCTCCTCACGGTGGCGATTTTTCACGCCGCGATCGACGTTGTTTTCACCTCAGAAAGCTCATCGCCAGTCGTAGTTAACGCCGCCGGGGCACTCATTACAGTCTGCGGTGTGGTCGTGGTCGTCGCGGCTGGTCCCCGCTACTTGTCCAAGCGGGGTAAGGTGGTGCGCCTATACCACGGCCCCGCGATCACGGGCTTCGTTCACCGCGATAAGACCATTGAACCGGCTATCGGCTAAACGTTATTGGACCAGTTCTGCCGCGCTACTTCGATCGACCAGCACGCTTCTTTCGGCGCGGTGCCGGTCGAAAAACTTGTAATAGCTCGCGATTGACGGCGTCGGTTTCGAACCGCTCCGGGTCGAAGTCCTCTCCCATCCAGCTCCGCAGCTCTTCATTCTCTTCATCTGGATTCGCGAGCGCCTGCAACTTGTCGGAGTACCCGAACGGCCCTCCGCTATCCTCGGGGGGACAGGCACGCGCTCCGTCAATGCAGGCCGGCAGCGAATTTCCGCTGTTCTCGAGGATCTTCTCCACGACGATGACGTGGTTCCAGCTGTCCCCAAAGTCGTATTGGTATAGAATTTTGGTTCGCGGGCGCGCGACGTCGTGCAGACTTGCTGTCGTCTCATCCAAGGGGCTATCGAACTCGTCCGAATCAGGTAGCGCGTATCGTTGCCGTTTGATCGTGAAGTCATGCAGGTGGCAGTCCTCCCACCCCATCGCCACCTGGATCACAAGGTGCAAATCGTAGAGAGTAAATTCAGATGGCACAACGAGCCGTCGCCAAACTGGCGGCTCAACGCCCTCCAATGTCACCTTCAACTGGTGCGGCATGGCGCCAGAGTACCTCAGAGCGGAGCGCGAGTCAGGGGCAGTTTGCAGCCTGCTCGCAGCCGCCGGGTGGGTGCATGTCCCGCACTCTCTCAATCAGGACTGATGTCGCCGGCCCTCACGGCAGACGCGGTGGCCCCTTGTCGGCGCCGAGCGCTTGAAGAATTGCGTCGGCATACCGCCGCCCGAGCTGCCGTTGCCCGGCCAGGTCGAAGTGGTAATTGTCCATTCCCGCCAAGCCTTCGGCGCTGACCACGTACGCGTTGGGGATGCTGCTGGGCAACTCCTGCACCAGCCGGTTGTGCGACGCACAGCAGCCCGAATAGAGCAACTCTCCGGCGACAAAGGGCACGTCGTCGCCCAAGCCGAGGTCTTTGCGCAAATCGCTGACGAGCTCCCGCACCTTGCCGACCCATTCGCTGTTGCCGGTATCTGATTCGCCCTGATGGAAGAGGATGCCGCGGATGTGGCCGTTCTGCTGGGCTAGCCGCGCGCGCTCGATCACCATCTCGTAGGCGCCGCTGCGCGCGTCGTCGGGAGGGATTTTGAACTCCTTGCGCCGCTTCGACACCACGCCCTTGCGGAAGATGTCGATGTCGACCCCCGACAAGGCCGCGGGGACCAGACCGATCGTCGCCTCGGGCCAGGCCTCGGCCATCGCCTTGCCAAACGAATCAGCGGGACCGACCCCCACCCAGCAACGGTGCAGTGGGGGTGAGGCCGGCGCCCAACGGTTGTAGGTGCGCCCATTGCAATCATCGTAACCGAGCACCCGAACCCGCGGCTCCACGGCTTGGTCGACGCTCTCCGGCTTCGGCGTGCCCTCCATGTTGGATTGCCCGATGAGCAGGAAGATCTGGAGATCCATCGATTCGGCAGGATCCGGTGCTGGAGCAGCCGTGTCGCTGGCCGTGCTCGAGGCGATTGCGGTCTCCGACCCCGAGCGCGTTCCGCCAATACAGCCTGCGAGCAGCAACCCACTCAGCCCGAGCATCGTTGGGTACGAGAGCAGGCTCGGTATCGTTTCCAACATGATCGCTCGTGTCGCAAAAAAGGCCGGGATGGCGAGGTGCTACAAATACGCAAAGCCAGCGCCGCCAGCAAGTGGGAAACGTTTCCGTGTGCAGGTGGGCGTGTGGGTGGCCGCTACGCGGTCAGAGCAGGTCTTCGACGAGCGCTTGCCACTCGGCGTCCACGCTGACCGCGGGAACGTCACAGCCGGCGCGGCGATACCAGTAGCGCGCATTCGACAGATCGCCTTCCTTTCGGTGCAGGTAGGCGTGCACGCGCGCGCCCTCAGCGCCTGAAACATCTTGAGCAATGCCGTGCGCGCCGGCGAAGTCGCCCTTGGCGTCGAGCCAGAGCGCACGCAAGAGCTCACTGAGCGCTGCGGGTGGCGCCTCAGCCGAGAGCGTGGCCTTGAAGTCGGAAAAATTCATGGCAGCTGACGACCGCCCAATAGCACGTCGGAGCCACCCCGGGGCGACGAAGGCGCGTTTCGGATTGACGCGCCTTGGCGCTCGACTAGCGTCAGCGCATGCCGAGCGGCTCCAGCGTCTTGCCGGTGACGTCAAACCCGAGTCCCGAGGCCACGGCGCTCTTGCGCTTCATCGCTGACGTGTCGGGGAAAAAGACGCTCACGGGGCAGCACTGCGCGCCTTTGCACGGCTCGACGCGGTTGGTCGTGGTGCAGCGCCAGACGGGCGACTATCCCGCCCTATTTGGTCAGGACTTCGGTTTTGATGGCCCCGGCTGCTGGGATGGCATCAACTTCCGCCAGAACATCGTGGACGAGGCCATTCGGCGTCACCACGAGGGCTTTGTCATCACGCTGATGTGGCATGCGGTACGCCCCACCGAAGAAGAGCCGGTGGACTTCGAGCACGGCATCCAGGGCAAGGTGACGGCAAGCGAGTGGAGCGATTTGATCACGCCGGGCACGCGCATCCATGAACGCTGGAAATCTCAGGTGGACGTGATTGCCTGGTTCTTGCGGCAGTTGCGCGATGCGGGTGTGCCCGTATTGTGGCGCCCGTACCACGAGATGAACGGTGACTGGTTCTGGTGGGGCAAGAAGCCTGGCGAGCTGGGCTATAAGAAGTTGTATCGGATGCTGTTCGAGCGCCTGACCGACTTCCACGCGTTGAACAATCTGGTCTGGGTGTACAACGCGAACGAGATCACTCCAAACGTCGACCCGTACGCCGACTTTTACCCCGGTGACGACGTGGTCGACGTCCTCGCGACCGATGTATACCGCATGGGGTTTGCGGACAAAGACTACCAGACACTGTCCGCGCTGGCCGGCAAAAAGCCCATCGCGCTCGGAGAGGTGGGGCGGGTTCCGACGCCCGAGCTGCTCGAAAAACAGCCCCGTTGGGCTTGGTTCATGGTCTGGGACGATACGTCCACGCTCGGGGAGGCCTTAAAGGCCTTCAGGGCCACCTATCACTGTGAACGAACGCTCAGGCTCGGTGACTTGCCCTGGAATGAGCGGCGCACCCCGCGCATGCACTACCCGATCATCAAGTGAGAACCCCATCATCAAGTGAGAACAGAGCGCAGCGGCACGCGTTCGTGCCGCTGTTAGAGCTTGCCCTGAGGGCAGGCTCGGAGGATGCTCGGCTCGCATGTTGTTTCGCCAGCTGGCTCACAAAAAGTCCAGCACGCTCTCTTACTTGGTGGCGTCTCGCCACGGCGGCGAGGCGCTGTTCGTCGACCCCGTGCGGGATCAGCTGGACCTCTATCTTCGCCTGATCGAGGCTCTCGACTTGCGCCTGGTGTTCGCCATCGACACGCACCGGCACACCGACCACGACTCCGCGCTCGAGGCACTGCTTGATTGCACCCAATGTGTGACGGCCATGGGCCAGGAGAGCCGGGCCGATTGCGTGGCGCGCCATCTGAGCGACGGCGAGATCATCGACCTCGATGGGACTCGGCTAGAGGCTATTTACACGCCCGGGCATACCGACGACTCCTACAGCTTGGTGATGGACGACCGTGTATTCACAGGCGACACGCTGCTGATCCGTGGCACCGGCCGCACCGATCAAGGGGGCGACCCACGCCAACAGTATGACAGTTTGTTCAGCAAGTTGCTCAGGCTGCCGGGGCGTACGCTGGTTTACCCCGCTCACGACTACAACGGTCGGCACGTGAGCAGCATCGCGGACGAGCGACGGCATAACCCGAGGTTGCAGGTCAAGTCGGTGGATGAATACGTCTCGCTGATGGAAAGCTTGCGGCCACACACGGACAACCAGATGGATGTGGTCGAGCTCCCCAGCTTGCGCCCCTCCGGCGTGCTCGTTCGCGAGCTCTTTGCTGTTCGAGCCGCGCTCTCGCCGCCCTCCCCCACCTCTGCTACAGGGTGAGCATGCTACGCCCGCTTCGGTTTGGGATCTTGGGGGCCGCCAAAATTGCTCCCGGCGCATTGGTCAACCCGGCGCGTCTGGGCTCCGAGGTCAGCATCGACGTGGTGGCGGCGCGGGACCCGGCTCGCGCCCGAAGCTTTGCCCAAGAACACGGCATCCCGCGGGTCGCCGCCGATTACGCAGCGGTGATCGCCGACCCCGACCTCGACGTCATCTACAACCCCTTGCCCATGCACCTGCACGCCCATTGGACGATTGAGGCGTTGCGGGCTGGCAAGGACGTGTTGTGTGAAAAGCCGTTTGCTGCCAACGCCGCCGAGGCCGAGCGCATGGTGCAGGCCGCGGAGGAAACGGGGCGCGTGTTGGTGGAGGCATTCCACTATCGGTACCATCCACTCTTCGAGCGCATCCTCGACATCGTGCGCTCCGGTCGCCTCGGAGCATTGCGGCACATGCAGGGCGCGTTTAATGTCGCCATCAAAGATCGAAGCGATTTGCGGCATCGTTACGAAACTGCGGGCGGCGCCACGATGGACCTCGGCTGCTACCCACTGCATTGGATGCGCCAGGTTGCCGGGGCCGAGCCGCGCGTGCTGAGCGCCCGAGCGGAGCAGGGCGCCGCACACGTGGACGTGAGCATGCAGGCGGAGCTGTCATTTCCGGGAGGTCTGACCGGACACATGCAGACCTCCATGGCTGACGACCAGAAGTACTCGACGACGTTGCGCGTCGAGGGCGACAATGGCGTGCTCGCGGTGACGAACCCGCTGGCTCCTCACAACGGCCATCAGCTCGAGCTCACCATCGACGGGCAGCGGCAGTCTGAACAGGTCGAAGGCTTCACCACCTACCGCCATCAGCTGCTCGCATTCGTGAGCGCGGTGCGGGACCGTAAGAAATTGCCTACCATGGGTGCGGACTCCATCAACAACATGCGGCTCATCGATGCGGTGTATCGCGCCGCGGGCCTGCCGGTGCGCGGCAGTGTGGTGTGAGCTGGGCACGCAGCGCCTCGAGCTGGGATCCCGAAGTCCGCGTTTCGAGCGTTGTGCCATGCTGTGCCAAGTGCGTAACCCAAATGGCACAGGCTAACGTGCTGTTAATTATTCGATTAAACTAGGAAAATCGGCAATCCTGGTGACGGGTGGCATTGGCGTGCCTATTGCAATCCTGATCGGCATGCGAAGATTGCACACTCGTCTGGGGATCGGTTGGTTGCTGGGTAGCTGCGTCGCGGGCAGCTGGGGCATGGCAGGGTGCGACGGTGACGGAAGCACCGTCATCGAGGGTGACGGTACCGATCAGCCCGTCGACGCGGTCACCTCTGTGCCCGGTGACGGAGAGAGCGACTTCGTATCCCACCCCGGGGCGGGCGCGCAGGGCAACGGCCGCAACACGCTCGGCGCAGCCGAGGGCGACTCCGTGGCCACATCAGCGCAGGCACCCTCCGCCAACGCGGCGGACGGCAACGCCGCGGCGCAGCGGGCCATCAGCGAAGCGGACATCATTCAGCTGTCGGGTGACCGCCTGTATGCGCTGTCGCGCTACAGCGGCCTCACCATCATCGACGTATCGGAGCCCGCGGCGCTGCGCCTGGAAGGTGCGTACCGGTCCGCTGCCGAGCCGTTCGAGATGTACGTCGAAGACGGCATCGTGTTTGCGATGTTCAACAGCTGGTACTCGTACATCTGCGATGCGGCGACGAACGTCTGCGGCTGGCAGACGTCCAGCCGCGTGCAGGCGCTCGACACTCGGGATCCCCAGAACATCCAGCTCTTGGCCGAACAAGAGGTGCCCGGCAACATCTCGGATTCACGCCGGGTGGGTGATGTGTTGTACCTGGCGACTCAAGAGTGGGGCTATTGCTGGGGTTGTGACGTCACGGCCAATACCACGCTGACCTCGTTCAATCTGTCCGATCCGACGCGCTTCACCACGGTCGACCAGCTGCGCTTGCCGTTGCCTGCCGGCTCCAGCGGCGGTGATCGAAGCATCGCGGTCACCGACCAACGCATCTATATCGCCGGCCAAGAGTGGGGCATGAATGGGCTTCTTCCGGGGTCCGTTCAGGTCGTGGACATCAGCGATCCTTCCGGCGCGCTCACCGCGGGCACGCGTTTCAACGTGGCGGGGCCCATCCAGAGCCGCTGGCAAATGGACGAGTACGAGGGTGTGTTCCGGGTCATCAGCCAGCCCGGAGGGTGGGGCACTGACCAACCTCCGGTCGTTCAAACCTTCAACGTGGGCTCCGCGAGCGACATCCGTGCCGCGGGCAGCCTGGAGGTCCGGTTGCCGCGCCCGAACGAAGTGCTGCAGAGCGTGCGCTTCGACGGGACGCGCGCCTACGCCATCACCGCCGAGCAGCGCGACCCGCTGTTCACGTTTGACCTGACCGATCCGACGGACCCCCGCCAGCGGGGCGAGTTGGAGATGCCGGGCTGGGTGTACCACATGGAGCCGCGGGGCAACCGTGTCTATGCGTTGGGCTTCGACCCAGAGCACCCCGAGGGTTCGTTGCACGTCAGCTTGTTCGACGTGACCAACCTGGAGCAGCCGGCGCTGCTCGAGCGGGTGGCCTTTGGTGGTGATTGGGGCAGCTTCGCCGAAGGGCAGAACCAGATTCACAAGGCGTTCTCGATTTTGGACGAGCAAGGCCTGATTTTGGTGCCGTTTAGCGGTAGCTCATATGACGAGGTGACCTGCGAACACGAGTACGGCAGCGGCATACAGCTCGTGGATTTCACTGAAAACAGCCTTACCCGGCGTGGTGTTGCCCCCCAGGTGGGCAACGCCCGCCGGGCTTTTTTGCATCGCGAGCGCTTGTTCGGCGTGGGCGATAACACGGTTCAGACCTTCGACATCTCCGATCGCGACGCGCCCTCACGGACGGGTCAGCTCGATGTGGCTCGCAACGTGAGCACCGTGCGTGTGCTCGGTGACCATTTGATGCGCTTCGGCAGCGACTGGGCGACACAGCAGACCATCCTCGACATGACCCCGGTCGATCAAGCCGGTAGCGCCCAACCACAATCGGAAATCGACCTGTCGGCGCTGTTCGGTGAGGACGCCTGGTCCTGCTCCGGCGGGGCTTACTGGGGCGGTCAGGTGTTTACCCGAGGCAACTACGCGTACGTGCCGCGCTATAGCTCGAGCTACGACCAAACCTATTCGACATCCGAGCAGCGCCTCACGTTCTACATCGTCGACCTGACAGATCCGGGTGCACCGCGCGCGGTCGGCAGCTTTGCCGTGGAGCCCGCGACTGACAACTCCTACATCGCGGACATCGTGCAGACCGAAAACACGCTGCTCGTCGGCCGCAGCCGGGGCAACTTCAGCTTCGACAACAACGGCCAGATTACCGGGCGGCCCACTTACCACTACGACGTCATCGAGCTCTCGAATCCCGTCGCGCCGACCGTGGCGACGCGCTTCCAAGTTCCGGAGCTGGTTGCGGGCGGCGGTTGGGGCCAGTTCATCGGGGGTTGCTCGATGGACATGGGCTGGGGCTGGTACCGAGGTTACGGCTATGGTTATGGGAGCGGCAGCGTGGCGTTGACGGATGGCGACCTGGTCGTCAGCCAGCATAGCGTTCCCGTGCCGGGCAGCGACGGCCAGGTGAGGTATTACCTGGACCGCATCGACGTGAGCAATCCAGCCAGCCCGCGCCTGTTGCCTCCGGTGAACATTCCCGGCACGGCCATCCACTTCAACGCCGAAACCGGCGAGCTGGTGACTGTGGACTACGCGCAGACCACGGAAGCGGCGAGCGAGTGGGCTGACTGCGCCAGCCGCGGCTACTACGGGTATTTCGAGTATACGAACAATGGCCTACAGGGCCCGTGCCAGGTGGTGCGCCGCAGCATCAACTCCCTACTCGTCGAGGGTGACCGAGCCGTGCGCAAGAGCCAGCTCTTGCTCGACCGCACGCGCCGCACCAACAACATCGCGGTCAGCGACAGCCGCATCTTCTACACGACCAGCGATTTCCCGGTGTACGATCCGAGCCGTGCTGCTGTCCCCGTGAACAGCAGCACTGAAGCGACTCCGTCACCCGTTTCTCCAGTCACGCTCGAATCACTCCGGTTGAGCGCTGGTGAGCTGACGCGCTTGCCCTCGGAGGAGCTGCGCCGGCAAAACATCGACATCTACAACTACGGTTATGGTGAGCTCCTGGCTCGGGGTGAGCGCGCCTTCGAGATCTACGACAACACCGTCACGGTCGTGGACACCGGCAACCCGGTCGAGCCAGCGCGCCTCTCGCACGAGATCCCGAGCTGGGGTTGCCAGTCGCTCGAGGTCTCGGGCGATGCCGCCTACTGCGCGGTCGGGCAACGTGGGGTCGAAGTCATCGACTTGAGCTCCATGCGCTAGACTAGAGCGGCCGGCGCTGCCAGCGCGAAGTTTTGGCGTAGGATGCGCGCGGTGAAGCTCGTCCGGAGGTAAAAGCCGCGCGGCAGAGTGGCGATGCTGGCGCCGTCCTGACCCGTGCCGCGCCGGCGCGCGTGCGAGTCCGCGGCCTTGGGCCGCACCTGCAAGTATCGCCCGAGGTGGCCGGTGATGTCCTCCACGCGGCCGCCCCCGATCATGCCGGCCAGCTCCTCCCAATCGAACTTGAGGTCGAGCTCCTCTTCTCGGCTCGGGCTCCAGAGCAACGCCGTTCCAATGCGGCGGGCTGCCACCGCGGCGCTGCGCGTGCCTTCGACAGGCACCCAGAGCACGCGGCGCAGCTTGGAGAGCACGCGCGATTGCTCCCACTCGACACTGGCCATGTGAGCGAGCGGGATCGTACACACGAAGGTGGTCTCGAGCGGGCGGCCGTCGAGGCTGACCGGCAGGGTCTTGAGCTCGATACCCAGCTGCTCGAAGTCGGGGGCGGCGCGCGATTTGGCGGTGGCACCGAGGGCACTCTCGAAGAGCGTACCGACCCAGCCCTTGGCGCGCCGCAGGTCGCTGGGCACGGGCGCCCCAAGCCGGGCTGCGAGCTCGCCCAGGGTCAGGCCGGACAGCGCACGCGCGCGCTCGAGCAGCTGCTCTGGGCTTTTGGGCGGATCCACCACGGCGGAGGCAGCCTGGCAGGTGCGCCGGGGTCGCGAAAGGCTGATTTGTCGGTAGACTCGGCGGGGGCCGCCCGCTAGAGCAGGGCCATGGCGACCCGACAGCTTCCGGTCATCGGAGGCCATCCCAACACATTCGGCGGCACGCTCCGCACAGACAACTGGCAGGCTGGCCCGATTGCCACGGTGTGCATGATCACCGCGGCGCTCACGTACCTCACCTGGGCCATGTTTCAGGGCGAGCACTACTACGCCGAGCCGTACCTGAGCCCGATTTACTCGCCGGTGCTGTTCACCAAGCTGAGTGTCCCGGGAGCTGCGCCGCTCGATCACGCATGGCTGGGGGAGTGGCCCGCGTGGTGGCCCGCGCTTTTTTTCCTGCCGGCATCCCCGGGGTTCCTCATCCTACCCTTCCCGGGGTTGTTTCGTTTTACTTGTTACTACTACCGCAAGGCCTATTACCGCTCCTTCGGTGGGTCACCGCCGGGTTGCGCGGTCAGCCCGGGCCAGCGGCCCTCGTACAAGGGTGAAACACGCCTGTGGATTTTTCAGAATCTGCATCGCTATGCGCTGTACATCGCGCTCGTGTACGTCGTGATCCTCACTTACGACGTGCTGATCGCCTTCTTCAAGGATGGTGAGTTCGGCATTGGGGTCGGCACCCTCGTGCTCGCCGTCAACACGTCGCTCATCGCCTCCTATACGTTTGGCTGCCACTCATTTCGGCACCTGATCGGCGGCCGTTCGGACAGCATGAGCGCGTGTGGCCAGAGCACGACCAAGCTCTCCAGTTGGAAGGGTGCGTCCTGGTTCAACGGGCGGCACATGCAGTTTGCTTGGTCGAGCTTGGCCTGGGTGGCGTTGACCGATGCGTACGTACGCCTGGTCAGCATGGGCGTGATCCGAGACCTGAACACCTGGGGCTGACCGCGCCCTAGTAATTCCGTTCGCCGTCTGACCGTATGCGTGTGGGTATGGCAGGTGCGCCCCCTCCGCTCGCAACCACCGAGGCCTATTGGAAAGTTACCGATAGCGAGCAGGGCATCGTCATCACGTGTCACGGGCACGACAAGGCGGGCACCGTCCTGCACGCCGTGCAGGACTTCGAGGGTTTCGTCGCCAAGCGCGAGGGGAGGTTTCTCGTGATTGCCGACCTGCGAAAAATGACCGGCTATGAATCGGAGTCGCGAATCGCCTGGCAACAGGCGTTTCGGAAGCATCGCAAGCGGATGCGCGCCTTGATTCTGGTCGGGGCGCCGTCCAAGGGCATCCGCATGGGAGCGGCGGTCGTGGGGGCCGTGGCGGGAGTGCCCGTGCGCTTCGTCGAGGCTTGGTCTGGCGTCCAGTCGGCCACCGATTCCATCTGAGCGACATCAGCTCCGGATGAGCTGCCCGAGTGACGCAGCAGGCCTTCCGACTATTCGAGCGCCTTGAGCTTGACCTCTGCCACGAGCACGCCGTCCAGGCTGGTCAGCGCCTGTGCGAAGTTGCACGAGATGTTGAACTGAGAGATGCGCGAGGGCCACTTGGGGCCGTCCGGGGGCGTGCTGGCCCTGACAGTCAGCGGCAGGCTGAGGATGACGTTGACCCCGTGGTTTTGAAGCTGCGTCTTGACCAGCCCCATGAGCTGATTGGCAAGCTCGCGCACCCAATCTTCGAGGTCTGCTTGGCGGTCCGTCTTGATGGGGAGGCTGCGCTTGAGCTCTTCGCGATCCAGACCGATGGTGAGGTTCCCACTCATGTCTTTGCCGACGAAATGGATGCGGCCGAGCAAGGGCTGGGCGCTGTCGGACGTGTTGCCCGTCGCAATGTCGATGCCATAGGCCGCGAACAGCTTCCGGCACGCTTCGGACAGGATCTCCTGCAGAGCCGCTTGAGGGTCGTCGCCTAAATCCATTGGGTGTGAACTCATGCTCATATGCTTGATCTCGACGGAGGTCTCCAGCTGGGTAAAACGGCCCGTCCACTACATCTATTCAATCCAATCGAAAATGAGGCGCTTTGGGGCAACGCTGCCCACTATCCCCACATGTCAGTGCATGTCGCCCTTCCTCACTTCTCGAACATCATTCGAAGGTTTTGACCCCAAGGCCAACGCCGCAGTCCACGACGCGGGCGTGCACGTTGATGCTGCCGATCTGCCCAATGTCGCGGCCCTGGGTCAGCGCGCGGAATGCGCTGCAGCTGACGTCGATGTGGTCCGGGCGGGCGCTGGTGCACCAGTAAGGATTATTGGGGTGGTTGTGTGGGCAGGCGTCGATCAGCTGAACGACCACTGACTGCCCGGGTCGGCAGAATTCGTTGTGGGTGACGCCGTCATTCTGAAACGAATGGCGGCCTTCGAAATTACACGTGACCTCGACGCATTGACCACAGTTGCCCTGCTCCGGACAGGCGGGGGGGGTCCGGCAGACGCCAGCCTTTTCCGACCCGTTGCAGACGCAACGCGGCCCGGTCCACAATGAGGCGAGGTCACCCGTGGCGCCGAAGTACACTTGATTGGCCGCATCGAGCTCGACCGCGCGGGTGCTGACGCAGGCGGCTTGGCCCAGATCTGAATCGCCCGGGTCGTCAAAGCCGAAGCGGGCGCAGTCGAGCTCGCCGAACATCGTGGCGGTGTAACTCGACTGCCAGCCGGCTCCGGGGGGCGGGGGCGGGGGCGGGGGCGGCGCGGGCAGATCTGGCGCGTCACACGGGATACCTTGCAGCGCCGCCACCGATGCCGACACGATACAGCTCTGCTCGAATTCGAAGCCAAAGCCATCACCGTCTGGATCGGACTGCGCCGGCGCTCGACACAGCGGGCGGCACTCGATTTTACCAGCGTCGACCACGATGTCGATGCCGTCTCCGTGGGGAAATGGCGGCTCACCCGGATCACACGGCAAGCCACCGAGGGCTGCAGCCGTGCCCGGTACGATGCAGTTGCGACGACGCTCGTAACCCCACCCATCACTGACTCCGGTCTTGGGATCCCGATCGGTCAGGGAGCTCGCACAGGCGGGCAGGCAGGCGGTTTCTCGGTAAATGCCACTCCCCGGCGCCGGGCGATTTGGCAGCGGCACCACGTCACAGCGCGGTGATGACAGGGCCAGGGTCGTGCCGTCGGCAATGCAGGGGCGTTGGCCCTCGTAGCCAAAGCCATCAAGGTTGCCGAGCAAATCAGGGTCGGTCTGGCGAGGAAACCCGCACACCGCAAAGCACTGCGCTCGAGGGCCTTCGTCGAGCAGCAGGCCGTCACCAATCAGCACGGGCCGCTGCCCGGCGTCCAACGCGGCGGCGTTCGGCTCGGGGAGGGTAGGCTCATTCGCAGCTTCGACTCGGGCCGTGGCGGGGCCATTCGAATGCTGTGACGATGCTGCGGCGCTGCCTTCGGGGGTGCCGCCGCCTTGACAGGCGGCGATGAAAACCAGCCCTGCGAACCGCACCGACGGCGCGTGCGCGCGCGAGCGACCGCGGAGGTTTCGCGACATCGAATCGAGGAGGGTCATTTAGGCCGGGGGGGTCGCGGCCAAGGCTCGGGGGGTCATCGGCGCGCACACTAACCTCCCCATTCGGAGCCGCGGCGATCTTTTTTTGCCGCGCTCAGAACTGCGTCAGTGAGAGCACGTTACCGTCTGGGTCTTTGAACCAGGCCATCTGGGTGCCGTCCGGCGTGGTCCAGATCCCCAGCTCATCTTGCGGCAACAGCGGATAGCGCTCGAAGGTCACTCCTCTGTCGCTGAGCGCCGCCATGGTGCGGCGGATGTTCGGGACGTCCCAGCCGAGCGCGGTGTACCGCGCGGGCGTCAGCGCAGGCACCTTCTGGATGCGCAGCAACGTGCCATTGGCATCGAAGACCACCGCCCACTGTTCATCGGCGACCAAGCTCAGCCCGAGCACGTCCCGATAGAACGCCGTCGCCCGCGCCGAGTCAGCCGTCGCGACGAACGCCATCACCTTCTCTAAACCCAGCATCGATTGACCTCCTCGAGGCAACTCTAACATGCTGGAGCACATTTCGGCGACACCCGCCGGGAAGCGCCAGGGCCGGTGCGCATCATTTAAATGTGAGCGAAGGCGCTCAGGGCAGCCTGCGAGCCGCTCGACGGCGGGGGGCCGAGCGCGCTCCACCACGGCCGGTGCTCAAAGGGCTGCCTTGAGCCTCGTGCAGCGCCAGGTGGGGCGTCGCCGAGCGGGCGCTTTGTGCGCGCCGTTGATAAACGTTCCCCTGATCGGTGGGGCACGCTCTGAGCGTCAGCGACCGGCGGGCGAGCGCGCTTCGCTGGTGCTCCGCGTTCGGGGAACTCAATGCGGCCCGTGCTACTTCTTGGGCCACGATAGCCAGGAGGACTTTTCACCCCGAGCGGGCCTCGATTCAGCACGTGCGTGTAGAACCTTCGACCCATGCCACGTAGGCATCACTGTTCGCGCACTGTAGTGCCGCAGCTCGAGCGCCTCTCGAACCCGATCTAGCAAGCGCCCGGGTCGAGGCTCGTCGACTCCTGCTCTCGTTGTTGCCACGGCTGGCCAGGCGGCAACTCCTGTGCCAGTTCCTCGAACGCCTCGGGTACGTTACGCGCCGTGATCGGTGCGCCCCGAGAGGGTATTATCGAGCCAGGATTCGACGCATTTGCCGGACAAAGGCCGCAGGGAGCGCCAGCATCCCGTGGCAGTGGCCAGGTGAGCACCAGGTTTCGCCGCGCGCGAAACGCTGCAGACGCGGCGACGTCCCGGATAGTTCCGCTGAAATCTCGAGGTGGATGCTTGAAATCGAAAGACCCCACGCAGCTTTGCGGCGGGGATCCCGTGATTTGACAACTCTGCCTCCCGCGCCGAACGGTGTGGCGAGATCCAGGTCAGTGGACGACTCTGGAGAAAGCGGGCATCTTCTGCGGGACAATACAAGTTGGCCAGAC
>JANOIG010000118.1:0-27169 GCA_031407405.1 Deltaproteobacteria bacterium
GGTCGCACTCGGCGAGCTGACCCCCCACGTCGACGCGCGCGGGAATTGCCAACTCTTCGGCTACACGAAACGAGATGTGCAACTTTTCGCCCGCGCGGATCAGCGGCTGCCCGAGGCTCACCTCGGCCGTAGCGGCGCTGAGCGACGCCGGCTCCATGAGCGCCGGTTCGGTCTGATCCACCTGCACGAGACCGGCAAAGCCTTCCGACTCGTGCCCGACCCGATCGACCAAGCGCCCCGAGAATGCGTAGCTGCCCTCGGGCAGCTCGGTGCCGAGTGTCGTGCAATATTCGCAACGCTGCGGCTCGACCATGGCTTCGCCGCCCGCGCCACAGCCGCCGAGCGTCAGGCCTGCAGCCACCTCGAGCTCTGGGCAGGCGGCGAGCGGTTCGCTCGCCGTGAGGCGAACCACGAGCGCGGCACCTCCGCGCGCCACGCTGGGTTCCACGCTGAGCTGCTCGAGCGACGGCGCCCGTGTGTCCAGGCTCACGACACGCTCGAAACGTTCGGAGGGAAGCCCTGCAGCATTGAGGAACTTGACGAACACCTGCTTCAGGCCATCCTCGCAACCGAGATCGCTGCCGAGCGAGGCTTGCCCACACAGGTTCCAAGCTGGCCAGACGCGAGGGTTCTCTTCGCCGAGCAGGCTCGTCAGCGGACGCTCTTCGAGGCCGACCGTGAAATTCTGATCGAGCGCAACGGCGACCCGCGTGGCCTTTTCGGGCCACACGCGCAGGTCGACCACAGCGTCGGCCACCAACGCCAGGCGATCGTCGCCCACCGCTACGGCGGCTGGGATTTCGAGGCCAGCACCAGCACCGTAGGGTGTGCGCTCCAAGCTGATGGCCGCGGCATACTGAAACGACGCCCCTGGCTCGAGCAAGATGGGTGCGGCACCGTGATACTCGATGCGGCTGCCCGAGCAGTCTGCCGCGACGTCCACGATGACGGAGTAGGCCTGCCCGTGGGGTACGGCCGGCACGTCGAGTGTCACGTTGCCGACACCTGGCTCGTAGCTAACAGGCGCCAAGCCAATTGCGGAGCCACCTTGGCTTGGCTCGAGCCGGGAGCAGATCTGATAGCTCTGCTCCGGCGGCCCGCCTTCCCATACGAAAGTGAGATGGAAGCGGCCTGGATCCGGAGCGCAAGCGACCAACGGGGGGAGTAACAGCGGAAGTGCGACCGCACACAGGCGCGCGGAGAAGGCGAAATGGGTTCGCTCGAAGCCAGTGGAAACTGGCTCAGGCCGGCTAGTTCGTGGTTCTGCGCGCTCTGGCATGCGGTGGCCCCAGCTCTGCTCGGTTGCGAACGCTAACACATGAGACCATGGCCTCATGAATAATTCAACTCTGTGCGATCTCGCCGCGTCGACCTGCGACAAAGCTCCGGGTGAGCCGTCTACAGGTCACCCCCATCTCGACGCTCGCCCCGCCCTGTTGCACGGCGAGTGTCTCATCCTAGTTCCTGAGCTGAGCATCAGAAGTCGCTTTCCTTCAGCTCACCTGCGCTAGTGCTCAGGGGGCGCGTCTCGCGAGTTGGCAGGGCTGCGTTTTCAATGGGCTTCTTCGCTGTCACCCGCGGCGCCTCGGTGTGTAGCGACGAGATCTCTACATGGATGAGTCGTTCGCGTGGCGACGCTTCCTCGACACTTTCTCGTGGTTTCGAGGTGTCGTGCGCGAGCTCACCCGCTTCAGCCCGAGCGGCTGCTGGTGTCTCGTTACCCGGGTCACGCCGCACCCCGGGCGACTTCGATTTCAGAATCAGCAAGCCGCCGCCGAGCAGCAGCGCCGCCGTAAGGGCGACGAAACCGAGGAGGCGTCGCGGGCGGCTCCGGCGAGTTGAAGGCACTGCGTGCTCTAGCGGGTTGGACGCGCCGCGATCTGAGCGATCCGCCTGACCCACTCGGTGCGTCTCGGGCACGCCGGCGTCACCGAGAGTGAAGGAGACGCCGAGCAGCGCTTCCTGAAACTCCTCGGCCGTCTGGAAACGGTGCTTGGGATTGAACGCCAGCGCACGGGCCAACACGTCGCCGAGGGCAGGTACCGCACCGCGCAGGCGTTCCCGGCGATCTTCAGGTTGCTCCGACTGGAGCATTTCGAGCAGGCCGACGATGTCCCGCGCTGGGAAGGGGCGCTCCCCGGTGCACATCTCGTACAGAATGCAGCCCAACGCAAACACGTCCGAGCGCGCATCGGCTTTCTCTCGTCGCAATTGCTCTGGGGCCATGTAGAAGGGGGTGCCGAGGGCCATTCCTGGCTGTGTGAGGGACAGGCTCTCCTCTCCCTCGCCGACGTTCGGGATCAGCGATGCCACGCCGAAATCGAGCACCTTGAGATAGGGTGGGTTCACGCCGTCCTGCACCAAGAACAGGTTTGCGGGCTTCAAGTCGCGATGCACCACGCCCGCCCGGTGAAACGCCTGCGCCGCATCGAGAACGGGTGCGAGTAGCAACACCGCGTGCCGAGGAGACATGGGACCCGAGCGCTGCAAGTGCTGGTCGAGCGCCCCACCCCGCAGCAACTCCATTACCAGATAGGGCTGTCCCGCCATGAAACCGAGGTCGAACACCTGAACGACGTTGGGGTGCTCGATCCGAGCGGTGGCGCGCGCCTCTTGAATCAGCCGATGCGGATCGATACCGGGTGCCCCGCCGCGCCCATGCAGCCACTTGAGCGCCACGTGGCCGCCGGTCATGTGATTCTTGGCTTCGAACACGCGGCTCATGCCACCTTCACCGATCAGCGTCAGGAGCACGTACTTGTCGTCGATCAGAGCTCCAGGTGGAGTGGACGCGGGCGCTTGGAGCGCGTCGGCCAGCGCGCGATCCAGGTTGCGATCCACCACACTGCCGCCCGGCAACGATGCCGCCGCTTCCGCGCGCGCAGGGTCAGCATACGCGCGAGCGTCGGCATCTGAAGACGCTGGGGCGCCAGGAGAATGTTGTGTGTCGCCGCGCTGCATCACGATTTAATGCTCTGAGCTCTGCGCCTGCAGTGGCGCTGTGGAAGCTTCATGCTCGGCGATTTTCTGCAAGACCTGGCTCAACTGCGCGCGCTGCTCGGCTTCGAGGGGCCGCACCTTGGAGAGGAGCGCCTCTTCCAGGTAACGGCGTGAGGCGTCGAAATTCCTCAGGTCGAACTCGACGAGCCCAAGCCCTCTCGCCACGCGAGCGTTGGGCGTGACCTCGTAGACGCTGAGAAACAAACGGCGGGCCTCGAGCCAGTCGCCGCGATTGTAATGACGGACCGCCGTCTTGATCAATTCGCGATAGGCCGGCGCTACACCCTCGTCCAATGCGACCTCGGAGCTGTCACCGCTCACCGGTCCGAGCAGTTGGCTCTGAGCTCTGCGGCGCTCCCCTCCGAGCTCGTAGTCGACTTCCACGATCAGGGGTCCGGCCAACCTGGGCCGTGGGCTGGGCAACAGGATCTCCCGTTCCGCGGTGGCCCCCACGGAAACTACGCCGAGATCCAGCTGCGCGAGCAGCTGGCGCTGCGATCGAATCTTGGCGGTCAGCTGAGAGGCTTGATCGGGTCCCACGTTGCGCAACGTCACGCTGGCGACCTCCTGGTCTCCGCGCCGGACCAGGCGAAATGCGTCCACGACGATGCCCTGGTTCGGCGCCACCGAGACGTGTCGAGCGATGCCGAGGCTCTGCCGCGATCCGGGACTCCCGAGCGCGCCCTTGTAGCGCGCGTCCAGGGTGCGAATGGCCTCGCTCAGCGCGGGCTCTGGATCGGCGTTGGAAGCAGCGCCCATCAACAGGGCGTGACCCGTTCCCGCTTCGATCAGGGCCGCGTTGGCGGACCATCGCTGGTCGTCTTTGGAGAGCGATAGCTGTAAAATCAACGGCACTCCGAGCTCGGTGGCCCGCTGCCTCAGCTGGCGGAGCGCGGGGGCAGGGCGAGCCACCTCGGCCAAGAGTGGGCTCGTGTGAGCGGCCTCGAGGTAGGGGACGAGCCCGAGCCCGGCGCGCATGATGGGCAGCTCCCGCGCCTCGGCGCGTTGCACGTCGCTGACCAGCCCGAGCACCATCACGGGTCGCGGCAATGCCCGCGCCAGGTCAAACCGAGCGTGCAAGACGCGCGGCGTCTCATACACCAGGGACAGTGCCAAGCGAGCGTCGCCTTCCAGCGCCGTAGAAAACGCCAGCAGGTCGCGATCGCCGCGTCCCGCCACGAGATACTTGACCAGGCCGGCGCGAAAAAAAACCATTCGAGCTGCGGTGACACCCGGCAACCGCCGGAGCGCCGGCACCAGGTCTCGGGCGAGGTCGCGATCCGCCAATTCCGACACTACGAGGTCGATCGACCAATCGCGATTGTTCTCGAGCACGTCCTTGACTCGAGCTGCCGCAGCGTGCAGGAGGTTGGGGACCCGTGAGCGCATCAACGCATCCAACGCGGCTCTCGCGTTGAGGCCATGGCCAGGGATCGAGACAGCGTCTGCAAACACCACGTCACCCGAATCAACCCGCACGAGCTTCGAGTCGAGCGTGCACTGAATGGCCACGAGCGAGCTGCCCTGAATGCCAGTCGCCGTCTGAAAGCAGTCGAGCTGTGCGGCGTACAACGCATCGGCGAGCAATAGATTGGCGCCCTCGGGGATTTCTCCGGCACGGACTCGATCAGACCACATCAAGCGCTGCGACTCGCTGGCGCGAGTCAGGTCCACGATGCGCATACCGTGGCTGCTGAGCGCCTGCCCCAGAGCGGTCTCGAGCGCCGCCTGTGGCTGGGCAGCTGATCCCAGGCTGACCTTGGGCAAGAGGGCGACGCGCAACAGGGTTTCTCCGGCGGCGTCTGCTCGGCCTGCGATCAGCGAAAGGGCGAGGAACAGGCATGACCCGAGGACGGCGATGAGGTTGTGAGCTCGCTGCATGTTTCTTCCCTCTCGGACTCTCAGGGCGTGGAAGCGCCGGGCTGAGGGCCTTCCCTGATATCGATGCTACCCGACCCGGCTGGCGCGTCTTGGCTGAGCAGCACCGCGCTAGCCGCGCCTGCGGTCAGCACGCCCCCGGCGATCGCCCAAACCCACCAGCGAGTGTACCAGCGTGGAGGCGCCTCTTGGAGCTCGAAGGAGCGGACGTTGTGCGAGCGGAGCGGCACATAAATGTCAGAAGAGAGGGGCAGATATTCGGCTCCCTCCGGCGCGATGGAGATCGGATAGCGACCCGCCGGTACGCCATTCAAAGCAAAGCGATGGCCGCGGAACCCAAAGGTGTGGTCGCCCAGACGAGCGTTGCCCCGTTCCACGTTGAGCGTGATGTCGAGCCCGCCGACGGCCCCCGGGTGCTTCAGCCCCAACAAGGCGTGGGCGGCGTGTTTGATCGCATGGCGTAGCTCGAGCGCGTCCGCATCAAAGCTCTCGACGACGCGGCTCAGCACCTCGACCCGCCGCGTATCGATCAAGCGCAGTGACACTACGTAGGTCGTGCCAACTTTGCCCACGCTGCCGGCGACCAGCTTGGATAGGCCCAGGGCGGCACCGATCTCCGCTACGCATTGCAGGTTGTCCGTGCAGCCGAGCTGCGCTTCCTTCTCTACTTGGCGCAGCAGCGCGGTGACATCGTCTTGGCTGATGACCGTCAGGCCGCGAATGCCGCTGTATTCGGCCGCCAGGATCTGGCTCATTGCGTCGGCAGTGCCGGCGGGAACTCCGAGCGCGGCGAGCGGAACGATGGCCAACTTGAGCTCGACCCCATCCCGCAGCTCGAACGTTGGGCTCGGTGGCGCTACGCCCAGCAACTGATCCAGCAGCGACGGGAGGCTCTGCACGAGCTCGGCGAAGTTGGCGCTCTGGGCGGCCACTCGCCGCACCGCACGGCCTGCCTTGATGTCGATCAAACCGATGGTCAAAGCCAGCTGAGAGCCGAGCAGCCCCAGCTTCGTAGCCACCAATTGATCGGCGCTGACCTTGCGGCCGACTTCCGCGATGCAGCGCTCCAGATCATCACAGCCCAAGATCGCCTTGTTTTCCTCGAACTCCAGGACCTGCTCGAGCTCGGCGGGGCTGATCGGCACGATGCCCGCTCGCCGCCCGAGCTCTGCCAGGAGCGCATTTTCCACGTTGCGAGCGAGCTCTGGTGGAGCCCCCACTGCTTGCACGCGCTGAACAAAAGTTCGCCGCGGGCTGGCAGGGACGTCGCTTCCAGCGCCTGCTGCGGAGGGCGGCTGGACGGGCGCCACGTACCCGGACGCAGGGGTCGTCGAAACCGGGAGCCCCGTGTCGGCCGTGCGCGGGTCGTTTCTCGCGAAGAACGGCGGTCGGGCGCCCGCGCGAGCAGGGAGCACGAGCGCGCTGACTAGCGCCACGAGCCCGAGCGCGCGCGCGAAACCGCCCGTGGAAGCTCCACATGGGGTCCCCGAAGTTGCCCGTCCGGGGGCGCTGCTGAAGAATTGCGGCGTGCTCATGCCAAAGCCTCGCAGTTTGGCGTCACAGGGGACTGGCCTGCGTCGGAAACCCGACTCGTGAGGACGCGACTGTTTCATCGCCCCAACTCTCAGAGATGGGACGAGCTCTAGTTATCGACGTGAGAATCTATGATTCGTCGCAATTCTTCCAGAACTTCCGGTTGGCCTCCCTGTGTTCGGTGGACCACTCTGCCGCTTTCATCCACCAACACGTTGGCGGGCAGCACCACCTCCCCGTCGCCCAGGTAAGCCGACTGGTTCCGGATCGTATAGCGCTCGAATAACAAGGGAAATCCGAGATCTACCGGCACGCGCGTGCGGGTGAGCTCGATGCTCGCGACGAGGCCTTCGGCCGGCAACCGATAGTTGATGGCCACCACTTGCAAGCCCCGTGGCCCATACCGCTCTTGCCATTCGTTCAGCACCTGGAGCTCGTCGAAGCAAGGGGCGCACCAGGTGGCGAAAAAATTGATGAGGAGCATCCGTTTCGGGGCCCCGGGGGCCTCGGTTTCATGCGCCGCGTCGCCCACAAATTCGGACGCCCACACCAATCCGCCCAGTTTGCCCGTCGTCAGGTCCAGGCGGGGCAGCCCAAAATCGATGAAATGGTGCCCTGGAAATAGCCCTCCGCTCGGGCCCGGGTCCCCAGGCAAATCCCGTGCGTCTCGGGCAGGCTCCCCGGCGCCCGCAACTGGCGTCGCGGCTCGATCCCACCCGCCGGGCCGGGCGGCTTCCGGCGGGGGCGTGTTGCTTCGGTGAATGAGAGCCGGCCGCGGCGGAGCGGGCAGGGGCGGATGCAGGGGTGACGAACAGGCCAAAGCACAGCTGAGGCAGGCCGCCCTGACCGGAGATGAAAGCGTCTCAGCTCTCAAATTGTAGGCCAACCAGCTTTGCCGGTGGGATCCGGTATTCGCGATGGCAGTAGTCACAAGAGATTTCCAAGACCTCCCCTTTCTGCACGAAGTCGTCGATGTCGGCCTTGGGCAACGTGGAGAGCGCGCCTAACAGGCGCTCGGCGCTGCACCAACAGCCGAAGCGGAGCGGGCTGGCGCCCAGCTCCGTATACGGAATGCCCTCCAAGAGCGTGGCGATCAAGTCGCGCGGAGCGCTGCGCGAGAGCAGGTGCGTATCGATATTGCCGAATTCGCGCACACGCTCGGCCATGAAGGCCAACGGCGCTCGCCCCACTCCGGGAAGCAGCTGGATCAGGTAGCCTCCGGCGAACGAGACTTCTTCACCGTCAAACAGCGTGCCTACCGCGACCAGCGTGTCGACTTGCTCGGAGACCTGCATGTAGACACGCAAGGCATCGGACACGCTGCCGCCGTTCGGCACATCCACCACCCCCTGATGCACCTTGCCATCATGTAGACGCCGCATGACCTGCAGGACGGCGTCGGTGAGTGGGAACTGGGGGCTCTGCGCCGGCAAACTGACCAAACCCCGCGTGCCCTCGGTGGGGTGTGCGTCCGCCAAGAGGGAGCCCATCTGTTGGCGCCGTTTCAAGATGACTTGCACCCGCTGGTCCGGAGCCATGGTCTCTCGCACCAAGACAGCCCCGGTGATCAGGTCCCCAAAAGACTTGCGGGTGACGCCGCTCGGCCCCTGACGCGTCAGGGCGTCGCGTACCGTTTGGGTGGTGTTCACCGCCATGACTCGAAACGCCGAATCATCGGTCATGGCACGCAGGGCGGAGTCGGTCGTGGCGGTCATCGGAGTGTAGGGCCATGCCGCAGGGCCAGGCATGGGGGCTGTCCGGCGCTCTTCAGAAGGGGTCTGTTCAGAAGTGAAACGGTCGTCAGCAGCCGGATAAATCTGTCAGTGGACGTGGTCGTCCTCCTCAGCAGCCTCGGGGTCAATGGGTTCGGAGAGGCAATATTTCTCGCTCAGCCAGTTGTGCAAATCGGCGAGCTTGCAGTTGGGCGAGCAAAAGGGCCGGGGAGGGAAGTCCGAGGCCACGTTCTCGAGCACTTTCTTGCAACAGGGGCAAACGATGCGCACACCCCATACTTTAGCACGTTCGCGGAAAACCTGAACCGGTTCGGTCCAAAGGCCCGCCGGAAATGGCTCAAACTTGGGCGAGCGCTGCGCTGGCCGCCGCGACCGTCTGGTCGATGACGCGCTCGTCATGCGCGAGCGAGATGAACGCTGCCTCGAACTGTGCCGGTGGCCAATAGACCCCTTCTGCCAAGAAGGCGCGGTGGAAACGGCCAAAGGCCTGGGTGTCGCAGTCCTTGGCGTCGTTCCACGAGCGGACGGGGCCTGGATGAAAGAACACGGTGATCATCGACCCGACCCGTTGCACGCAAATCGGGCGGGAATGACTCGGGACCGAGCGGCGCAGGCCGGCTTCTAGCCGGGCACCGAGCAGCTCGAGCCGCGCGTAGGCGCTGGCATCCAGCCGCTCCAGCGTGGCCAGGCCCGCGCTGACCGCGAGCGGGTTACCGCTGAGCGTGCCCGCCTGATAAACCGGGCCGAGCGGAGAGATCTTACTCATGATCTCCGCGCGACCCCCGTAGACGGCGAGCGGCATGCCGCCGCCAACGACCTTGCCCAGGCAGGTCAAATCCGGACGCAAGCCGAACAGCTCTTGAGCTCCGCCGCGCGCCAGGCGCGACCCGGTCATCACCTCGTCGAAGATGGAGAGGGCGCCGTGCGCGCTGCACAGCCGGATGATGCCCTCCAGAAAGCCGTCGGCGGGGGGCACACAGCCCATGTTGCCGGCGACTGGTTCGACAATCACCGCGGCGATCCGCTGCCCGTCACGCGAGAACAGCTGGGTCAGCCCAGCCAGATCGTTATAGCCCACGGTGACCGTATTTTTCACCATGTCGGCTGGCACCCCGGCGGAGTCCGGGGCTCCGAACGTGGCCGCCCCGCTGCCGGCTTTGACGAGCAGGGCGTCGGAGTGGCCATGGTACGCCCCGTCGAACTTGACGATCACGTCTCGGCCCGTAAAGCCGCGAGCCACGCGCAGCGCGCTCATGGTGGCCTCGGTACCGCTCGACACACAGCGCAGCATCTCGATCGAGGGGTAGCGTTCGACGATGGCCTCTGCGAATTCCACTTCCAGACGTGTCGGCGCGCCGAACGACAAGCCTTTGAGCGCGGCCTCGCGCACTTTCGCGACCACTTCCGCGTGAGCGTGTCCGAGGATGGCAGGGCCCCAGCTACCGACGTAGTCGAGGTAGCGGTTGCCGTCCGCGTCGGTCAAAGTGCAGCCCTCCGCGCTTTCGATGAATGGGGGTGCTCCGCCTACGGCCTTGAATGCCCGGACCGGGCTATTCACGCCGCCCACGATGAGCTTTTGAGCTCGCTTCAGGATGCTCTGCGAATTCGTGTGATTCATGGTTGCCCTAATCCTGATCTCGACGCTCGTGGTCGTCGATCGCACGCCGCCACTCTTCGATCAAGTCCAATGCCTCGGTGCCCGGCCAGCGCAAACGAGACAAGCGCGCCAGGAGCTGAGAGGTGTGCTCGCCGGCCTGGGATAGCTCCGAGAAGCAGTTGGCGGCGCTGCCGAGCGCGCCGTGTGCCTGGTCGACGTCGCCCTGCTCGAACTCGAGCCAGGCCTGGCTGAGCAGGTAGTGTTGCTTCGGCCCACGTTCTTCGCCGCACTTTTTCTCACCGACGCCGTCGAGGATGGAGCGTGCTTCCGTGAGCTCCCCCCGGGCGAGGTGGGCCTGGGCCAAGAGCAGCTCGGCTTCATTCTGACCGGACGGCTCCACCAGCATCTGATACAGGCGCAGCGACCGGCTCGCGTGCACGATCGCGTTATCCAGATCGTCGGTGTCGATGGCGATCATGGCGAGCAGGCGCTCGCAGCTGGCGGTCCCGCGCGGCATGCCGAGCGCCTCGAATAACCCGAGCGCCTCCTGGGCCTCTTTCATGGCGCTAAAAAAGTTGGAGAGGCGGTGCTCGATGTGCGCGAGCAAGAGCGTGGTCTCGGCCAGACCGGGGCGGTACCCGGAGCGCTCGAGCTCGCCGTGCGCTTCCAGCGTGAGGCGCCGGGCGCGACTGGTGCGCCCTTCCGAGTGTGCAATCCAGCACAATAGGAGCATGCATTGACCCCTGCCGAGCGGGCGCCCCTGCTCGGCGAAATGCTCGGCGCCTCGACGCGCGGCGGCGCTCGCTCGTTCGTAGTCGCCCTTCAGGTACGCGATTTCCGCGAGCGCAGTCTCGCATTGCGCCATACCGAGGATGTCCCCGATGCGCTCGAAGACCTGGTGCGCCATTTCCACCTGCCGGAACCCTTCCTTCAGGTTGCCGAGGCTCGAGTCGAGCTGACCCAACAGGCGCAAGCAGTGCGCCAGGCTGGGCTCGTCATCCAGCCGTTCCAGAGCGGCTCGGGCGCGCTCGGCATATTGCTTGGCCTGTAGTGAGGTGCCGGCATACCGCAGCACCTCCGCTCGCCAACGGTCGTGACGCGCCGCCGACGTGCCTTGCAACCGACCCTCGAGCAGATCGAGATCGGCCAGAGTCGCGCGGGGTTGTAGCGTGCCGTGAGAGGATTGTTCGAGAAAATCGAAGAAGATGTGCGCCGCCTGGTCCGCGCGATTGGCGTTGAGCAGGTTGACCACGCGCTGCCGGACGACCCGGTGCGTGCCCACGAGCGGATGATGCTCGAGAGCCCGAGCGGCCGCTTGATAGACCTGGTCGGCGTCACTGCGCTTGGCGAGGCGCAAGAGCAGGTGCTCCTGAAGCAAGGCGTGCGGCCAGGTGTAACGCTCTGACCCCCGAGGCAAGATGATCTCCGCACGCCGCAGCGCATCGATGCTGGAAGCGGGCAAAAGGCCCAGGTCTCCGAGCAAGGCGACGATCACCACCACGCGCATGTCGATGCCGAGAGTGGCTACGGCGCACGCGGCCAGTTGCTCGGCATCGGTGAGCGAGGATAGCCGCGCGTCCCAGAGGTCGGCCGTGGTTTGGGGCCGCACCGCCAACACCTCTTGCGGCACGCGATACGTGCCTTCGGCAAACTGCATGTCACCCGCGTGCGCCCAGGCATGCAGTTGTTGCAGCGCGAACAGCGGGAAACCTCGGCTGCGGCGCGCCGCCTCGACCACTGCTTCATCGTCCAGAGGCAGCGATGCCCTGAGCATGGAACAAGTGTCGTCCCGATTCATCGGCAAGACCTGCAGCACCTCGCCATCTAGCTGGCTGCGCAGCGCACGCAGTGCGTTCGCCACGGGGCTGGCCAGCTGCACGTCTTCCGTGCGCACCGTAGCCACCATGAAGATGCGTTGATCTTGCTCCGTTTCGTGGATGCGAAGCAGGCCCTCGATCACCGTTTCGGACGCATTGTGCAGGTCGTCCAAGAACAACAACAGCGGCCGCCCGTTGGCGATCTTGCGAATCGTGAAGCGCGTGACCTGCCGCCGCACACCGGGCGAATCCACCGTGAAGCGTACGCCGGTGGGCCCGAGTTGTTGCTCGGCCCCGGGCGGGGTGGGCCGAAGCCACTCTGCCGCGCCCGCGATCCACGCGCGCAGCTCCGTGTCGTGCTCGGACGCGCCCCAGCGCGCCATCAGCGATTCCTCGATCGTGATGCGGTCGACGCGTTCAAAATTAAAGTACTGCGCCACCGCGCCCAACATGCCGTTAGATGCGCTCCTCAGCCGCCGATAGCGCACGGGCACTGGTACGACGCGGCCCTCTTCGTGGACCGCCGTGCACAACCATTCGGCAATGCGGCTCTTGCCAACGCCGGCCGGGCCGAGCAACAGCACCAGGCGGTGGGGGGGCCCTTCACCCTCGGCGACCTGCCGGGCAATTTGCAGTAGGCGCGAGCGGATCTCCTGACGCCCGACCAGGGGTGAAGGTCGAATGCTGAGCAAGCCCGTGGGGCGTTCGGACGTGATGCGGAGCCGCTGCGGCGGCCGCGCGCTCGGCTTCCCGCTTGCCGATACGGGTGACGCGTCCTCGAGCTGGGGAAAGGCCCATGCGTTGCTCGACAGCGGCCACTGTGGCGCGAGCAGCTTCCAGGCGCGGCGCGCTTCAGCCGCAAACTCATAACGTTGCCAGGGCCTTTTCCTGAGCAGGCGCTGGGCAAAATCGCTAACCGCCGCCGGGGCCTCGAGCACCGGCACCAGCTTCGGTGGCGCATCGAACGCGTGCTGGTGCAGTAGCTCCTTGGTATCTCCCGCGAAAGGTGGCCGCCCGCCGATCAGGCGGTAGATCAGGCAGCCCACCGCGTACAGATCGGTGGCCCCGCAGACGTGATGCATCTCGTGCTGGATCTGCTCGGGGGCCATGTATCCGGGCGTGCCAGCGCCGGCGTGCGGCAAGAACTCCATGGCCTTTGCCCCGTCGAGCCGCTCGTCGTGGGGGTCCTCCTTTAACCAGGCGAGCCCGAAGTCGAGGATGTGCACGCGCGGAGGGCGCTTGTCTCGCGCTTCGACGATCACGTTGGAGGGTTTCAGGTCGCCGTGAATCACGCGACGTGCGTGGGCGTGGGCGAGCGCGTCGAGGATCTGGTCGACGATGGACCAGACGATGGGGTAGCTGAGCACCGCGTGCCCGAGATCATGCAGTGAGACGCCCGTCACAAACTCCATGACCAGGTAGGGTGAGCCGCCGAGGAGCTGACCGAAGTCGGTCGCGTGCACGATGCCGGGGTGATCCAACGTGGCCAGGGCCCGGGCTTCCTTGTAGAACCAGGACAGGTAGTCGCGTGTGGACGACCCGTCGGGGACGGTGACCTGCTTCAAGGCCACGTCTATCCCCCGATGGCGATCATGGCAGCGATACACGATCCCCATGCCGCCCTCGCCCAGGATGCTCAACACCTCGTAGCGCCCTGCGATACAATCGCCAACGATGATGCGGGCGTGCGGTTCTTCAGACCGAGACGTCAGCGGTTCACGAGGGCCGGACCCCGAAGGTGACCGAGAAGCCGAGTCGGCACCACCGATGGCCCCGTCCGTTTGTACGGCGGTGGGAGCCGAGCTGTGGGAGCTCGCGTGCTCGAAATTTTCGGTCTGTGAGCCCCCAGGGTTCATCGCCGCGGAGTCTAGTCGCGCGCGGGCCCTCGTCGAGATGAACCGGTCGATTTCGGGGGGACCGGAATCTTTGGGAGGGATGCTGGAAGAGATGGGTCCAAATGAACCATGTGAGCGCCGGAGTCGCTAGCGGACTCTCCGGAAATCACACGGCTCTGGCCCGCGCACCTGTAGAAGCCCGGCGCCCTGCGGGAAACGGAAACAAACACGGTCTAGCCCCGCTTGGGGTTGGCCGCGCCCTCGAGCGCACTCTTGGCGGCATCGACCGCCTGCTTCAAGCTGCCCGGGCTAAACCCGACGAAGATCTTGCCCATCACGTCAATGACCGGAATGCCCGCTCCCGCGCGCTTGACCCGGACCAGCTTCTGTTGCATTTCGGCCTGCGCGGCGCGGCTCTCTTCGATGTCCTTTTTCGTCACCGAGACGCCCAACGATTTCAAGTAACGCTCGGCATCGTGACACGGCTTGCACCAGTCTGCGCCGTATACGATGGCGCTGATGCCGCCCCCCAGATGCGCGGGTGCTGCAGGGCCGCCAACAACAGGGCCGCCAACAACAGGGCCGGGCACCGGCTGACCCGGCGCTAGCGCCTCGAGGCGCGTTTTGCGACGGTCCGCGCCGAGCTTTTCCCACTCGGTTCGGGGCAAGGTGGTAACGGGGTACGTTCCGTCACTCTGCTTCGCCGTGAGGTCGGCGACATAGACGGTGGGGCCCGTTCCCGACGCCTGGTCCGTCACGACCACGCGCACTTGCTGTCGGCGCCCCTCGGGCACGAGGCTAATGCTCTCGACCACGTGAAAGTCGCCCTCGTCGCTCACCCAGGTCAAAAGCAAGTTGGGGCTTTCGTCTGCCAACCGGAGTGGGGGCAGGTCTTCTACAGGCGCTACGGGCTGAGCGCTGGGGTCGTCCGTTGCTGCGCTCGAGCCAGCGTGGTTTCGGCAGGCTAGGGAGCCTTGGCAAAACAGCAAACCACAAACGAGCAGCAGCCCCGGGAACCGCATCAGCCCTGCTCGAGCCCCGTCTCCGAGTCGTCTTCGCGCAAGCGCCTGAGCCGCTCGGGCAGCGCCCGCAAGGTTTCCACCAGGCCGATGAGGACGTAGAAGCTCAATAACCATACGAGCACAAACTGCGGCTTACCGTATTGCCAGACGAATGCGCTCGAGCCAATCGCGAACATCACGAGCAAGGCCGTGCTCACGTTGAAGCTGAGGTCTTTGAACGAACGAAACCGAAAGCTCGAGACCATCAGCAAGCTCAGCGCGATGGTGACCCCGAATAGGGACATCGTGTAGCGTTCGTGGCTCAACGCTCCGCCGACGGCGTGGTTGGCGAGCAGTAGCGAGATCAGGATGCCTGACGCTGGTGGGATGGGCAGACCCACCGTGTACTTGCTGGGCTTGACGGGGGTGCCCGCCGAGCCAGAGCTCAGGACGTTGAAGCGGGCCAGACGAATGGCGCCGCACGCCGTGAACATGAAGCCCACGAACAGGCCCGGCACCGGGTAACGATAGAGCACCCATTTGTACACGAGCAGTGACGGAGCAACGCCGAACGACACGATGTCTGCGAGTGAGTCGAGCTGCAGGCCGAACGCACTTTGGGTGCGGGTCATGCGCGCCACCCGACCGTCGAGCGAATCGAACAGCATGGCGAACATCAACAGGATGGCGGCGCGGTAGAAGTCGTCCGAGCTCGGGTTGTCGAGCGACACCAGAAGTATGGCGTTAAAACCGCAGAAGATGGACGCCAGCGTAATCAGATTGGGCAACACGAACAGCGTGCGCCGCAGATCCACCCGCGAGACACGTCGCCGCCGCCTCTTTAATCCAAACCTAGAACCCGCCACTTGAAGCAATAACCTACCCAATTTCACCCCCAGTAGTCCAGCGTCCGGCCGGACGGTCCGCTAAGTTGATCAGTGACGTTGGGGTAAGGGCGGGCCGAACGCTTGCCGCAGGCGCTAAGTCTCGAACTTCCGGCGCCCGTTTGTTGTCCGGGGGCTAATGCCGGTGTCTAAGATTTATCAGCCATGCGTTCAGCGAATTTGATGGGGCCCGCGCGCCGGTGTCTGGGTTGGGGTGTGGGGATGGCCGTCGCCTTCAGCCTCGGGGTGAGCTCCGCGCAGAGCGACGGCGAAGCCAGCGAGGCCGGTACCCGCGGCGCGAGCCCGCCAGGGCAAATGGTCGAGGCGGCGCCGTCGACCACTACGACCACGTCGTCCTATCAGACGCCCTGGGTGCCCGCCGCCGGCACCAATCTAGATTCTCATCTGCCCTCGAGCGCCCAGTCCAAGAGCGACATCAATCAGCCAGACACGTTCGATCTGCAGGGCCCTGGCAGCGGCGCCGCCACCGTTCATGGGAATCCCGATGCGCTCGGTGTGTTGGGGAATGAAGGCACGAGCGCCAGCCCTGGCGACCCAGGCAAGGCATTTCACATCGTGAAAAAGGGCGACACGTTGTGGGGCATCTGTGGCGAGCAATTCGATGACTCGCGTCTCTGGCCGCGCGTCTGGAGCTACAATCCGCAGCTACAGAACCCGCATTGGATCTATCCCGGTGACCAGCTGCGGCTCCGGTCGCCGGTGGCCGGAAGCAACGACCTCGGCGGCGGCGGCGTTCGCGGTGGCACGCTGGGCAGTGGCTCGGTGGGGCGTACTTCGCTCGTGCCCACCGACACGGTGTTCCTGCGGGATCTCGGTTACATCGATGACCCAGACAAGGACGTGTGGGGCCAAATCGTCGGTGCACGGGACGAGCAACAACTGTTGGCCGACGGTAACGAAGTTTACATGATCCTGCGTCCCGGCGTGGAGGTCCAGCTGGGGCAGCTCATGACCATCTTCCAGGAGGTTCGGGATCCTCCCGATACGGCGGGTGCGAGACGCCCCCCGGGTCAGATCATCGCTTTCAAGGGCACCGTGAAGATCGACTCCTGGGATGCACCGAACCGAGTGGCTCGCGGTGAGCTGATTGAAGCGCTGGATGTCATCGAGCGCGGCGCGAAGGTTGGGCCCGTCGGTAGGCGTTACTATGTGGTGCCACCCACGTCGAGCCAGGTGGATCTGCGGGCTCGCGTGCTCACGAGCATGTACCCGCACGAATTCGTCGGGCGTGATCAGGTGGTCTTCATCGATCGCGGAGCCAATGACGGGCTCAAGCCAGGCAACCGCTTGTTCGTCGTGCGCCGAGGTGATGCTTGGCGACGCACGTTGGTCTCCTCCACGGTAATGGCTCGCACCCGCATCCTGATGGATGTGCCCGAGTGGGTCGAGACGGAGCAGACGCCCCTCGACGGTGATGAGGAGACTTTTCCGGAAGAGGTGGTGGGAGAGTTGCGGGTGATCCGAGCGCACAAGTATTCGTCGCTTGCGCTCGTCACGGAGTCACACGAGGAAATCGAGCCCGGCGATCAAGCCGTGGCGCGCAAAGGGTTTTGAACAGCACCTCCACCGCCCCGGGGCAACCCCGGCGCCTTCGAGTCATGACCTACAACACACACGGGGGTGTTGGGTCAGATGGTCTGTGTCGACCGGATCGCATTGCGCGAGTCATCCGGCGTTTTTCGCCGGATGTGGTGGCGCTCCAAGAGGTGGATGTGGGTCAGGGCCGGTCCGGGAACCTCGACCAGGCGCGGCGGCTCGCGGACCTCACCGAGCTGTCGGCCCATTTTACGAGCGCCAGAGACACCGACGGTGGGCGTTACGGCAATGCGATTCTCACGCGGCACCCCTACGAGCTCAGGGCCGAAGGGATTCTGCCGGTGCTGCGAGGCGAGGTTCGTGCCGCCCAATGGCTTCGCCTGTCGCTCGAGCATGGCGGCGACTTGGACGTGGTCAATACGCACCTGAGCATCCATTTTATTGAAAGATTGGTGCAGTTTAGAGCGCTCTTCGGCGGGGACGCGGCGCTCCTGGCGACGCACGATTCCCCAGCATTTCCCGCCCTGTTTGGCACGATGAGCCGTCTGATACTCTGCGGAGATTTCAACGCTGGCGCACTTTCACCGCTCTACTTCTGGTTGAAACGGCGGCTGATCGATGCCCAGCGGGCGGGCGGGCGGTCGGCGCGGGCGACCTGGCCGGCAGCTTGTCCGTTGCTTCGATTGGACCATGTCTGGATCGGGCGCGATCTCGCGGTGGAGCACGTCACCGTTCCTCGCGATCCTTTCACCCGGAGCGCTTCCGACCATTTGCCGATTGTTGTCGATTTGACGATCAGTAATGCTTCTGCTCCACCCGAGCCCAGCCAGGACATTCGCACATGAACGCTGGCGTGATTCAGGAGGGCACGACGTGTTGGACGCTGGCACGTGCGTGGATGGCAGGGTCGCTTTTTTGGGCGGGCTCGACCTGTGCGACGCGCGCCGGGACAACCGTCGCCATGAGCAGCACAACGCCGATCGGATCGACGTTCACGGCCAACCGTACAAGCCCTTTCACGATATCCAGGTCGCTGTGCGTGGCCCCGTCGTAGGCTGCCTGGAGCAGCTATTTGTCGAGAGCTGGCGTCGCGCCCGAGGTGAAGCATCAGAGCTGCCGAGCAGCGCCGCCCCGGTCCTCAGCCGGTCGAACGCGGCGGCATCGGGGCCCGATCCAGAAGCCGGCGTCGATCCATTCGGGTTGGAGCGGCTGACGCAGGGCGGCGGGGAACCCGTGAGCGGGCGCGTCGTCGCACTGAGCCGCACCGAATGTGACGACTCCGGACAGGGCGAGCGCAGCAAGTTGCAGTTGGTGCTGGTGATGCCGGACGGCGCCGATTCGCCGAAAGAGGATTTTGTCCTCGGCAATCGACAGCGCGTTACCCGGCGTTTCATCGCGGACGTGGCCGAACACTACGGGCACTCATTCAGGCTGCTGATGAGCTCAGTCGCTACTGACTCCGAGCGTGCGCCCGCGACGTTCATCCATTCGAAGTTGATGATCGTGGACGATGAATTCTCGAGCATAGGCTCGGCTAACTTCACCAATCGCAGCATGCGCGTCGACCGTGAGGTGAATGTGACATGGCAAGCGGGGCTGGAGGCACCCGCTGCTGCGGAACAGCTCAGTCACGACATTCGCCGGCTTCGAGCTGCGCTGCCAAGCCTTCCCAAATCCGATGCTGATAACCCCCTATTGATTGCGATCTTCGATCCATCGGGGCCGCTGGATTGGGCGACGATCGACCAATCGCTGGAAGAGGCTTTCGATTTTGATGAAGGTTTCTTGAAAAAGACGGCAAAAAAAAGTGGGCCAACGGCTGGGTGTCGTGGACGTCGATTGAAAATGGCCCCGTGCCGCCTCAGGAGTCACGTTCGCGCGAGCTGCAACCGGCCCAGTGGAAGCTTTCGCGCTGGGCTCCGCCGCCCCGCGCTGTTATAGCTGGTCCGTGGTTGCTGCGGCCCCAGGCGATATCCAGGTCATCTCAGTGGCGGACCTGGCTCGGCGCCTCAAGCGCAGTGTCGAGAGCCTGACCGGCCGCGAGTGGGTCGAGGGGGAGATCGTTTCCCTGAAGAGTGCCGCCAGCGGCCACGTGTATTTTTCCTTGAAGGATCCGCGTGAGGATGCCTGCCTCGATTGCGTGATGTACCGCATGGACGCGTTGCGCGCCCGGCATCACTTGTTCAACGGTGCATGCGTGCAGACTTTGGGGCGCGCGACGCTGTGGGCACCCAGGGGGCGTTTGCAGTTCGTGATTGGGAGCCTGCGCCCGGTCGGCGTCGGGTCATTCATCGAACAGCTGGAACGGCTGAAATTGAAGCTGCGGGCCGAGGGTTTATTTGAGCGGCAGCGGAAGCGGCCGCTGCCTGCGGCACCGCGCTTCGTGGGCATCATCACCAGCCTACATGGCGCCGCGCTGCACGACATCCGAACCGTCGCCTTTCGGCGTGGGCCCGTCACCCTGGTGCTCTCGCCCGCGCTGGTGCAGGGAGAGTACGCGCCTGAAAGCCTGATCGAGGCGATGAATCGCATCGATCGCGACCTCCGAGTGGAGGTCGTGATCATTGGTCGGGGGGGCGGCGGGAGCGAAGACCTGATCGCCTTCAATGATGAACGGGTCGTGCGCCGCGTGGCCTCATTGCGCGTGCCGACGGTGAGCGCGGTGGGCCACGAGGTGGATACCACATTGACCGATCTCGTCGCCGATGTGCGCGCGGCGACGCCCTCCGAGGCGGCCGAGTTGGTCGTGCCGGAGCTGCGAGCCCGCGTGACTCGCCTTCAGGTGCTCGAGCGGCAGCTCGGCCGCGCCATGCGATCACGCGTTCTCGAAGATGCTGCGCTGGCCCGAGAGCTCCGGGCTCGGCTCAGCGACCCCCGGTTTGTGATCGCTCAACACCAGCAGGGCCTCGATGAGCACAGGCTACGCGCCGAGCGCGCGCTCGGGCGGCGCTTGAGCTCGCTCGCCGCCCGGATGAAGGGTCTGCAGCGGCGCTTGTTGTCTCGACATCCGAAGCTCGTGGTTCTGGGGTCGCGCGCGGAGCTCGAACCCTTGGAGGCTCGGCTACGCGTGGCCATGCAACGTCGTTTGCAGCGCGAGGCGCACGCCCTGTCTCCGCTGCCGAGGCGGCTTCACTCCTCGATGCGGCTTCGCCGCAGTCGAGAGGTCAGTCGACTCGAGTCCCTGAGCTTTCGCCTCACGGCGCTCTCCCCGTTGACAGTGCTGGCTCGAGGGTATGCCATCGTCACGGGCGATCACGGGCGCGTATTGACACATGCGCAGTCGGTCAGGCTGGACGAGCCGATCAGAGTCCGGCTTCACCAAGGGGTGTTGCATGCACGCGTGGTCCAGCCCGAAGAGGCCACTCTGGGTGCGCAGGCTGCCATCGCTCCGACGGATTTGGAGCCGTAGATGAGCCCGGCGAAGTGTTTCGTGCTCTTGGGACATCCGGTGGGTCACTCTGTCTCCCCCGCCATTCACGCGGCCGCTTATCGCGCGCTCGAGGCTCCTCACCGCTATGAGGTCGTGGACTGCCCGAGCGAAGAGCGCGTGCGGGCTCAGCTGGAACGCCTGCGCGCGGGGCACATCGCCGGAGCGAACGTCACGGTGCCGTGGAAGCGCCTGGCGCTCGAGCTGTGCGATCGAGCCGATGAGTCTGCTCGCAGCACGGGAGTTGCCAACGTGCTCTCCCGCGAGCCGGACGGCAGCATCACGGCGTCAAACACCGACGCCGTCGCGCTGGCGGAAGAGATAGCAGCGCTGCACGCGGGCCCGCGCAGCGCCGCGGTGATCGGAGCTGGCGGAGCCGCCCAGGCCGCTGTGGTCGCGTGCCGCATGTTGGGGCTAGCGGAGGTGGCGGTGAGCAGCCGAGGCTGGCTGGCAGAAATGCCACGGGTAGGCTGGAAGCGGGCAGATACGCTCGCTGCCCTCGGGGCCACGGTCTGGGCGTGGCCGGAGAGTGTCAGCGATCGGCGGCCCGAGGTGCTCCGGTGCATGTTGTCGCGAGTGGACGTGATCATCCAGGCGACGAGCGCCGGGATGCGGGGGGCGGGCCCGGGGCAGGCAGTGAGCGAGTGGATCCCCTGGCGGGAGCTGAAGCCTGGCGCCGTTGCGATCGATGTCGTGTACAATCCTCCCCTGACGCCCTTCCTCCAGGCCGCGGAAGCCGCTAGCGTCGTGAACAGGGGAGGGCTCGGAATGCTGGTGCGTCAGGCGGCTGCGGCGATTCGGATTTGGCTAGGTAGCTCGCCGGACCTGGCCGAGCTCTACTCTGCCGCCGAGCGAGCGCTGGCGGCTCAGAGGCAGATGTGAGTTACAGCATCGATGGTGCGTCAGAGCGGGACCGGCTTTGGCCACGCCAGGTGACGCACGGGGAGCTCGAGCCTGCAGAGCGGGAGTGGCTGCACACCAACGGGGCGGGTGCGTATGCCATGAGCACGCTCGCCTTGATGCACACCCGCCGTTATCACGGGTTACTCGTCGCCAGCCTCGATCCACCGCTGCGCCGCTACGTCATCGTTAGCCAAATGGACCCAGTGGTGTCGGTGGGTCAGCGCATTTATCGACTCGCCACGCACCAGTTTCCTGGCGTGGCAGCCACCCCCGGCTATCGGTTGCTCGAGAGTTTTGCGCAGGATCCGATCCCACGCTGGACCTTCAAGCTCGGCCGGTCGAGCCTCACTCTACGGCTTTGTCTGGCGCGCGGCGAGAGCGCGACGGTCCTGTCGTATACGTGGGAGGGGCAGCGGCGGGCTCGGCTGTCGCTCAAGCCGCTGTTTGCCATGCGCCCGATGGCGGAAGTGACTCACGAGCACGGAGGCATGCTGCAAACCGTCAGCATGCGGCATGGAGAAGTCGAGATCCAACCTTTGCTGGAGCTCCCACCGGTGGTCTTTGGTCACTCTGGCGTCTTCATGGGCTCCCCGGATTGGTGGCGCCGCTTCGAGTACCCCGTGGATCGTAACCGGGGCGTTCATCATCAAGAAGACCTGTGGACGCCGGGTACGTTCGAGCTCGACCTCGAGCCGGGGCAGACCCAATACCTGGTGTTCGGTCTCGGCCGCCTGCCGAAGGCATCCGCGCGTGATTGCATGGCAGAGACCTGTCAGGCCCTCGAAGCGCTCGACCCAGGCGACGAGTACTCGCTCACCGAGCGGCGCCTCAGCATCGGCGCCGAGCAGTTTCGTGCGGACCTGTGCGAACGTCGGGGCATCATTTCGGGTTATCCGTGGCTCGATCTCGGCAGCCGCGACGCGTTGATCTCGCTGCCCGGGCTGTACCTGGCCAGCGGTCGTGTGGAGGCTGCCAAAAGCGTCCTGCGTACGGTGATCGGCGCGCGCATCGATGGGCTGCTCACGCGAGGCGTGGCCGAGGCGGGCAGCGTTTCCCCGCAAGTCACCGCCGACGCCAGCCTTTGGCTGTTCGAAGCCACCGAGCGCTTACTCGACAAGACGGGGCTCGATGACGACTTCATGAGGACGGAGCTGTACCCGGTCCTCGAGGGCATTTTCGAGCGGGTGAGCAGCGGTCGGCGCGAGGTGATTTGGCGCACGGCCGAGGGGCTTTTGGCCAACGGCAGCGTGGATGGGGCCCCTCTCACGTGGATGGATTCGCGGGCGGACGGGGTCGCGGTGACGCCGCGCAACGAGCTTGCGGTCGAGCTGCAGGGTTTGTGGGGTCGGGCCTGTGCCACCCTCGCGCGGCTGAGCGCGCACTACGGTAACCCCTCGCTGCAGGCGCGGGCGTTGTCAGCGCAGGCAGAGCTGCGCGCGGCCTTTGCGCGGCGTTTTTGGTGCTCTGAGACGCGCTATCCGTTTGACTGCATCAGCATCGACGAGGGCGGGCCGGGCGCCTTTCGCGATCCGAGTGTGCGGCCGAACGCTCTCATCGCGTTGGCCATCGATCCCGATCTATTCACCCATTGGCAGGCGGTGGCGATCATCGAGCGCGTGCGCGAAAGGCTGTTGACGCCCATGGGTCTTCGCACGTTAGAGCCGCGGCATCCCGACTACCGGGGTGACTTTCGGGGTCCGATGCACGAGCGGCAGGCAGCGTACCATCAGGGCACGTGCTGGGTGTTTTTGCTCGGGTTTTTCGCTCGGGCGGCCTTCGCGCTCGACCCGAATGACTTCGAGCTGCAAATTGAGCTGCGCCATGTGATCGAGCTGCTGGTCGACGCCGGTCCAGTGTTGGGTCAAGTGGCGCAAGTGGCGAGTGGGGATGCCCCGCATCACCTGGGCGGTTGTCCAGCCCAGGCCTGGAGCGTCGCCGAGCTCTCGAGGGCGCTACGCGAGAACTTGGAGGCGTGAGGCCGTCGCGAGCCTCTGTTCAGCCGATTTGGTAATATTCCGTGACGTATGGCTCGCGACATCACCACCTTCGGCTACCGCCGCATCGTCCTGTTCCTGGTGAGCCTGGTCATCGTGCCGAGCGGCCTCTTGCTCGCGGTGGGCCTGGTGCTGCTGTTTCGGGGCGAGGCCGAGCTGAATGTCTTGATGGGGATCTTGGTGCTCGCGCTCAGCGGCGCAGCGGTCACCGGAGTGATCCTGGTTTGGGTTTTCGTGCGGCGCGAGGCCAACCTCTCGCAGCTGCAGAGCGATTTCGTTTCCAAGGTGTCGCACGAGCTTCGGACCCCTTTGACGTCGATTCGGCTCTTTTCCGAGACTCTGGCGCTACGCCGTACGGATCCGGAAGCTGTGGATACCTGTATTGCGGGGCTGAATCGCGAGGGCGCCCGGCTTCAGGATCTGATTGATCGGCTGCTCGACTGGGGGCGGATGGAGAGTGGGCGGCGCCAGTATCACATGCAGCCCACCGACGTGAGCGTCGTCGTCAAGCAGGCCATCCGCGACTTCGAGGCAGTGCGCGAACGTCAGAGCGCCCAGGTCACTCTAGATTTGCCAGAGCACTTGCCGGCTTTGTGGGGCGAGTGCGCGTCCATCAGCGACGCTCTTTTGAACTTGCTGACCAACGCCAGCAAATACGGTGGGCATCCTGCGGAGATCACGCTGCGGGTAACGTCCACCCATCGCCACGTCAGGATCGCGGTCCAGGACAACGGCCTCGGCATTCCGCCTCGCGAGCACAAACGCATCTTTCAGAAGTTCTACCGAGTCGATGATCGGTTGTCTCGCGTCAAAGAAGGTTCCGGGCTGGGCCTGTCCATTGCCAAGCACGTGGTCAAAGCCCACGGTGGCCGCATCGAGCTACACAGCACCCCCGGGAAGGGCAGTGTGTTTACCATCGTGCTGCCGGTCCTGCGCGGCGCCCCAGCAGTGCCCAGCCTCGAGGCCAGAACGGGTAAGGCATGATAGAGAGCGCGACGAGTGCTGCGGGCGGCGCGGCCGCGGGCAAGCACATCCTGGTCATCGAAGACGATCCGAGCATCATCGTGGGCCTGCGCATGAACCTCGAGGCGGAGGGGTACACGGTTCAGGTCGCCGACGACGGCGAGGCGGGCCTGAGCCTGGCTCGACGCGGGGAGGCGGATCTCATCATCTTGGACGTCATGCTGCCCCGGCTGAACGGGTTCAAGGTCCTGCGCCAGCTTCGAGCGGAAGGCTTTCGCGTTCCAACCATCGTGCTCTCGGCACGGGATGCGGAGCTCGACATCGTCAGGGGGCTGGAATTTGGTGCAGAGGACTACGTGACCAAACCCTTCGGCCTGGCGGAGCTATTGGCTCGTATCAAGGCCGTGCTCCGCCGGCCGGTGTTCAAAGAAACCGGGCCGGTCGATGAAGAACGCCTTCCGTCCGACACTCTTGTTTCGGAAAACCTCACGCCAAAGGCCGGCGTCGTTCGAGTGGGGGAGCTCACCATCGACGCCCGCACGCGCCAGGTCGCGCGCGGGAGCGAGCAAATTTCCCTGACCGCGACCGAGTTCGACATCCTATGGTGTCTAGTACAGGCCGAGGGTCGAGTGCTTGGGCGCGACGAAATTCAGGTTCATGTGTGGGGGCCCGGGCATCACGGCACATTGAGAACCATCGACAACTTCATGATGCAATTGCGCACAAAACTCGAGCGTGACCCGGCCGACCCCCAGCACCTGTTGACGGTCAGGGGCGTGGGTTATCGGCTACAAGCCTGAAGGGGGGTCAAGCTGGAAGCCCCAATGGGGCTGGCTCAGGGTTGCGACTTCCGGGTCGGGGCACTACGCTGCCCGGCGATGCGATCGAGGTTTGATGACGATGGGTCGGGGCCCAATATTTCCGAGGTAGTTGCGGAGGTCTCAGATGTCCTCCGGACCAACCTGAAGCGGTTTGGGCCCTTGCTTGGAGCCATTCTGCTGTTCGGGCTCGTGATCACGGGCGTTTACAGCGTCGGGCCGGGTGAGCAGGGGGTCGTGCGTCGCTTTGGAGGCGAACATCGCACTGCGGGGCCCGGGCTGCACTACGCCTTCCCCCTTGCCGAGTCGGTGGACGTGGTCAACATCGAGGAAGTGCGCCGCGTCGAGGTGGGCTTCAAGGGCGAGGTGACCGTGAACGAAGAAGCCCTGATGCTGACCGGCGACGAGAACATCGTCGAGGTGCACATGGTGGTCCAATACCGCGTTGCCGACCCGACCAAGTATCTGTTTCGATTGCGAGATCCGGAGCGCTCCTTGCACATTGCCTCGGAAGTGGCGCTGCGCTCGGTGGTCGGGCGCACCAATATCGACGACGTGATGACCACCGGGCGGCAGCAAGTCCAGGCGGACACCCGGGAGCTACTCCAGGGCTTGATGGACGACTACGAGGGAGGGTTGGAGATCACCGAGGTCAAGCTGGACGCCGTGGACGCTCCCGACGAGGTGAAGGACGCCTTCAACGCCGTGACGAGGGCTCGCGAAGACAAAGAGAAACTGGTCAACGAAGCTCGTGGCTACCAGGAAGACAAGGTGCCGCGGGCGCGCGGCGAAGCGCAAATCATCGTGCGCGGTGCCGAAGCCTACAAAGAGCAGCGCGTGCTGCGCGCCCAGGGTGACGCCGACAAATTCGACGCCATGTTGGCCGAGTACCAGAAGGCCAAGGGCGTCACTCGTCAGCGGCTTTATCTGGAGACCATGGAGCGGGTGTTGGGGCCTATCAAGAACAAGGTGATTATCGATCAAGGCGCTCTCGACGGCGCGGTGCCGTTCTTGCCGCTGCGCAGCTCCGGCCAGGGTAATGTCGGCACGCCGAGCGTTGCTCAGGGGAGTATTGCGCAGGGAGGGCAGCGCTGATGATTCGTCTAGTAATCGTCGCTGTGGTGGCCGCGTTGGTTCTCGCCATGGGGTCCATGTTCGTGATCGACGAGACCGAACAGGGGATTGTCACGCAGTTCGGGCAATACAGGTGGAGCGCTACCGAGCCAGGCCTCCATTTCAAAACGCCGTTCATTCAGGACGTGCACCGGATGGAACGCCGGGTCATCGGCCGGGACACGTCGCAGGGAGACTACCTGACCCTCGACAAGAAAAAGTTGGTCGCCGATCCGGTGGTGCGATGGAGGATTGTCGACCCACTGTTGTTCTTCAAGACCGTGCGTGACGAGGTCAGGGCCTCGCTGCGCCTCGACGACATCGTGCGAAGCGAGATGCGGAGCGAGATATCCAGCCACCAGTTTGGCGATATCATCGGCAACGGCCGCACCCCGCTCATGTTGGCGGTGACCACTCGGGTACAAGAAAAAGCAAAGGACTTCGGCATTCATGTGGTCGACGTGCGCATCAAGCGCGCCGACCTGCCTAGAGATGTTCAGGAAAGCGTGTTCCAGCGCATGCGGGCCGAGCGCGATCGCGAGGCCAAGCGTTACCGCTCCGAGGGCGCGGAAGAAGCTTCGAAGATCCGCGCGACCACGGACAAGGAGGTCACGATTCTGCTCGCCAAGGCCTACCAGGAAGCGCAGAAGCTCGAAGGTGAAGGCGACGGCGACAGCACCCGGATATACGCCAGTGCCTACAACAAAGACTCGGAGTTCTACGCCCTGGTCAGGACGCTAGAAGCGTACGAGAAATCGATTACGCCGGAGACCGAGATTGTGATGTCGACCGATTCGGAGCTGTTTCGCTACATGGCTCGCCCGACGCTGGGGCGTTAGGCGCTCGCGAGTCGCCCTGCAGAGAGGAGAGGTCCATCGACATGTCCAGAACCGTCACCTGCATCAAGTTGGGCGCCCAACTAGAGGGCCTGGAAAAACCACCCTTCCGCGGCGAGCTGGGCCAGCGGGTCTTCGACTCCGTCTCCAAGGAAGCCTGGAAGAAATGGCTCGAGCACTCGAAGATGCTCATCAACGAGTACCGGCTCGATCTCATGTCGCCGCGCGCGAAGACCATCCTGCGCGAGCAGTGCGAGGCGTTCTTCTTCGGCGACGGCGC
>JANOIG010000139.1:0-5058 GCA_031407405.1 Deltaproteobacteria bacterium
GTGTTGATACCGCCGAAATTGGCCCATGGATGCAGCACCGTTCTCGCTTGCGGGTCCCATTGGGCAAAGTCGTCATCGAGCAGCCCGTTCCAGCCGCCTTCGTTCCCGTTGTCCCAGAATAGGATGCTCGGGTGGTTGACATTGAAGGTCACCATCTCTCGCACGAGCGGCGCGCCGACGGCTTCATCGTAGGGGGGGCTTTGCCAGCCGGCGAGTTCATCGAGGACATTCATGCCGAGCTCATCGGTGGCGTCCAGAAAGTGCCTGTCGGGCGGATAGTGGGACATGCGAACCGCGTTCATGTTCATGTCCTTCATCAACTCGATGTCGTCCCGAGAGATGCGCTCATTCAGCGCGCGCCCTGACTCGGGCCAAAAGGAATGGCGGTTGGCGCCGCGCAGCATGACCTTGCTACCGTTGACGTAGATTCCGTCTCCAACACGGACCTCCACCGTCCGGAACCCGAACGTGCCGCTCACGACATGTTCGGTGTCACTCGCGGTTCGCAGCTGGAGCTCGATGGCATACAAATTCGGGCTCTCCGCGCTCCACGGGCGCGCGCCAGGTAAGCTCGCCGACAGGCGGGTGGTGCTTGCGCCCGCTTCGAGCGTGGATGAGAAGGGAGCGCCGAGCGTGACACCCGCTTCAGACACCCGACCGGTTACCTCGGCCGCCTCTCCGACGTTCTGCACAAAGACGTCGACCGTCAGCTCGCCGTTGGCGAGCGCGTTGACGGCATACCGTTCGATGAATTGCGGCGGAAACGCCTCGAGGTAGACGGGCCGATAAATCCCGCCAAACGTCCAGTAGTCCGCTTCGCGTTCCGCCGCGTTGACCGATGCGTCCGCCGATTGTTTGGCGACGACGATATCGAGCTGGTTCTCCGTGCCCACCTGGACAAGACCGGTAATCTCATGTTTGAAGCGATAAAACCCGCCTCGATGCACGGGTCCAGCGCTCATCCCGTTCACGCTGACCTCCGTATCCGTCATCGACCCTTCGAGGGTGATGAAGATGCGCCGCCCTGCCCACGTCGCTGGCACGTCGAAGTTCCGGCGGTATGTTCCTATTTCCGTCGATGCGTTGTGGCCGTATTGGAAATCACCGAAGCCGTGAAACTCCCAGTTGCTCGGCACCGGTAAGGTCGACCAAGCGCCGGCGTTTCGGCCGGCGTTGATCATGAATTCCCACTCGACGGCGTCGTCCGTGCCGCGCCCGGAGAGATAGACGATTTCGGTCGCGGCGGGCACGTTTGGAAGCGCTTCGGGTCGTGGCGCCCTTGAATCGGCAGAGAGCCCCGGCGCCGCTATGGGAGAGCGCGCGCCTTCGGAACACGCGCTGCCGACCAGCCCGAAGAGGAGCCAGCGCAGTAAGCCTCGTACGTTGGTTTGTCGCGTCATGTCTCAACTGCCGTAGGTTCGACCCTGGGGCGAAGGGTGGACGCAGCGCGGCCCGCCGGACCATCCGTCCCACCGATACCCAATGGCCCCGCCGAAGGGAATGGACCCGACGTTGCAGTACATGGACGATGTTGCTCATGACGCCTTTTGCGCCTTTGCGCAGATACGCTTTAGCCGACATCGACATGGACACCAAAACAACAATAAGGAAAATATTGCTCATGCAGCCTTTGCCCCCGCTCCCAGTCCGGCCGCCGTCGCCGCCCACGCGCCTGCCCTTTCGGATCCGCACGTTGGGTCGTATTCGAGCACAACCCTATCACGCCACCGCCGGCACCTATCATCACGATGCCATGTTCACGCTCGTGCGTGCCGGGTCGGGGCTCTATCATCGCAAGGGGCGCGTACAGCGCGTGCATGCGGGCTTCCTCGGTCTGGTGCTGCCGTCTCCGGACACCGGTCTCTTGATCGCGGACGCTCAGGATCCCTACGATCACTACTTCTGTCGTTTCGCTGGGCACGAGGCGCTGCGCATGGCTCGAGTGGTCAGCGTGAGGCACGCTGGAGCGGCGTTCTTCGAGTATCCGCGCTGGCCAGAGGTGATGCTCATCCTGGAGTCGATGATGACCCTGGAGAGCCGGGCTCCCTCGACGACGCTGTGGATGACTCAGACCGAAGCCGAGCTCGCGCGCTTGCTCGCGTTACTGCTCACGTTGCCGGCGTCAGACGAGCCCCGTCTGACCGAAGCTAGACTCCGGCAGTACATGATCGACCGCATGGCAGAGCCATTTGACCTCGATCAGATGGCGCAACACTTCGGCATGAGCCGGTTCAGTTTTTCACGCCGCGCGCGAGCCGCTCTCGGCGAGCCGCTGAGCTCGGCGAGCCGGCTTCTGAAGCTCGAGTTCTCTCGTTCATTGTTGGATGCGGCGGCGCTCGATCTGAGCATTGCCGACGTCGCCTTGCGCGCCGGCTACCAGGACCCGCTGTACTTTTCCCGGATCTTCCGCCGACATTTCGCGATGAGCCCGACGCGCTATCGGGCTCGTGTGCTGGCGCACGGCCGTCAACGGCAGGTTCTTCCAGCAGTCTGCTGAGCAAGGTGGTCAGACCGGGATCAGCGGGACCTTTACGGCCTGCCGGTGATCGCGCAGGTACTGACGCACGACGCTCAGAAAGTCGGGGTCAGCGCTCAATCCCAGCGCCGCCGCGCGCTCGGCCTCGAAGCGCGCCGGCCAGGTCCTCACGATGCGCTCGATGCTGGGGTCGGGCTCGAGGCGAACGAGCGCTCGCACGCTCGGCCCGGCCACTGTCTCCAGTGCGTCCAGCATCTGGCCCACGCGTACGCTGAGCGCTGGTAGGTTCAACGCGGTGCGCCCCGCGTAGCGCTCCCGGCTGGCCTCGTACACGGCGATCAACGCGGCGATGGTACGCTCGGGGGAGGCCAGTGCCACCTCGGCGTCGAGCCCGACCGGACACTTGCTGGGCAGCCCCGCGAGTGGCTCCCGAATGATGCCGGAGAGAAAGCCAGATGCGGCGCCATTGGGCTTGCCGGGTCGCACCGTGACAGTCAGCAGGCGCACCGCGCGCCCGTCCAGAAAGCCTTTGCGCGTGTAATCCGCGATCAGCTGCTCGGACACGAACTTCTGCGTGCCGTACGAGGTTTGGGGCAGTGGCAGCGTAGCGTCGAGCACGACACGCGGCAGCGGCAGGGCGGGGGGATCGCCACCGAACACGGCACCCGAGCTCGCGAACACCAACCGTGGCACGTTACCGGCGCTGCGCAACGCATCCAGCAAGGCGCGCGTGGTGTCGAGATTGGAGCGCAACCCCAGCTCAAAGTCCGCCTCGCACTCCGCAGACACGGCCGAGGCGAGGTGGAAAACTCCATCCCAGTGTTCCTTGGCTAGCGCCGCGCACTCGGGCAAGAGCGGGCCGGTGCGGGCTTCCACGCGCGGATCCGCCAATAAATCGGCGGCCGGCGCCACCTGGTCGCTGACGACCAAACGTTCGATGTTGGCTCCAGCGAGGTTGCCGCGTGCGAGCAGAGTACGGGCCAACAGACTTCCGAGGAAACCGGCGCCACCGGTAATGAGCAGCTGCATGGCACTCGTCTGATAACGAGTCACGGGCAAGGGAGCAAGCGGGTCGTGTGAAGAGCTTTCGTCCTTGGGTCAGCGCGCGGCACGAGTGCGCGCCCCGCCGCAGGACCGATTGTCGATGAAGGGAATGATGTGGCGGTGTAGATGTCCGTCGAGCAAGTGGTGCCTCGTATTTGGACGCTTCGCTCGGTCAAGCGACGACAACGGCGGTCATTCGATAGTTGAGGGTGGGCCTTGCGGTGGGGCTAGCAGTGAACGCTTGACCGGACGGATCGGCTGCACTGCGATCCTCACGCAGCGCTGCCCTCGTGTCGATGCCATCGAAGCGCAGAAAAATGGTCGAACTTCTGGCGCGGGTGCCGGATGATGTCCTCGGCAACTATCGGAAACCATTGATTCTGTGTAAGTCCACGCATTGCCTGGAAATCTTGGTATACCCATTCCCTAGTTGAACCACAGGACCGAGGCAACGGGTGCAGACGCACAAGGACATATGGCGCGCAGCGACTTGCTGATCAGCCTCGTAAAGGCCGGCGTCGCGGGAGACAAGCACGGTGTTCGCACTGCGGCAGAAGCGATTATTGCCGAGGAGCGGGCGAAGCAGCACACCGTGCTGGCCGACAGGCTCACCCAGGTCGTACGCGTCAACGGGAATGGTAACGGCGGCCATCACGCTGCGCTGCCATCCGAATCGGCACGAGGGCGCGACTTCATCGCAGAAGTCGTGCCTCGCCGGCGGTTGGAAGATCTCGTCCTGCCTGAGGTGTGTCGGCGCAACGTGGAACTCTTCATGGAAGAGCAGCGCCGCGCGAGCCTGCTGCGAGCGCATGGCCTCGATCCACGCCACCGTGTCCTTCTCGTCGGGCCTCCAGGCAACGGAAAGACGTCGCTCGCCGAGGCTATTGCCGAGACGTTGGCGATTCCGTTTTTCGTCGTCCGTTACGAGACCATGATTGGTAGTTATCTCGGCGAGACCGCCGGTCGTCTGAAGCGCGTGTTCGACTACGCGCGCACGACACCTTGCGTACTATTTTTTGACGAATTTGACGCCGTCGGCAAGGAACGGGGAGACATCCACGAGACTGGTGAAATCAAGCGCGTCGTGACCTCGCTGCTGATGCAAGTCGATGAGCTTCCTGCCTATACGATTATTGTCGCAGCGACGAACCACGCTGAACTGCTCGATCGCGCTGTGTGGCGGCGCTTTCAGCTGCGGCTCGCATTGCCCGCTCCAACACGAAAACAGTTGGCGTCGTATCTTGACCGGTTTCTCGGGTCGCTGGATGGGAAACCCGCCATCAGCGCTGCGTCGCTGATGAAGCGCTTGGGCGCGTTGAGCTATGCGGAGGCGGAGCAGTTCACTCTTGACGTGAGGCGAGCTTTGGTACTTTCGCTGAAGCAGACGTCACCAAAAATGCTGATCGAGGAGCAAGTGCGCTTGTGGGAGGCTCGCGTTGAGCCGTCTGGTATGGATAGAGCTGGGGGCGAGGATGACGGAACGGCCACTATTGGGTCTGCCAAAGCCGATTAAGACGGCGGCACCAACCAGAAGCCCC
>JANOIG010000144.1:0-15115 GCA_031407405.1 Deltaproteobacteria bacterium
CGCGGTTCGCCCCGCCCCCCCCCCCTCGCGCCGGGGGGGTGCAATGCTCCAACCCCGCCGGGTCGGCGGCCCCGACGCCGATGCCGACCAGCGGGAAATGAGCGGGAGCCCAGTGCCAGTCTCGAGCCCGATACGGGAAGCCGCCGAGCGGTACGCGGGACAAGAACACAAACGCGGCGCGCATGCCGCGCAGGGGCGGCGGGCACAACCGCCGAGGTGCCGCCAGAACATCAGGTCGCGCCTCGAGCGGCACTTCGCCGAGCTCAGCCAATGTCTGGTGCCCGACCTTTCACGTAGTGCGCAATCCCCGCTACCATCAAGACGACGTTGTCGGCGCGGGCCGCGATGTGCTGATTGACCAGGCCTTGAAGGTCGGTGAACTTCCTGCCCACTTCGGTTGGCGCGTGCAAGCCCTGGCCCAGCTCGTTTGAGACCACGATCAGCCGCGCCTCGATCTCCGTCAGCCGTTCGATCTCACGGCAAGCGCGCGCGACGCAGGCGTCGACGTCAGCGCCCACGTCGGCAAAGAAGTTCGACAGCCACAAGGTGACGCAGTCGATCACCGCCACTTCGCCGTGCAGGGCGAGCGAACCTAGCTCGAGCTCGCATTCGAGGGTACGCCATTCGGGCCCGCGCTCGCGTTGATGGCGCTCGATGCGCAGCCTGTGGTCGTCGTCCCAGGGACGCGAGGTGGCCACATACACGGGACGTGGCGAGAGCTGTAAAGCCAGCTGCTGCGAGTAACGGCTCTTGCCGGAACGGGCGCCGCCCAGCACCAGAGTGAGGCTCATGACCGCGCGCTCACTGGGCCTGTCGGGCTCGGTCGCAGACGAAAACCCAAGCGGTCGCTGGCCACCAGCGAGACGCCGTAGATATGCTCGACGGCCTGCTCAAATGCGGCGCTGTCTGGCGCGCCACACATCCGAGCGCGGCCCGCGTCAAGTAGCGTGGCATGCTGAGCGTAGCGCTGGACGTCATCGAGGTCGTGCAGCACGACCACGATGCAATACCCCTCCTGAGCGAGGCTGCCGAGTAGCTCGAAAAGCGCCAGTGAATGCTTCAAGTCGAGTGATGCCGTGGGCTCGTCGAGCAGCAGCGTGGACGCCCCTGTGGCCAGAGCCCGAGCCAATAACACCCGCCGCTGCTCGCCTCCGGACAGCTTGGGATAAGCGTGTCGATCGAGCGACGACAGGTTGGTGCGAGCCAACGCACGGTCAACCAGAGCGTCGTCGTCGCGAGTCGAGGACAACAGCCCCGGTTGGCTCGCGTAGCGAGCGAGGGCGACCACTTGGCGCACGCTGAGCATGGCGTTGAGCAGTGAAAGTTGAGGCAGATAGGCGACGCGTTGGGCGCGCTTGGCCGCCTCGAGAGCCCGCAGGTCGTCGGCGCCGTGAGTGATGCGCCCCGTAAACTCGACCAAGCCCGCGAGCGCCCTGAGCAGCGTGGTCTTGCCCGAGCCGTTCGGCCCAACAATGGCGGTGATCTGACCTGCCGCGGCGTCGAAATCCACCCCGTCGACCACCCAGCGCCCGCCCAGGCGCACACGCACGTCACGAGCGCAGATCTGATGGGTGGAGGTCATCGCACTCCATTCTTGGGGTAGGCGGCGTGGTGAATGAGCTCGGCGGCATCCAGCATGCCTAGGCCAGCGTCGCTCACGAGGTTCCCGTCCACTTCGATGACCGCTCCGCGCGGGCTGCACGCCGTGAGCCCTCCGAGCTCGCCCCGCTCACACAATGACGAACGCAGGCCGGTGTGTGTCACGATGACGTCCGGGTCCAAGGTCAACAGCACCTCGGGGGTGTAAGTCGGCCAACCCTGAAAGTCCTTGGCGGCGACGTCGATCAATCCGGCGTACGAGAGCACGTCGTGGTAGCTGGAGCCTCGAGTCCCCCCATACATGTGGCTGCCGTAAATGTTGATGTATAAGGCCTTGCGGCGATCAGCTGCGGGGAGGTGCCGGGCCACCGACTCGAGCCGTGTGAGGAAGTGCGCCGCCAGGTCTCGCGCAACCTCCGGGCGCCCCGTCAACTCACCCAGGGCGGAAACGCTCTGCAGAAATGTCTGTACTCCCCACATCGGCCCCAAGTCAAAAACTACGAGCCCCGACTCGCGCAAGCGGTCAACCCAGGCGCGCTCACCGAGGCTGTTGACGAGCACCAAATCGGGCTTCAGCTTCAAGAGTTGCTCGATGTTGCGCGTCGCGTCCGTGCTGGGTTTCCCCGCATAGCGGTGAGCGTCGCGGGTGAGCGGTGCCCGGCCCGAGAAGCTGACGATGTTCTCCGGCGAGCAGAGTAGCAGCAACAGTGGGTCGGTGAGTAGGCTGCCTGACGCGATGCGTGCGTAGGGCTCCAGGCGAATTAGCACATCCGTGGCGTCTCTTAGGGCGCGCCCGCCGTCGGGCAGGGTGACAGGCTCGGCTATCGGCAGGCCTTGCCAACCCTGCGCTAACGAGCGGGCCTCGGCGCTCGGCGCGCTGATCAGCGCCGCGTACGTAGAGAGAGAGACCGCCAGCACGGCCGCGCATGCGTTTACCCATTCAGTGGCTCGTGGAGATTGCACGGTGAGCAGGCTCCAACGCTAGAATGCGTAAAGGTCGCGCCGCTGCTTGAGCAGCAACCAGAGAAAGGTGGGCGCGCCCACCAGCCCGGTGATCACGCCCAAGGGGATTTCACTACGGCCCGGTACGACTCGACACAGTATGTCGCACAGCACTACGAACGTGCCACCCGCCAGCGCCGCCGCCGGGATCAATCGCTGGTGGGTGACCCCCACGAGCGGGCGCAGAGCGTGAGGCACTACCAGCCCAACAAACCCCACGTTTCCGCCGATAGACACGGCGGCGGCCGTGAGCACGGCAGTCCACACGACCACCCAACGGCGCAGCGCGCCCAGCTCCACACCCAGGCTCCGTGCCTCTTCTTCGCCCGTGAGCATCAAGTCGAGCGGTATTGACCACGTCCAGGCAAGCGCGCAACCAAAGGCGACCAGAGGTGCGGCGAGCGCGATCTGCCGGGGGCCGACGCCGCTCACGTCACCGAGCGCGAAGCTCAACACCGCCCGGGAAAGCTCCCAACGCTCCTGCGCGAGGCTCGTCACGAACCCTTCCAGGCTGATGAACAAGGATGAGAGTAGAAACCCGGTGAGCAGGAGCACGACCAAATCGTCCCTGACTCGGGTCACCATGAACAGCACCGCGAGCGCGCCGAGCGCACCGAGGATGCAGCCCGCCGGCAGTAGCAGCTCCGGTGAAAGCCAAGGCACGCTGCCGGTGGCGAGCAGGAAATGAGTGGCGAGCAGCGACAGCCGCCCGCCCAGGCTGGCGCCGGCACTAGTCCCAATCACCGATGGGCTGGCGAGCGGATTGCGGAATAGCCCTTGGACCAGCACACCCGCCACGGCCAAGGCCGTACCCGCGAGGAACGCTGCCAATAGGCGGTGGGCCCGGAGGCGCAACAGTATGTCACGCAGGCTTTCATCGGCGAGGTCACCATGCCCCACCCATAGTGACAACGCGCACGACCCTAGCGCCGCGCTGACCAGGCCCGCATAGATGAGTCCAAGAGGTGCGCGAACAGTAAGCTTGGGCTCTGCTTCACCGCTCAAGATCACGTCACTCTACTCGACGGCGGTGCCGTCGGCGGGCGCTTCTGGAGCGGGAGCCTCCTCGACATTACCTGTGCCTTCATGGTCAGGGGGGGCGGCCATGTCGGGCGCGCCTTGGGCCCCGTCGGGGGGGGCCTCGCCGGCGCCGCCGCTTACGTTAGGCGGCGCCCCTGGGACTCCCAGGCCTTGGCCTGCGGGGCCCGCTACCATTGGAGCTCCCCGCACGAAGGAGGAGCGGTCTCCGCTTCTCACCCGGACGAGGGCGGGGCGCTGAGCCTCGAGCATGCCGACGAAACCATCCAGGCTCAAGTGCTGCCCCGAATGCTTGGAATTCAGGGCGGCGTACACCTCATACAAACCCGGGCGAGCGAACCTGCCGCGCGGGCACATCTCGATCAGCCGAACTACGAAGCTTTCGGTGCGCCGCGGCTGCAGGTTGGTAAATGACGCGTAGTCTGGCGGGCCTACCTCTGCGGGCTGGCACTCGAAGATGCCGTCGGGACCGTGCACCTCATACTCGATCAACTCTCGGCGAACGAAGATCTGCTGCGCCGTGCTCGAGCCGTTGACGATACCGACGGTGATGGCTGCGCTTCGTTCATCCTCGGCGTCGGAGCCCCCCAGCGGGATCAGTTGCAGAGGTTGCTCGAGGTTGGGCGGTGGTGGCTCCTCCGACCACTTCGCATACTCGGGGGACAGGGCGAGGGTCGCACCCACGATGTACTTGACCCCCTCGGTGGGCAGCTTCCGCGACTGGGTGGGCTCCGCGGCGTCGGCGGCTGGGTCACCGAGCTCTGCCTCCGGGATCTCCGAGTCCTCCGCTGCGACAGGTGGCTCCGGCTCGGCTTGGATGTTCCAGCCTACGAATGGCGGGGCGGGTGGCAAGGTCTGCGTGGTGCGCTTGCCTTTGACCCAAACTACCCGTGTGGCGTGGGGCCAACCGAAATGCGGCGTCAGGCGCGCGCCCGGGACGAGCACCTCCTGATCGAGATCATCGAAACAAAAAAACCGCGCATCGAATCTACGGCTGAAACGCTCACCGGGCCCGAGCACCATCTCTGCGCGGCGGCGCATGACCTTCGGCCAGAGCGGATCCGGAAGGCGACACGTGTGCGGCGCGGCCCGACCGGGAATTGCCACCTCGAACCAGAGCAGGCCGGGGTCCGCGGCGATTCCGATCGGAGTCGAGCCGAGGTTCGACACGTGTAGGGTCCAGAGTTGGTCCGGACCGTTCTCCACGACCTCGACTCTCAGGTTTTGAGCCAGCTCGATCAATCCCGCCGCAGCATGGGGCGCCGCAACGGCGCGCCGAGCCGTCGCCACGCCGAGCGACGCAAACATCACCATCACGAGCATGACCCGGTAGAACATGAGGCAGAACAGCTAGCATAGTCAGCTTGTCGATTCGACCCGAGCGGTCCATCGAGCGCGGATCGGTTATGCTGCTGGGGGTGAGAGGCCTATACGCGATCGCCGATGTCGATTTTCTGGCGCAGCGCCGCGTGGCGCCTCTGGCCATGGTGGATGCGCTACTAGCGGCTGGGCCAGCGGCCATTCAGCTGCGGGGGAAGTCGCTTGGCGCGAGAGAAACGCTGGCCCTGCTGAGGGCCATTCGGGCCCGCTGCGCGCCCCTGGGAATACCGGTTTTCGCCAATGATCGTCCGGATCTGGCGGTATTGGCGGAGTGCACGGGGGTACACTTGGGGCAAACGGACCTCGCCATCACCGATGCGCGTCGGCTGGCCCCTGGGTTAGCCATCGGGATATCTACGCACCGCCTCGAAGAAGTGGATGGGGCTCTGGCACACCGGCCCACCTATGTCGCCTTTGGCCCCGTTTTTGCCACTGGCTCCAAGGCAGATGCCGAGGCGGTCGTCGGACTGCCCGCCTTGGCGGAGGCGGCTCGCCGCTGTCGCGCTGCGGGGGTACCGCTGATTGCGATCGGAGGGCTGACGCCGGAGCGGGCGGCGTTGGTGGCCGAATACGCGGATGCGGGAGCCATGATTTCGGCGCTGCTGCCCGCGGCTGGCTTGCCGATGGTTACGGCCACCGCTTCGCGGTTGCACGCGCTGCTCGGCGGAGGAGCTTCGCTCAATGGCGGCGCAGCCGCGCGATGAGCGCTTCCAATGCCAGGGCTGGGGGGGTGTTACGCTCGAGAGCCAGCATGGCGGCCTGCACCTCTTGGTAGCAGTTTGCGTTGTGCTGAAGCTGCGCCAGGCCCCCATTGGCCGCCTCCTGGCGCGCGCCGAGGGCGAAATGTTGCGCGAGGCTCCCGAGATCCTGGGTCAGCGCGGCCCGCTCGAGCTGTTCGGTGGAAGAGAGCTGCAATGCCGCGCCCAGGTCCGGCGCTCGGGTCGTGGCCAGCACGGCCTCGACGAAGTGTTGGCGTCGAGCGACTTGCTCCGGTTCAGATAAGTCTAGCGCTCGCCGCGCGCTGCCCGAGGCCAAGGCGACCACGTTCTCGTCGTCTGAGTGAGCGTTGCGACGCAGAATTTCCGCAACCACCGCATCCGGCAGCGGGCCGAAGCGGATCGGTAGGGTACGTGACCGCACCGTATCTAGCAGTCGCCGCGGTTGATCCGTGATCAATACGAAATGCACTCCTGCCCGCGGCTCCTCCAGGGTCTTGAGCAGCGCGTTTGCGGCGCTTTGGGTCAATTCGTGCGCCGCTCGGAAAATGAAGATCAACCGGGCGGCTTCGTACGGAGGATAGGCGGCGCGAGCTATGGCGATGCGACGCACCTGCTCTACCCCGAGCCCCGTCGTTTCGGGGCTAGTACGACCGAGCACGCCGGGAGGGTAGAGACCCCGCTCGAGCAGAACGACGTCGGGGTGTTGGGGGACTTGCGGCTCTTCCGATGACAGAGTCACGGCCCGGCGACAGGCCGAGCAGGACCCACACCCCAGATTTGGACTCTCTGTACAGACGAGCGCTTGGGCGAGAGCGAACGCGGCTTGTTCTTTTCCAACGCCATTCGGCCCCTCGAACCGATAAGCGTGATGGACGCGCCCTGCCGAAAGGGCTCGCTGTAAGGTCTGAACGGCCGCTGGCTGGCCCAGAATCGTATCGAAGACCATGCGCGCGGCCGCGTACCGCCGTTTTTGCCGCTCTCAGGCGCTGGCAGGGGGAGCTGCGGCCTGGGACCCGGACGCCAACGTGCTAGGCTGCTTCCCGCCCGCCGCGAGCAGGGACAGAAACATCTCGTAGGATTTCTGAACTTGCGCATCGTGGCCTTCGACGTACTCCGAGACGGCCAGGCCGTTCAGCACGCTCATCACCAGCGTGCTCAGAGGCCGCAAGGGCACATTGTTCGCACCGGCGGGGCCCAAGAGCGCGCGCAGCCCATCCTCGATGACCTTGCGCTTCTCCTCTTGCAGAGCCTGGGCCCGGCGGCGCAATTCCTCGTCGTTCCTGGATGCGCTCCAGACTTCGATGTTCAGGCCCACGTCACCCTCGCCCACGGCAGCCCATAGGGCCCGCATGGCGACATGCGCCGGATCCCCGTTGCCACCGGCCGCCTGAATGGCCTCCTTCACGCGGTCCAGATACTTTTGGTACGTATAGCTCTGCACCTCGTGGATCAGGGCCGCTTTGCTCGCGAAGTAGTAGTGCACGATGCTTTTGCGCAGGCCGAGCTCTTTGCCGATTTCGGCCAGCGTCGTCGCACTGAAGCCCTTGCGCGCGAAGCACTTGGCGGCTGCGTCGAGGATCGCGGCCACGCGTGGATTGTTCCAGTCCACGCTGCGCGGCGTCGCGCCGTTATCCTTGGGTTGCTCGTTCATGGGGTGGAACTGCTGGGCGGAGGGATCTACAGTCGTCATAGGTTCTACTGGGCTATCTCGACCGGTCGGTCGAGGTCGTCATTTCGAGGTCGTCATCGAGGTCGTCGAAGCTAGCTAACCGTGCGGTTGTTCGGAATATCGTCCCCGGTGACCATGTCGTCAACTGTCGGAAAGTCAGATCCTGAAGGCCCGCTTCGGCCACCCTAGCCCCATACAACCTTTCGCTCCCGATGAGAACCCGAACGGTCGGTCGCGGCTTACCTATGCGATATTATCGAGTCATTTCATACTGTTTCGGTTTCAAAATTTTCTAAAAACTCCCTCGCCGACTGGCCGATTGCGGCGTTCAGGGGTTTCCTTCCCAGGCCGGCGCACCGATGTCTCGAGTCCAACCCGGGGTTCCAAAGCGGCCCGGGGTGCGCTGTTCGATGAGCGGCGCGTCCAATTCGGTGGGCTGGCTCATCACCAGCAGCTCGTCCGCGAGATACTCAGGCTGTGGATCATGCGCTGGCCGGGCCTTGGCGGTTGATGCGCCGCCCACGCCGATGCGAACCAGCTGGGCTGTTGGCGGGTAGCGATCGACGATCGTTTCGCGCACGGCGTGCGGGCCGTCCCGGCGGATGCGGTAGCGGTGAAGGTCAATGCCGGGCACTCCCCTCTGGGCCAAGACACGCACCCCTTTTGGCAATGATTCATCGAGGCGCTGAACTTCTTCGAACGCTCTGGCTGCCTCAATCTTTCGCACGACGGTAATCGTGTAGGGACGACGCAGGCCTCGAACTTCCGCTCGAACCCGACCGGCCGCCACGGTCTCGCGTAACACCACGGGAAAGTCGTACGGGTTCTTCAGTCTGAAGTTGATCGTGGGATACACGACGGCGGCGTCGAACCCGAGCTTGATATAGGAGCTCGGTCGTGTGTGGGGATGCCGCTCCACGATTTCGAGCCCCGCGAAGAGCGCGGCCGCATGCAGCGTGCCGGAGACTTGGCATGTACCTCCCCCGATGCCATCTACGAGCTCCCCTTCGGCGATGACTTTCGCGACTTGATAGCCGTTCGCCTCGTCCCGCGGCCCGACCACCGCGTTGAAATCGAACTCATCGCCGGGCATGAGCACGTAGCCATCGAGCCGGGAGGCCGCCAGACGCAGGTTGAAAGTGCGATCCTTGGCGCGCGCCGCCTCGTCGTAAGGAGTCTCGAAAAAGCCGAGCGTTGCCCCGTGTTCGATGCCCGTCAATTGGGCCGCCAGGCGGCGCGGTTGGCGATACTCGAACACGAGCGCCGATCTTTCGGCGCCCTCCTGCACGGCCTGCTCGATGGCTCTCAAGCTACGGTCCACGTCGAGTAGGCGGCCCGCCCGCTCGGGAATGAGCGCATTACGGTCGAGGTCTAGCCGCGCGTCACGCGCGGTCTGGTCCAGGTCATCCTTCAGAGACAGGAGTGTGGGCCACGCCCGCAACGGGTCGAGTCGGACGGGAACGACGAGCTCTACGGGTCCTCTTGGGGCGCGGTGCCGGTGCCGTTCCGAGAGCAGACTGGCCGGGTCGCGCGCGTCCTCCACGAGTCGCCGCAAGCGCGCGCGGTCGAGCTCGACGCCCAGCGCCCCGTAGCTGACGCGCTGCGTGCCCCCGTCGGGGAGCTCCAGGTGGAACCAGCCTCCGATCCGCTCACGCACCCGGGCCAAGGCCGTTGCGGGAGCGTTGCCGTCTGAGGGCAGAAGGCGTCCGTAGAGCTCGACTCCCGCGGAAGTCGAGCTGGTGCCAGCCTCGTTGGCCCGGGGGATCAAGGCGACACCGAGCAGCGTACCGAGCGCGGCAGCAACGCCGAGCCAGACGAACAACCGATGGCCTTCTGGCCGGGAGAGGGGAGAGCTGTAGGACATGGGTTAGCCGCGCCCGAATCCATGGCCAACGACGACCTTTTCGTCAACGTCGTGCGAGGAGTCGTCAAGATATCGAGCGAAGACTAGGATCTCTGGAGAAATGAGCGAGTGCCCGCCGCCCTCTGATTCCGCGCCAGCTTCGGATCCTGCGCCCACCGAGGCGCGTCAGCCACTCGAGCCGCCGCTCTCGCCCGAGGAGCTCGAGAGCCGCCTCGCCTCCCTGCCAGCTCGGCCCGGGTGTTACATCTTCCGGGACCGGCGCGGGGAGGTGCTCTATGTCGGCAAGGCCAAGAACCTTCGCTCCCGGGTGCGCAGCTATTTTCAAGCCGGCAGTAGCGATGAGCGCGCGTTTCTGCCGTTTCTGCGCAGCGCTTTTGGGCGCTTCGAAACTCTCGTTACAGAGACGGAGAAGGAGGCGGCCATCCTCGAGAACAGCCTGATCAAGGAGCAACGGCCGCGCTTCAACGTCAAGCTGCGGGATGACAAGGAGTTTCTCACCCTCCGGCTCGACCCGGCCCAGCCCTGGCCCCGGCTCGACCTAGTTCGGCGTCCAGACACGGATCGGGCCCGCTACTTCGGCCCCTACCACTCGGCAACGGCCGCGCGCCGCACTCTGCATTTGGTCGAAAAGCACTTTCAGCTCAGGACCTGTTCAGACCGGGACTTCGAGACCCGCAAGCGGCCCTGCCTTCAATACCAGATCAAGCGCTGCTCCGGGCCGTGCGTGTATGACGTCGATGCGCAGCTCTACCAGCAGCAGGTGCGTTCGGTGGGCCTTTTTCTCGAGGGACGGCACGACGAGCTGAGCCGTGAGCTCGAGCAGCGGATGCAGGGCGCCAGCGCTGATCTGGAGTTCGAGCTGGCGGCTTTGTATCGCGACCAAGTTCAAGCGATTGAAAGCGTGCGCCAGCAGCAGCGGGTGGTGGCCGTGACCGACAAGGATCAGGATGTCGTCGGGTTGTACCGCGAGGGAGATTTAGTCGAGCTGTCCGTGCTGTACGTGCGTTCCGGCAGGGTGGTCGAGGCGGCCAGTTTCTCTCAGCCTCGCGTGGAGCTGCCCGACGAAGAGGTGATCGCGAGCTACCTTCGGGACCACTACGGTGACGACGCGCCCGGAGCACTGATTCCCGACGAGGTGATCGTCCCGGTCTTGCCCGAAGCGGCGGCGGGCGTCGAAGAATGGATGAACGAACGCCGCCTGAGCTCCATGGCAGAGGGCGGGCGCAAGCCGCGCAAGACGCAGCTGTTCTGTCCGGAGCGGGGTGTCCGGCGGCAGCTCTTGGCGCTGGCGCTCGACAACGCGCGCCACGCGTTTGCGGAAAAGCGGCGGGCCGAGCAAGACATCGGCGAGCGGTTGGCACGGCTGCAAGCCAAGCTCAGGCTGGCGGTGCTGCCGCGCCACATCGAGTGCATCGACATCTCACATTTGAGCGGGCAGGACACCTATGGCTCAATCGTGGCGCTGAAGGACGGTGTCCCGAACAAGCGGGATTATCGCTCGTACAAGGTCAAGACCGCCGCCGCTGGCGATGACTACGGCGCCATCTACGAAGTCTTGTCGCGGCGTTTCGTGCGGGGTAAACAAGCCGAGCCCTCCGTGGGGGAGGCGCGTGCGACCTGGGCCCTGCCTGATCTTTTGGTGGTCGATGGTGGCAAGGGCCAGCTCGCCGTGGCCCTGGCGGCGGCTCATGATCTCGGGCTGCAAGACTTGAGCATCGTCGGCCTGGCCAAGGAGAAAGAGACGGCGCTCGGCGAAAAGGTGATTGATCGAGTCTACCTTCCAGGTCAGAAGAACCCCGTGGGGCTGAGGCCGAATGCTCCCGAGCTGTTCATCCTCGCGCGCGCTCGTGACGAGGCGCATCGCTTTGCCAATCGAAGTCGGAAGAAAGCCGGTAAGCGTCGGGGCTTGGCTTCCTCCTTGGACGCTGTCACGGGTATCGGACCGAAGACCCGAAAGCTGCTATTGCGGCACGTGGGTGGGCCTGACCAGATTCGCTTGGCAAGCGACCGGGCCTTGCTGGCCATCGACGGGGTGGGTCAGCGCCATGTGCGGGCGCTGCGCAGCCATTTCGGCGCCCATGACGTCGAATCCACCGCCATTCCACAGCCGACGAGCTCAGCCCAGCCACCAGCGCCGGCCACGTTCGATTCCGAACCCCCGTCGACGGATGACAACTAAGTTTTCGACGGTCGACAACTAAGTTGTCTTTATCTCGAGCGGCCTCCGATTGGTGCCGAGATTTCGCCGACTTCCCCACACTTGAAAGCCTGGCTCGGTGGTTGCTACAGCTTTTCAGAGATGTTAATCAAGGAACAGGTACGCAGTATTATGCACAGAAGTTCTGATCACGGGTTTCCGTCTGCCTCCGGTTCCAGCTCAGTTTCCAGAAGGGCGCCGTCGTTGCTGCGGCGTGCTGGGCGCTGGGTCCTCGCGGCGTCGCTGATGATGGTGCCACTGGTTGGGTTCGCATCCGCCTGTCTGGATCGCCCCATCGGCTCACCGCCACCCGTCACCACGAACATCTTCGTGGACAAGATCACCCAGGTCTCCGTCGATAAAATCGACCTGCTCTTCATGATCGATAACTCGATTTCGATGAGCGACAAGCAGGCCATCCTGCAGCTGGCCGTGCCCGACCTGGTGAGCCGGCTGGTGAACCCCATCTGTGTCGACTCGATGGGCAACCAGTATGACCCGCCGGCTCCTGGCCAGCTGTGCCCGATGGGCCGGAGTCAAGAGTTCAATCCCATCAAAGACATCAACATCGGGGTGGTGTCGTCGAGCTTGGGCGACGTCGGTGCCAACGTGGCGTGCCCGCAGGAAGGCTTCCCACGTTACCTCGCTGATCGCGTGGACATGGCGCATTTGATGGGCAGCTTGGCGCGGGGCCAGGGCGCCGGCGCCAATGCTTCGGGCTTTCTCGAGTGGCGCGCGGGCACGACGGATGTCGGCGTGTTCAATCGCAATTTTCAGCAGATGGTCCGAGACGTGGGCGAAAACGGCTGCGGCTGGGAAGCGTCGCTCGAGTCTTGGTACCGCTTTTTGGTCGATCCCTTTCCGTATCGGCAGCTCGTACGGGTCCAATGTCCCGGCAACGCCTCGACCGCTCCGAACTGCGTGCAACAGGCCACCGACGCCGAAAATCGCATCCTCCTCGATGACGTATTGCTGGCCCAGCGCCGGGCGTTCCTGCGTCCCGATTCGCTCGTTGCCATCATCATGCTGAGCGACGAAAACGATTGTTCGACTCAGGTCGGCAATCAAACCTGGGTCGTCGGCGCCATCGACGACTCGCGGCCGATGTTCCGCGGCTCCGCCGAGTGCGCCCGGGATGCCAACGCCAAGTGCTGCTACTCCTGCCCGCTGGGGCCACCCGACGGCTGCCCGGCGGACCCGATCTGCAATGCAGATCCGGCCAATGACGTGTTGCAGAACCGCTTGCCGGCAACCTCAGATGGCCAGAACCTGCGTTGTTTCCAGCAGAAGCGGCGTTTCGGCGTGGACTTCCTGTACCCGACGCGGCGCTATGTGAACGCGCTCAGCCAGCTCAAGCTGTGCTGGAGTGACCTCGAGCTCTCCACCACAAACTGTCCAGCCGCCAACATCGTGGACAATCCGCTGTATGTCGGCGGGCGTGAGCCGTCGCTGGTGTTCCTCGGTGGCATCGTGGGTGTGCCCTGGCAGAGCATCCAGTCGCAAATCGACGCAAATGGCCGCCCCATCACCAACCCGGCTGTCCTGCGTTTCCAGAACTCCGAGGAGCTGGAGGCGAATAATACTTGGGACGCCATCCTGGGCTCACCCGGCGTGCGCTGGCGCGCTGCCGCCAACGGCAACCCAGAGGTTCCCAGTCAGCCCGCCCGGCTACCCTCGTTGCTGCAGATGATCGAAACGGAATTTCCGCGCACCGGCATTGCCACGGGTAACCCGATCAACGGCCGCGAATACGACACCACTCAGGGCGACGGCCCCGACGGCACACCCGACGACTTGCAGTATGCGTGTATCTTCCCCTTGTCGCCGCCGACGAATTGCGCGATGCGCGATCCGATGGCCGGGGACGCTTGCGACTGTTATGCGGGCGATAACGACCGGCCGCTGTGTGAACAGCCGCCGGGCACACCTCCTGCCGGTACGACGCAGTATTTCGCGAAGGCATACCCCGGCACTCGTCACCTCGAAGTGCTGAAGGACTACGGCGCCAACTCGATTGTCGCATCCATCTGTGCGCGCAACGTCAACGACCAGAACGCTGTGGACTTCGGGTATCGCCCGGCCATTGCAGCCATCGTCGATCGGCTCAAAGAGCAGCTGGGTGATCGCTGTTTGCCGCGCCGGCTCATCATCAACCCAGCGGACGACACGGTGTCCTGCAATCTGGTCGAGGCCATTCCCCAGCCTGACACTCCGTGCGTGTGCGACCCAGCTACTGCTCGGGCACAACCCAGCGACGTGGTGGGCTCGGTCGTGCGCGGTCAGTTGGCTCTCGAACGCGGGGATCCCTGCGGGGCCGACGAGTCGTGCAGCAGGGCCTGCCTGTGCGAAGTGCTGCAAGTGCAAAACGTGCCGAGCAATCCCGCTAACGCGCTCGAGGTCTGCCGCGAGGATGTGGACGCTTCGGGTGTGGAGGGTTGGTGTTACGTCGCAGACGACGCCGATCAACAAGTGGGCAACCCGGAGCTGGTCGAAAATTGCCGGCCGACGGAGCGGCGCATTCTGCGCTTCGTGGGTCGTGGCCTAACGCCCAATACCACCACGTTCGTGGCCTGCACGGGTTCTTCCTTCGCGGCGCTAGAGTAGGCAACCCTGAGGCAGCTAAAGCGGTCGCCGGGATCGGCGGCCGCTAACTCGGGTTCGGCGGCAGCACGTTGCGCGGGTCGCACACGAGGCTATGCGAATCGCGCAACAGCCGCTCCACGGCAACCTGATCTGGGTTGATGCCCTGACGCAGCTGCCGAACGCTCAGCGTTAAGCCAGTGACGCCGGGGCGGGCCTGGATTTCGCCGAGGCTCGCACCGACCACGAGCTCGGCGTCGGGAGCTTGGTGATCGAACGTCACGCCGTCGTAGCTCAATAGGTAAGCCCGCGCGGCCCCGTTACGCAGGGTGCGATGCAGCGTCAGCAAGCGGTGGTGCGGAGCGCGTAGCGTGACGCGCCGAGTGGCGGCCACCTGAGACTCCAGGTTGATGACCGAGACGGGTGTGCCTGCGGGTGCCGCGATGAAGATTCCCGGACGGAGGCCCGCGCTAATTGCCACGTGAGCCGGGAGGGGTGTGAGATAGCGAGCGTAATCCTCCGCTCTGCCGGGTAACAGCTCGAGCTGTTGCGGAGCGGTCGGCTCGATTCGCGCATCGCGCGGCACCGGAATGCAGACGCCCTGATCAGGTAGGGTATCGACAGGACAGCTGGGCCGGGGCTCGACGGTAGCGGTGGGCGGACCGGAAGCAGACGCTGAGCTCTGCTCGTCTGCGGGGGATGGCGGCCTCGAGCTTTCGAGTGCTGCGAGAGCTGCGATGGCCGCACTGACCAGGACCGCTCGCCGCGGCGCTCTGAACGTCAGTCGTCGCATGCCGCCGGCATTGTGACGGACGTGTGAGCTGGGTCAATGTCGTTGACCGTGCTCTTCCTTGGGACGATACTAAAATCGTCACCATGGCTAACCGTGCTTTCTTCCGTCTGCTCGTCGCCGCGGTGCTGAGCTGCTCGTTTCAGGTCGCGTGTGAGGATGATGACCTCGTCTTTGACGAGGTCGAGGCTGACGGCGGGGCGGGTGGCTCGAGTGGCCGGGGCGGCCGTGGCGGTGCTAGTGCTGGCGGTTCTAGCGGAGGCGGCGGAATGCCTGG
>JANOIG010000149.1:0-3321 GCA_031407405.1 Deltaproteobacteria bacterium
CGCGTAATCTTGGTTGGGGGACAAGGATTCGAACCTAGATAACAAGAATCAGAATCTTGTGTCCTACCATTAGACGATCCCCCAAGATTCTCGAACAATACACTCCGCTAGGCACCGGTTCAAGCCGGCGCCTGGCGACCGTGAGGGACGGCCGAGGCAGATACCTGCATCTATCGAGGAATGCAAGCCGATAGCTGCGGGCCCCTGGCGGCGCACCGGCGCAGATTTCGGCGACATGTCGGAGGTTTGGGGCTTGACCTCTGGCAAAGAGGCCATACGTTCTGCCGCAAAATCCATAGAAGACCCGGCCTGGCTTCGGCCAGCGGGCGGCCCATCGCCCTCCATGTCGAGGGGCGGACGGCACAGCGGATAAAAGGAGTTTAGCCCGATGAGCAAGCAGATCGCGTTCCACAGCAAGGCGCGCAAAGAGATCAAATTGGGCCTCGATGCGCTCGCAAACGTCGTGAAGGTGACGATGGGCCCAGGAGGTCGCTTTGTCGCTTACGAGAAGAGCTGGGGCGCACCGGGGGTGACCAAGGACGGCGTGACCGTCGCCAAGGAGATCGAGCTCAGCGGTAAATTCCAGAACATGGGATGCGAGCTGGTCCGTGAGGTCGCTTCCCGAACCAACGACGACACGGGTGACGGGACCACCACCGCGACGGTATTGACCCAGGCCTTGTACGCCGAGGGTGTCAAGCTGATCGAGGCGGGCTTCAGGCCAATGGACCTGAAACGAGGCATCGATCGAGCCACCGAGGCGGTGTGCGAAAATGTGAAGCAGCAGTCGAGGAAGGTGTCGGGCAGGGCCGACATCGAGCGCATTGCGACCGTCAGCGCCAATGGGGAAGCCGCCATAGGCAAGCTGCTGGCGGATGCTCTCGAGAAGGTCACGAACGACGGCGTCGTCACGATCGAAGAGGCGCGCGGGATGGAGACTGAAATCGACATCGTGGAAGGCATGCAGTGGGATCGCGGGTATCTGTCCCCGTATTTCATCACGGATCAGAAGCGACTCGTGGTCGAGCTCGAGGACGCGTTCGTGCTCGTGCACGAAAAGAAGATTTCCTCTCTGAAAGATCTGTTGCCGGCGCTGGAGCTGGCCAACCAAAAGCAGGCAGCGCTGCTCATCGTGGCGGAAGACATCGACGGTGAAGCGCTGGCCGCGCTGACCCTCAACAAGCTGCGTGGCGTGCTCAAAGTCGCGGCCGTGAAGGCGCCAGGATTTGGTGACCGGCGGAAGGAGATGTTGAAGGACATCGCCACGTTGACCGGGGCCACCGCGTTCATGGAGGGCCTGGGTCAGAAGCTCGAGTCGCTCGAGCTTCGGGATCTGGGCAAGGTCAAGCGCGCGATCCTGGACAAGGAGACCGCGACGCTGGTCGGCGGCAAAGGCGATAAGGCAGCCATCAAGGGCCGCATCGAGACCATCAAGCGCGAGATCGCCGAAACCAAGAGCGACTACGACAAGGAGAAGCTGAACGAGCGGCTCGCCAAACTGGCGGGCGGCGTGGCAGTCATCAAGGTCGGCGCGGCGACGGAGGTCGAAATGCGCGAGCGCAAGGCGCGTTTCGAGGATGCCCGGCACGCGACCCGTGCCGCCATCGCTGATGGAGTCGTGCCTGGCGGCGGGGTCGCGTTGCTTCGAGCCGCGTCGTCGTTGGCGGGTCTGGAAGCCGAAAACGACGACGTACGCGCCGGCATCAATTTGGTGGCCAAGGCACTATTGGCTCCCATCACGCAGATCGTGGCGAACACTGGCGCGGACGCGCCGACCGTCGTGCACGCGGTCCTCAAGGGTAAGGGCGCCTTTGGTTACAACGCCGTGACGCGCGAATTCGGAGATCTCTTCGCCGCCGGAATCATTGATCCCGCGAAGGTCGTCCGAACCACCATCACCAATGCCGCGAGCATCGCGAGCTTGATGCTCACCACCGAAGTGGCCATTGCCGATCGGCCGAAGCCCAAGGCGCACTCGCATGGCGGTCCCCCCGGCGGAGGTATGGGCGGCATGGGAGGTATGGGCGGCATGGGAGGCATGGGAGGTATGGGCGGCATGGGTGGAATGGGTGGCGACGACTTCGACATGTGACGCCGCGCGGGTCACGCGCTGTCCGTCGACGCCGACGCCGCGCTAACCGTTGACTCCAACCGGGCCCCACCGGAGTCGCTCCGAAAATTACGGTGCGCTTCGAGTGGGGCCTTGCTGCGTTTGGTGCCCTCGAACACCCATCAAACGGACGCAGGGGGCCTCGCGAATCGCGTGAGCAACTGGTCCGAGCCCACAGCTGGCCGATTTCGGACCCGTATCAAAAAAGTTAACATAATGTATATTATGCGAAGTAATGGAGCGGCGTGCCGAGGCTGCCGTAACCTCAACTCTACGAACCGCCCGGCGAGTGGCGTGAGCTCGCGGAACTCTAACAGCTGGCGGCGGCCGCTGACGACATCACCTGCCGACCGAGTTGAACGACCTGCGATCGCGGTCCTCGTGGCTAAACAACCAAGAAGGAAATTGCGACACCGATCACGAGCCAATGGGGTTGCTGTTGGAGACAGCTTCGAAAGAACCCTCATTTGAGGGTGTCCTCGCTGCTCTCGGCGGTTGTGGGTATCGCTTGTCCGGCCTTCTGGCTGCCTCATGACAGCCCGAGCGCTGCTTGACTAGACAGGTTGTACAAGCCAATCTAACAACTATGAAGCTGGTCAATGTCTACGAAGCACGCGGGCAGTTTTCGAAGCTGCTCGATGAGGCGGAAGCCGGCGAGGAAATCATTATCGCTCGCAACGGAACCCCCGTGGTGCGATTGGTACCCGTGACGCCCCCAAAGCGCCATTTGGGGCGCTGGCGCGGCCAATTCCCGACCTTAACTGATGCCGAGTGGGCGGACTCGGACGAGGCCGTGGCAAAGCTGTTCGACGCCGTCCTGAAATGAAGGTTCTCCTCGACACGGTTGCGCTCTATCGAGCTGCACTCTCGCCGGAAGCATTGTCTCCGGCGGTGCACGCGCTCTTGGGAGATGAATCACATACGGTCTTCGTCTCGCTCGTCTCGGCTTGGGAGCTTGCCATCAAGTCGTCGCTCGGCAAGTTGCCACTGCCTTGCCCCGTCGAAGAGTTCTTTACGCAAGCCGTGCGAGACCTGCTGGGTCAGCAGCTGGGCATCGATCTGAAGGCCATCGCGCGAGTCGCCGCATTACCGGCACACCACGGAGATCCGTTCGACCGTCTGATCATTGCGCAGGCATTGATTGATGAATGCGCCGTCGTCACCAGCGACACACGTTTTGCCGCCTATGGCGTGAAGGTCATCTGGTAAGG
>JANOIG010000287.1:0-55903 GCA_031407405.1 Deltaproteobacteria bacterium
TATTTGACGTACGGCACCCGATAACCGTTCTCGCGATAGGTGTGCACCTGGAAGAAGCTGCGCAAAAGCAGCACGTGCTCTTCCTGGTCGGGGTCGACGTGGTCGGACAAATTGCGTAGCTCCCCGGGATCCGCGCTCAGATCGTACAGCTCGAGGGTCTGCCGGCGCAGGTCGCGAATGACTTTGTAGCCATCGTCAAACAGCATGGCTTGCTTGAGACGGGTTTCGGCCACGATGGGTCGGCTGAAGCGTCGACTCTCACCCAGCAGAAATGGCACCAGGCTTTCTCCCATGAACGCGGACGGCGTGGGCACACCAAACCAGTCGAGGATCGTCGGCCCGAGGTCGATCAGGGAAACTGGAACGTCAATCTCGCGGGCGGGGATGCCGGGCCCCTTGCCCACCAAGGGCACGCGCAACAGCTCGTCGTACAGTGTCGCGCCGTGATTGTGCGAGTCGTGCTCACCGAACGCTTCACCGTGGTCCGACAGCAACAGGAATAGTGTGCGATCGTCGAGCCCAAGCCGAGTCACAGCTTCCAGCACCTCGCCGAGGTGGCCATCGACGACGCGCAAGGCTTTCAGGTAGCGCTCGAACTTCGGGCCTCGTCGTCCACCCTTATAAAAGGGATCGTGGCTATCGAGGTAGTGCACCCAGAAGAGGGCAGATCGAGCTGCGTTGTTCTCCAGCGTGGTGACGAGGTCATGGGTGAGAGATTTCCCCTCGGCCCAGTGCGCCTGTCGACCCGGCAAGCCCGTGTCCGAGAGCCGCGCGTTCTGCTCGAAACCTCGAACCACCCCCGTTCTGTTCCCCAACCAACCCGCGGCCGGAAATGCTGCCGTAAATATGCCGGCTCCCGACAAGAGGCTCGCGACATGCACGCTCGCATCGTTGACGGGCCAGCGATTTTTCCCTGTCTGGGTCCAGTACTGCTGCGAGAAATACTTGCCGCTGGAGATGGCTCCGAGTGTGTATTTCGTCATCGACCCGGGCGCCCGAGCATTTGAAAAGCTGGCACCCTCCGCCTTCAGGCGGCCAAAATTCGGCAAGTACTTGGCCTGCTCGGCCTGGCTCAGCACATCTGCCCGCAACGAATCGATGGAGAAGAAGATCACGATCGGTGGCGCCGGAGCAGGACGTTTGCGACTGGGCGCGATGGCGGGCAGCCCCTCACGCTGCGCAAAAAAAGGCCCGGCTCGCGATGCGACGGCGGCATGTACGTTGTCGAGGCCACCATCTGTGTGAAATAAAGCGAGCAGGTGCAATGTGCTCGGCCGCCGCGCGAGCTGAATCATCACCGAGTTCGAATGCGGGCCAAATAGTGCCCAAGCTGACGCAACGGATATCAGAGCAGCGGCCAACACTTGGGCGCGCCCGCCCGAGCTCCTACCGACCAGGGGCGCCTCGAGCTTCGGCAGTGCGTGCGCCGCGAGAATCCCCGTCAGCCAGGAAAGGTAGAGGTGCGCACTTGGGTTGCCACCGGGTGATATGGACACGTTGAGCCAGAACGCCCCCAGGGCCGCCAACCCGATGCCCAGCTGGCGCAGCACGCCCCATCGGCGGCCCCACCGCGACTCACCCCATGGGCGATGCTGCGTCAGCCACGCCACGACCGGCACCGCCCCGGCGATGCCCCCCACTACACAGGCCAGCACCAGCGAAGGCGGCATGTTCCAGGCCTCTCCGCTGCGGTCCGCCAGACCATCCAGGTCTGTAGGAAGGCACAGCGCGCCCAGGCCGAGTGACAAAGCGCCGAGCGCCAGCCAGCCCAGAAGCGGCCAAGCCGCGGCATAGCGCCGAAACAGCCAGACCAGAGTCATGGAGGTAAGGCCCAGGCCCACGTGACGCCCGAGATCGACGGCATGAGACAGCCATTCGATACTGCTTTCCACCTTCTGGTGGTGCCCCGCCCAGAGGGCGAAAACGACGCTGGCCAGGCCGGCAAGGCCCCAACCCAGCGCAACCTGGACGGGCCACGTCGGGCGCCCGACAACCCACCCGCGGCGGCCGTCAGCGGGGAGATGTGGCTCCGGGGGGGTCATTCCGCGGTGCGAGTTACCACACCGTCACCTGCGCGTCACAGGAACGCTGCCCCCTCGTCACTGCCCTACGCTGCCCGGTGCCCCAGCGCACCACGCAAGAGCGGGGCCCTAAGGCTTGATGACCTGAGTCCCGGCGGGGGTTGCGAACTGGAACTCGCTCGCGGGTACGGGGAGGTTCACCAGGGGCGCCGAAAAATCGAAGACGTTCTTGTTTTTTTGCGCGTCGATGAGCAGCACGCGGCGTACCTGAAAGGTCGCCCCGTCCACATACAGCAGCATCTTCTGGTAGGCGGGCGTGGGCTCGCGCGGGATGGCCAAGAGCACGTAGCCGCCCTTGAATTTCAGCGTCTCGGCGTTCAGCTTCTTGAGCGCAAACGAGGCGCTGAGCTTGCCTTCACCGAGTAGGAAGGAGAGGGCCGCCGGATAAGCGCTCTTGCCTACCTCTTGCTCGTACAGCTGCTTGTTGTCCGCCTCGTACACCTTGAGGAGACGGCCGTCGGAGACGACACGGTTGCCGTTGCTCGAATACCGCCAGCTCATCTTGCCGGGTTTGACGAAAGCCACCCGCCCCTGGCTCTCCTTCTGCTTGTTGTAGGCGAAGATGGTGTAGCGCTGGCTAAACTGCGCCTGAAATGTCTTGGCCCCGTCGTAGAACGACTGCACGCGCGCGGCGATGGCCTCTGAGGTAAGCTCCGGCAGATTGGACTGGGGCGCGGCAGGCTGCGGCGCGGCAGCAGCCTCCCCCTCGGCATGCGCCGGGGCAAAGCTCAACGAGGCGCCCAGCGCCATTGCTCCCATCCAAAGCCATCTCATCTTGGTCGTTCCTTGCTTCCGAAGAGGTTGCTCTCGAAGAACACGCTTCCCCGAACACGCGACTCGTAACGCGTCGAAGGTATCGCTACTAGCCTACTCCCGAAGCACCGGTTCACTTCCCGCGCTGCCCGGTTTCCTTGCCCCGTTTCTTGGGCATCGGCCGACTGACCTATTTGGTGCGGACGCGAGTCGTGGAAACCACCGGCCGGCGCGTGCGAGCGGCCAGAATTTGCTCGAGGGGGGCTCGCCGCAGGTGGGTCAAGGCGAGCGCCAGCGCATCCGCGGCATCCTCGCGAGGCTCCGTGTCGAGCGTCAACAAGGTGCGCATCATGCGCACGATCTGGCCTTTGTCGGCTCGACCATGCCCGGTGATGGTGTTCTTCACCCGGGCCGGCGGGTACTCGACCACGCGCATGCCGGCGCGCGCCAAGTTGAGCAGCACGACCCCGCGCGCGTGGCCGAGCTTCGCCGCCGCTTGCGGGTCCTTGTGGAAAAAAAGCGACTCCACCGAACCCACCACAGGCTGAAAGCTGCACAAAACCGCGTTCAGTCCATGGTCCAAGAGGACCAGTCGCTCCGCGAGGCTGTGGCTGGCGGGAGCGTCGATGACACCGTGGCCTAGGTGCGTCACACGATTGCCTTCGCCGTGGAGCACGCCCCAGCCCAGATGCAGCGTACCGGGGTCAATGCCAATCACGATCATCGCCCGGTACGCTATCAGCCGAGGCGCACAATCGAAAGTTTTCCCCTGCATGCCCCAGCAGAAGCGGACCATACCCCGCACACTCAGCGCGCTGGCAAGCCACATGCGGCGCGTTTGTGCCTCAGCGCCGCGACGGGAGTAGGTCGGTGACGGGTATAAGGTGGTTGACTCTCCCACTGCGCGGCGCTTTCGAGGGAAGCCCGCGAACCCGCAATCACGTATGCTGAGTAGCGCGGTCCGCGCGCGCGGCCGTCTTACATCAAGCCCATCCCGGCGCTCTTTTTCCTTATGAGGTCCTTGTGAACAGAAAGCTCTATTTCGTAAGCGTGCTGATCGCCCCTGCCCTGCTCTTGCCGCTTCGGACGGCGTCCGCCGGCATCGAATCGTGCGGTGAGGTGAACATCGAGGCAGACGCCCAGTGCACGGTCGAGGTCGAAGGCGGCTGCGAGGCAAAGTGCACGCCCATTGCGGTCGAGGCGGCCTGCGCCGGTGAGCTAGAGGTGGGTTGCCGGGGCAGGTGCAACCTGGAAGCGGAGGCGAGTTGCACGGCCAGCTGCAGCGTCACCGAATGCCTGGCACAGTGCCAGATCGATCCGCCGAGCTTCGAGTGCTCGGTCGACTGCAATGCCCGAGCCGATGCTCAGTGCAACGCGGAGTGCAGCGCCAATTCAAACCAGAGCGAGTGTAAAGCGGCCTGCAAGGCCACTTACTCCGCCGAGTGTGACGCGACCTGCAGCGGCACCCCCGGCAGCCCCAGCTGCCAGGCCAAGTGCGACGCGAGCTGCGAGGCGGATTGCAGTGCACGGGCGAACGTCGACTGCCAGGTCGATTGTCAAAGCACGGGCTCGTTGCAATGTAAGACGCGGGTCGAAGGCGGCTGCGAGGTCGCCTGTCAGGAGCCTGAGGGCGCGCTCTTCTGCGATGGCAACTATGTGGACCACGACGGCAACCTGGAGTCCTGCATCGCCGCCATCGACGCGGCGCTAAACATCGAGGTCGACGCTTCGGCGAGCTCCACGGGCGAGTGCGCCAACGGCGCCTGCTCGGGCAGCGCAGAAGCCGAAGCTACCGCCACCTGTAGCCTCAGCCCCGGTTCCGTGGGCCGCGGACACGCGAGCGGCGGTGTGCTGCTCTGGTCCGCGCTCGGGGCCTTGGGCTTGTTCTGCTCGCGGCGGCGACCCTAGAGCCGTTTCATGACCCTCATCCCGTGGGAGGGGCGAGGTCCATGATGCGTTCTCGTTCAATGGCCAGGTAGGCCAGCACCGCCCGCGTGAGCTCAGGGTGCTCTTCCGCGACGTCGTAGTAGTCTTCTTCGCGGAGCCGGAGCAGCACCGAGGCCGTCAGGGCGCGGGCCGAATAAACCCCGAGCTCTCCCGACAAGGCCGCTGCCGTGCCCAGAATCGACAGCGGCCCAGAGCGCTCGGTGTGGTCGGCGTCGAGGGTCAGCTCCACCTGCCCGTTTGCCACGATGAATAAAGTTCGGTGTGCTTCGCCCCTGGCGAACAGGTTGGCACCCGCTTCGAGCTCCACCTGTTCCGCCACCTGCGCCAGGCTGGCGATGGCCTGTGTTCCGGCGCGGACAAACAAGGGAGTGTCGCGCAAGACCAGCACCTTCTCATACAAGAGCATCGGTTCTTCGAAGCGCGGCGCAGACGCGAAGGTGGGTGCCGGCAGCAGATGCCCGTGGGCTCTAAAGAGCGCGTGAAGTTGCAGGCTCAAAGTCTGGATGGCGCCCTGCGCCAGCAGGGCGTCGTCCTCGAGCAGGTCCAGCCACACCGTCGAGCGGCCCACGAGCAGCCGCGTGGGCCGCGTCGTGCGGCAGCCGCGACGGTGCGGACGCCACAGGGTCAGGTCAATCATTCCAACCAGCGAACGAGGCCCGAAGATCCAAGGCGGTTGCCCCGGCATCTCCATCGACACCTGACCGTCGATCAAAAAGTAGAATTGATCCGGGGGGGCACCCGCGCGAAAGAGCCAGCTGTTCGCGGGTACGTCCAGCGGCTCGATGGCCCCGGCGAGCCTCACCGCGGCGTCGCCACCCATGGCGGGAATGAGCGAACGGACGAAGAGCTCCCGCTCGAGTCGCAACTCTTCGGGGCGAGGGCTCAACCTGCACCGGCCTTCGGTGTGAACGCCGGGAGCGCGCCGGGCGTCACAGCCGCGCCGACCGCGCTGGCCGCATGCAGAGCAAACGCCTGCAGCAACGGATCGTGCATTTTCACCAATTCGAGCAGCGCCTGTGCGGTCGTGGCCGGAGCAGGCCCGACGAAAGGCTCCGCCGCCAGAGCCCGTTCAGAATCCGACAACTCACCGACCACCAAGCCCAGAATCTGCGCCGGACCTTCGCGCCCGCGCTCCCAGTCTCGGGCCAACGCGTCCAGATACTCGGCGGCGCGGGCGCGCTCATGCCGATCCGCTGAGCCAAGCGCCGCGAATACACCTGGAATGTCATCGGTGCGCTGGGCAACTTGCACGAGCCGTTGCAGCCGACCCCGCGCCTGCCCCAGCTTGTCCTCGAGCAGCCCGAGCACGAGCGAAAGGCTCGTGCGTTCGCGCGTGCGCTGGTCATGACGCAACGGCAGCGCCAGCAAAAATAGACGCAGGTATTCCTCCGCGTTGCGTGAGATTTCCGCCAAGATGGGCTTGGAGTCGATCGGCAGGTTGGTGAGCAGGGCCAGCTGTTGCAGCCCGCGCAGCGCCTTGTAGCGCACAAAACCAGCGTGCTCGCTCGAACGAAGCACCCCCAGCAGCACGCGCACCGCCTCCGGGCTGCGGAAAGCGGCCAAGGTCAGCGGCGTGTGTAACAGAACGCGGCGCGGCGTCGCTGGGTCAGCGAGCCGTGCCTCGAGCGCCTCGAATGCCGACTGACCCAGCCGCACCAGACCCTTTTGGGCGAAATCTCTGTCTTCTCGTGTCCCCAGCCGTTCAATGAGAAAGCCGATCGCGCTCGGGTCCGCGCTCACCGAGAGCGCCGCTGTCGCGGCGTGCGTCAGGCGAGCGTCGCTGGCGAGCTCGAGCAGCAGCCCGGGCCCCTCGGCGCTCGGGTGGGCGCCCATGGCCTCGATCAGCGCCAGCTTGTGCGATACGGAGTCCGGGCCATCCGATCGCAGGGCGCGTTGCACCATCGGTTGCAGGCTGAGCTGCTGGCCCCTCAGCTGCGCCAGGTGAAGCGCCGCGCGCGCCTGAACCTGAGGATCGGAATGCTGGGCGGCACGTTCCAGAGCCGGCTCGGCCCCGGCCAACGCCAGCGCCCGCACCGCTGCCACGCGCACGTTCGGCGCTGAATGATCGAGCAAGCGCTCGCCTAGCGCAAACCAGTCGCGACGGGCACTTTCTCCAAACAGCTCGAGCGCGCGCTCGAGCACACGAGCGTCATCGTGATAGAGAATCAGTGCGGGTATCAGCCTGCCGCGACCCCGATCGGCCAGCAAGCTCATGGCGGCAATGACGTCGTTCGGCTCGGGACGGGCCAGCGCCTCTAGCAAAGCTTGCACCGCGGTCAGATCGAGATCCCTGGCCGCCAGGTCGCGTTCGAGGTCCCCTCGCCCGAGCGCCTTTCGAAACAGCTCGAGGTACGGCTTTTGAATGCGCAGGCTCGCTGCCAGCCAGAACGCGGCCAACGCACAAGCGATCAGCGTGAGCACCGGCAGCGTGGCGAGCCCCGTGCTCGTGAGCGCGAGCAAACCCAGCGCGGCAGCGGCCTGGGCCCCACGAGCCACGATGCCTTCCACGATGCCTTTGGCCTCGGCCTTCTCGCGCTTCTCGATGGGTGCCCAGAGCAGCTCGAGGCCGACCCGTTGCACCGAATTACGCAACGCTGCATCGAGACCGCGCAGAGTTGCGCTGGCCGGCAGCGCCGCGCCACTCAACGTGGCGATCCCTGCCCCCACGAACAGCACACTCGGGCTGAAGAGCGACACCCCGAGCACCCCGAGCCGCGCCACGAGCGGCCCCGTCAAGAACAGTTGGAGCGCAAGCGAGGCGGCATTCAACAGCAGATGGTAGCGAGCGAAAAAACCGGCCAGCTCGGCGCTCGGGAGCGAGCTGACGGCACGCGCCTTGAAGACGTAGTCGACGACGACCGATAACGCCGTCGACAAGGCCACGATCAGCCCCACCTTCCAGACGAGTGGCTCGCGCTGCGACGGCACACGCGGCGCCCTGAGCGTCGCCGCGGCCAGCATGGCGTCGCTGGCCACCTCCTCCTCCGAATCGAAGAAGGTGGTCGCGAAAGCCGCCAACAGGAAGGCCGCCGAGGCAAATACGAGCAGCTGGCGCACTCCGTACTCCATCAACAGCAGCGCCGAGAGCAGCGCCCCCAGCACCGCTCCGAGCACGCCGCCCGCCGCCAACGGCCCGAACAAGCGCCGGCCCTGAGCCGCGGTGAACAGGGTCGACGCCAGGATCCAGAACTGGGCCACGAGCAGCGTGGCCATCAAGCCAGCGAACACATACAACGCGAACACACCCACCGTGCTCGGCGGGCGTAGGCGGAACCACGCCACACCGAAGGCGTTGACCAGTAAGGTAAAGACCAGCGCATTGCGCGAGCCGACCCAGCGCACGAGCCGCCCGCCCAGCGGCATCACCAGCAGCGTACCGATGGCTACCGCCACATACACGAACGCCAGCCGCTCGGGCGGCAGCCGGGTCAGAAACAATGTGTCCCGCGCGGTCTCGACCAGCGTGTGGCCCGCAATGGTCAAACCGAGCAGCGCAAATGCCAGCCCAAACGCCCGACCTTCCCCGGAACGGAGTTGCAGCAGCGGAGGAAGCGTGCCGGAGGTCACCAACGAGGCGCAGCCTGGCAAACTCGGGGGGTTTCCGCGAGCCCTTGCTCAAAGTGCCGCCTGCGCTACCTTGTCTCTCATGTCCCGGATGTGTACCAGCCACAACCTGGGCCCGCGCTTTCGCCGCGGGCACCTGCAGCTGGGGGTGCTCTGGTTGGGGCTCGCGCTCGGTTTGGGCTTCGCCCTCGTGGAATGGGGCCACGCCGCGCGCTTCGGTTTTCTGCTCGTCGCACCGTTGGCGCTGGGGACTTATTGCCTGCTGGCCGGGACCTTTGGGGTCTGCTTTTACTCCAGCATTTTTGGTAAGCGCCACGCGGATCACGGCTCCGAAGGGGTGCCCTGCCGCAGGCTTCGGAAGCGGCTAGTCCGTCGTGGCGTCGTGCTGGCCGGCGTCAGCAGCACGCTCGCTGCCCTGGCAACGCTCGTGTTCGTGGCCAGCACATAGCGTTCCGCACGTCGCCGGGCCGGGCCGGATTGTTTGCGCGGACCGGCCCGCCGCATTAGGCTGGATCGTCGATGTCACGCCCCGCAGCCTCCGCCCCGCAGCGCAAATCAAACCCAAACCACCTCGTGTGGCTCGATCTGGAGATGACCGGGCTCGACGTGGACAAGGACGTCATCCTCCAGTCGGCGCTCGTCATCACCGACTCCGAGCTGCAGCCGCTCGAACAGTTCGCCGTCGATATCTGGCAGCCCGAGTCCGAGCTCAGCCGAATGTCGCCTTACGTACGAGAGATGCACGAAAAAACGGGCCTTCTGGATCGGGTCAGGCGCTCTAAAACGGAGTGCCGCCGGGCCGAGCAATCGATGCTGGAAATCGTGTCCGGCTGGTGCCCCTATGGCGCGGTATTGTGCGGCAACAGCATCTGGCAAGACCGCCGGTTCGTCGATCGCTACATGCCCGGGTTGGCTGCATACCTGACCTACCGCTTGCTCGACGTGAGCTCGATCAAGATACTGGCCAAGGCATGGTTTGGAGCCGGCGCCGTTTTCGACAAACCTGCAGCGGGGGAGCATGACGCTCTGGTCGATATCCGAAACTCGATTGCGGAGCTGGCCCACTACCGAAAAACCCTGTTCCGCGCGGGCTGAGGCGCCCATCACCTTACCGGGGGATTTCAGCTTCGATGGGTTGCGCTCGATCGGCGCGGTCTTAGGTTAAATTGAGTCGGCAAGGTGCGCCCAACGTCCTGGGTGCACGACCGGGCCCAGCTCGTGACGGCCGACTGCGAGGGGGCCGCCAAATCCACGGCCCACGCGACGGTCGGCATTCCGCCCACGCGGATCACCGAAGCGCCGATGACCAGCACCGGATGCGCAGCCATGGGGGCTGCACGACTGACGGTTGGACCCACCCCTCGTCGGTTCCGACGAGAAACAGGCCGATGAGGCCCCGGTTTCCTAGAGTGAAGCAATCTCTGACCCATCGCCGCGTTTTGACGCCTGCCCAGCTGCGAGCTCCCGCGGCAGGGTGGCGGCTTGCCCCGCGCATCAGCCACGCGGATGAGCTGCAGCTCGCGTGTCGGCTGGCAGAATGCCAGAGAGAGCTGTTGGCGTTAGCCTTGCACGTGCCACAGAGCCGGGCCGAATTGAAGCACATACAAGCCGAGCTCGAGAGTGGTGTCCTGCGTATCGGAGACGTGCTCGAGTACCCTGAAAGCGTACCCGGCGAGGCCCGCCGGCAGTTCGATGCCTGGGTCGCTCAGGCCGGTTCACTGCGCAACGACACTGAATGCATCAAGTCATTGAACATCAGCGCCGCCGTCAGGGCACGGCTGGTCCATGTCGCGCAAACCCGCGCGCAGCCGGGGGCTAATGCGGCGCTGTCGGAGGCGCCGGCTTCACCGCACCTCACGCAACGGATGCGGCGGCTCGATCTCGAGATCGAACGCATTCGCGACCGCTTCACCAGCGCCAACCAAGGCTTGGTTTCGCACGTCGTGCAACGCTACATCGGCATGGGCCTCAGCCGGGATGACCTCGTGCAAGAGGGGAACATCGGCCTGATGCGCGCGATTGACAAGTTTGATCATCGGCGCGGCAATCGCTTCGGCGCCTATGCCATCTGGTGGATTCGCCAGTCCGTGCGCCGAGCCTTGGCCAACCAGTCGCGCACCATTCGCATTCCGGTCCACGCGCTGGGCACTCGATACATCCTCGATCAGGCCGCACGCCGGCTGGCGCTCTCTTTAGGCCGCCAACCCTCTGAGCAAGAGCTCTCAAACGCGACTGGTGTAATGCCCGCGAGCGTCGCGCAGGTCCTCGCCATCGTGAGGGAACCGCTCAGCCTGGATGCTCCACGGAGTTTCGACTCTGACGATCGGCTGGTAGACTCCGTGGCGGATCCCAACGCCTCCGACGCCGCGGCCCATACGCTCAACAAGGAGCACGCAGAACACCTGCGTGGCCTGCTCACGTCATTGTCCGTTCGAGAGCAACAAATTCTAAGGCTGCGCTTTGGGCTCGACGGAGCGGAAGAATGCACCCTGGAACAGATCGGCCAGGCGTTTGCCCTGACTCGGGAACGGGTGAGGCAAATCGTCGCTGCGGCGCTGACCAAGTTACATCGTCAAACCGAAGTGCACCACCTGGAGCTCAGCCCGAGCGCCGAGTGACGGCGAGCGCATAGCTCAAATTTAACCCTGCGTTGACGCAGCTTCCTGATACTGAACGAACAATGCAAAAAGCGGCAGTGCTAGTTCGTGCGATCATCGTCGGTGTCGGCCTGGTGGGCTTTGCCAGTTGCGAGCCAGAGCCGGAGTGCAGGGTCGATGCGGATTGCCCCGGCGGTAGTGTTTGTGAGCTGTCGACCGGTTGCGAGGCACCGAGTCAATGCGTCATCGGCTGTCGCGACGACTCGCAATGTCGCAGTGGTGAATTGTGTAATCAGGTTCAGTGTTTCACCTGCCCCTGCCCCGGTATTTGCGAGGCTCCCACCGGTAGTTGCAGCTCCGACTCTGATTGTCCGACGGGAACCGTTTGTGAGCCCGGCACTGGCTGTAGCGAGCCCAGCCAGTGTGTCACCGGATGTCGCGATGACTCCGGCTGCGGCCCGGGCGAAGTGTGCGATGTAGTCCAGTGCATCACGTGCCCTTGCCCTGGGCTGTGTTTGTAGCTTTCGGCGGTTTTCGATCGAGGCGCTACCTAACGTCGTGCTGTTCCGTGCCGGGCAGCCCGAGCGACGCGTCTCGGGCGTTCAGTCGGCCGTGTCGATGGCTCGCTAATTCGGGATCTGGATTTGATCTCTGGACTTGGCGTATCTGATGTTGCGCATCCGGACTTTATGACGTGGCTTACAAGGATTACTACCAAGCCCTAGGTGTGCCTCGTACGGCCCCTGAAGAGGACATCAAGAAAGCGTATCGCAAGCTGGCGCGCAAGTACCACCCAGACGTCAGCAAAGAAAAGGACGCGGGCCAACGTTTCAAGGACGTCAACGAAGCCTACGACGTGCTCAAGGATGCCAAAAAGCGGGCACTTTACGACCAGTACGGTGAAGCGTGGAAAGCCGTCGCCGAAGGCCACGCTCCCCCACCGGACGCACAGCGCGCCCGTGAGGACTTCGGCGCCACCGGCTTCAACCCGGAAGAGTTTTCGGACATGGGCTCCGTCTTCGACGCCTTCTTTGGCGGGGGCCGTTTCCGCGGGGGGCAGCGTGGGGGGTGGCAGGCTCAACCGTGGCCAGCGGCGAGCGCGGATCAAGAAGCTGCAATCGAGCTGTCGGTCGAAGACGCCTTTCGTGGTGGTGAGCGCAGTGTTGCCTTGCTCGACCCTGACACGGGCGAGCGGCGTCAGTACACGGTGAGAATTCCGGCCGGGGTCCGTCCACGTCAGCGCATCCGCCTGGCAGGGCAAGGCGCCAAAGGCGGCGACATCGCCGGCGACCTTTACCTCAACGTTCAGCTCCGCCCAAGCGGACGCTTTCGGCTCGAGGGTGATGATGTGCACACCGTGCTGCCCGTGGCGCCCTGGGAAGCCGCGCTCGGCGGCACGGCCACGCTAGGAACGCTGGACGGCAGCGTGCGGGTCAAGGTCCCATCTGGTTCGTCGAGCGGGCGCAAGATCCGATTGAAGGGCAAAGGTTACCCGACCAGCGCCGGGACGCACGGGGACCTGTACGCCGAGATTCGTGTCGATGTACCCAGTGAGCTCGAACCCGAAGAGCGTCAGCTCTTGGAGCAGTGGGCTGCGATATCCAAATTCAATCCGCGGCCGGAGGACCCTCGATGACCCGCTCCACACTGTCCGTATTCAGTCTGCGAGAGGTAGCGGTGCGCTGCGGGGTCGACGTCGAGCTCGTCCAGCAGCTCGTCGAGCTGGGAGTCATCGAGAGGGCTCCCGGCACCGAGGCCGCCTTCGCGTGCGAGGTGACGCTCAGGGTCGGCAAGCTCGTACGCTTGCAGCGGGACTTGGGGGTGAACCTGGAGGGAGCGGCGGTCATCATCGAGCTACTGGACCGCATCGAGTCGCTCGAGCACGAGCTCAGGGCTCGCGACGCCGGCTGAGCCGTTACTCGCCCAGTCTCACGAAATCCATCAACTCATCGATGCGCCGCGCTGCATCTCTGCGACCGCACTCAATCAAACGCCGTGTGTAGGCGGACTCGAACAGGACGGTCGACAGCAGGTCCGTCGACTGCAGCTCGCGGGTGCCCAAACCACGAGTCAGGTATCGAAGTGCTCGCGGTAGCTGTTTTTCATATTCCGCAGCGATCTCGCCCAGGTCCTCCGAGGGGCGAATCATGAACAGGTCGATGGGCTTGAGCCCCGGAATGGCGCCCGGGCACGCCCGCACCAGCTTGGTGATGCGGCGCAACTGCGCGGCATCGTACTCGGCGTTATCATTGAGCAGCGCATTCAGGGTGACACCCATGATCCGGGCCAGCGACGGATACTCCTCTCCCGCGTGCCGCGCAGTAACGCCCTCCGCGGGCCCGCGCACCGTAGAGATGACGATGATCCGTTCTGCGCCCAGCCGCAAAGCGGGCGCCAGCGGGGCCGACTGGCGCACGCCACCGTCCCCGTGCCAGGCCCCGTCAATGCGTACGGCGGGAAACAAGAACGGGATGGCGGCTGAAGCCATGACGTGGTCGACCCGGATGACCGCGCTACAACCGATGCGATAAGGTCGCTGCCAGGCGACCGCTGGGCGCCCTGGTGGCAACTGAGCAAACGTCATGGCTTGGCCAGTCGCATAACTCGTGGTCGTCACGGACAGTGCACCCAGCCGCCCGTCAGCCAGCTTTTGACGCACACCCACGAGCTCACCATCAGGACCCGCCAGCACTCGGTCGAGCAGCCCCCGCAACGGCGCGGTATCCACCAAGCCCCGAGCGCTCGGCAAGGGATGAAGCCCTCCGGACAAGAGCTGCACACCCCAACGCGCCACGTTGCCGGCAAACGCCAGCGACTCGCCACGGAATACATCTGCCGTGCGCAGGTTGGACCACAAAGCGGCCAGATCACTGGTCGCACTGCCAAAATTGCCCAGATGGTTCGCCAAGTAAGCTGCATTGACGGCGCCGGCAGAGACCCCGGTGACAATGCGCACGTCCAAGTCCTGCAGGGCTTGACCCATGCGCGACAGCACACCCGCCTGATAAGCGCCCCGCGCACCACCCCCGGTCAATGTGAGTGCAAGAGTCAAAATCTAGCTCATGGCCTTAACATGGCCGCGATCTTCTGGGCAATTTCTGCCCTTTCGCGCACCGTTGATCCGTTGACCGGAGAATGTCCCGCTTCGGCCGATGCTTTTTGGGGTTCGGCCCTGTGCGCCCAGCGCCGCCGCGGACTCTGCTACTCTGGGCGGCATGCTCAATCCCGGGCCGTTCGGTGCGCTCGTGCTCGGCCTACTCGCCGCGCTCGGCTGCGCGAGTGATCGCCGGACGACCACGCCTGCCGAGGCGAGGCGCTTCGAGGCGCAACCCGTCGCTCCCGGGGGCGCGGTAGTAGAGGCCACCCCGGCATGCAGCACCGCGACGGCATTGCCCGTGGGCCTGAGCGAGCACTGGCTCGCCTCCGGCGGTCTCGATCGCCGCTTTCTCGTTCACCTACCACTCCTGAGCGATCGGCACGCCGCGCTACCTCTCGTGTTCAACCTGCACGGCTCGGGCGGCACCCCCGAGGAACAGCTGGCGACGAGCCAGCTTGCGCCGCTTGCGGACGCGCAGCGTTTCGTCCTGGTGGCCCCGGCGGCAGTCGACAACCGCTGGAACGTGCCGCCCGACCCCGCCAAGGCAGATGACGTGCGCTTCATCAGCGACATCATCGATGCGCTCTCCGACACGTTGTGCGTCGATGCGCGGCGTGTGTATTCGACCGGGTTCTCGGGCGGCGGTCGCATGTCCTCTCAGCTCGCCTGTGACCTTTCCGAGCGCATCGCGGCCATCGCCGCCATCGGGGGCGTTCGCTTTCCGGGCCCGTGTACGCGAGCCCGGCCCATTCCGGTCCTCGCATTTCATGGCACGGGCGACCCAGTGAACCCGTACGACGGTGGCGGGCAACCCTACTGGGGCACCGGCGTGCAAGACGCGATCGATGGCTGGGCGAGCCACAATGGATGCATGGAGCGCACGGAGAATCGCGTCGCTCCCGCCATCGACCGGGTCTCGTATGGAGGCACGGGCTGCGGGGAGGTCGTGCTGTACCGCCTCGACGGCTTTGGTCACGCCTGGCCCGGCGCAATCATCCCGGATGGGCAGGCTGGGACAGCCAACGACATCCTTTGGAGCTTCTTTCTGAGCCACCCCGTCACGCCACGACCCTGAGCCGCGCGCAAGAGCATCAGCCGGTCCGACCCGCCAGCGAAGCTACGACAATCACGAGCTCCCCAGGCTCGATCGGTTTTGCGACGTGAGCCTGGAATCCCGCCATCATGGCGCGCGTCCGGTCCTCCCTCCGGGCGTACGCTGTCAAGGCGGCAGCTGGAATCAGCCGCCCATCCTTCGTCAGCGCTCTCACCTTTCGAATGAGAGAGTACCCGTCCTCGCCCGGCATCCCGATATCGCTCACCAGGATGTCTGGGGGGCGGGCCTGAATCTCGCGAAGCGCCTCCTCCGCCGACGATGCCGTGATGACCTCGGCATCGTGGCTCCGCAATACTTCGGCGAGGAGCGTACGCGCGTCGTCCTCGTCATCCACGACCAAGACCCGAAGACCCGCGAGGGAAGGAGCTTCTTGCAACGTGGGGACCGCGCTAGCCGCGTCTGCCTCGAGTTCGTTCACATGCTTGACGGCGGCTAGAGGCAACCGGATTTTGAACGCAGAGCCCCTCTTTGCCCCCGCGCTCTCCACGCGAACGGTGCCTCCGTGCAGTTCGACGAGGTGGCGAACGATCGCGAGGCCGAGCCCAAGCCCACCCTGTGTACGCGTGGTCGTGGGGTTCGCCTGCCTGAACCGTTCGAAAACGTGAGGCAAGAACTCGGGTTCGATCCCCATTCCGGTATCGATGACTTGTACTTCGACTTGAGAGTCCACGCGTTCGAGCCGAACCGACACCGTTCCTCCCTTCTGGGTGAACTTGACGCCGTTCGAGAGCAGGTTCCAGAGGACCTGCTGCAACCGCGCAGCGTCCCCTGTGGCTTGGCCCGCCGATGGATCGAGCATGACTTCCAGGCGAACGCCCTTGGCCAGTGCAGCCGGGCGTATGGCTTCTACGGCAGCCTCCACGATGGCAACGAGATTGACGGACGCAAGATCGAGGAGGAGGTTACCGGAGATGATCCGGGAGACATCGAGGAGGTCTTCGATGAGCCGCGACTGAGCTTTCGCGTTTCGCTCTATGGTTGCCAAGCCCTGCGCACGCTTTTCCTCCGGCATGCTTGGCGATTGAAGGAGCGTCGCCCAACCGAGCATGGCGTTGAGCGGTGTGCGTAGCTCATGAGAAATCGTCGCGAGAAACTCGTCCTTCGATCGGTTCGCCTGCTGCGCCTCGCGATAGAGGCTCGCGTTGTCAACGGCGAGGGCGGCGGCGCGCGCCAGCTCTTCCGCGAAAGACAGATCGAGCGCTCCGAATTTTCGATTGGATTCGGCGACAACGAACGTGATGGCGCCGAGCGTTCTTCCACGCGCCACGAGCGGGACGATCATGGCCGATTTCAGGCCGAGCTCTAGGATCAGCCGAAGGTGCTCGTCGTCCACCGCCGTTTCCGTGAGCAGAGCCTGCGGAATTTCCTCCATCAGAATCGACTTGCCGGTGCGCAGAACCGCGTGGACGCCATGCGGCGAGCTGGAGTCCGACGGATACCGAGTCTCCAGCTCTTCCGCGAAGCGAACCTTCGCTGCATCCACGTGCGCCACGGCGAGACGCGCAACGTGCCCCCCTCGCTGGACAATGTCCACGGCGCACCAGTCAGCAACGATCGGCACAGCGAGCTTGGCGACGCTCGTGAGGGTCGGGACGTATTCTAGCGACGAGGCGAGCAGGGTGCTGGCGTCGATCAAAAAGCGGCGCCGATCCTCCTCGCGACGTTTCTCGGTCACGTCTCGAAAAACGAGCACGACCCCAGCCAGTTGGCCCCGGCCGTCGAAGATGGGGGCGCCGCTGTCGTCGATGGCGACTTCCGTGCCGTGCTTTCCGATGAGCACCGTATGATTTGCGAGCCCGACGACCTTGCCTTCACGCAAGACCTTGTCGACCGGGCTCTCCACTTTTAGGCGCGAGTGCTCGTTTACGATGCGGAACACCTCGCTCAGCGGGGTGCCTCTAGCCTCGTCGAGGCTCCACTCGGTGAGCTGCTCGGCGATGGGATTGAGGAACGTGATCCTGCCCTCCGAATCGGTAACGATGACCGCATCTCCGATGCTCTTCAGCGTCGTCAAATGAAGCTGAGAAGCGAAGCGTAGTTCTTCCTCGATCTGCTTGATCTTGGTGACGTCCGCGAAGATCGCGACTGCGCCTTGAAGCTCACCCCCGGGGCCACGAATGGGCGCGGAACCTCCGAGGAGCACGCCATGGCTGCCGTCGAAGCGTTGGACCCGGGTTTCCTCGGGTTGCACCGTCTCTCCGGCGATGAGGCAGCGCGCCATGGCCCAGTCGCCCCCCTCGTAAGGACGGCCATCGGGGTGAAATCCTCGGTACTTCCCCCAACCCGCGATATCATCTGCGGTTGCGCTGCCGGCCCAGATCGTCTCGGCGGCCGCGTTCTGAAGGATCAGTTTCCCCTGAGCGTCGCTGACGATGATCCCATAGGGACTTGCTTCCAGGATGGAGTCTACGAGTCCGCGTTCCTTCGAAGCGAGGACGCTCAGCCGCTCGACCTCCCGGCACAGACTCTCGATGCGGAGCTCCGCCGCACCTTCGGGTCGCCGCATCGTCGCATCGATCGTGAAGCACCGGGTATGCAGGAAGTTCTTGGTCTCGTCGAACTTCGCGCTGGATGTGATGAGGACCTTCCGTATGGAGCCATCCTTGCAGCGAAGACGGGCTTGGTAGTCGCGCAGCCGCTCGCCAGACGAGAGGCGACGAAGAATGTCTTCGATGACGTCCGCGTCCGCATGAAACTCTGCGATGTTGTGGCCGATGTACTCTTCGGCAAAGTAACCGAGCCGCTCATAGTCAGCCGGGTTTGCCCAGCGGATCGTACCGTCGGCGGTGACCCAATGCAGACCGACCTCGGCGGTGTAGACGAAGTCGAGGAGGTCTTCCGCACTTGGGAAGCTGTTGGACATCAGGCGATCGCAGACTACCACCAAATCTCCGGGTCGAGTCGGATGGTCCCACCGTCTCAAAGAAGAAAAGGCCAGCGACCGGACCGGCGTCTCTGGGGCAGGTGCTCGCGACAGCCGCTGGGCTCCGACCGGCCCTGCTTGGGAGGCCGTTTGCCACACGGCATGTATGAGCACCTTGACCGCCTGACGCGCGAGCACTTCTTGGTGCTGGGTGCTCGACCAAGGCCTCAAATGCGGTGGGGGCTGCCTGCCCCAGCACGGGCCCACCCATCAGCAACCCGAGCAGGGACATGATCCGCCAAAGCCGCTGGCCAGCTGGCGCGATGATGAGCCCAGCCAGGATACCGCTGACCAGAGCCGCGCCCGCCTAGGTTGCAAGCCACAGGCCCGTATGCCAAAGAGGTCGAGGAGGCTCACCTCGTACCGACCCTAGAGGACACTTTGGCTCACTGGTTCAAAGACAACGCAGAGTCCATCGGCCGTACGCCGCTCGTGCGGCTGAACCACCTGCAAGATCGCCCGCGCGCGCTCATCCTGGCCAAGATCGAGGGGCGCAACCCGGCGTACTCGGTCAAGTGCCGGATCGGTGCCGGCATGGTGTGGGACGCCGAAAAGCGTGGCGTGCTCGGCCCCGGTAAGGAGTTGGTCGAGCCTACGAGCGGCAATACGGGCATCGCTCTCGCTTTCGTTGCCGCCGCGCGCGGCTATCCGATCACGCTCACGATGCCGGAGAGCATGAGCGTCGAGCGGCGCAAGCTGCTCATCGCCTACGGGGCAAAGCTGATCCTCACGGAGGCGTCCAAAGGCATGAGCGGCTCAGTCGCGGAGGCTGAACGGGTTGCCGCCTCCGATCCCAACCGCTACGTGCTTTTGCAACAGTTCAAAAACCCCGCCAATCCAGCCATCCACGAGGCGACGACCGGGCCGGAGATCTGGCAGGACACCGACGGCAAGGTCGACATCTTGGTTTCCGGCGTGGGTACGGGTGGCACCATCACCGGGGTCTCTCGCTATTTCGAGGTCACCCGGCAGCAGCCGCTGTGGTCAGTTGCTGTCGAGCCGGAAAAAAGCCCAGTGCTCACCCAAAGACGGGAGGGGCTGCCCCACGCTCCGGGGCCTCACAAGATTCAAGGCATCGGGGCGGGCTTCGTCCCCGACATTCTGGACCTTTTCCTGGTCGACCAGATCGAGCGAGTCAGTAACGAAGAGGCCATCGACTACGCGCGGCGGCTCACACGCCAAGAAGGGATTCTGTCCGGGATCTCGAGCGGCGCGGCAGCCGCGGTTGCGGCGCGCCTTGCCGCGCAGCCGGAGCACGCCGGTAAGACGATCGTCGTAGTGCTTCCGGATTCAGGCGAGCGCTATTTGAGCAGCGTATTGTTCGAGGGCATCTACGACGAGCGGGGGCTTGCCCGGTGAGCCTCTCCGACCTCACCTCGATGGTGGTCGGCTCACAAGCAATTGGGCGAGCGCCGGGACTCATCCAAATACACGATGCAGTAACGGGTGTCTTCCGCGATGCCACCCTCGGCATCCGATAGCTTGACGTCCATGCGCACGCGTTTGCCGTGGGCGCAGCGCGCATCATAAACCTGCGCCGGGAAGCCGGCAAAGGTGTAGGCGGGCGTACCTTCGGCATCGAAGGTGTCCTTCATGGTCAGATTGGCCCGATTCGGGATCACCTCGGACGCTCCGTCGACGCTAGTCGTGAGCACCATCTCGAGGGTTCGGGACGTAAACCCATAGGCCAGAAAACTGGCCCAAACGTGGAAGCCGCCCTGAACCCCGGCCACCAACGTCAGCTGCGGCTCCCCCTCCATGCTCTCGAATTCGGCCTCCCCCGTACCGAGCAGGACCCCGCGCTCTTGGCTCGGGCTGGGGGTTGCCCCACACCCCCACGCCGACAGCGAAAACGCTGCGGCACAACAGACACCGAAGGTAGTGCACCGGTTCATCTGCCGCTTAGCCGGGCAGAGCCGAGAGGAGCCACGAATGGCCGCCATCAAGAGCTTGGTGGACGCCGACGCCGCAGCGCCGCAGCGCCCAGGGCCAACGCCAGCAGCCAGGGCGCAGACGGAGTTGCCGCTGCCATGCCGCAGCCCCCGCCGCTCTCGGTGATGAGCACGGGATTGGTCCGAGGCATGGGGAAACCGGTTGCGGGAGCAGGGGGGCTCGGCTCGCTGCCGGGCATGGGCATCGGCAGGGGCTCGCTCAGCGTGACCTCGCGGCCGCCGGGCAAATCGCTGGGCAGGCTGGGCAAGCGCCCCTGATAAAACACCGCCGGTACGAGCTCCGGCGGCGCGACGCAGCGCGTGCCTCGCGCGCCACCTTGAGGCATCGTGCCAACGGCGACGAAACCTTGGTCGCACACGCAGGTGGGCGTCATGTTCACGGCAACGCACTGGCCGTTATCACCGCAGCTGAAACCAGCGCAGGCGTCCGGCAACGCCGGGGCCGTGTCGTTTTCGCGGTCGCCCGCGTTGAGAAACGACATGCGGCCATCCTGGCAGATCACGGTCGGTGATCCGTCGGGTGCAAACGTGGGCCGCGCCGTTGCGCCCGGCACGCAGGCGCAGCCGGCGATTTGCGCGCTCTCGGCCGCGTTTGGATCGGTGGTACGAGCCGCCACCGGGCGACACAAACCACCTGCCCCGCAGGTGGCAAAATCACACGGGTCGGTGGACGTGGGCATCTCCTCAGCGCACTGGTCGACACCGTTCACGATGCGCGACAGCTGATGTTGCCGTGACACGTCACCCAGCGCGCTGCGACCGAAGATGGGATCCACCGTCATCTCTTCAGCGGACAGCCGCGTGTAGAGCCGCGTGAGATAGGGGTGAGCCTCGAGCACGCCAAGCAGCTGCATGGCCGCCTCTCGGTCTTCCGGCGTGCGGAAGTTGTCGTTCTGAACCTGGCTGCGCACCAGCTCGCTATATGGCGCCGCGGGCCCGGCAGACTCGGTGACCCAGCCTTGCCCGCCCGCGTCGTCCACCGCCTGAGCCACCAGCTTGGTCCAGTTGGTCGATATCGGGAACGAGAACGAGAACGGATTATAACGAATCTGGTCGTCCGCGACGTCCAGGTTTGGCCAGTTTTTTCCTTCGTAACGCTCCGACCCGAGCACGAAAGCGACGATCGACATTTCGGGCTCCGCCGCGAGAGCCGTCATGCGCAGGGGGATGCTCGGCGCCGTACCGGGCAAGGTGAAGCGAAACGGCTTGAGGTCTTTGACGTCGGCGCCGGCCACCAACTTCAACGCCAAAAATTTCATGCCTTCGGCCGCGTAGCGCGCAATGTACGGCTGCATCGGTGGGGTGATGCGGTACCCCTCCTCGAGCAGCCAGTCGGCGAGGGCCTGGGGATCCTCGGACGCGATCACTGCGACGTCGTAGTCGCCGACTTCCTGCCGGATGAAGACGGTGACCTCGGAGTCGTCGGCTGGTTCCGCGGTCGGCACAGCTTGAGAGCAATTGGCGCAGTTGCCAAAGCGGTTCAGGTAGCACGCGGGGTCGTCCGGGGGATTGAAGACGGGCCCGCTATTGGCGTCGAGCGCGTTGAGCGCTTGCTGCTGCCATACGCTCAGGCTGTTCGCGTCGGGCACCGCGCTGAGCGGCAACACCCAGGCAAAGTCCTCGGCCTGGCCATTGAACGAGATCTGGGTCGTCATGGTCACCGAGTCCGGCCCGACCTCGAACAAGATGCGCTCCGCGGTCTGATCGACGGGTTGTTGCCCGCAGAAAAACCCGCCGCAGGCCGCCGCATCGGAAGCCAGAAGCGCAATGCCGAGCGCGGCCGACGCCGCAGCGCCCGTCCACAAATGGATGACGTTTGTTGCCATAGGTCCTATGAAAGCAGGTTTCAGGCCAACCAGGGCGCCGGCCGGAGGCCTCGGCTCGAACTGCCAAACCAATGATACCGCTGCTCTTTCGAGCACGCCATAAACTCGCGGGACGTGCCAGTCTGTGCCATCCCACGAGAGACCATGACAGACCCGCTCCTGCGTGAGCTCGAAGGAACCGTAGTGGGTGCCTGGCCGGCGACCGAGAGCGTCGACCTGGACGGCTGGCTCTTGCGCGCGAGCGGTGGCCCCACGCACCGCGGCAACTCGGTGGCAACGCTGGAGGCGGGCCTCAGGATGAGCCTGAGCGCGCGCATCGAGCACGCCGAAGCTTGGTATCGCGAGCGTGACAAGCCGCCCATGTTTCAGCTGGGCCCGTGCGTCGCGCCCGCTGAGCTCGACGCGGTGCTCGCGTCGCGCGGCTATCGCAAGGAAGGTGAGGCGGTGCTGGCGCTGGCCCCTTCGGCTCTGGTCGTGCGGCGTACGCCGGACACATTTTCGACCCGCATCGAGTCGAAAGCGAGTGACGCATGGCTGCAGATCGCGGCGCGTTCCAGCCGCTTTGCCGACACGCATGACGTCTTGCTCGGCTTCCTCGATCGGCTGGGCCCCCGCTGCCGCTTCGTCACGGCCTATTCTGCGTCGGGTCACCCCGCCGCGATCTGCATCGGCATCAGCTCCGAGGGCCGACTCGGGGTTTATGCCATGCTCACCCTGCCCGACCAACGTCGGCTGGGAATCGCCGGAGCGGCGCTACACGCCCTGGCAGAAAGCGCCATTTCGGAAGGCACGCCAGAGCTCTACCTCTTGGTCGACGCCACCAATGCCCCGGCACGCGCTTTGTATGCGCGGAGCGGCTTTCAAGACGTCTATGGCTACCACTATCGCAGCCTGGATCCGCAAGGCCCAGAGCACTGAGGAGAGCGCGTGAGTGATCTGGTCGAAGACTTGAAGGCCGGCGCAGCAGAGCTCAGAGAGACCCACATATCTTGGGTTTTCCTGCTCGCAAACAGCGTGTTCAAGGTAAAAAAGCCTGTAAATTTCGGCTTTCTGGACTTTTCAGATCTGGACAGCCGGCGCCGCGCCTGCGACGCCGAAGTCGAGTTGAACAGCCGCCTGGCCCCTGGCGTGTATCTCGGTGTCGTGCCCGTCACGCGCGACGAGCACGGCGTCCACCGCATCAAAGGCGCCGGGCAGATCGTCGATTGGGCGGTGGCAATGCGGCGTTTGCCCGACGCCGAGCGCGCCGATCTGCGGCTCGAGGCGGGGCAGCTCGAATGGCAACAGCTCGAGGCGCTGGCGGCGAGCATCGCTCGCTTTCACGCCGGCTCTGCCACGACGCCGGAGATCGCCGAGCATGGCCGCGTCGACCGGATCTCCGAGAACGTAAGAGAGAACTTTGCCCAAGCCCACCAAGCCCTGGCGCATCTCGTCTCCGAAGCACAGCAGCGAGAAATTGAAGGTTGGCAGCTGGGCTTCCTCGAGCAGCATGAGGAGCTGTTCGAGCGGCGAGTCCAGCAGAGCAAGATCCGTGACGGGCACGGCGACCTGCGGCTCGAACACGTCTACATCGACGCGCACGCGCGCCCGCTCGTGATTGATTGCATCGAATTCAATCAGCGCTTCCGTTTTGGGGATGTTTGCTCCGACGTCGCCTTCTTGTCCATGGACCTGGCCTGGCATGGCCGCGTCGATCTGAAAGAGCGCTTCCTTGCCGCGTACGCGCGCGAGAGCAACGACCATGATCTATACGCGCTGGTCGATTTCTATGAAAGCTATCGCGCCTACGTGCGGGCAAAGGTCAATGCGCTCGGCTACTCGTCGCCACACGTCTCGTTTGACACCAGGCAGCGCCTGGAGCGCCAGGCACGGCGCTACTTCCTGTTGGCTTTGGCCTCCGAACGGCCTGCGCTCGGGGCTGCGCGCCTGATCGCGATCGGGGGTGCCATCGCGAGCGGCAAGAGCACTCTGGCCGATGCGCTGGCTGCGGAGCTGGCGGTGCCCGTGCTGAGCTCCGACCGAACGCGCAAGTTCCTGGCAGGGGTCAGCCCGACGTCTCCGCTCCAGGCCCCGGCCTGGAGTGGCGAGTATGCCGAGCGTTACACGGAGAATGTATACGCAGAGCTCTTGCGGCAAGCTGGGGTGGTGCTCGCCTCGGGGCGTTCGGTGGTCATCGACGCTTCATTCCGCAGCAGTGTCACGCGGGCCGGGGTCAAGGCGCTGGCCGGAGCATCGGGCGCAGCGTTCGTGTTCGTGGAGTGCCAGGTACCGGATGCCGTGCAGAGGGCGCGCCTGGCGACTCGCCAGCAAGAGCTCAGCGTCAGCGATGGGCGCCTGGATATTTTGAACGAATTCATGGCGCGTTACGAGCCGGTGGTCGAGCTCGATGCGTCCGAGCACGTGCGCGTCGACACGAGCGGCGGCCTCACCGTCAGCCTGGAAGCGCTGAGGCGTTCTGGTATCGCCCCACCGCGATGAACCGAGGCGCCTTGCCACACGCCTCGTAGCGAAGAATGAGCCGTGTTAGTCTGGCTCTAAAAATTTGGCCACCGGCAGGCTCAGTGTCAGCGTGACGAGGCTGCCCACCCGTGCCATTCCTAGAGCTGTACCTTCTTAGCTAGTAGCCCGTTGGTCGCCGCGAGGCGCTGACGGCCTGGAGAAAATAAAGCATGCCAAGAATATTCTTACCAGTTGGGGCTCTCGCCTGTTGGACGCTGCTCATCGCGGCATGCTCAGACAAGGCCACCATCATCGATCTCGACGGCACGGGTGGGACGCGAGCTGGATCAGCGGGTCGAAGCGGCTCGACGGGGGTCGGTGGCTCGAGGGCGGGCGCGGGCGGCTCCATGGCGGGCACGGGCGGCTCAGCTGCGGGTGAAGGCGGCTCGGGCGAGGGCGGCTCGGCTGCGGGCGAGGGTGGCTCGGGCGGCGAGGATGGGGCACCGGACGCGGGCGCTGATTCCGGCGAACCCGCCTGCACTGTCGATAGCGACTGTGCGGACGACGGTGACCCCTGCACCGTCCCTGACTGCAACGCCAGTCAGGTTTGCGTGACGGGCAATGCGGCGGCGGGGACCCTGTGCGGCAGCGCGCCAGGCCTATGCTCGGGTCAGGACACCTGCAACGCCGGGTTGTGCCTCCCCAACCATACGCCGAATCTCGTGTGCGACAGCGCCGACGAAGGAACTGAGGACGACGGGCATTGCACCGAGGCCGGTGTGTGTGACTGCGCGAGTGAACGCCTGACCGCGCCTGGCCAGACCTCGTGGGCAACGGCATCAACAGACCCCGATCTCGTGAACCTCAGCTGTGATGACGTGTGCGACAACATCCCGGACCATGTCGTGGTGTTTACCGCTCCCAGCACCGGTACGTACCGTTTCTTTGCTGCAGCCTCCGAGGGTGGGGAAGGTAGGGACACCGCCCTGGCCGTCATGGAGGGGAACTGCTCGCCTGCACCTACCGAAGAGCTCGGCTGCAATGACGACATTCTAGGAGCCGACGCTCTGATCGCCGACTCCGAGCTGGACGTACCGCTGACATCGGGTCAGCTCGTGACCGTCGTGGTGACCACCGTCTGTGAAAATGAAGGCGGAGACGGCATTTTGAGGATCGAGCTCCTGCCGGCGGATTGACGGCGAGTGTCCGTGCAGAAAGCCCGTCACCCGAGACGCTGGTTGCCGAGCAGCCAGCGTCTCGCTCATTGGCTGAACGGGCAGGAATAATTGAGCTGCCAACCCTGGATGGTCGACGCTAGCGCGCCATCGCTGCTCGGGTTCAGGGTCACTTCCACTTCGGCGAAGGGGTAATGCTCGGCGTCTGAAGGACCCAGCACCGCGTACAGGTCGATCGGGCACACCGGCGCTGGCCCACCAAAGCCACACACCTGCGTATCAGGGGACGCCTGCGCGCTGGCCAAGGGAATCCAGGTCGCAGTAGCCAGGCCGGCTTCGGTCTCCGCCATTCGAATCCGGAACTGCACGTTCGAGTCGCCGGGGGTCGTCGCGTTGTAGGTGAAGAAACCCCACTGCACGCGGGTGTCCTCGTTACATTCGCTCTCGTAGCTTTCAACCATCTTCCTGGCGGTATAGCCACCGCTGCCGCTGCAGCCCACCTCCACACCCAGGCTGCCCGCCAGGTCGGCTTGAACCATGGCGCAGGTCGTCGGACACAGCGTAATCGTGGTGCTGTTCTCGTAATAGTAGGCGTTGGCTACGCAAGCGCCGGCATTGCTCACTCGGCTGAAGGTGGTGGGTACCGTCGAGCCGCCAGCGATGAAACGTACGGTGGTCTTGTCGGGGTCGGCGTCGTCGTTGTCCGCGATGGCGACGGTGCACGACACCGTCGCGCCCTCGACCACGTCCTCCGCAACGGCCCGGAAAATCGCGTTGAAATCGTTATTGCGACATACGGGATAACGCAGGCCCCCAGTCAGGATGCTGAGGCCTTGGTAACCGGTGCCTGGGTCCTCGGAGCCCGGTGTGCACTTACCGGTCTTGATGGGCTCGCTCGCCGGCCACGGCTGGGTGCCAGGTACGAATTCGCTCATCCCCACGATGCTGTGAAACACGTAGTTGCGGTCAGAAGCTGTACCAAACTGCGCCGGCGACAGCGTGAGCAGCGCCGTATCAAAGGCGGCAGCCACCGCTTGGCCACCGGCCACGGTGTTCAGATCGTTGAAGGTCTCGCCACCGTAGGTGCAGCTCACGCGGTCGTCGGTGATCACCACGAACGCCTTGCGCGCATTCGCTCGCAGCAAGCTCTGGTAGCCGGTCGGTGCGACGGGAGTCCAAGGCCTGCTAAAGCTCGCGAGCTCATCACTGTTGTTAAAACCCTGAATGATGCGGCACAGGCCGTCCAAGCTGCCCACGTCGGTGCTGAAGTGGTAGAAATGCGGCGGGTTGTGGCGTACGCCCTGCGCAGTCGGGTTGCTGCAGTCATGGCCACCCAACGGAGTGCTCACACAGATGGGATAATCGCTACCGCCGACGGCCGTATCGATGTCGCCGTAACGCGACATCATGATCACGCGGTAGTCGACGCCGCTGCTCTCGATGATTTCGGCAAAGTCCTCATTGATGCGCTGCTGCACCTGAGCAATTTCGCCCTGCATGCTGCCCGAGTTGTCGATGATGAAGATGATGTCGACGGGGGTGCGTTGCAGCGTGGCGATGCTGCTACCGCCATCGCAGGTGGGCTCTCCGCATTCGCCGGAGTTGTACAAGGACCAGTTGTCTTGGCAGCTGCACTCGGCAATGTGCGCGGCACCCGTGGGGTTGATCATGATCTCGCGGTTGCCGTTGAGCCCTGGGCAACCCGTCACGTTCACGCACTCACCCGGCGGAATCGGGGCCGTCGTCGAGCACTCCTTCATCTGGGGGTGAGCGAGGTTCGGGCTACAGGTCGGGTACTGCTGCGAGTTGGCTGGAAAGTGCACGATCTTCAAGCCGGCGGGCGCAGTCGTGGTGCCGTGGTTGCAGACCGGGATATTGTCGTCGCAGGGTACGCCGACAGCGAGGTCGATGCCTGAACAGCTGGGGTCCGTTTCGCCCGGGAACCAGGCGACGCACTGCCCCGTGGTGCGCGGTGGATCGCGGGTGTCGCACTGGGCGTCGCACAGGCTGCCCACCTTGTCGATACAAGCTTGCGACCATTCGGGCTCGGGTGGACATCCAAAGCCGCCGCACAAAGTGACCTGCAGCTTCAGGTCGAACGACACGTCCGACGAACCGTTGCTGTTCTTGAGCATGACCGCGACGGTGTTGGAGCCCACTACGAAAGCGGCGGTTGGAATTGATACGGTCAACGCTTCGTTGTCACCTGATACGGCGCTGGCATAACTGGCGTGTGTCGTCGTGGCCACGTTTCGGCGCAGCACCTCCACGCCGTTGACGTAGGCGACAAAGCCGTCATCGTAGATTAGGCTGAGCGTGGCGTCCGAGATCTCCGTGGGCACGTTGACGGCACGCCGGAAGTAGTATGTGGGGTTGTTCACCGCGAACGCGGTGGCCTCGTCGCTATCACCAAAGCCCAACTGCGCCAGGCCGCTCGACCACGCAGCGTCGTTGAAGGCCGCTCCTGTCCAGCCATTGCCGGGATCGACGCCGTTATTGCGGTACTTCCAGGTCGCACCGTAGTCGATGGCTGTCCAGGCACCACTCAGCGGCACGCCACCGCCCCCCGTCATCTGTTTGGGCGGCCCTTCGCACACGGAGTCGGTGTTTTGATTGCAGCGTTTGTCCGCCCAAGTACCTACGCGGTTTGCGGCGTAGATCGCGCAGGCCTCGGCGTCGGGCTCACCCGAGGGGAAGTTCTCGTACAGGGTGCTGCCGCTGAGGGTCACGTCCAGCTGAGCGTCGAAAGATAGATCGGTCGACGCGTCGCTGCCGTTCTTGATCATCACGGCAATGACATTGTCCCCTACTACGAAGGGGCTAGTGGAGATTGAGCCGGTCTCCACTTCATTGTCGGTTGTAGTCGTAGCGTACGCCGTATGCGACGTGTCGCCGACGTTGTCGCGCGCCACTTCGACGCCGTTGACGTAGGCCACGTAACCGTCGTCGTATAAGACACTCAGGCTGGCGTCACTGAGCGTCTCCGCCAAGGTCACGGTGCGCCGGAAGTAGTAGCTCGCACCAGTCTTGGCGAACGTCGTCGACTCATCACCCTCGCCAAATCCGAGCTCCGAGGGCCCGCTCGACCACGATGCGTCGTTGAAATCGGGCTCGGCCCAGGCCGCGCCCGGGCTGGTCGCGGCGGCGTGGTATGACCAGTCGTCGCCGTATGCGATGACCCGATCTGGCCCGTACTCCACGTCCAGCTTCAAATCGAAGGACAGGTCGTTCGAACCGGTATTGCGGTCTTTGACGAGTACCGCAACCACGTTGTTGCCGACGACGAACGGGGATACGGAAATGCCATTGGACGACGTGTCGTTGTCCCTCGACGCGCTAGCGTAGGAGGTGTGGGTTGCATTGGGGACGTTGTTGCGCAGCACCTCCGTCCCGTTCACGTAAACCAGGAAGCCGTCGTCGTAGATCAGGTCGACCGTGGCCGCGATGGGCAGTCTTGGTAAACTGACGATGCGCCGAAAGTAGTAACTCGGACCGTTCTGGGGAAAAGTGGTCGCTTGGTCGCTCTCGCCGAAGCCAAGCTGACCATTGCCGGAAGGCCAGCTCGCGGCGTTGAAGGTGAGCTGGTTCCAGGTCGCCCCTGGGTTCACGTTGGTGGCGTTGTAGGACCATGCCGAGCCGTAGTTGATGACGGTCACAACACCTGCCAACGGGCTGGCAGCCTCAATCCAGCTGCCACTCGGGTTGCCACTCGCCCAGCGCCACTGGCCATCGGTACCGATGCTGTTGCCGTCGGTAAACCCGATCCAGGTTTCGCTATCATCAATCACGCCGCTGACGACAGCGTCGTTTTCGGCAGAGTCACCCACGCTGAGCAGGTCCCAGCCGCCGCCGCGCGCCTGACAGCTGGTGCGCGCCGCGCTCCAGTTCCTGTCGGTTTCGTCTTTGAAGTAGCAGGCGCCGTCATACTCTATCTCGCCCGCGCGACACGTGCAGGCGTTCCCGCACACCGTCACCACCGCGGCGGCACACGCCGCGTCCCAGGTGCCGGAGCAGCACGTCGGCATATCCATGCAGATGGCGGTCACGCACGAGTCGCAGTTTGCGTCGAGCGCGGCACCCTCGAGGCACGGGTCGTGCGTACATACGGGGTCGACCGTGGGCGTGTCCACGCAGCAGGTCGCGTCAGCCGCGCAGATGTCCCCGACGCAGGAATCGCAGGTCGATTCCAGCGCACCGCCGGGGCTGCACTTGTCATGATCGCAGCCCGTGGAGACCGGATACTGGCAATGCGTATTGAACTGGCAATCCGCACCCGACGCGCACGGCTCGTTCAAGCCCTTCTTGACCAGACCGCTGGGAAAGCTGCTGAGCGTGCCGGTTTGCCAATCGAAGTTAGAGAGGTCCCCATTGGCGATGCTGGTAGCCGTGCCATCTTCAGCCGCCACCTCGAGGCAGTACGGGTCGCAAGGGTTGCTCACGCACGCCTCGGCGCCGGTGATGGCGAGCAGCCGCGTACCAGGCGCTTCTCCAGCTGGCGCGGGCGCAGGCAGGCTCGTCACCTCACCGCTACCACAGCGGCCCCAGGTGCCTTCAATGCAGACCTGTTGACCGCGATAACAGTTGAGCACACCCTCGTGCTGGCTGAGCGTAATGCTGCACTCGCGCACCTCGCCCGAGGGGCATGGACCCGTGACAAGGTCAGTACGTCGGTCGAGGCCAACGCTGACGTCGGAGTCAGCTGGCGCCGGGGAACGCCGCGAGCTCTCGCAGGCCAGCACGGCAACGGAGATGAGCAAGCCTGTCAGTGCTCGACCGCTCGGACCTGCCTTGCCACTCTGGCGCCTAAATGAACTTTTCACAATTCCTCCCGGCATGCGCTGTCGCAGCCGTCTCCGCTAGCCAGGTTCTCGTCGTCACACTGTTCTCCTAGAGTCCGCTCGCCGTCGCCGCAAACCCCCACCTCAACCTCGAGCCGATACGGAAAGGTCGCGGGCTCTGCTCCCACCGGAGCGCTCACCCGGATGCGGTAGCTGCCCGGGGCTAGACCCGAAGCGACCGCGACGGCGCAGTCGCCATCGCCGCTGTCGTCGTCGCTAACGAGCAGGGCGTTGCCATTGGCGTTCGTGTCGAAGATGTCGACCACGGTGTCCATCAGGTTGAGGCCACAGGCGCCGTCAGCCAGGTTCAACGTGCTGACCACCAGCGTGGACGACGTCGCGACCAGGTCGACGCTGTAGTAATCCGCGTCGCCTTCAGGGCGAAGCTCGGCGGTCCAGCGCTCGAAGTCGAATACGTCGGCGGATCCGAGCGAGTCGTTGGGCTCGGACTCCGAAGACTCGATCCCGCAATCGGGGTCGCAACCGTCACCGTCATTGATGTTGCCGTCGTCGCAGGCTTCATGCGAGTCGCGAATGGCGTCTCCGCAGGCGGGCTGCCGCGCGGCGAGCTCGAGCTCATAGGCCCCGGTGTCGTCACCGATGTCGCCGCTCACCACGATGAAGTAGGTGTCCCCCGCGGTGGCATCCAGCGTCAGCCGCGTTCGACCGCCGCAATCGAGCTCGTCCAGCACCTCGGCACAGCTGCTGCGCACGCTGACACTCAGCGGCAGCTCACTCGCCAAGGTCACATCAAACTTGGCGTCCTCACTGATGTCGACCTGGTAAACCACTTCAGAGCCACCCGAAACGGCCCCACAGCTCGACCCGCTACCCGTGGGGTGGCCGAGCATCGTGCCGCTCACCTGTGCGCTCTCTGGCAGCACGAGCGGGGCAAAGCAGGAGTCAGTGCAGGCTCCGGCGCAATCCTCGGTGTCAGCGCAATCAATGGCGGAATCACCGTCGTTGTCTCGCCCGTCGTAGCAGCTCTCGGTGCCCGAGCAGTAGCTCGTGTCCCAGACGCAGCTGGACGTGCACGTGAGCACGCCTTCGTCGAAGCCCAGCTGAACGCAGCTCGGCGTCGTAGCTAGACCCACGTCGCAAATTTCGCTCGGGTCGAGCAGGCCATCCCCACATGCGGGGCCGCCGGCGTCACCGGTCAGGCCGCCGTCAGGGCCCGACACGGCTGCGTCCTCGAGAACACCTGCGTCCGGCCCGCCCGGGGCCATCACACCAGCGTCGACGTCCTGAGTGTGGTTGTCGAGCGGCCCGCCGAGCTCGGTCGGGCGACCATTGCTGCCGCAGGCTGAGCCGATCACCAGCGCCAGACTAGAAAGGCAGGTGAGTGCCCACATCGTGGAGCGCCCTCGACGCCTCGTTAAGCTTGCACCCGCCACTTGGCCCGATCTCGAATGTGCCATTCCGACAATTCCCTGCGCTCAGACAGAATTCACCCGTTAAGAGATCGACGAAGCTTCCACGAACTGAAGGCGTTTCGATGAATGAAACCCACGCTCGGCACAACTTTCGCTACGGGAGTTGTCCGAGACCTGCCTGTCCTTGGGTACGCCAGCGACGGTGATCGCGGTGTTGGGCAGAATGGAGGGCACCTAGCGGCACAGCAGCGCCGTGTCACTCATCAGCCCACCCTTGTGGTGCGATGTCGGATAGCGAAGGCAAGTCACCGGCAACAGCGTGCACACGGGCACGGCATCGGCGCTTGCGCGATCACTGATAGCCGGCGGCCTGCAGCGCAAACATGTGTGCGTATTTCCCACCGAGCTCGACTAGCTCGGCGTGTGAGCCTTGTTCCACGATGGTGCCCTGCTCGAGCACGATGATGCGCTGGGCCATGCGCACGGTCGGAAAGCGGTGCGAGATGACGATGGTGGTCCGGCCCTCGGACAGCTGCCGAAAACGTTCGAAGACGGCGTGCTCGGATTCAGCATCGAGCGCAGCAGTGGGCTCATCGAGCACCAGGATGTCCGCCTCTTCGCGCATGAATGCGCGGGCCAGGGCGACTTTCTGCCACTGACCGCCAGACAGCTCACTGCCCTTCTCGAACCACGTGCCCAGGCGGGCATCCAGGCCCTCCGGGAGCGTGGCCGCGACCGTGTCCGCGCCACCGCGCGCGAGGGCGCGGGCGATACGCGGCTCGTCCAGAAGGTGCTGGACGCTGCCCAACGCGATGTTCTCACGTAGGCTGAGCTGGTACTGGTTGAAGTCCTGAAATAGGACGCTGATACGTCGGTGGAGGTCGGCGGCCGGCCAGCGCTCGAGGTCGATTCCGTCGAGCAAGATACGCCCCTCGGTGGGGGCGTACAAGCGCGCCAGCAGCTTCACAAACGTGGTTTTTCCAGCGCCATTTTGGCCCACGATGGCCAGGCTGTCCGCTGGGCCGATGTGCAGCGTGAGGCCCCGCAAAGCGAAAGCCTCCTTGCCTGGATAACGAAAGCTGACGTTTTCGAAGCGCAGGCCACGCTCTCGGGCAACGTTAGCCATGTCTGTCGAGGCGCGCCCGTCGGCAACCAAGGTCGACCCGAGCTTCGGAGGCACTGCTTCGACCTGCTCACCCGGTGAGCCCATGGCCAGGTACTCGAACAGGTTCGACATGTACAGGTTGTGCTCGTACAAATTGCCGATGCCGCTGAGCACGGACTGAAAGGCCTGTTGGCCTTGCCGAAGTGACACGATGTACAAGGTCAGGTTGCCGAGCGTCAGGTGCCCGAGGGCCGCTTCGACGGCCATCAGCGCATACGCGCCATAAAAGGCCCCCGTGCCGATCAAGCTGAACACCTGCGTCCACAGCGCCCGCCGCACCGCCAGCCGCTTGTCCTGCTCATAGAAGGATTCGGAAAGCGCCCGGTAGCGCTGCAGAAGGTGAGCACCGATCCCGAATAGCTTCACTTCCTTGACGTGCTCGTCGTTGGCGAGCACGTACTCCAGGTACAAGAGGCGGCGCGTTTCAGGGGAACGCCAATTGCGCAATTGAAAGGCCACCTTCGAGTGCCGCATCTCGGCAATCGTCGCCGGCACGGTCGCGATCAGCAGCGCCAACACCAACCAGCCACTGAAACGCGTGAGCAGCAGCGCGTAACCGCCGAGAGTCAGCACATTCTGAATGACTTGAAAGCTATCGGACACTAGCGCGACGGGGCGCGATGAAGCCTCGCGCCGCGCGCGCGTCAGCTTGTCGTAAAACTGCGCGTTCTCGAAGAACGACAACGGCAGCCCCAGCGCCTTTTCGAGGATCTGCACGTTGACGTCGCCACCCAGCTTGGCCCCGAGCACCGAACGCGTCAGCCCTAACCCGCGCAGCGCAGCGGCCAGCAGCGTGACGCTGCCCAGCTCGAGCAACACCCAGCGCACGGTGAGCGCCACTTCGGACGCCACGACCGCGTCAATGATGCGTTTGCCGGCATACGCCACGCCGAGCGGAGCGAGCGCGGAGACCAGCGTCAACCCGGCCATCACGAGCACGAGCCCGGGTGACGAGGAGACGACTAAGCCGAGGGTACGGCGCGAGTATTGAAACAGCTCGCGCGTGGCGGCGAGACGCGAACGAGAGCCCTTTTGATCCAGCAATCCAGTTGCTCCAGCAATTCGAGCGCCCTACGTCGACGCGGGCTGTGCGGTGGAGCTGCCCGGGCCGGCGAGCACCCGGCGCAAGGTTCGCTCGATCGTGTCCACCAACACTTGTGTTTGGCGATCGATCTCGAAATTCAAGCGATCACCCGCCTGCTTCTGGGCAAAGGTGGTGAGCCGCAAGGTCTCGGGAATGAGATAGACGTTGAAGGTCCGAGCCTCGGGCTCCCAGTCGCTCACCGTCAAGCTCGCGCCGTGCAACGCCACAAAACCCTTGTTGAAGATGTACTTGGCCAACCCCTCGGGTACGCGCAAAGAGATCACGTGATTGTCGGCGCTGGCCGCGACGGCGATGACTTCTACGGTGCCGTCCACGTGACCTGAGATGGCATGCCCTCCGTTCTCCTGGTTGGCCCGAAGCGAGCGCTCCACATTGACGAGCGCACCCAGGCTGAGCCCCCCGAGGGTGGTGACCCTCAGCGTTTCTTGGTGAGCATCGAAGGAAACCAGCGAGCCCTCGAGACCAGAGACGGTTTGGCAGACCCCGTCGACCGAAACGCTGAACCCCGGCTCGAGGTCGCTGCGCAGGCGGTCGGGGAGCTCCACCGCATACGTCAAGGCCTGAGCCTTCCTGATGACTCGCCTGACCGGAAATGCACCCTGCACGATGCCGGTATACATACCGTGAACGCTACCCCGACGTGCGCACCACGTCTACCCACCCAGCGTCCGGGCCTGTCTTTGATCCGATCAATCATGAGGTCCCGGCCTGCATTCACAACACGCTTCACGCCACCTCGGGACACCGTTCGACAGTTGCGGTCCTTGACCACCCGGGAAGTGTACATTATACTGTACAAGTATGCGCACGCTCACGTTCTCCCAGGCTCGGGGCAATCTGAAGCAGGTATTAGATCGCGTCGAGGCGGACGCGGACGTGACGATTATCACACGTCGTGATGCTGCAGACGCGGTGGTGATGTCGCTGGATACCTTCAATAGCTGGAAGGAAACGCTGCACCTGCTGTCCAGCCCGGCCAACGCGCGGCGTTTGGACCAGTCCATCGCTGAACATAGGGCGGGCAAGGCTCGCGTGCACGTTTTGGAGGAGCCGGAGCCCGCCGCTGCTCGGCCTGTGAAACGAGCAAAGGCTTCGCGCGCGAGCCCGATGGCACAGGGACGAGGCAAAGCCGTTCGGGGCAAGCACCGGTAAGGCGGCTCGTCTCCACATGGCAAGGCGAGTGGTGTTCACGCCCACGGCGTGGGACGAGTACGAGTTCTGGCAGAAGCAGGATCGCAAAACCTTGCGGCGAATCAACGCTTTGATCCAAGACGTGCAACGCCAACCTTTCGAGGGGATCGGCAAACCGGAGCCGTTGAAGGGAAATCTATCTGGTTTCTGGTCTCGCCGCATCAACGACACACATCGTCTCGTGTACGCCGTGGATGCCAACGACATCGTCATCGTCCAGTGCAGATATCACTACTAGAGCCTCGTTCTCGCGTTACGGATTCCATCCGCGATAGCGCAGGCGAGGCGCAACGGCAGATGCTGCGTGGGCATCACCCTACGGCGAAACCCGGCACGAGCTAGGGCATGAGGCACTAGCCCGCCATATGACAGGTGAGCGCGGCGATTGCCTCCGCCACACCGCCGCCGGCTGCGGAGGTGGAACGCAGCACGTCCGTCGCGGCCTCGCGGACGAGGTCCGGCGCATGCCCCATCGCGAATGACCGCCCGGCAAACTTGAACATGCCGATGTCATTGAACCAGTCACCGACCGCGGCCACACGCGCCCTCGGTAGGTCCATGCGCTGCGCCAGGCGGGCCAGCATCTCCCCCTTGTCGCAGCCGACCGGCAGCGAGCGCACTGCCCATGCCCCGATACCCGCCATTGAAAAATGCACGGTATCCAGGGCATCACCGTGCGCCAGGCGCAGGTGCTCGGACGCTTGCTCGACCAGTGGTTGAGCTCCGATGCCGACCGTCATCGACACGCCGGCGGGTTGCCTCCAGCCCCCCGCGTGCACCAGTGAGGCGTGCACGATCATGTCACGCGACCAAGTATCGATCACCGTGCGATACTGCTCACCGGAGCCTTCGCAGTGAATCGCGTCGGCCAAAAACACATACGGGGTGAGCCCGTGTTCAATCAGCGCCTCGATGGCGGTGGCCGCTTGATCGGAAAAAATGCTGCGTTGATGGATCGTGGCCTCGGTGACTGGATCGATCAACACCGCACCATCGGCGCAGACCAGCGGTGTCGACAAGCCGAGCTCGCGCGCGGTGGGCAGAGCGCCCGTCGTCAGACGGCCCGTAGCCAGTGTGACCGCGATGCCGTAGCCAGGTGCCGCGCGAATCGCCGCAGCGTCTTCTCGTGCAATCGTCTTGTCGTCGCGAAGCAACGTGCCATCCATGTCGATGGCCAGGAGAAAACGCGGCGGAGTCATCAGATTTGGGCTGAGCAGCCGTGAGCTGCCTACCACCCAGCGTACGCGAGGCACCGGGCGCCCGCAACACGGGACCCGGGGGCCGGCCTCGTCATCCCGGGCGAGAAGTCGAGCCGCCACCCCTAACGCCCGCGCGCGGATTCTCCGTAACCATCCCCGTGACCCACGCTGCCTCGATAACGCGGACTCTAGCCTCGGAAAGCTCATTTTTCGCGCGCGTCAAGCGCAGCCTGGCGGATTTGCTCACTTCGCCTGGAGCCCTGCGCTTCGCTTTCGCGGTCCTGCGGCAACTGGCCCCGGTGTTCGTGTTCGGCAAACGCGTCATCGTGACGCGGCACGCCGATGTGCTCGACATCCTGTCTCGTGACCGCGACTTCAGCATTGCCGAGATCAACGGCGACCGAACCGCGCGTGACAACGGGCCTTTCGTGCTCAGCCTGGACCCGGGCCCGCAGCATGATCGGGAGAAAGATTTCCTGAACCGCGTGATGCGTCGCGACGACCTCGGCCGGATTCGCAGCTTTGTCGCGGAGGAAGGCGCCCGTTCTGTCGAGGCCGCGCGCGCCGCTGGCCGCCTCGAGCTCGTCGCAGGGCTGACGCGTCCTGTGCCGCTCGCGCTCATCCACAGCTACTTTGGTGTCCCCGCTCGGTCGGAGGTGGAGATGATGCACTGGCTCAAGGCGCTGTTCCACGACTTGTTCCTGAATCCCGGCGACGACCCCCAGGTCATCCGCGACGCGGTGCAGTCCTTCCAAGGTCTGCGGCCGCACCTCGAGCAGGTCATCGCCGAGCGGCGTACGGCGAGCGCCGCCGGCGGGGCGACGCGGGATGACGTGCTCGGGCGCATGCTGGAGCTACAAGGCGACGCGGGCCATCGCGCCTGGCTCGATGACGACGCCATCTGTCGGAACATCAGCGGGCTCATCATCGGCGCGCTGGAGACGACGAGCAAGAGTGTGGTGCATGTGATCGACGAGCTCTTGCGCCGCCCGGAAGCCCTGCGTGGCGCGCGAGCTGCCGCCCTCGCCGGAGACATGGCCAAAGTTCGGGGGTACGCCTTCGAGGCCCTGCGCTTCAACCCCTTCGCCCCGATCGTCGTCCGATTCTGCGCTAAAGGTGCGTCCGTCGGCAGCCGCTTCGTGCCCGCCGGGAAGACGGTTTTTGCGGTCACCACATCGGCCATGTTCGACAGCGCTGCCGTTGAGCACCCGAATGATTTCCGACCCGACCGTTCGATTGAATACCTGCACTTCGGCCACGGCCTTCACCGCTGCCAGGGCCACCTCGTCAACGGCGTGCAGGTGCCGGAGCTCGCAGCGTGCGTGCTGCGCTTGAAGAACCTCCGGCGTGCCCCGGGCAAAGCGGGGCGGGTGGAGTACGAGGGGCCCTTCCCCGAGCGTTTCAGCGTCGAATTTGATCCGGATTAGAGCGCACCTCTCGAGCTTCTCGCTCGAAACGCGCCCAGGCACCCAAGTCGGCTCGCCCCGGCGCCCCGACCGCGATCTCGGTCCGCACGTCAACCGACATGATTTGTCTCCCATGGGCTGTAAGTGCCTCCGCTGGGAACGGACCTTTCGCTGTTCGCACGACCGGGCAGGTCAGGACCGGTCTCAATTGCATCGCAGCGTCATTCTCTCCATCAAAGCCCTTGCTGCGACCGGGTATGGAGGTGAAGGTGCCAACCCGCGCACCGGTAACGTTCACGGCGCGCGCACGCGAGACGACACCCCTTGATTATTGTCCCGCAACGCAACTAGTATCGAAACGTTTCCAGCGTCTAAACCCTAGCCAGATGGCGCAAACGCGCTGAACTTTTGTATTTTTTATGGAAACGTTTCCAAGCGTGAGTCGACGGCGGCCGATGGGCGCGGCACCGTTGGGTCGTAAGAGCCCGTCTTGGCTTGCCCGCGCCGTACATGGCGCGCTGTCCTTCGGTTGTTTCGTGTCGTTCAGCACGGCCGCGGCTGGCCAAACCGCCGAGGCTCCGGCGCCCATCGAGGCGCCAGCTCCGATTGAGGCTCCGGCAGCAGCTCCTGCTCCGGCACCCACCGCCGTCGACGCGGCGGATGCCCCGCTACACCTCTTTGAGCCTGCGCCCGCGCAGTTCAAGATCGAGACTCCGAACAGCTATTTGCGCATCGGCTTCTTGCTTCAGCCACAATACGAGGCGTCCGAAAGCCCCGCGTTGGGTGGTCTTTCACATAATTTCCTGGTGCACCGCGCGCGGGTGCTGTTCTTGGCGTCGTTTCTCGGCAAGGTCGACTTCTTCTTCGAGACCGACTTTGCGGACATTTTTCGCCCCAACGCGGAGGGCGTCAAAAGCACGCCCGGCACCAACATTCTGGATGCCTTTCTGTCGTACAAAGTGCTGGGAGAGCAACTGCGGGTCGACGCGGGCTACATGCTGCCGCCGCTCAGCCGCAACGCCCTTCAAGGGGCCATCAACCTCTACAGCCTGGACTATTTCGCCAATACGTTCCGGCACTCCAACAGTTTCAATACCAGTAGCGGTCCTGCCGGTCGCGACGTGGGTGTCGAGCTGCGCGGGCAGATCTTGAGCCATGTGGAGTATCGCGTGGGTGTGTTTCAGGGGGTGCGCGACCCTGTCGCGGAGGGGGATGCGTGGGTTGGAGCGGACAACCCGTTTCGGCTCGCAGGGCGGCTGCAACTCAACGTGCTCGATTTCGACCCGTTCTTTTTTTATGGGGGCAGCTACCTCGGACAGAAGCAAATCCTGTCGTTCGGAGCGTCCTACGACTTTCAGGAAGAGTATAAATACTGGGCGCTGGACGGCACGCTCGACGTGTCCGTGGGTGACGGCGTGCTCACCGGGCAGGTCGACTTCGCCGCCTGGGACGGGGGCTCATCGATCCCGAGCTTGCCCGAGCAGAAGGCTCTGATGGGGGAGCTTGGGTACTCGTTCAACGCGTTGCGCTTGGCACCTATCCTTCGGGCCGAGCAGCGCTGGGTCGACGCCGAGACGGCGGCGGTGCCGGACGAGACGCGCCTGGGCGGGGGCCTAGCGTATTGGCTGTATGGCCACAACTTCAATTTGAAGGCGTTTTATACCCACGTGAGCCCCGAGCCAGCGGCCCACGGCTACAACGTCTTTCAGCTGCAAGCTCAATGGTTCCTGCTCTGAGCCCGGTCATCGAACGGCAACAAACAACCTGTAACGCTAACCAACGCGGAGATCTCGCATGACGACTTCGACGACTTCGACGACTTCGATAGACTCGACCCCAGCGGCAGACGGTGATCTCGTTTCGCGGTCGGAGGAGCGACGAGTCATCTTCGCGTCCTCGCTCGGCACGGTTTTCGAGTGGTACGATTTCTACCTGTACGCGGTTCTGGCGCCGTTCTTCGCCAAGCTGTTTTTTCCGCCCGGAAATGACACCGCGGCGCTCTTGGCCGCGTTCGTCACCTATGCCGCGGGCTTCTTGGTTCGACCCTTCGGCGCGATTTTCTTCGGCCGCATCGGTGACATCGTAGGGCGCAAATACACGTTCCTGGTCACCATCGTGGTGATGGGTGCATCGACCTTCCTCGTGGGCCTATTGCCGACGTTCAGCAGCATCGGCTGGTTGGCGCCCCTCCTGCTGACCGTATTGCGTCTGTCGCAGGGCCTGGCGCTCGGTGGTGAATATGGGGGTGCAGCCACGTATGTTGCAGAGCACTCCCCTAACAACCGGCGCGGTTACAACACGGCCTGGATCCAGACCACCGCGACCCTCGGCCTGCTGCTCGCGTTAATCGTGATCGGCCTGTGTCGCAAGTTCATCCCGGCGGAAACGTTTGGGACCTGGGGCTGGCGCATCCCGTTCTGCTTGTCACTCGTGCTCTTGGCCTTCTCCATCTATATCCGGATGAAGCTGCAAGAGTCTCCGGTGTTCGTGCGCATGAAGTCGGAAGGCCGCGCCTCGAAGCAGCCCCTCACCGACAGCTTCCTTCGCTACCCCAACAACAAGTACGTGCTCTTGGCGCTACTCGGGGCCACCGCGGGGCAAGGGGTCGTTTGGTACACGGGTCAATTCCAGGCCCTGTTCTTTGTCCAGAATACGCTCAAGCTCGACCCGCTGGTCGTCTACCTTTTGATCGGCATTTCGCTGGTCCTCGGTACGCCGTTCTTCATCTTTTTCGGAATTCTCTCGGACAAGATTGGACGACTGAAAATCATTCTGGCGGGCTGTCTCATTGCGGCGGTGACCTACGTCCCGATTTTCAAGGGACTGACGCATTACGTGAACCCGGCCCTCGAAGCGTTCCAGGCCAACACGCAGATCTTGGTAGCCGCGGAGCCCGACGCCTGCAACGTGCACGTCTTTCGAGGGCCATGGACCAAGTTCACCCCGTGCGACACCGCGACGGATTTCCTGACCACCCGGGGTGTCGCGTTTGAAAAAGTGGCGGCCGTCCCGGGCAAGCCCGTGGTCATGACCATCGGCACCACGGTCATCGATGGCTGGGGAGATCCGCAAATCAAACAGGCGACCGAAGCCCTCAAGAGTAACGGCTACCCTACAGCCGCCGACACGAGCGCGGTCAACTACCCGATGACCATCCTTCTTTTGACTCTGATGGTGATCTACGTGACCATGGTTTACGGCCCGATCGCGGCGTATCTGGTCGAGCTGTTCCCGACCAACATCCGTTACACGTCGATGTCTCTGCCCTACCACATCGGCAACGGCTGGTTCGGCGGGATGCTGCCGCTGTTGTTCACGGCCATGGTGGCCGCGTCGGGGGATATCTATCGTGGGCTCTATTACCCGATCATCGTGGCGCTCGGTACGCTGGTGATTGGCGCGCTATTTTTGCGCGAAACCCCAAAGAATTTCAACATTCACACCTGACTCGTCTCAGCCGTGGGTGGAGTCTTCCGCCCTCGGCCAGCCCCTTTCCGCTAGCCGGAAACGGTTACACGCCGCCCACTTAGCACCTGTTGAGCGCGCAGCCCTTGCAGGGCCGAAGAGCGCATGCTGGGCCGCTGTCCGCGAGCCACTGCCTCCCGGTAGTCGAGCGGAGCCAGGCTGAACGCGAACCAAAACACCTTGAAATAATGCGGAGCGCCGCGAAAACCCGAAGCGGCCGCAACCTCGGCGATGGACAGCGTGGTACCTTCGAGCAGCACCAACGAGCGGTCGAGCCGGGCCATGAGCAGCACCTCCATGGGCCGCAAGCCGAGCGAGCTACGGAAATCTCGCGACAGCTGTTTCGACGGAACCCCGGCCAGCGCTGACAACCGCTCTAGCGAAAGCGCCCCTGCACCGAGATTTGTTGACGAATCGTGGAGGTACGCCAGACAACGGCTCACGCTTTCAGGCAAACCGGTGCCTCGAAATCCCGATTGCTCCGGTATCGGTTCCAGGTCCATTTCGACAATCATGAGTTACCCACCGAGTGGTCCGCCGTGTTGCGTGGAAGCAACAGCGCATCCGTGCCAGCCACCGCGTAGCAATGGCACTCGAGGATCCGAAGGCCAAATCCTCAGATCGCATCAGCTTGCCAGTCCGACCGAGCGCGTGGGAATGGTTGGCATTGCCAATGGCATATCCAGGAGGAACTTGCGGCAGGGCACGCCTTGGCCGCCGCTCGAGAACCTGAGAATCCTGGCGGCTGGCACCAAAGTCGAACCGCCTGGCGCGACTTTTGGCCCGCGGCGGCAATTCTGCTGGGAATTCATCTGGGTGCGCGAAGGGTCACTGACGGCTCGTATCAACGAGGTGACGGTCGAGGGCACTCCCGGCACCGTGCTGCTCATCCCGCCACGCGTGATCGACGTGTACGACTGGTCCAGGCACGCCCGGACGAGTCATTCCTTCATGCATTTTGACTTCGAGCCTCCACTCCACGGCTGGCCCGCGCCGCCCAGCTGGCCTCTCCAGCGGCAGCTGCGGCAAACGCACGCCTTTCTCGCCCTATTCGAGCACCTGATCAACGTGGTGTTGGATTCGGAGCCATTGGCCGGCGCTCTGGCCCTGCCTAGTGTAGAGCTAATGCTGCGTCTGTACCTGTTGGAAGCCACTGATTACGCGGTGGCAGACGCGAGCTTGCCCCAAGCCGTCGAGCTTTGTTTGGTCTACGCTCGCCGCTACATCGCCGAGAGCCCGGCAGAACCACTGACGCTTGGCCGGCTCGCGAAGGCGACCCACCTCTCGCCTCAACACCTGTGCCGCGTGTTCAAGAGCAGCCTGGGGCTGCGCCCGATGGAAGTGGTGCGCCTGTTGCGGATCGATCACTCGGTGACCTACCTGGAACGCACTCAGCTGCAGGTAAAGGAGATCGCGCACCAATGCGGCTTTGCCAACGCATTTCACTACTCCAAGGTGTTCCGGGCCGCCTTTGAGATGTCACCCAGTGATTACCGCAAGGCGTTCCGGCGAGGGCACGTGGTGAGAACCATCTCGCCGGTGCTGCGCAGCCTGGCCGCGCAGCGCATCCTAATCGATGAAGCCGGCGTCGCCGACTACATCGACGCCGCGCAAGCCATCAACCCCGCCCCCTGAGCCCCGCGGCCAAGGCCCCCCACCGGGCCGAGAGATTCGTCAGTGCCCGGGCTCGCACACCGGGTTGAAATCGACACTCACCCCCGCATCGACGAACGGGTTCACAAACAGTGGCGAACGACGGGCGCGATGCCCGTGCGGCGAGCCCCGCAGAAACTCGTCGAACATGGCGTGCACGAAATAGTCTCGGATGTTTTGGCGCTCCGAGACCGGGCGAGTCAGGTAGGTCTTGGTCGGATCGAACGCTCCAACACGGCTGACTTCGCCCTGCGCGCGATAGGCGATCACGAAGGGATCATCGACCAGGTCGAAATGGTCGATCTCCTCGACCTGCACCAGCACCCCAAAGGTAGAGCCGAGATTCTCGAAGGTATCTGCGACGATGGGGCTTGGATTGTCTTGGGATGGACGCGCGTACACGCCTATGGCCGCGGCCACGTCGGTCGATGCTTTGCGGCGTGAATCCTCGCCCCCGATGAGCTCGAGCACCGGCTTGGTGAGGCGATCGAGCACCGTGCGTTTGCCGCGCGTCGCCCGTGCCAATGCGCCGTTGATGGGCGCAGCCTCAGCGTCACGCGTGTAGAAGAGTAACGGTGTACCGCCCACGAACGAAACCGAAGCGCCGATTTCCTTGATTAGCTCGGCACCGACCAAGCCGTGCATGCCACCACGCGAGTAGCCGATGAGGCCCACGCTGCCTCGCCGCAGAATCGCCCGACGGCCAAATCGCGAGCGCGCGGCCTCGAGCACGGCTCGGTAATCACCGACCCGATCCATCGTCAACGCCACCTCGACAGGGTTGATGGTGCCTGTCTCTGGAAGTGGATTTCCGATGAGGAAAAATGGATCGAACGTCTGGCCGCGGTATTCACCGCTTTCGGCATCGAAAGCCGGATTGGTGTCGAGCGCCACGGGTTTTACCCCCGCCCGCGCCAGCTCGGCGCCGCAGTATGCACCGAGCGGAGCCAACGCGTCGTTGCCCGTGTGTTCCGGGGCGAGCACGATGTAGCCGCTGCGCGCCAGGCTCTCTGCGAGCGAATCATTCGTGAAGCGCTGCTGGAGGGTGCCGTGGGAGTAGACGATGACTGGAAAGGGAGCCGCGTGTTGGGCGACGGGTGCGTCACGATAGCTGTCCCGCGGCACATCGAACTGCGCAGGCGCGCGCAGCATGTGGGCCTCTATGGTGGCCGGCGGAAACCCAGACGTCGTGAGCAGCGCGCGCTCGGTCCGGAGCAGCAGGTCTCGATCGTTGGCGAAATAGTCGCCGAATTTGGCCTTCGGCTGTTGTTCCACCGCGGACGGCTCCACCGGGTACCAGGCTTCCACGAGCAACAACCTCTGGCCATCGGTGATGCCGGCAGCTTCATCGAAGCCGCGGCTGGGATCGACGACACAGAAGGTCGTGGAGCCCGCCACGTAACGTGGGGCGGCAGAAGTTGTGCCCTGAGCCCAACCGGGCTGTTGCAAGGTGAGCGTAAATAGAGCCACCGCGGCCCCGACCAAGCCTCGACATGCGCGTGTGCGCCGAACCGCTCGAGCGTCTGACGTGGCCATTCGTTTGTCTTTGCCGTTCATGAGATCCCTACCCTCCGTGTTAAAGGCCCCGGCCTTCCATGCGACTTGCAGGCAACTTCCGCGGCGATCGACGATACGCCCCCGTCACCCGCCGCATTTGCCGTGAATAGAGGGTCATTCAATGCAGCAAGTCAAGCGCTTGAAGTTGCACCAATGCTTGCGCCCACAAATCAACCAATGGTTCGCGTAGGGCTTCATGAAGTCGAGCGGGCCCTTCCCGAGCCTTCAGAGCATTGGTTCTGCTAACCTGACGCGGTGAACCAGGCAAGCCAGCGGGGGCTCGAGATCCGTCGAGTCCTGGTCGTGACGTTGCTGCTCAACCTGCTGGTGGCCGTTCTGAAGCTGACCTACGGCACGCTCACCCACACACTCTCGCTCCGGGCGGACGGTTTTCACTCACTCACTGACAGCTTCAACAACCTGATCGGCTTGGCCGGAGTCTGGTGGTCCCTCCGCCCCCCTGATTCCAAACACCCATATGGCCATGACAAGATGGAAGTCGTGGCTGCCAGCGCGGTCGGAGCCTCACTGATCTTGATGGCGTGGGACGTCGTGCGTGGGGCAGTCAGTCGTTGGAGCGGAGAAAGCCCAAAGCCCGAGCAGCAGTGGGGCACGGTAGCGGTCCTGGTCTTGACGCTGGCCATCAACCTCGGTGTGACCCATTACGAAAAACGCAAAGCCCAGGCCCTGGGCAGCGCATTCCTCGCCAGCGACGCCTCGCATACGCAATCTGACGTGCTGGTCACGCTCGGGGTCTTGCTGACGGTCGGATTCCTCGAGCTCGGCTACCTCTGGATGGACTGGGTCGCCGCCTGCGCCATCGGTGTCTTCATACTGGTCACCGGCGTGCGGGTATTGAGCCGTAACCTCGATTATCTGATGGACTCCGCTCAGGTCGAGGAAAAAACAATTCACGACGTCGTGTGCCGAGTCGCTGGTGTGGCCGGCGCGCACAAGATCCGCACGCGGGGGTCCCCGGGAGCCATCCGCGTCGACCTGCACATTCAAATTGCTCGACACCTGAACGTGGTTCACGCGCATGAGGTCACTCATTGGGCTATCGATGCGCTAAAGCGCGAGGTGGACGGTGTCTATGACGTCGTGGTGCACACCGAGCCTGCGTCTGAAGGCGCCAGCTACCCCGAGCTGCCAGAGCGAATGACACTGTCGCCCGAGCACGAGGTGCGGCCATGGCAACGCTAGACGACGACGAAATCCCAGCTGACCCGGGTGTCAATCCCGCGTTCGACAAGGTAAAGGCACGCCGCGCGGCGCGCAACCGCAGTCGGCCCGGACAACAGTGTCGTGCCAAGCCGAACACCTACGAGCCGGTCATTGACCGCAGCCGCTGTGAAGGGAAGTCGGACTGCGTCGCAGTGTGTCCGTATGGCGTGTTCGAGGTGCGCCGCATCGCGGACGACGACTTTCGAGCCCTGTCATTCTTGGGGCAGCTCAAGAGCCGCGTCCACGGCCGGCTCAGCGCGTACACGCCGCGCGCCGATGCGTGCCAGGCGTGTGGCCTGTGCGTGGCCGCCTGCCCCGAGCACGCCGTCATGTTAGTGGCCCGAGTCCAAAGCCGAAAATGAATCCTGGGGTGGCCCAGCTCGAGCATCAGGTCAGCGATTGTTCAATCTCGCGCGTCAGGATGCGGTTTTCGGAGTAGTCGACCTGGACGTCGATGAGCTTCACGCCGGGTGAGCTCAGGCTGCTCTCGAGAGTGGGCAAGAGGTCCTCGCTGCGTGCAACCCGCAACCCCTGGGCGCCGTAGGCCGCTGCGTACGCCACGAAATCGGGGTTCGAGAAGCCCAACCCAAAGTCGTCGAAACCCATGGCTTCTTGCTTCCATCGGATCATCCCGTAGCCCTCGTCGCGCACAATCAGAATCGTGAGGTTGATGCGCAGGCGAATCGCGGTCTCGAGCTCTTGCGAGTTCATCATGAAGCCACCATCTCCGCTTACGCACAGGACCTTGCGCTGTGGATATAATAGGGCCGCCGCGATCGCCGAGGGTAGGCCCGCCCCCATCGTGGCCAGCGCGTTGTCCAGAAGCACGGTGTTCGGTTGGTACGCCGGGTAGTTGCGCGCGAACCAAATTTTGAACATGCCGTTGTCGAGCGCCAGGATCCCGTCGTCGGGCAACGCCTTTCGGACATCTTGGACCAAGCGCTGGGGCTTGATCGGGAAGCTGTCCAGGTGGACGTGCAAGGCCATACGTTGGTCCATGGCGCGCTTGACCTCGAGAAAGCAGGCTGTGTTCCAGTGTTCTTGGGGCCGCACTTTTTCACTGAGCTGCCAGAGCGCGTTGGCGACATCTCCAACCACTTGCAAACGCGGGAAGTAGACCGGGTCGACCTCGGCAGGGGAGTAGTTGACGTGCAGCACCTCGGGCCCGCCGGGGTGCATGAAAAAAGGCGGCTTCTCCACCACGTCGTGCCCGACGTTGATGATGAGGTCGGCCTCCTTCACCGCTTGGTGCAAGGTGTCGTTCTCGGACAACGCGGCGGTCCCCAGGCAGAGCGGGTGCCGTTCGTCGATGACACCTTTGCCCATTTGCGTCGTGAAGAAGGGGATTTTCAGCGCGTCAATCAGGCGCGACAACATGTGGCTGGTCATGCTGCGGTTGGCCCCCGCGCCGATCAGGAGCAGTGGCCGATGGGCGGCTTCAATGGCCTCGGCTGCTTCGCGGATGGCCTTGGCATCCGCCGCGGGCCGGCGGATCTTCGTGGTGGGAAACAAGAATGGCTCGGTGCTCTCCCGGGCCACGTCTTCGGGCAGCTCCAGGTGGACCGCTCCAGGCCTTTCTTGCTCCGCGATGCGAAACGCTTCACGCACCTTGGCCGGGATGCTGTTGCCGTGGACGATCTGCTGGCAGTACTTGGTGACCGGTCGCATCAGCTCGATCACGTTCACGATTTGAAAGTGTGCCTGCTTGCTGCTCTTGATGGGCTTCTGGCCCGTGAGCATCAGCATGGGCATGGCGCCCAGTTGAGCGTGCGCCGCAGCCGTCACCAGGTTGGTGGCCCCAGGACCCAGAGTCGCGAGGCAGACTCCAGTACGCCCAGTCAGCCGCCCCTCCGTCGCCGCCATGAAGCCCGCCGCCTGCTCATGCCGGGCCACGATGAGCTGAATGCTGGAATGGCGCAGCGACTCGAGCACGTCCAGGTTTTCTTCGCCGGGCAGGCCGAAGACCCTTTTGACGCCCTCGTGCTCCAACGCCTTGACCAAGAGATCGGAGGCTTTCATCATTCGTCCTTCGGTGTGTGCGAGGCAGGACTGCTTCTGCTTCTACATCAGAATACGAGCCGCCTGCGGCCTCAATGCTGAAATGCCCGAAGCGCTTTCATCAGGGCGCTCAACATCGCAACCCCTTGCTTGGACCAGGCCTTTAGCCTAAAGTAGCCGGGTGACTGGCACGGCTCAGCAGCAATCGATTCGGTTGCGCTTGCGCGCCATCTCGGTCGCGTTGTGCATGCTGCTCGGTGTCGGGCACGTGCTGCCTGCCCTGCATTTCGTGTTCGTGGCGCACCGCGTATGCGCCGAGCATGGTGAGCTGCTGCATTCGGGTGACCTGCCTTCGGGCGGCAAAACAGAGCTCTTGTCCAAGGATATTGAGCTCTTATCCAACGACAGTATCGTCCAGGATAGTGGCGCCGCGCACGAGCATGAACACTGCGATACTCCGGCCCTGCCGGGCTCGATTGGAGCTGATCTTGCGGCGCGTGGCGCCGCAGGCCTCTTGCCTGCGGCCTGGGCATCTCGCCTACCGGGCCAAGCCCGGGCCGCGCATGTCGACATCGCGTTGCTGCTTTACGCACCCAAGCTCGCTCCACCCGGCTGAGCCTTCGTTTCAGGTCATGGGCCATGGCCCGGAGCCGCAGCCATTGATTGACGTCAGTCCTAACGGAAGGGCGCAACTAGTGGCCTCGCCGAGGTACCCCAAGGGCGCCTCGTCGGTAACGTTCGACTAAACGCGACGCATGGGTGCGGCTCTCGACAGCCCTGTCCAGCGTCGAGGCATGGGCTGCTCCAGCCAGGGCTGCGCAAGAAGCGTGCGCGGCGCGGCCAGCAGGACCGAAGACTCATCAAGGACACAGAGCCATGTTTTGGATCCATTTGCTTTCGGAACGCAGGGCGCCGACAAGAGCGCAAGGAACTCCGTTGGGAGCTAGCCTTGCGCCAAGCCTGTTCATTCTGGCCTCCGCTGCAACTCCACCCACACGCGATGGATCGAGCCCGCTGATCGATATCTCCTTCGATCGATACCGATGCTCCTCATGACTCGGACAACAGGCTGGGTTGGTCCTCCGCGTCGTCGCTGGCAGATTCAGTGCACACGTGGGCTGTGGATTCTAGGTGCCGGGGCGTGTGGCTGGCAGTGGAGCGCGGTCGCGCAGGCGCAGCCAGCAAACAATACTCGCGAAGCGCCCTCACGAGCGCCCGAGGTGCGGGCTCCCGAGGTGCTTCGCCAGGTGCCAGCGATCTATCCCGAAGCCGGCGGCGCCGGTCGGGTGGTGTTGGCGGTGACGGTCGAGGCCAATGGCTCCGTGAGCACGGTGGAGACCCTGGTGTCGCAGGGCGAGCTGCTGGACAAGGCGGCTACCGATGCTGTTCGGCAGTGGCAGTTCGCGCCGGCGACGCGCGATGGTGTCGCGGTGGCCGCCAAGATCGAGGTCCCGTTCGATTTCGTTGAGCCCGCGCCGCCATTACAGGCAGAAAAGCCGTCGGTGAGTGTTGCTCCAGAAGCTCCAGCGGCGACCCCGCCGAGCATACCCGCCGCTTCTGGGGATCCAGCGTCGGCCCCTGCTTCGATACCTCTGCCGAGCGCAGCGGAAATCGTCGGCGCCGGCGCTCTATCGAACGAGGTGATCGTACAAGGTGGCGTGACTCGAAGCGAAAAACGCAGCGCCAGCGACTTTACGCTCAGGCGTGATCTCATCCATGCGGCGCCGCATCACGAAGGGGTCGAGGTGCTGCGAGCAGCACCTGGTTTGTACATTGCCCGTCCCGAGGGGGCAGCGGTGGCTCATCGCTATATGCTGCGAGGTTTCGATTCCGAGCACGGGCAGGATATCGAGTTCCGCGTCGCAGGCTTTCCCATCAATATCCCTTCACATCTGCACGGGCAGGGTTATGCCGACCTCGGCTTCTTGATTGCGGAGACCGTCGATGAGCTGCGCATCACCGAGGGGGTTCACGATCCGAGACAGGGCGACTTCGCAGTCGCTGGCTCAATCGACGTCCGGCTCGGCGTCGCCGATCGCGGTATTACCTCCCGCACGAGCTATGGCTCGTTCGACACATTCCGGCAGCTGGCCGTGTGGGCGCCAAAGGAGTCAGCGCGCGACAGCTTTGCTGCGGTGGCTTATCAGAGCACGGACGGCTTCGGACAAAATCGGCGCGGGGCGGGCGTGAGCGCCATCTTGCAGCACGCGCTTCAAGCCGGTGATTGGCGCTTGCGCGTCGCTGGCATCTTTTATGGAGCCCGCGCAGAAATGGCAGGGATACTGCGCCAAGACGACGTGCAAGCCGGGCGAGTCGGCTATTACGATGTCTATCCTTTGGCCACCGCACGCGCGCAGAACGCTCTGGCAGCCCGCGTGCTCGTCGGTGCGTTCGGCGACTACCGAGGCATGGCCAGCGAAAACGCCGAGTTCGGTTTGTGGCTGGGATACGATCGCTTCCGGCTTCAGGAAAACTTCACGGGGTTTTTGCAACGCTCCCGGACGTTAGCCAACGTAGCCGGACGAGGCGACCTGATCGAGCAGCGCAACCGCACCTTCTCGCTCGGGGCTTCGGCGCGCTACTACAGTCCTGCCTACGAGCCGTTTGATCTCTTCGAGGGGCACCTCGAGCTCGGTCTGTCGGCGCGCCTCGACGAAGTGGAGCAGGCACAGAATCTGCTCGATGCCGCTGTGCGCAGCCAAACCTGGGACGAGCAAGTCGATGCGGCCCTCTTGGGGCTGGACGTCGGCTTCTGGGGCGACCTCGACCTGCATCTGACCGAAGCCGTCCAGCTACGGCTCGGGCTGCGTGGTGACGCGCTCGCCTACGAGATCGATGATCGGCTTGGGAACTTCGCCACTTTGATCCGCCCTCAGGATACCTACATCGTAGGCTTTCGGCGCAGTGTCTTCGGCTTGGCTTGGGGCCCCCGTGCTAGCATCGACGTGCGTCCTTGGGAGCCGGTCACTTTACATGCATCCTATGGCGAGGGTTACCGATCTCCGCAAGCCCGAACGCTCGAGGATGGCGAAAGGACGCCTTACACCAAGGTCCGCTCGAGCGACGTCGGCGTACGACTGCATCCAACTAAAGCAATAGAAGTCAGCCTGAGCGGCTACCATACTCAATTGTCCGACGACGTGGCGTTTGACGCGGGCGAGGGACGGCTGGAACGCGTGGGCGCGACACGGCGCTTGGGAGGGGTCCTGCACGGTCAATCGCGACCCTGGCCGGGTGTCGTCGCCGCGGCATCCGTGACCTACGTGGACGCGGAGCTCATCGAACCTCCGCCCGCCACCAACGAGGAGCCAGACCCGCCTTTTCGGCGCGGTCAGAATCTCCCTTACGTGCCGCCCGTTGTGGTACGGGCTGACCTCGGAGTCACACGACCATTGTGGGCGCTGGACGGAGCCGGAACACTGACGGGTCGCGTGGGTGTGGGAGCCTCGGCCCTGTCGTCGCGGCCGCTCCCGTTTGGAGATCTGGCGGACCCGTTGGTAGTGCTCGACGTTTCCGGAGGGCTGAGGCTCGGATCCATCGAGCTGGGGCTCGACGTCTTCAATTTGCTCGATACCCGGTATGCATCTCTCGAGTATTCGTTCGTGTCCGCGTGGGATCCGGACTCGCCCGGGTCCCGATTGCCCGCGCGTCACTTCAATGCGGGCTCTCCGCGCACGCTGCTCGCGACCTTGGAGATCGAGTTATGAATGTGCGCTCGCTGTGCAGGGGTCCGGTCACGTTGCTGGTGCCGGCGTGGATATCCGCCTGCCTCGACACGGGGCTCGATCAGGTGCAAGTCCCTCTGAATCTGGCGGGTACGGCGCTCGATGCTCCATTCTCGGTCCGAGACGACTGGCAGGTCGAGCTCGAGCAGGCGCAACTGGCTTTTGGCCCATTGAGGCTGTGTGCTGGGCAGCGAGCAAGCGGGTTATGCGACACGGCTCGCGCCGAGTGGCTCGACAGCGCCGTCGTGGACCTGGTGTCGGGTACGCCGATGCCCGTCGGAGAGCTCTCGGGCAGCAGCGGCGTCGTGCGGTCTTCGATGTACGACTTGGGCATCGTGTCGCTGCTGACCCGCAGCGAACCGGTGCTGCTCACGGCCGCCGAGGCCCTAGGTGGCCAGTCACTGCGCCTCGTAGGTCGAGCCAGCCAGAGTGACGTGAGCCTCCTTTTCAGCGTCGCAATGCGAATCGAGCAAGGCGAAGACGTGGAGCGTGGGGCTCCGGTCATTCGCCTCGCGTCCACACCCGATCAGGTGCATGATCTAGGCCAACCTGGCTCATCCCTCACGGTCAGGTTCGATCCCCGTCCGTTGCTCTCGAATGTCGACTTCACGGGCCTAATGCAGAGTACCGCATGTCAGCCGACGTGCCCAGCCCCCATCGAATTTGTGGAGGGTTCACAGCCCTACCGCGCCGTGCGCAACGATATCCAAGCGGGTCCGCGACCAGTTTTCGAATGGCGTGTTGACGACCCCTGACCAGCCCGCTCGGTCGCCTGCGTGTAATCGCATACAGGTTGCATTAGCAAATCAGATGCAATAAAGTCGCGCTCATGTCAAAATCCCTGCACATGCTCAGAGGCTACTCGGTGGGCGGCACAGGTATCTGCCTCGCCATGTTGACGGCGAATCTGCTCGTGGGTTGCGGAGACGAAACCTCCACAAGCGGAGCCCAAGGCAACCTCAGCGTTCTATTGGAAGCGGAAGAGACAATCAGCAACGGCATCGAGGCGGGACCCGGACCGGAAGATATCCGGGACGGTTGGAGCGCCGCTTTCGCCAAATACGTGGTGGTCATCGGCAATGTGAACCTTCAGCTGGCCACCGACGGCAGCGTGCAGCGGCAGGCCAACGAATTGTACGCCGTGGATTTGACGGAGGTGCCCGAGTCGGCATTACCGTTGTGGCAGATCAATGACCTCGCGGCGGCGCGTTGGATGTTCAACTACGAGCTCGGTGGCGCCGGAGCCGCAGACGGCGCCGAGCGGCACGCGAGCGTGTCGGAGGCCGATTTCGCAGAAATGAGTACTAATGATTGGACCTATCTGATCGACGGCGAAGTCACGAAGGTTGACGGTCAGGCGTGCCCGCCGGCGTTTAGCGCAACGCCTCCATTGGGCTCAACCTCGGTAGGTATCGATGCGGACGGCAATCCTTGTTACCCGCACCCGAGGGTCGGGTTCCGCTTCGGTGCGTCGGCAGAAGTCGCCTTCACGCAGTGCGAGTCCGACGGTCTCCAGGGCGTGGCCATTCCCGACGGCTCGACAGCAACGGTCGCAGCCACCCTCCACGGTGACCACATGTTCTTCAACGGTTTTCCCGAAGAGGACGAGGGTGGGGTGTTGCGCCTGGCACAGTGGATGGCCGACAGCGATCTCAATCTCGACGGCGAGCTCACGCGCGCGGAGCTCGAGAGCCTGGCCACCGCGGATCTCGCGGTCATCGATGATCGCTATCAGCTAGGTGGGCCCGAAAACACGATCAGCACCATGTGGGACCTGCTGATAGAGCAGCTCAAGACTCAAGGCCATCTGAACGGGGAAGGAGAGTGTTTGGCCGACGGTGCAGCGCATGAAGACGAGTGACGCTCTGCCCGCCCTAGCTGCCGCTACGCGATAGCTCGCGTGCCTCGCTACCACCAGCTGGGAGCCGTGGCTGCCTGCCTCTGTGTTGTTCACTGCGCCCTGGGGTCAATGCTCGTCGGAGTGTCGGGCGTGACCGTTTGGCTGTTCGCGGACGAGCGAGTGGAGATGGTCCTTGTGCTCGCCGCAGCGGGTCTTGCTGTCGTCTCAATCGTATTGGGCTTTCGCCAGCACCGTCGCCGCCGACTGGTCCTGCTTCCTCTTGGCGGGCTGGTGCTACTGGGCTTGGGGCGGATGTTCGACCCACATTCGAGATTCGAGCTCCTGACGTCTGGGCTCGGTGCCGCTAGCTTGATGAGCGGACACCTGCTCAGCGCGCGCCTGATCTACCGTTCGCGGGCTCGCGGCCCTGGGCTGGCGTGTCCGGCCGCGGAGCGCCCCAAGGCCAGCTCGTCGTGGTAAGCTGGGCGGCTAGGTCAATGAAGAAACGCGAAGCGCCGGCGGGCTCCGCCACCCTGCCCTTCCCTGATAGTCTTTGCCACCGGTGCGCCGCGCCACCCCGGTACGTCAAGACGCAGACGTCGACCTTCATCTTGTGCCCGCTCTTGCCGAACAAGTATCCGCCCCAGCCCGTGCTGCGCTGCCCGCTATTCAAACCGCGAGTCCCTGAAAGCTGAGCCGAAACGGCAGCGCGGGTGAACGCGCGTGCGCCGTGCAATTTAGCAACATGCTGCGGGCGCGGCGTGCCGACCAAATCCGAACCGAACGCGAATGGTGCAAACAAAAAAGCCGAGGCATGCTGTTGAACGACGCTGCGCCAGCTTGGCGTGCGAACGTACCAGGAGCAGAGAGTCATGCAGCTGCGCTTCATCGAAGATCGAAAAACGCTCTTTTGGGCGTTCGTGTTGTTTCCCGGCGTGCCCGCGCTGGCGTATGCGCGGCCGAGCCTCATCGGCTGGCTCGTGCCGTTCTCGCTCTACCTGGCTTATTGCGCTGGCGTGTTGACGCACAACCACAACCATTGCCCCGTTTTTGCCAGCAAGCGCGCGAACGTCGCCTACGGGGCCTGGCTGTCGATATTCTATGGCTGCCCTACCTTTACTTGGATTCCGACCCACAACCAGAACCATCACCGGTACCTGAACGGCGAGGGCGATGCGACGCGCACCAGCAAGCTCTCCCCTCGAAACAGCCTGGCCGTGGCGCTCATCTATCCACTCGCCTCGAGTCGTTGGCAACTGCCCGGCATTCGCCGCTACGCGGCCTCGGCGTTTCACGCTCATCCGCCACGCTTTCGGCGTATCCTCGCCGAGTCTGTTGCGCTCGTGTTCGGGCACGCGGCCCTCCTGGGCCTAGCCATCGCCCTGCACGGAGCGAGCCGCGGCGTGCTGGTGTATGCGGTCTCAGTCGGGTTGCCCGCGCTGTCCGCGACGTATTGGATGATGCTGACGAACTACGTGCAACACGTGGATTGCGACCCTAGCTCCGCCGACAACCATTCGCGCAACTTCGTGAGCCCGTTCTTCAATTGGTTCGTATTCGACAACGGCTTGCACACCGTTCACCACGAGCATCCGGGCGTGCACTGGAGCCGTTATCGGGCGCTTCACGAGGCACGCGCCGCGCGCATCGAACCCGGTTTGAACCCACGCTCGATCTTCGGCTACGTGGCGCGCCAATACCTGCTTCGGCCCTACGGGCTCGGCGGCGGTGGTGCGGGCGGGGCCCCTTTGGGGGGCACGGCGGCTGGCGCCTCGGCGGCTGGGGGCGGAGCGGCAGTGGCGGGGCCTTCCGCGGCCGATTCGGGCGGGATCCCGTGGACAGCCGCACCGGTGGTGTCGGCCACAGGCGCCGCCACCGATGACACGCAGTCAAAATATTTGAGCCGGGCGTGGTTGTCTGGAGGCCCCTGCATGAACATGAACGAGCAACCACTGATCCATGGCAAACCGACGAGAGCCCAAGGTGCACGCACGATGTCACGATACCGGGGGGCACCGCGGACCGCAATCGCAAGCCCACGGCGTCGAACCGAACGGTTCGCAGACGCAGACCGCTCTCCGCGCGCGACGCTGCTCGAGAACGCGCGCAATGCGGCCCGTCCGCTTTGGACGGCGTCACGCTGGGGGCGCCTCGCAAGGAAGCGTCAGAAGTCTGGCGATCCGGAGGCGGAGGAAACCCGAGGGTTCGAACCCTCGGGAGTCACCGGCAAGGAACGATGCTGACCGGCCGATCGGGCCACGTTGCGAGCCGCCAAAGAACCGCGAATTGGGCGTAATGATGCCGCTTGCGCTAGCCGCTCCACGGCGGGTGCTCGGATCAGCGCCTCCGCGGCGCATAGCGGCATCGATGGCGCAGCGCGCCAAGATGAGCGGTAAATGCAGACGAAAAGCGGATCAGACCGGAATCGCTGTGGAAGGAGCGCTGCCCGAAATGTAGAAGCGCACAACAATAGCGCTTAAACATTGGGGCCCTGCAGCCACGCGGGGTCTCTCACCTGTCTCGTCCGATCCGAAAGTTTCCTCGTTTTGACCGACATCAAGCCCATCCGCCGCCTCGCGATTGCCAACCGTGGAGAGGCCGCCATGCGCTGCATCCGGGCCGTGAAGTCGTTGGGCGCCCTCGAAAGCAGCGGTATCCAAGTGATCGCGCTGTACACCGACGTCGATCGCGCGGCG
>JANOIG010000288.1:0-7508 GCA_031407405.1 Deltaproteobacteria bacterium
GACCTGCCTGCCGAACCACGCGCTGGCGTTGGCCGCGTGCGGCAGCCTGGTGGACGACGCGTGCACGAACCCGGACACCTGTGATGGCGTTGGGGCATGTCTACCGAACCACGCACTGGTGTCCGCCGTGTGCGGCAGCCAAGTGGACGACGCGTGCACGAACCCGGACACCTGTGATGGCGCGGGGGCATGCCTGCCGAACCACGCACTGGCGTCCGCCGTGTGCGGCAGCCAGGTGGACAATGACTGCACGAACCCGGATACCTGTGATGGCGCAGGGGTATGCCAGGCCAACCACGCGCAGGCGTTGGACGCTTGCGGCAGCCCGGCGGACGACGACTGCACGAACGCTGACCAATGCAACGCAGCCGGGGTGTGTCTATCGAACGACGAAGCGAATGGCTCTGCCTGTACCGACGGAAGTTGTACGTTGGGTGAGTGCATCGAGAATCAGCCTGTCGGTTGCCCACGCGATGTGGTGACGCAAGTTCCCTTCAACACGAGCTGGAGCTCGGTGGGTAGCCCTGACCTTTTTGACGGCGAGTGTGACACTGCCAACAGCGCCGACCATGCGCTCACGTTCACGGCGCCGTCCGCGGGTACCTATCGCTTCGGCGCTGTCGGTTTGCAGGGCGACGAGCCAGATGAGATCGGAATAGATGCGGACTCGGTGCTGACGGTGGCTGTAGGTGCCTGTGCTGGCCCAGGCGCTGCGCAATTGGGCTGCAATGACGATATCGCTCAAAACGTCAATTCCGACTCCCAGCTTGATCTGCCGCTCGGCGCCGGCGATACGGTGACGGTGTACGTCGGCGAGCTCGGTGAGCCGGGTGGCGGCACCGGCACGCTGAGCATCACCTTGCTCCCCTGACCGAGCTGTTTTGGTACGGCGTCCATAAGTGGGCGGCGCCGTCATCGTACCGACTGAGGGCAGTCCGGTCGCGAATCGCCTTCAGGCTGGCCCGCGTGTGTCGCTCTGACCCATGAGGCTCGCGTGAAGCGGTCGGATCCGCTGCGCGCGCCTCTTGCGATCCATGTCGTACTCGGTCGAATCGAAAAGGAGCATTCGAATCCCCACGACGGCTGCGGCCGTGAGGGCGGTATTCGTCGCGCTCCTCACGTCGTCATTGGCTTGTGAGGGCGACTCGGGGCGTGCGTTGGCAGCCCCTCTCGACCTCAGCTTCGATCGAGCTCGGCTCGACGCCGGCTTCCACGTCGGGGTCGAAGCCGCGGCTGGTGGGCAGGGCGGCTCCGCACCGGGAAGTGCCGATGGCGGGAGCGGGGCCTCGCTGAATGCTGCGCCGGGCGGCTGTGATGGGGTGCCCTGCCTTGTACCGAGCGTCTCGACCCGGACCTATGAGGGCGACTGCGATGAGGACATGCGCGTTCAGTGGGGTTTCCTCACGTATGCAGTCACGACGCCGGCTGACTCGAGGGTCCAGTTCCGCATCCGGTCGGCAGAAACAGCTCCCGAGCTGAATGGCGCCTCATGGATTGAGCTGGCTACCGCGGAAGCGGCTTCCGACACGCAGCTGTGCACCCTGGCTGGTCCTGTGCCGTGCCCCATCGATCTCTATGTCATGCTCGGCGGCTCACCGCGGGCGCACCACACTTTCGCTGAAGTCGAGGTGACAGAGACCCCGACCAGCGACCGCACCCAGCGCGCCAGTGTGCAGAGCTGGCAGCTGAGCTTCTTCTGCGCGTTCCAGTAACTGCTGGAGACTAGAAAGACGCTTCGAGGCCCAGGCTGGGCACAGTGACCGGGCCGATGGTTTCGGTGTCACAGCCATAGGCATAGCAGCTCACGTCCAGCGTTTCCTTGTGCAAGGTGGTGTTCTGAACTTCCGCGACCAGCGCCCAAAAACCAGTTTCGCCGAGCGGCCAGCGCTTCTCCAGGCGCCAGTCGAGGCGGTAGAACATGGGGCCCCGAGGGGGCTGCTGCGCCGCGCGCGGGTAGGCCACTTCGGACGGCACCCCGCTGTAGAACACGAAGCGCGCGCCCGCGCGCCAACTGTCGCTCAGGCGGTACGCCGCGGCGAGATTCAGCACGTGGGTGCGGTCGACACTCGACGGCCCCGCCAGACGGGCGGTGGAGCGTGTGCTGCGCGACAAGGTATAGGATATGAATCCACCCAGCCTCTCGGTCAGATCGCGCTTGAGGTACAATTCCATGCCGTAGGTGTGCGCGGTGACGCGGGCCGTGGCCGCATCCACCGAAATGTCCGAGTTATCGAGCTGGAACAAGCCAATCGGATCACTGCCCGCGAAGAGCGCGGTCTGAAACAGCGTCAGCTGGGCGTGGCTATTTTCCGTCAACTGCCATTCGGCTCCGGCACTCGTCTGCAGCCCGCGTTGTAGCCCCTGGCCTGCGCTGCCCGAGAAACCCGGCACCGGAATCGCGAAGCTCGGAGCCTGGTGCGCAAGACCCAGGTCGTGCACGAGGGCGAGCTGCTCGCTAAGCTGGAAGCGAGCGCTGATGCGGGGCTCGGGCGCAAGCTGGGGGACGCCGCCCGATACGTAGACATCGAATCTGAAGCCGGGCGTGAGCGTGACCCCCTGTCCGAGATCCAGCACCAGCTCGAGCCAGCCACCGCCCAATAGATCATTGCGTGAGGAGAATAAATCCGTGAACGCCTCGCGCGTCAACGGGCGCTGTTCAAACTGTGGGATGGGCAAGGCTGCAAACGGCAGCTCTTCGAGCGTGGGGTCGATCTCGTCGTCATCATCATCGTCATCGTCGTCAGGGCCCTCCACGATATCGATGCCGAAACGCGACAGCTCGAAATCGCCGCCGGCCCGTAGTTGCACACGGGGGCTCCACTGGCTGTGGTAAAGCAAGCGCGTGCCGATGCGCCGGCTCTCGATGTCCAACGTGTCGTCGGCGCCTGACCCGGTCTGGTCCCAACCGAGCGTCGCGCCGAGCTGCAGCGCGCTGTCGGCCGATAGCGTGCGCCGCCAGCTCAGGTCGAGGCGATGGAAGGTCACATCATAGACGGTCTCCTGCACGCCTTCATCCTCGGCGCTGAGAAAATCGTAAGCCCCGAAGCCAAACAGCGTGACGGTGTCGTCGTCGCTCAGCCGGTAACTGGCGCGGGCCTGGTAGTCCCAATAGCCAATCTCGATTTCCGGGATCAACAACGAGGCGACAGCGCCCGTGTAAGAGTACCGACCCGCGACCATCACGCTGCCGCGTTGGTCCGCGAACGGCACCTCGAGAAAGGCCCCGCTATCGACCAGCCGCACGCTGGCCTCTCCGCGTAGCTCATAGCTCGGCTGTCGAGACGTCCCGGCGATCACCGCGCCGGCGAAGCGCCCATAGCGCGCGGGATAGGCCCCCGAGTACAGCTCGACATTTTCGATGAAGGCCGGGTGAATCACCGATGGGCCCACGGCGGCGTGATACAAAGTCGGGATGGACAGCCCGTCGATGAAGTAACCCAGGTTGCCGGGCGGTGCACCGCGCACGAAAAAGTAAGGCAACCCCGATGCAATGGGGGTCACGCCGGGCATGGCTTCGATGGCGCGAAATGCGTCACCAAAAGCTCCGGGCAGCTCGCGCACTTCAGTGCGGGTGAGGCGCTTGGAGCTCGCCGTGCGCCGCCCCGCCACGGTCACCTCCTCGGGTTTGGAGAAATCGGGTGCAGGCGGGTGCGTGGCAGGCACCGTTGGCGCGAGGTTCGTCGCAGGGCCGGGCGGCTCGAGCTCTGGTTCTGGTTCTGGTCCGGGGTCGATGAACCGCACCTGGAGCCGGATCTTCGCGGCAACCGCTTGGCCATCGCGCTGCGCCGGCGTAAAGCGCCAGGCTTTCGCCGCGGCTTCGGCCGCTTCCGCGAACGGAGAGACACCTTCGACGACACGTACGTCTCGCGGCACGCCATCCAGGCCCACGACCAGCTCCACGATGGCCGCGTGGTCGCCGCTCGCCCCCGGTGGGTACTCCGCGGAGAGCTCCACGAGCGCCTGTGGCGGTACCACTTCGGCGGGGACCATTTCCTGACTCTCAGCAGGGGCAGCAGGCGTTTCGGAGCTGTCCTCGGGGTTGGCCGTCACACGTCTCGGGCTCAGGCTGACCAGTGTGGCCGCTGCCCCGATCAACAAGCCCTGGATCGCGCGCTTCAGGCGGCTTATGTCTCGGTAGGTGAGGCCTGTGCGAAACGACGCCGCGCAGCTGCGGAGCAAGCCCGGAAGGGTTCGGCGCGCGAGCCGCGTCCTGGCTGCGCTTCTGGCCGGGTACATATGCGTCACCGGCTGCGACTATAGTCAATATCCGATTGAGGCCACCTTCTGTGATGACTGGTGTCGCATGTTGCGGCGCACAAATTGCGAGCAGGAACCAGAAAACTGCATTCGAGACTGCGAGGGCTCCTTGCCTAGCGCGGGTTGCTTCGACTTGCAGGTGTCATTACTCGAGTGCTACGAGCAAGCTCTCGCGTCAGAGTTTGCATGCGTCGGGCAGGGTTTTGGATCCACCGTTCGACCGAGGCCGCAAATTTGCACGCAGGAACGAGACGCGCTCATTCAATGCGAAGTGCCGCGCGTGAAGGCGTGCATCGATGTGTGCCGAGGGCTCGACGAGCCGCCGCCGGCAAGCGACGAGCTGCCACCGCCCGCACCTGACGCCGCGTCTTGCCCCGAAAGTCCAATGCCGTGCGAGCGGCTGTGTTGGGAGCTCGACGCCCGCTTGGGCAGCGCGCCACCGGGGGCCGGCGCCGAGGGGCCGGCGGACGCCGACCTGGCGGCGCTCGGGGAGCCTTTCATCCGCTGCGCGCAGGAGGGTGCTCGCCGGTGCCGCGAGGGTTTGTCGATGGCCGTGGCGTCCGAGCCGGACGTCAGCTGGACGGGCTTGTTCCTAGAGTGCGCAGGCCTGCCCGGAGATCTAGAGCTCTAGTGCCTCAAAGCGCCGAAGGGTTCGGCGGCGTGTACGCCACAATCACCGGTTTCGAGCCGCACTTCTTGTTGCCTTTGACGGGGACCGTGGCCCAGGCCAGCACCTCGTTCGACCCGCCCGCAGGCGCCGCCACGAGCTTCGCCGTGTCGATGTCGTCCGGGTAGCTAAAGACTTGCCCTTCCAGGCCCGCCAGAATGGGATGCGGCAGGTCGCCGAGCGAGACGTTGTACGAGCCGCGCCCGTTATCGATCGTCTGGCCACAATACTCGGTGCCATTGTCCACGTGTTTCAGCTGGGTCAGTGGCTCGGTAGAGAACGAGTGCCCAAATGACCAGCTCATGTCATCGCCCTGCATCACGACACCACCGCCGGCGTCCGAGAACCGCAAGAGGGCATTGAAGCTCTTGATGTCATCCATGGGGTAACCCGGATTCGAGAACCACACCACGTCGTAGCCCTCGAGATCCTCCGTGCCCACGCCGTCCGACGCTTCATCCAGGAAGCTGGCCGCGTACCCCGCTGCCACCAGCGTGTCGTACAGCTTGGACGTGTCGTGAGCAAACTCGTCATGATGAAAATCATCACGCACGAACAGCACCCGCGGCGCATCCACTGGGCTGACCCAGTTGATGGTCTGCGCTACCAGGCGGTTGACTGTCTCGGCCTGCATGTCGCTCGCATCGAGCGTCAATAACATCGTCGCCACGCGGCCGCGGGCGCGCACGGGGCAGGGCAGCTCCAGGTGCCGGATGGTCGAGCCTTCGATCAGGTTGTCATTGCCATCATTGAATTGATGGTGGATCCGCACGTCGAGCGAGCCGCACACGTGATCGGGTAGCTCGGTGCAGATGCGGTGCGTGGATTCACCGTACTCGGCCAGCATGCTGAGCACGTCTTCGATGGCGCCCGGGTCTTCCATGGCGACGTGGCGACCGCCGGTGGCGTTGGCCAGGCTGCTCAGGGCAGCGTGGTCAGCCTTGGGTCCGAGGCCCACGGTGTAAATGGGCGTGGTGGTTGCCGCTATGTTGAGCTGCATCAGGTCCTCGAGCGAGGTGTCGATGCCGTCGCCCGGGTACTCTTCGCTCCAGTGCTGCTGGTGGCTCGAGTTGTTTTCGGCGCCGTCAGTAAACACGACGATGCCTCGCGCCCGGCCCAGGTCGCAAAAGGCACTCGCGTCACCGAAGCTATCGACCTTGGCGTCGGATTCTGCCAGTCCCAGCGTCTGGTGGGCCATGCGCACGCCGTCATAAATTGCGGACCAGCCATTCGAGGTGAACATGCCGTCGATCGCCGTCTGAACGCTGTCGCGCTCCCGGCTGAGCGGGCTCAGCACGTTGGCGTTGGTGCTGATGCGGGTGAGCGAGACTTGCCCGCCACGCTCGATGACGGTGTCGCTCACGCGCAGCGCCGCTGCCTTGATGGTGTCGAGCTCGTTCTCGAGCGACTGGCTGTTGTCGAAGGCCAGGGCCAGTTGGCCCTGGTTGGGGCTGGAACAAGCGCGGTAAACGCGCGCAGAATCGATCACTTGATAGGGACCCTCGACGCCATTGCGCGAGACCTCGACGGTAAATTGGACGTCACCCACGCCGCACGGCACGGCAGCCCCGCCGGTGTCCGTCACGAGCAAGTCGGCCCCGAGGAAAACTTCACCCTCTTGCCCAGCGCCGGCTCGAATCGCTTGGGTCAGAGCGCCAACAGGCACGGGGGCGGTTTCGGTTCCACAAGCGGCCATGAACAAGGCACTCGCGGAAATGAGATGGTAGCGTCGCATGATCTTTACAGGGGCCTTAACTCAGTTTAACTGCACGCTTCGTCGACGCACGTCGCCGCATCATTTTGGTGGTTTTCCCGCGCTGGCACGCTCAGAGCAGCGACCGCCAGTACACATCGGAGCGGGACCGCAGATAGCTGCAGAACGTTTCGCGATGAGTCAGTGGGTGCTCTGCAGTGTCAGAATGGGACGCACGTCCGAGAGCACCGTTTCGAACAGGGACGGCTGTGCTGGATCGGCAAACACCGCGCTGAAGTCTTCGGAGGTGAAAGCGCGTGCCAGCCTTGCAGCGAACGTTTCGCGCAACAGCCGCTGGTAGAAGCCGACGTCGTAGTCGCGCGCATCGTGGGGCGCTGCCTCGCCCGCATCCGGCGCAACAAACAAGGCGGAGCGGCCGCCGGTGGCTCGATAGACGCGGACGCGCTCACCAACGGCCCAATCGCTTCGACCCGCTGACAAGACGGCCTCGTAGGACAGCTCGCGACGACGTGCCCGCGTGGCCAGGTACTCCGCGGGGCTCTTGGTCAAACGTACCCGTGCGCTGACGTCGCGCGTCGGCAAGACCCGCTGGCAGAGCGCCATGCTGGCGCCCACGTAGGCTGCACGCACTCCGGGCACATCTCCACGCAGCAGCGCATCGAGAGCGCGCCGCAAGAACGCTTCACCGAACGGCTCGTGCCGGCTCGAGCGAAATGCCACACCGCGCAGCACGATCGGACCCGCATACGGGAGCAGAGCGTAGTTCTTCGGCTCGTGAGACAACATGGCCGCGTAGCGCCCGTCAAACTCGAGCTGAACATGCCGCGGCAAAAGCGCTGCGACTTCGGCGACCACGCGCCGCTCGTCAGC
>JANOIG010000233.1:0-6458 GCA_031407405.1 Deltaproteobacteria bacterium
TCCTCGAGGTGAACCTGGGGGCGATCACGCGCGAGGTGTGGGCGGAACGGCCGGAGCTGCGAGAACGTGTAGGCAGGGAGTGGACCCACGAGCACTACCAGAACCACCGTCGCGATCGAGGCGAGCGATTCTTGAAGGAGAAGATCGAGATCCTCGAGAAGTTGATGGCCGCGGGCGGGCATACGCACCTCATCCTCGCGGGCAGCTCGCAGATGACAGCGCGCATCCGGAACTGCCTTCCCAAGCATCTTCAAGCCAGGCTCATCGACGTCGTGCCCGTGTCGTCGAGCGCGCGCGCGGTGGACGTGGTGGCGGCGACGTTGTCGAGCTTCATCGAACGCGAACAGCAGGAGTCGCTCGACGCAGTCGCGGAGCTCGTGAGCGCTCTCCGGCGGGGTGGGCTGGGAGCCGCGGGAACCGTGGCCACTCTCGAGGCCTTGCGGCGCGGCCAAGCCGATGTCCTCGTCATGGCGCGGGCATACGAGCCCGGGCCGGGGTGGTGCTGCAGGCACTGCGGATGGGCCGATGCGGCGGCATCTCTGCCCGAACGCTGTGCGGGCTGCGATTCGACCGAGTTGCAATCGGTGGACCTCAAGGAGATGATTATCAAGCTCGCGGAGCGGCAGTCGCTGGAGGTGGAGTTGGTTCAGCACAGCGAGGTGCTCATGGCGCTGGGAGGCGTCGGCTGCCTGCTGAGGTACGCCACGCTGGATGCATGGGAGGTGGGAGGGTCATGACGCCGAATCGGGCGTGTCTGAGGAAGAGTCCTGCGGCTCGCCCAGGAGTATGCCGATGCAGGTAGATATTTGCCCCCGGAAGATCGAGATCGATGAAGCGCTGCGCGCCCACGTCGAGCTGACGTGCCGATAGACCTGGCGGCCACCGGCTCGGTCATCGTGCGCGATGCTGCCGGCCTCGGCTTGCCGTTCTCCAAGGGGCTGTTGGCGACCAGTATCCTGGCGACCGGAGCCGAAACCGATCAGGCCTACGCAATCGCCGCGGAGATCCAGCGCATGCTTGCTGCACGAACCATCGCGCACATCGACGCCGATGAGCTTGCGTCGCTCGCGGCTCGTGCCATCGAAACGTTCGCCGGACCACAGCTTGCCCAGAGGTACCGGACGTGGCGCCGGCTCCGCCGCGAAGGTCGTCCGCTGCTGCTCGTCCTCGGCGGAGCTCCTGGCGTGGGCAAGTCCACGATCTCCACCCGGCTTGCGGTTCGCTTCGGCATCACACGGATCGTCACGACCGATACGATCCGAGAGGTGCTGCGCACCGTGATCCCGCCCTCCGTCTTGCCCGAGTTGCATGTCTCGACCTACGAGTCGGTCGGGACCGGAGGTGATCCAATCGGGGTTTACTTGCGCCAGGCACGCGTCGTGGGTGGAGCGCTCGTTGCGGTGGCGCGTCGGCTGCTGACCGAGCGCCGGAGCGTGATCGTCGAGGGCGTGCACCTCTTGCCGGGCGAGTTGTTGGCTGGGCTCGGTGATCATCCGAGCGGCCCGGTGGCGGTCGAGCTCATGCTGACGCTAGAAGATGCAGCGGTGCATCGCGCTAACCTCGCGGCACGCAACAGCGACGAGCCGGGCCGTGGCGGCCGGCGCTCGCTCGACCAGTTTGTGACGATCCGCACGCTCCACGACGTGCTCGCTGCACGTGCCCAGGCCGCTGGAGTGGAAACTCTTGACCTGGGCGATCCGCACCGCCTCACCGAACGCTTGCTCGAGCTGCTGTTCGCCCGTGCCGTGCCCAAATGACCGCGCCCGAGATCGAGCTTCTCGTTCTCGACGGCCAAGGCGTCGTGTTTACGGATCCTCTGGCCGCGTTCTTCGATCGGATCGCGGACGCGACCGGGCAGGAACGCCACGCAGTGCAGGCGCGCTGGCGCGATGACATCCGCGAGCTCGCGTGGCGCGGTGAGATCGAAGACGACGCGGTATGGCGAGCCTTGGCTGGGAGTGACGCCGGCGGCTGGGGCGTACTCCTCGAGGCAGCGTACGGCACAGGGCCGGCGGCTCCTCGACTGGCGACGTGGGCGGCCCGCGTTCCGATTTGGCTGCTCACGAACCACCGCACCGCGTGGGTCGAGCGTCGTCTCGAGCGGTTCGACCTACGCCGCTGGCTGAGTCGAATCCTAGTGTCCGATGCGCTGGGCGCCCTCAAGCCGCAACGAGCGGTGTTCGCGCCGATCCTCGCGCATGTGCGAGACCCTTCGACAGTGCTGCTGGTCGATGATCAGGCGAAGAACGTCGCTGCGGCGGCGGAGCTCGGGCTGACGGCGCTGCTGGCGGACTCCGCCGAGAGCTGGATATCCGCGGTCGACCAGCGGCTGGGGACGGCCCCGCAGTTCGATCAGTAGAGCAGTACCTTGCGAGATCTATTCGGCGAGCGAACACAAAGCCGAAATGGTCCGCCATTTCACGCCACCGGCATACGTCGGTTTTTACTACGTAGTGAGACCAAGCTTTCTAATGGCCTACGTGGCACCCAGGCACTACGTTCTCCTCACGACGAAGTGTGTAAACGCAACAAGGAGCGAACATGTCGACACAAGAGTTGGTACTCACTCAAAATCCGATGAACCTGCTATTGGTGGCGGGTGCGCTGGTAATCGCTGTAATCGCCGTGCTGGCGGCCACCTTCTTTACGGTGGAGCAACGCACGACCGCGATCGTTCAGCGACTCGGAAAATTCTTGCGGGAAGCCGGGCCCGGTCTTCACACCAAGATCCCCTTCATCGATCGCGTGGTCGGACGCGTCAACCTGCGTGTCCAGCAACTGGACGTCAAAATCGAGACCAAAACAGAGGACAACGTGTTCGTTCACATGGTGGTTGCGGTTCAGTACTTCGTACTGCCTGAGAAGGTCTACGACGCATTCTACAAGCTCGACGACGCGACCCGCCAGATCACGTCGTTCGTTTTCGATGTCGTCCGGGCCCGGGTGCCCAAGATCAAGCTCGACGATGTCTTCGAGAAGAAAGACGAGATCGCCGACATCGTCAAGAATGAGCTTACCCAGGTGATGGAGGGTTTCGGATACGGAATCCTCAAAGCGCTTGTCACGGACATCGATCCTGATCCGAGAGTGAAGGAGTCGATGAACGAGATCAACGCCGCGCAACGGATGCGCGTTGCCGCCACCGAGAAAGGGGAAGCGGATCGGATCCTGAAGGTCAAGGCGGCCGAAGGCGATGCCGAAAGCAAGGCTCTGCAAGGTCGCGGCATTGCTGATCAGCGGACGGCCATCGTGGCGGGTCTGCGAGATTCGGTGGACGCGTTCCAGAAGTCTGTGCCGGGGACGACGGCGAAGGACGTGATGAACCTCGTGCTGATGACCCAGTACTTCGACATGCTGAAGGAGATCGGGGCCTCGTCACGGACTAACGCGATTCTCATTCCGCACTCGCCGGGCAATCTTTCCAGCCTGACCGAGCAGATGCGGACCGCCATGATCGAGGCCGACCAAACAGTCAGGGTGTCCGAGCCTCCGGGTCGGCTCGCGCCTCAGTTGAGAACGTCCGGGGACGCGCTAGCAGCCCGGGGCGCGGCGCGGAACCAGCCTGGAAACGGAGTTGTCAGATAACAAAAGGGAAAGGCAATGCAGGCGCCCTCGGCTCGCGCCGAGGGTTTGCCGCGTTCATTGCAGGTATTCAGCACTGCATGCCAGGGCGCTTTTCGGCGTTGACCAATATGTCGTCAATGGTTATATTACCTATGAGATATGGAATGGCTCGGAGCTGCAAGCCGCGATCCGGCTCGCTTGAATGCTTTGTTCGCGGCCCTTGCGGACCCTACGCGACGCGCGATCCTCATGCGCCTCGCCTCGGGTGAGGCCTCAGTGAACGAGCTGGCGGAACCGTTTCGCGTCACTCAGCCGGCCATTTCCAAACACCTGCGCGTGTTGGAGCGGGTGGGCCTGATCTCGGGGACCCAAGACGCTCAGCGCCGTCCGCGCCGCCTCGAGGCCATCGCACTGGCTGAGGTCGAGCAGTGGTTAGAACCGTTTCGGAAGCTCTGGCAGGCGCGATACGCCGAGCTCGACACTGTTCTCGCCGAGCTCGGTGCTCGTGATCGCAAGCGAGAGCGACGCACGGGAAAAGGAAGAAAGAAAAACAAATGACGAGAGCGAAATTGGAAATCACCACGCCCTCTGATCACGAGCTGCAGTGGTCACGCGTCTTTGATGCCCCACGCACGCGCGTTTTCGAGGCCATTACGACACCTGAATTCGTGCGCCGCTGGCTGCTTGGACCCGCTGGATGGGTGATGGCGGTGTGCGAGATCGATCTCAGGTTGGGAGGCAAGTACCGTTACGTGTGGCACCGCGAGCGGGACGGCAAAGAAATGGGAATGAGCGGCGTCTACCGGGAGGTCCTGGCGCCTGAACGAATCGTATCCACGGAGCTCTTCGCGGAGGCCTGGTACGCCGGTGAAGCCCTCGGGACCGTGCAGCTGCTCGAGCAGGACAGCAGGACCACGCTGATTCAAACCGTGAGGTACGAGTCGCCGAGCGCGCGGGACGGCGTGCTTCGTTCCGGCTGGGAAGACGGTGTGAGCGCAAGCTACGACCGCCTCGATGGCATCGTCGCTGAAACTGCTGAGGATTGACGCGCCCTCGCGGCGCCGAGCTCACCGCGAAAGATGTTCGGGGCCGGGGACCGCGACGCTCCGCGACGATTGACATGGCCGAAGATGTCCCTACAAACAGTAGATCACCCATGGAGAACGTCATGAAGATCGACATTGGCATTGAAGCTACCAAGCGAGAAGAAATTGCAGGCGGGCTGTCGCGCGTTCTCGCCGACACCTATACGCTCTACCTCAAGACGCACAACTTCCACTGGAACGTCACCGGGCCCATGTTCCAGACGCTGCACCTCATGTTCGAGACGCACTACAACGAGCTGGCCCTGGCCGTTGACCTCATCGCCGAGCGCATCCGCGCGGTCGGGTTCCCTGCGCCGGGCACCTACCGGCAATTCGTGGAGCTGTCCGCCATCAAGGAGGACAATGGCGTGCCCAAGGCAGAAGACATGATTCGGCGTCTGGTCGAGGCTCACGAGACGGTGGCACGTACGGCTCGCGACGTGTTTCGCGCCGCTGATGGCGCCAATGACCAGCCGACATGTGACCTGCTGACACAGCGGATGCAGGTCCATGAGAAGACGGCGTGGATGCTGCGGAGCCTACTCGAATAGACTCTCGAGCTCTCATCGCCGAGGCTCGTGGTGAAGTATTTGATCTAACAACGGACGATGGGATGACTCTTCAACGGTGGGAAGGGTGAAGTAGAAGGTGCTACCTGCTCCGAGCGTGCTTTCGACCCAGATCCGCCCACCGTGAGCCTCTACGATGCCTTTGGCGATGAAGAGGCCCAAACCGGTGCCGCCCCCCGCGGCCGATTTGGCGTGCCAATAGCGCTCGAAGACTTGGTGCAGCTCGCCTGCTTCGATGCCCGGACCGTTGTCCTGGATGGAAACGCAAACGGAGTGCCGGGTTCGTTCCGTCTTGACCGTGATCACGGACTCCTCCGGCGAGAATTTGATGGCATTGCCAATCAGGTTGGATAGCACTTGCAGGATGCGGTCTCGGTCGCACACCGCCTCCACTGGCTCGCCGGGCTCGACCTGAAGTGTCAGGTTCTTGACAGTGGCCAAGGGGCGCAAGAACTCGAGCGTCTCGTCCACCAGAGCTCGCGTGTCTTCCGGTTTGCGGTCCAGCGTAAGCTGTCGACGTTCGATCGCGGATGCATCTAACAGGTGGCGTATGAGCTGCATCATGCGATCGACAGAGCGGCTCAGCACTTGATAGTGCTTTTGGACGCGCTCGTCGGACAGCTTGCGCCGCAGTAGCTCAGCGCTCATCAGCAGCGCGTTCAGCGGATTCTTGAGATCATGTGAGACGGTGGCCAGGAAGGCCTCTTGTGTGCGAATGGCGCGGTCTCGGTCCATGGTAACCCCGGCCACGACCAGCGGGGTCAAGGCTGCGCAGCCCATGAACGTCTGCAAATCGAGTAGGCCACTGGCCAGATCGGGGCGCGCAAAAGGGCCCGACCAGCGAACCGTGCCCCACACTGCAAGGGTGGTGGCCAAGGCGGTAGCCAGGGTGGCTCCTCGCAATTCGAACCGCTGTGCAGCCCATACGAACAGCGGAAACAGAATATACGGCGACTCGAAGAGGCGAACCTCAGCGGTGGCGTGGAAGATAGCGTAGCTCGCTAGGCCGAGGAGGGTGGCCAGCGCGAGGGCCTCGACCAAACGTCCTCCTTTCAAGCCGATTGGCTCGCCTCTGCGCGCCCAGGCCAGCACGAGCGGCGCAACCACCAGATCACCGAGCACGTCGCCCACCCACCAAGCGCGCCATGTTTCGAGGGCCTGGCTCCATTGAACGAGCCCACCGAGGCCGAGGCTCGTGACTCCGATGGTGGGGCTCAGCAGCGTGCTGACGATGGCAGCG
>JANOIG010000240.1:0-1587 GCA_031407405.1 Deltaproteobacteria bacterium
CTCGGAAGCTCATCAGCCTCTTCCGATGTCGCTGACGGAAGCGCGAGCTACCGAGGCCGGGCTGCTGCACGCCGAGGCCTATACGTATGCCATGCTGAAAGGCGGGCCCGCAGTGCGCTCCGAAGAAGTCGAGCTCCAGCATGTGCTGGCCGCCGAAGTGAGCATCGCCTGGGGAGCCAACGTGCTGTTTGTCGCCCACCTGGTGCCGCCGAAGAATTTCTACGTGGGCGACGAGCAGAGTCAGGACCAGCCTTGCGATTTTCTCGTGCCGAGTGAAAAGCTGGGCACGACGCGCATGCCACTCATTTTGGCCGTGCGCGGGGACATCTCGGTGGTGGTTGCAGCGCATGCGCTCGGGTACATCGAAGGCGCCGACGGCTCTCGGTTGCCGCTGGCTGCCGCTCGGGCTCACGCCAGGCCCTGCGCGGAGTTGCCCGGAGGATGTCAAATCTCGCTCGCGTTAGGCAGCCGAGCGCTCGTTCAGTTCGGCGACATCGTGTTCCGGGTTGCGGCGGTTCGAGCGGGTAAGCCCATGGCTCGCGGCCTGAACGGGCTGGATGCCAGCGTGCTCGCCTACTTGGCGCTCTCCGCGCTGTCGGTCGGGGGCTTCTTGTCATCCTTGGCGTTCCTCGTGCCGCCGCTCGGCATGCTGGCCGATGACGAGCTAGACCAAGACCGGCTGTATCAGATGCAGCAGTATTTGGCCGCGACGGCCGAGCGTGAAAAGCAGCCCGAGCCGAGCGAAGTCGCCGAGGACACATCGGAAGCGGGCGCTTCGGGTGCGCCCGCCGAGGGAGCCGAGGGAGCCATGGGGCGGCGGGACACGCCGGAGAAAAATCGGCGTATCGCGATCCAGGGCGCTGTCGATCGACACGAGCAGGAGCTGCCGCGACATACGGCCATCGACGAGGCGCGCACCTATGGCTTGATCGGTCTGCTCAACTCGGAGCTGCTCGGCGACCCGAACGCACCGACGGTGCCCTGGGGAGCGGACCACGCGCTGGGCAGTGACGACCTCAGCGCACAAGGCAACCTCTGGAGCTCTGACCCCGGCGACGCTTCCGGTATGGGGGGTCTAGGACTATCGGGTGTTGGAGAGAGCGGAGGCGGTCGGACCCATAGCGTCGGTATGGACGGCATCGCCACGGTCGGACCGGCCGGCAACGGTGATGGCGGCGTCGGCATTTATCGGGGGCGCATCCCCGGGTCGCACCGCACCGAAAGCCCGCGTGTACGCGTGGTCGACACCCACATCAGCGGCCGTTTGCCGGCAGAGGTGATCCGGCGCGTAGTCCGTCAAAATCACTCTCGCTTTCGCAATTGCTACGAGCAAGCCTTGCTGCAAAACCCGAGTCTAGCGGGACGCGTCAGCGTGCGTTTCGTGATCGGTCGCGACGGCGCGGTGACCCACGTCGCCAACGGCGGCTCAGATCTACCGGATCCGAAAGTGGTGAGCTGTGTGACGCGCGCGTTCTACGACATCGGCTTCCCGAAACCGGAGAGCGGGGTGGTCACCGTCACCTACCCCATCCTGTTTCAGGCGCAGTGATCCTCGTGGGGACGGTGCGCGCCATTGCGGCGTGCATC
>JANOIG010000241.1:0-2200 GCA_031407405.1 Deltaproteobacteria bacterium
GCCGCTGACGACGGCGGCACTCCGCTCTTCTGGCTGCGAATGGGTAACGGTTCGACCGCCCAGACCCAGTCCTTCACGGTCATCGTCCCCGGGATCGGTCAGAGCCCAGACGGCGGACAGTCGGAGACGCTGCTCTTCTCCAATGCCGCCACTCCCGCGTACACGCGGTGGGAAGGCCGCATCGAGGTCTCCAACCCCGACCTTGGTAAGCGGATCATCAACGTGTCCTACGTGAGCCGGCCCGACGGACGCTGGAACGGGCGCATGTACTACTTTGCCAACTTCGGCACCGCCAACCTCGACGCATGGCTAGTCCCCCGGATCCTTGATTACTTTCATAATCCATCATCCCTGATGGGCTTGCTGGATGCGTAGGCCGAACCGCCGCATCTTTTCCAGGATCTCATCGGCAGTCTTGGTCCACTTGAAGGGCTTCCCGGTCTCGTTGTGAGTTGCCACGTACTCGGTGATCGCCTGGCGGAGCTGCGGAACGCTGGAGTGCGACCCGCGTTTCAGTGCGTGTTGGGTCAGCAGTCCGAAAAAGCGCTCCACCAGGTTGAGCCAGGAAGCGTACGTCGGCGTGAAATGAAGAACGAAGCGCGGGTGCCGGACAAGCCACCGCTGAACGAGCTCGGCCTTGTGGGCTGACAGGTTGTCCAGAATCATGTGGATGCTGAAGCCCTCCTCAACGCTCGCGTCGATCTGCTCGAGGAACGCGACGAAGTCCTTTGCGCGGTGCTGCTTTTTGTAGCTCGTCATCACATTGCCGGTGGCGACGTTCAGGGCAGCGAACAGGTCGAGCGTTCCGTGCCGGAGATAGTTGTGCGTCTGCCGCTCAGGTTGGCCGATGTCCATCGGCAAGACGGGTTGGGCTCGCTCGAGTGCCTGAATCTGGGGCTTCTCGTCGAAGGAGAGGACAACCGCGCGCTCCGGCGGGTTCATGTAGAGCCCGACCACATCGTGCAGCTTCGCGACGAACTGAGGGTCAGTGGAGATCTTGAACGAGCGCGCGACGTGCGGCTTCAGTCCGAACGTTCGCCAGACGCGGCCGATGGTGGTGTGGCTCAAACCGACGTGAGCGGCCATGCTTCGGGTGCTCCAGTGTGTTCGGCCCTTCGGGGCGGTCTCGAGCGTCTTGACGATCACCGCTTCAACCTCATCGTCGGTGATCGTCCGAGGCGCACCAACTCGTGGCTCATCGTACAGACCATCCAAGCGTTCCTCGACGAAGCGTCTCCTCCATTTCCCAACGGTGTGGGGCGTGGTGCGGAGATTGGTGGCGACCACTGCGTTGGTGAGCCCCGACGCGCAAGCCAGCAGGATCCTCGCGCGGAACGCGAGACTGCGATTGACCCGCGCCCTCTTCGCCAGTCTCAGCAATTCCGAGCGCTCGTTTTCCACGAGGACAAGTTCAGCCACGGGGCGTCCCAGCTTCACCATCCCCGAGGAAGATCACACTCGGAGGCATTCTGCTAGGCAGTTCATTTCCGGGGGACTAGCGCTGCTGCTTTCGGTTGTTCTTCGTTGAAGGCGCCGCACCCACCAGTCCGCCCGTGAGGGTGGGAGGAGCCGCACCCTTCTTCGACTGAGCGGAGAGGCGCCGGTAGAGGTCGTAGTTGCCCTCGTGGCGCACCACCCTGCCCTCGCCTTCGAAGACCAGCAGCGCGGTGGCCACCTTGTCGAGGAAGTAGCGGTCGTGCGTCACCAGGATCACCGCGCCGGTGAACTGCATCAGCAAGCGCTCGAGTACGTTGAGGGTCACCAGAACGAGATCGTTGGTGGGCTCGTCGAGCACGAGCACGTTGGCGCCCTCGAGAAAGAGCCGCGCCAGCAGCAGCCGGTTGCGCTCGCCGCCCGAAAGGCCCTTCACCTTCATGCGCTGCATCGGCACGGGGAAGAGGAGATCGTCGAGGTACTCCGCCAGGCGCATCTTCTTGTCGCCCAGCGTGATCCAGTCGTCGTCCCACGCCGCCTCGTACACCGTCTTCTCTTCGTCGAGCGCGGTGCGGAGCTGGTCGTAGTGCACCACCCGCGTCTTGGGGCCCAGGCGCACCGTGCCCGAGTCCGCGGCCTCCAGGGCGTTCTGGAAGACGCTCGACAGCGCGTCCACGAGGTAGTGCCGGTCTCCCCATGCGGGCGCGATCTCGCCGAGCTCCGTGATCACCGTGGCGCGCGCCGCGCCAGTGCGCGCCTTCACCCG
>JANOIG010000260.1:0-2211 GCA_031407405.1 Deltaproteobacteria bacterium
CATCGAATCAGGGGTTGCGTGGGACAAAGAGCACGCCGGCCAAGCGGCGAGGGTTCTCTCGGGTATCAATCGACGTCTGCGATTAGCCGTTGATGCCAGGAGTTACAGCGAGTTGTTTCTTCGGTTCCGCGTGTCTGGCAAGAATGGGAAGGGAAGCGAACTAATTCTCCGAAAGGGGCGGATCAGCCGCAATGATGACTCTTGTGTTGAGGAGAAGACATAATCGCCACGGCACAGCCCATCTTCGCGACCTGCTCGAGGATAGCCTCCATGGAGGCTATCCAGAACCGCAATGCACGCCAAGGGCTTGTTCAGCGTCTTCGAGTTCCTCCTTGCGCCGACGGTAGCCGTGTTTCTCGATGAGGCGACGAGCACTGGCGAGATCGTCCTTCGGCCCCCGCGGCGCGCCATTGATGCCATTGTCCCATGGGTAAGGCGTCACGCGAAAGAAGAGCCGCGCACGGTAGAGATGAATGTCCGCTAGGAACAGGGGCATAGGCCCACGCTCGGCAGTATCCCAAGCCTCGTCCAGGTCGTTCTGCGCGCTCCCGGGGCCGGTGCGCGCGCCGGAGAGAAACCGAAACCAAGCACGCGTAAGAAGGCCGCGGGGGATTTCGTCTAGCTGGCCAGCGCGGCGCAGCCCGTCCACGGCGTGCTGGAGAAACGAGTTGCAGGGATCGAGCGACGAACCTGCCAAGATAGCCGCGTAGAGCCCGGCACGGCCCAGGATGAGGTTGTCAAGGGCGATCCCCAGTAGGGACCTGCGCGCTCGCCACTCGGAAATCTCCCTTACACGCTGAAAGACGAGGCGGCAGGATTGCATTTGGGAAGCGCGTGCATCTTGAGCAGCACAAGACGTTGCAGCCTGGTGGGAAAAGATGGTGTTTACGTCCTTCCACGCGGCACGTTCGGGGGCAGTAAGAAGCAGTTCGCAGTGGTGAAAACCAAGCAGCTGCGGTTGGTACTCGGGCGGGCCCTTCGCGCGCAATTCCTCGGCCTCACGAAAGCGCACCTCCGCCTCGGCCCGGCAGCCCGCCTGGTGCAGGGCATCCGCATGAATGGTGCGACATACCACCTGCATAAATTGACTGTAGTCATCGTCGCTTCTGTCAGCGTAGCTCACAGACACTTCGGCGTCTTCAACAGCTGCGACCACCGCGCCCATTGTCAGCTCAAGCTCGCCCAGGTTGCTGGCGACCCGTGCGGCGTGGCGCCAGTCCTCCCGCTTCGCGTAGTTCTTTAGCGCGGCTCGCATGGGCTCGAGAGCTTCGCCCAAACGTCCCAAGGCTCGTAGGCAGTAGGCGGCGGCATTCAACAACCAAGCCTTGTCGGCTTCAGTGAGCGCGGGTGAGAGGCGGAACCACGGTTGATCGAAGAAGCAGGCGATTGCTCCCAGTTCAGAACCGAAAGCACCGAGGTTCCTCGTGCTATAGAACCCATCGCTTTTCGTGCCGCGCACAATGCGGGCGATGTAAACACTGTCTAGCGCTTGCTGCGCCATCCCGGCCTGGCAACCGTGGGCCACGGCTTGGTAGAGCGGTTGGAAGTCTTCGAGGGTTGGCTGGGACTGGTCGGGTGTGGTCGCGCAAAGATGTTCATAGAGTCGCCGGTGGGCGGCGCGCCAGGCCTCGGGGTGCCGCGTGCGGTGTTGGAGCGCGAAGTATTCGCGCACCAGCGGGTGGGCATCCATCGAGAGAAGCGTGCCGGCCGTGTCCCGATTTATCGTGAGCAACTGCGCGGCCTCAAGCCGGGTGAATGTCATGTTCCGCTGCGCCTCGCTTATCCCGACCAGCGCCTCGGTCAGGCTCATGATGGCGGGAGCTTTCAGCAAGGCGGCGAGGCAGTCGGAGGTCGCGACCCGGTCGAACAACCCCAGCAGCCGCAGCATGGCGAGGGCGCGTTTTCCCTTCTCCCCCTCGCTCTCGAACCACCGCACATACGCATCCATGACGCGGAAGGCGTGGCCACCCTGTTCATCTGCGTCGGCTTCTTCCAGCTCCACAAGGTCGCGCTTGCGAATGTCCCCGGCGTGAGCGTCGTGCAGGTAGGCGCCGAGCAGGTTCAAGGTGAGCGCGTGGCCTTTCACATCCTCCACCAGCGTCTCGAACTCTTTCGGCGTGCCCTACAACCCAAGCGACCGGAGAAGAGCCACGCCTGCTTCTTTGGATAGGCGCGGGAGCTTCGTCTCCTGGGCGGTTGTCTGCCAGTAGG
>JANOIG010000298.1:0-6283 GCA_031407405.1 Deltaproteobacteria bacterium
GGCCGGCTGCATGAGCACCTCGCCGCGGACATTCACAACGAAGAACAAGGAGATACTCATGCGGATTCAGGACAAACTCAAGCAGCTCAAGAGCAAACGCGGCTTTACATTGGTCGAGCTCATGATCGTGGTTGCGATCATCGGCGTGCTGGCGGCGCTCGCCATCTACGGCGTGCGCAAGTACCTCACGAACGCCAAATCAGCGGAGGCGCGCTCGGCTGTCGGCCGCATGGCAAAGGACGCCTCGAGCGCGTTCGAGCGCGAGGTGATGGCCGGGAACTTCATACCCGTTGGCACATCAAGGGCCATCGGGCGCCAACTCTGCCCCGGGAGCGCGGCCTCGGTCCCCGCTGCCCTACTCGCGGTGGCAGGTCAGAAGTACCAGTCGTCAACGACTGAATGGAGCGGCGACCCGGGCTGGTCCTGCCTCCGCTTCAGCATGCAGGAGCCCCAGTATTTCCAGTATACGTACGAAGTTCCCGGGGACGTTAGCCTGGCCGGCGGTACCTTCACCGCGCTCGCCAATGGCGACCTCGATGCCGACGGCAACCCATCATCGTTCTCACTTACAGGGACGCTGACGCTCGACGGCACCGAAATCGTCGTGCTCATGGAGCCCGCGATCCAGGAAGCCAACGGCGAGGAATAACGCTTACCACCGGCGTAGCAAGTACCTTGTAACTGGTGTTCCTGGGTACTGGGCGGGTCGAGGCCGCTGTCGCACAGGCGACGGCGGCCTTTTCTGCGTAGTCAGTCGGGCACCCATTCACCGGGCGCGCTCGGTTGCTCAAACCAGCGCACTGTGCGGGATAGCTCGGCCAAACGTTCGTCCACTGCTGGTGCGGGAAGAATGCGACCCAGCAGGTCGCGCGAGGTGTTCACGTCCCCGGCACGAAACGCCAGCTCTCCGATGGCGTGCACGCTCGCAGTATCGTTCGTCAGGTGCTCGATGGCTGGATGGGCGATGGCGAAAGCGCGGCCAAAGCTACCGAGGGTAGAGTGGAATCCGACCTGGCTCAGGGTGGATGTACCGGTTGTGGGGCGCGATTTCCACGCTGCGGCTTGGCGCACGCTGTCTAGCGTGTAAGCCAGCCTTGCGCCTGGAGGCCCATAACGAACGGCACGCTCTGCGAGCTCGATGGCGCGGTCCAGCTCCCCGGCGCGAGCCAGGAGCAAGGCACTCGTCACCAGGACCGTCCAACAATCGCTGCATCCGTCAAGCGCAGATTCGACGGCCTGGACTGCGGCCGCGTCGTCGCCGATCCGGCTGGCAGCTTCTCCGGACATGATCAGAAACTGGCGCCGATCATTGGCAATCCGGTTGAGCAACTGAGAATTGGCGGCGACTCGCAGGTTCAACCCGAGCCGTGGCAGCTCGAGCTCGCTAGGCTGCGCCCGAGCCAGTGTTGCGGTGAAGGCTTGCACCGCGCGTAGACTTTGCCGATCGACATCCGGCGTGAGCGCCAGCACAGCGGCTACAGTGCTGCGAATGAGCGAGGCGGTTCCGATCTCCGAACCATCGCCGGCTTCGGCGAGTTGAAACCAGCCGTGCGCGAGGCGTAGCGCGTAGCGAGGCCGGCCCGCGTTCAGCTCTCGCGAGATGAGGAACTGCTGGGCGGCTGGATACCGCTCGTTTGCGCTGATCTCTCGGCGCCAGAAAGCCTCTTCGCTGCTGAAATCGCTGCCACGCACAAACGCTCGGCCGGCAAACAGAGTCAACAGCCCAAAGCAGGCGAAGCGCACGCTGGGGTGACGGCCAGCCCGCGTCGAGAGCATCGCGGCTAACGCGAGCGCAAGCCCGATGAGCGGCATGTACAAGAATCTTGGAGAGACCAAGATATAGTAGCCGAGCCAGAGAATGCCGGACACTGGGAGCAGCATTGCGCCAAAGCTCAGCAGGCCTAGCCCAGCTGCTGGCTGCGTACGGCGAAACCTCCAGACCGAGGCCAGCACCACCAGTAGCGTGACCGCTCCCAACGCCATGTAAGCCGGGTGGGCGACAATGGCTTCTCGCTCGACGCGGACCATCGCGCGGCCCAGCGTGAGGTCGTCGGGCCACAATAACAGAGCCGCGTAACGTCCCCATGCCTCGAGCGCCAAGGGGACGGCGTTGAAAGCATTCAGCCGGGGCAAGGGAGACGAGGCGTTCACCAAGAGCCGATGCGTGGCAAAATAGATGACGGAGATCGCGACGAAGGGCCAGCTGCGTCGGAGCACGCGCCGAGCGGCGCGCGCGTCGAGGGGCCCGGGCTGCCATGCCCAAACCTCGATCGCGGCGAGCACCGGGAACACCACGGCCGCCTCTTTAGATCCAAAAGCGACCACGAGCCCGATGGCGAGCAGCGCTAGGCCGCTCCAGTGGCGGCCGGAGCAACGGCGCAGCCCGAGCAGCGCAACCAATAATCCGAGGACGCAGAAGGAGTCGGTGCGCCCAGCGATCCACGCGACTGGCTCCGTCTGTACGGGGTGCACCGCGAACAGTAGGGCTCCAAAAAACGCGGCCAGACGCCCCTTGACCCAACCTATCAGGATGAAAAAAAGAAGCACCGCGTTTAGCGCGTGCACGAGCAGATTCGTGATGTGAAAAGCGATCGGCGCGCCGCCCCCAACCCACCAATCAAAGGCATAACTCACCAGGACGATCGGCCGCCAAAAGCCGCGGCTCTCGCGGATCGCCGATGGATCGTAGTTGGTGTCCCAGAGCGACTTCGTGAACCATTCGGTCCAATGCTCAAAGCCGTGCACATTGTGGTTGCCCTGGATCAGCGCGACGTCATCGAAAAGGAAGGGCCCATCGATCGACGCCGCCATCACGGCCAGCGCGGCAATGGCCAGGGACACCACGAGCAGCCACAGACGCGGTTCTACGGGGAGCACGGCGGGAGCTGTCCCGGATTGGCGGTCCATCGACGTGTATACGGCCGGAGATCAACGGGAAGTATCTGGAGCCGTTCGAGAAACCAAGCGCGAGGAACGTGTGCCTGACGGTCTGAAGGCGTGCAGGTGCGCGTAAAACTAGATCCCCGCTTCCAGCCAAGGGGTGGTGCAGCTGTGAGGCCGGGTATGATGCCGGGACCGCCAGTGTTTCCTCGCCCACCAGAGGAGCCGCCGACGCCTCCACGTCCGTATCCCAGAGACTTTCCTTATCCGAAGCCTATTCGTCGACCTCCTTTCCTGCCGCCGTTCGTACCCTGGCCTTATCCGCCGGTGCCGCCATTCCCACCCGCCCCTGACCCTTGGCCTTTTCCGCCTTCGGGCGGCCCGGGTGATAATCTACAATATTGCCCCAAATGAAATTCAAATGGTCCCAACTCTGGATACCGGCGCTTACGGTCAGCGCGGCGTGTGGCCACGTCGAAGGCGTGCCACACGCTGAATCGCCTCGAGCCGGAGTGCCGAGGCAGGAGCTGGCGCTGCTAGAACGGGAGTATTCTTTCAACGCGAGTCAATGCATTCGAACGGCCGAAGAGGTCGTAGACATGCAGCGCCGGTGCAGCGACACGCGCTGGGCGGATTGTGTGTACGCCGCAACCATGTATTTGCGGGGTTGCGGCGTCGCACAGGACCCAGTCCAGGCGGAAGCGCTGTATCAGCGGTCCTGCGGCTTTGGAAGCGTGCTGGGCTGCGCCATGGCAGGAGTCCTCACGAAAGATTTCGAGCGGAGCATTGCTCTTCTCGAGGAGCCCTGCTCTTTGGGGTATTTAGCGGCCTGCGGAAACCTGGGTATCACGCTATTCAATCGCGGCAACAAGACTGACGTCGCGCGTGCAACCGACCTTCTCGCCAAGGCGTGCCACGAAGATCACGTGTACTTCTGTGGCACCCTTGGAGAGATCGTAATCAAATGGAAAATCGAGCCGCGATTTGCGGCCACTCAAGCGCTACTGGAGCATGCCTGCAAAGAGCAGGACTTGGACTCATGCTACATATTAGCGATAGCCCTAGAAGGCGGATCCCTCGGAACCGTGGACCACGTTCGGGCAGCAGCGCTGCATTCGGCCAAGTGCCATCAGCTCAACCACTTGCCCTCGTGCAACTCCCTCGGGTACATGTTGGTGCTCGGTCAAGGCTGCGAGAAGAACCCCCCGCAAGGTGCCTGGTACTTCTACGAGGCCTGCAACAGGGGATACGGACCATCTTGCGACCGCATGGGGGAGGCCACGGAGAAGGGCTGGGGTGGGCCGGCGAGCCCATCAAAAGCTCTGCCGTTCTACGATCGTGGGTGCGAGCTTGGTTCTGAACAAGCTTGCAAACGCGCAAAGGAGTTGCGGGCGGGTGGCTCCGGATTGTGAAACTACTGGAAACTGAGGTTACTCGCCGTCGAGGGGTCCGCGAAGCGCACGGATTGAGGAAGAAGTGGCAAGTCGGCCACGTCGACTCGTCGAGGTGCTGCGTCCAGATGGCTCAAACATCAGAATGACCCACACAGGCCGAGATCTCAGGGCTGAGCGAACGGCAGGTGCTCGCCTGGAGTCAAGTGGTGTTTACCCCGGTCCATTGAAGTGCTCGAGGTCCAGGCCGGCGGCGAGCTCGGGTGGCCGCCGCAAGCAAGTCGCGCGCATGGGGTATCCAGCTCAGATCGCCAGGACCGCGTAGTGCGAGCGCGAGGCCTCCGTCGACCAAAAGACGACGGGATGTACCGTCGTACCCCAGACCCATCTCGCAGCCGAGGCCACGCCGGCTGAGGCCAGGGCGGTTCTCTAAAACTTTCAAGGCGCAGACCTCTTAACGAGAATTTGGCCGGATAATTTCCCAAGGCCGGCCCCGCTTGACGTTGGACGTACAACGTACTAGAGTAACGAGTGATCCGAAGTTGCCGCGACAAACGGACCGAGCGTTTTGTCGAAGGCAAACGAGTCGCGGCTTTCGACGGGATCCGGGATGCAGCACGCCGCACTCTGGCTCGCTTGCACGCGGCGATGTCCCTGTCGGACTTCCGCCCAGGAGACCGACTCGAAATGCTCCAAGGCGACCGCCATGGCCAGCATTCGGTCCGGATCAACGATCAGTTTCGGGTTTGTTTTCTGTGGCGTGACGGCGACGCCCACGAGGTGGAGATCGTCGATTATCACTAGGGAGAATGGCGCATGCTGAAGTTTGGGTTAGAGGTGCACCCGGGAGAGATCCTCCGGGAGCAGATGGAAGAGCTGGATTTGTCGGCGAATGCGCTGGCGGCGCGGCTGGGCGTGCCGGCCAATCGGGTTTCGGCGATTGTGCGCGGAACGCGAAACGTGACGGCGGACACCGCATTACGCTTGGGGCGATTCTTCGGGCAGACGCCTGAGTTCTGGATGAACTTGCAACGGACCTACGACCTGGTCATCGCCGAGCGCGAAATCGGACGAGACCTCAGGCGCATTCGCCGGGTATCTTGAGCGACTCAGAAAGACCGCCTGGGCGAGCGCGCCTTGGGCCCGATGGATCGCCCAATGTGGCATGTCGCCGCCGTTACCAAGACGGTCACTTTTGTGAGGTCACGGCCGGCGCTCGCCCCAGCACGCGCGCCAGCGAAAAGGTGTGGACCCTGGCGATTTCGCTAATTTGATATTGCCTCAGAGCGGGCACATTGGCCAGCTGCGCCCAGACCGAACCGCTGAAAATGGCATAGACGCGGCGACCCTGGGCCAGGTGAAAGTCAGCCAAGGCGGCCATGCCGCGAAATTGATCGTTGGCGGGAACGGCGATCCTGACTTTCTCTCGGTGATCCAGCACCGCGGCGAAGGGGTCAGGATATTGAACGAACAAGAGTGAGTCGTCCACGACGTGATCTGCCACCAAGGTGCCGAGCTGGTAGTTCATCGAGCGGACCATCTGTGAGCGGACCGTGTCGTAGCTGACGCCCACCACCGCCGCCCAGGCGACGCCGACAGACGCCAGCGCGGTGCAGGCCCGAGCGCGGTGCAGGGTGGGGCGCGCGGCCCACAATAGTGCGGCAAAAACGATGGCTGTAGCCAAGAGGAGCGAGCCGTCGAGCCAGAGGGTTTCTGCAGAGCCGACGCCCTGCTGCCAGGGGCGCAGAGCCAGCAACCCGACACTGCCGAGGACGACGCCGAGGCCCGCCAGGCGCGACTGGAAGCGCAGGTCTTCCCCGGCGATGTGCCGCAAGACGTGCGCGCACAGGATGGCGAGAAATGGCAAGATCAGGGTGAAATAGCGCAGGTTGAAGGCCATCCCGCCGTGCCAGGACGCGCGGGCGTAGAATAGAATGGTGCACGTTGGAACCGCCAGAAGCAACGCCAGCGCCGGGCGGCTCTTCGGTGCTTGCCGCGCACACACGACGCCC
>JANOIG010000282.1:0-2241 GCA_031407405.1 Deltaproteobacteria bacterium
AGGGAGATGAGGTACGGGATCTCGAAGTCTTGGTAGAGCGGGTTGCCGCGATCGTTGGCGAGATAGAGCTGCAGCGCTAGGTAGTCTTCCGGCGTGAGGCCTGCGGCGGCGGCGCTGAGGCCGTCGAGCTGGCCTCCTGGCGTCATCGAGTACAGCGTTTCCAGGTCGTCGGGGCTGCCCCCACCCGTCGGTCCTCGGCGCTCACTCGGAGGAGTTATAAAACCGATGTCCGGCGCTTGCGCCTGCGGGCCGCCGACCTCCCCCAAACGTGAGTATGAGGCGGCATGAGGGTCAAGGTCGATTTTCTGTTCTTGTCTTGGCTGCTCTTCTTTTTTCGGACTCGGACGCGCGTGCGTGAAGGTGCAGAAGCGAGCTGGCTTCGATCGAGTATTCGCACTCTATGAGACCGGCATGGGTTTGCCTGGGAGGGTCTCGGTGCAGGTGGGGGTTCGAAGAGGAGGGGAGGCGCATTCTTGCTCTCGCGGGCTCGCCAGGCTTCGAGCCTGGCGGCAACAGGTTTGTCGCGCTCATCCGCCGCCGATTTTGGCCGCTCTGGTTTCACGCGCTCGCGGCGCTAACTCTTGTTTTGCTACGGACTGCTGGTCGCCTCCGCGCTTGGCCGTGCTTTCGGCCGTCGAATCTTCTTGGCTGCTCGCTCAAGCGCGGCAGCACGTTGCTCGGTACTCTGGGCGGCGGCTCTGAGCCCGCGTGCGCCACTCTTGGCGGCCATCGCGGCGTCGTACACCGTCCCGTCTCTCCACATTGCCCAAAGAATGCCTGCCAGTCGCCGGGCCACCGCGATCACGCCAATCCGGTTGCCGCGACGCTTGACCACGTCGCGGCCCCACATCTGCAGCGGGTCACCGCAACTTGGCAAACGGAGAATCACCCACGCGGCTTGCACCAGCAATGCTCGTAGGTAGCTGTTGCCGCGCTTGCTGATACCGCCGAGGCGCACCTTGCCTCCCGAGCTGTTCTCGCTCGGGACCAGACCGAGGTACGATTCGACCTGGTGAGAGTGGCGAAAGCGGCGAGCATCGTCGATCACGGAGACGAAGCTAGCGGCCACGATCCTGCCGACGCCAGGTATCGTTGTGAGCTGCGCTACCACCGGTTCTTGTGCGCTCAGCTCGTCCAAGCGTTGCTCAACGCGAGCTAGTTGCAATTGCAAGCCGTCCACCGTGAGCAGCAACGGCTCGAGTACCTGGCGCAGCTCGTCACTGATTCGTGCGCTGCGCATGCGTTTGACAAACTCTTCGGCGTCGCAAGTCGGCAAGACTTGACCGTGTTCTCGTCCGATCCCCCGCATGGTCGTCACGTATTGCGCTCGCGTCTCGACAAGGGCGCGCCTGACGCTGAGCTGACGACGCAACTCCTGCCGATGCCGGGACAGTAGATGCGCCACCGGAATGTGCCCACGCTCCAACGCGCGAGCCAACACTTCGGCGTCGATGCGGTCGTTCTTGCGTCGATGCTGACCGATCCCCAGCTGGCGGCTGCGGGTCGTGTCGACCAACAGGACTTCGTTGCCCCATTCCGTTAGTCGAGCGTGCACAAACCACGCTTCTCGACACGCTTCGATTGCCACTCGCGCCGGCGTGGCCTTCGACCCCAGCAACGGCTCCAATCCCCCAAGCGAGCTCACGGTTCCCCGCTGCAGCACTTCCCCGCCCGCAACTTCACAATAGGCGATGACCTTGGTCCCAAGGTCCAATGCTATCGTACGCATGGTCGACTTCTCCTTGGCCCCCGTCTTGTTTGCGCCTTTTGAGCGCGTGGGGGTGCCTGCAGGGAAACCGGCAGGCGAGAAGTCGGCCAACTTTTCGCCGGACCGGCGCTCGGCGCGATCCCCTGCGGTTGGGACGCGCCGTCGATCCCGAGATGCAGGGGGCGTGACGAGCGCCGAGCTGCGACGTTTGCTGGCTGCTGCTGAGGGCGTTCTTGTCGGCATGGTGTTTCAGGCTCCGATACCCGCCTCATCCCATCTTGCTCGTCTGTGCTCGGGCAGGGCGAGCGATTTAACACGAGTTGGCTGATGTGACATTCGGCGGCGCCCTGCCCTGCGCGCAGACTGCGCGCAGCAGGGAGGGGTAGTCGCCGCGTAACCGTTCAGCCCCTCGCGCCGGGAGCCGACCGGTAGGTTCGAGGGTAGCGGCGTAAGTGATCCACTTTGCTCCATAAATTCGAAAGGTCTTTCCATCCGGCCGCAGCTCGATCATGGGTGGGTCGTGCAGCGCGATT
>JANOIG010000283.1:0-2251 GCA_031407405.1 Deltaproteobacteria bacterium
GCAACGCGGCCGCATGCTACGAATGCTTTTGAAACAACTCCAACTTACGCTTAGTAATGTTGCGGCTTCGCTCCGATGGGAAATGCGCCCGCTCCGGGTGGAGCTCGCAGCTCGTGTCCATGCCCCTCAGGCCACGAGTACGTCACATGAGTGCGCCGCGCCCCATGAAAATCGATGGGCCGCCGTTCGGTTCTTTCCCCTCCACGCGCTTCATAGAAGGCACAGCTCGCGAGCTCCTCCAGCGTGTCCACGTACATGGAAGAGAAACCCGGCCCCCGCACGTGCGCGCACGCCGCACTCCAGAGCGCACTACCCACCCCCCGTCCACGCCAGATGGGCAGGACATGAATGACGAAGACCTCGGTCGCGGCACCCGCCTCGACACGCCGGGCCCGCCCCGCGTGGATGAAGCCAACGACCTGGTCTGAGAAGTGCGCCACGAACGCGACGCGCCCCGTCGCACCCTCAGTGGCAAAGCGCCGCCAGCTCTCTGCCCGACGCACCAAATCTGCCGCTGGCCAAACCGCGGCTAGAGGCGCATATGCTTGGTGGGATGATTCGATGTGGACGCTGGCGATGGCCGGCGCATCCGCCGCGTGGGCCAGCCGAATCTGCAGCGCTTCTGTGGGCTGACCTGGCTTGGTCACCCTGTATTGTGCTTTGTCTGGTCATCGTCGCAAGCCCGCGCACTGCACGGCCTCGGCAAACGAAGGCTCAACGATCCCTCGACCGGGGCTACGATCCCCACGGCTATTGACATGGGAGAGGGCCGCGCCTCAGCTGTTCGGTGAACACCGGCGCCTCGGGGCCCTCACCGAGAAATACGCTTGGTCTTGTCTGCAGCTCGCCGCTCACTTCGGCTCGAGTCATCGAATTGCATCGCGCTGCTCCAGCGCACCGAACGTGGGATCCAGGTGGACTCGAGCTCGCGCGCCAGATCATGCACGCGCAGCAAGACCTTGGTTCGCCGCGCCGGTGAGACTCTCGCGTAGTCCATCGCTTCACGCAGGCGGGATGGATGGTACGCGGTGACATTGCCCCGCTGCATCCAGCTGAAAGCCGTGACGATGCAGCGATGAACAGCGGACGCCGTCACCACGGCGATGTGCGGGTAGCCGCGCCTTCTTGCGGCCGCACTACCTTCGGCCCGCTGCTTGGCGTCGGGACCTGGATACGCTACATCCGTGACGACCAGGATGCCGCCATATTGGAGCATGGTCCCCTCCTCGGCGTAAGCGGTCCATTCTTCCGCAGAAGCCGCTTTCGGGCCGTGAACCACCAGCAAGGTGTTCTCAAAAACTTCATACCACATCGTCCGCACGGTCATCGCTGGCTCCTACTCGGCATCAATGCGGTAAAGCTCGCCCGCCTCGCCAGTAAAGGTCGGGAATGCCGAGCCGCTATGCGACAGCACATACATTTCCCCGGCGTTGTCGGTACCAAACGAGCTGAAGGAGATTAATTTGTCCGGGTTCAGGTCCGCCGTGAGGTCCTGCTCGGCAACCGCGGCACCGCCCTCGACACGAAAGCTACCGAAGTTGCCGCTGCAGTAGTCCGCGTACAAGTAGGTGCCGCGCAAAGCCGGGATGGCCTGACCGCGATACACATACCCGCCCGTGAGCGAGCAACCCCACTCCCGAGTATGCTCGACCACGGCGGGGGTTATGCCCTGCGTGTCACACGAGTCGAGCGGATTGGTAAATGACGGCCGCGGTGCCGCTGGATCATCGGGCGTCTTATTCAGACAGCTCGACGACTCGAGCACGCTCCAGCCGTAGTTGCGGCCGCCTCTGTTGGGTGGCTCGAAATCAATCTCCTCGAGCAGATTTTGGCCCACGTCGCCGATGTACATGTCCGCGGTGCAAGCGTCGAAGCTGAAGCGCCACGGGTTGCGCAGCCCGTAGCTCCAGATCTCCGGCAGCACCCCGGCCCCGGTCATGTTGCCAGCGGGAATGCCATATTCTGCAACCCCCGCCGCATCCACGTCTATGCGCAGCATCTTGCCGAGCCAGGTGCCCAAGCTCTGGCCGTTGGAGCGCGGGTCGCCCTGCCCGCCTCCGTCACCCAGACCGATGTACAACATGCCGTCTTCAGGTCCAAAGGCAAGCATGCCCCCGTTATGATTGAGCTCCGGCTGCTGCACGACGAGCAGCCGCCGCTCGCTCGCCGGGTCGAGCTCCGCGTCACCCGTGGCGGTAAACTCGCTGATGACACCGTCGCCATCACCAATCTCGGTGCCCTCCACCGCGAC
>JANOIG010000005.1:0-17125 GCA_031407405.1 Deltaproteobacteria bacterium
GTCGAGCAGTGAGCGCACGCTTGACCCAGCGGCGCGCGCGCGCGATAGGCGAAGCATGTCGGAGATCGAAATACGCGTCGCGGCTGGCCCGGCGGATCTAGATGCGCTGGCTCCAATCGAGGCGTGGGCCTTCGGAAGCAACACGACTCGGGCGCAGCAATGGTTGAACAGCGCAGGCGCCGGCGTTCGCGTGGCCTCCGTGGGCGGGGTGGTGAGCGCAGGTTTGGTCGAGGTCCCGATGGGGCAGTGGTTCGGCGGGCAGAGCGTGCCCACCCTCGGCCTCGCGGGCGTGGCGGTTGCACCACAATCTCGAGCGCGGGGGCTAGCGCTCGGTTTGGTGCGCGACGCGCTGCGCTCGGCACGCTAGCGAGGGCTTGCGCTCAGCACATTGTATCCCTCCACCTTCGGCTTGTATCGAAAGGCCGGCTACGAGCTGGCCGGCAGCTACTGCAAAGTCGCATTGGAGCTGCGGCAGCTGACGCGCCGCGCACGTAAGTTGGACGTCGAGAGCTCAAATCAGCCGGAACAGGTCGCAACCGAAGCGCTGTACCGCGAGCTCGCGCGGCAGCGGCCGGGGTATCTCGATCGCGGGCCGTACATCTGGAACCGTGTGCGTCAACCCGAGAGCGAGGCCGCGTGCTGTTTCACCGTAAGGGGTCCAGGCGGGCTGGAAGGCTATATGTATGCGCGCCCGGCCTCTCAGCGCCCGCCCTTTGACCTCGTGCTGAGTGATTTCGTCACCCACAGCCCTCAGGCTTTCCAGAGCCTGCTCGCGTTCTTGGCCGACCACTCGACAACCTTCACGTAGAGGACGAGCTTCTACCGGAAAATACGGGCCATTATCCGCTTCGTGTGCGCGCCGGTGTCGCACAGCTCGAGCCGGGCGGAACCACGCTCGGCGCCCGCTTGTCGGTGGGCGCCTTGGCCGCGCTGTACAGCGGTTTCATGAGCCCACGCGAGCTGCTGATCGCGGGCAAGCTGCAGGCGGACGAGCGTAGCCTGGCATTGCTCTCGGTGCTCTTTGCCGGCCCAGCCCCGGCCCTCGCCGACTTCTTCTGAGCTCGACATTCGGCCGCTCCCGTTTCCGCTGCATCCGTTTTTGGGGTACCTTCTCGGCGGCACAACCAGCGAGGAGTATTTGATGAACGACACGAGTGGTAGCCGGGGGCAGCAGGCGTTCAAGCTCAAGGGCACCGCTCCAGCTCTGACGTTGCTGTACATGTTGACGGAGGACCTCGATGCCGTGGAGCGCCAGCTGGCCGATCATTTGCGGCAAATGCCGCAATTTTTCCTGTACGCACCGGTCATGGTCGACCTGACCGAGCTCGGCAATGCGCGGGTGGATTTGGCTCGTCTGGCCGAGCTGCTACGCCGGCACAAGCTAGTACCCGTTGCCGTCAGAAACCCCACGGACAGCCAGCAGGTGCAAGCCGTCGCGGCCGGCTGGGCCGTGCTGCAGAGTAGCTTGGCTCCGACACGCCATGCTCCCGGGCGGCGCGGCAGCGCCGAGCCGGGTCCTCCCCCCACCCGGGGCTCGAAGCCACCACGAGAGGAGGGGTCGGGGGATACGAGCGCGGCTGGCGACGAGCGAAGCACCGGAGCCCTGCCCTCGGCTGCGGACACCTCGGACCTGACCGAGCCGCCGTTGCCAGGTTTGACCGTGCGCACGCCGGTGCGGAGCGGACAGGTCATCCACGCCGTAGGAGGTGATCTGGTCGTCCTGGCTCCGGTCAGCTCGGGCGCCGAGCTCATCGCCGACGGTAACATTCACGTTTACGGTCCGCTGCGCGGCCGTGCCTTGGCGGGTGCCGGCGGCAACTCCGACGTGAGCATCTTTTGCCTCGGTCTCGAGCCAGAGTTCTTGTCGATCGCGGGTCGTTACCTGATGGCGGACCAGATCCCCAAGCAACAGTGGGGCAAGCCCACACGCGCGCACCTCGATGAAGAGGACCTCCTCATCACGCCACTATAGATTTCCTCCAACAAATTTCTCGTGCGAGAAGTTGGCCCCGCGATCTCCGACTCTATATAGGCCAATCTAGTGGCTCACGGGCCAGTCACCGGGAGCCCCAGTCTCCGAAGCGTGGTCGCTTCGGGACTTCGAGCGAGTCAACTCAATCGAGGGCAGGTATTTTGGCAAAGGTAGTCGTAGTCACTTCAGGCAAGGGCGGCGTGGGTAAGACCACGACGTCGGCAAACTTGGCGGCGGGTCTCGCGTCCATGGGCTACCGCACGGTGGCCATCGACTTCGATGTCGGGCTCAGGAATCTGGACCTGGTGATGGGCTGTGAGCGCCGCGTCGTTTACGATTTAATCAACGTGATTCGGGGCGAAGCCACCCTGCGTCAAGCAGCCATCAAGGACAAGCGCCTCGAAAACCTCTTCATTCTGCCGGCGTCACAGACCCGGGACAAGGATGCGCTCACCCGCCACGGCGTGGAGAGCGTGATCGAGGGGCTCAAGACGGCTGGTTTCGAGTACATCATCTGTGATTCTCCCGCCGGTATCGAGCACGGCGCACACATGGCCATGTACTACGCCGACCACGCCATGGTGGTGACCAATGCGGAGGTGTCATCAGTTCGGGACTCGGACCGCATCCTTGGCCTGTTGGACGCCAAGACCTTCCGAGCCGAACAGGGCATGGATCCGGTCAAGACGCACCTCATCTTGACGCGTTACTCGCCCGCGCGAGTCGCCAAAGGCGAGATGCTGTCCTACAAGGATGTCATCGAGCTCCTGGGGATCGAATTCATGGGCGCCATTCCGGAATCCCCATCGGTGCTGCAGTCGTCCAACGCCGGTGTGCCGGTCATCTTTGATCCAACGAGTGATGCAGCCCAAGCGTATTTGGACGTCGTGCAGCGCTTTCTCGGAGAAGAGCGCCCCCAGCGCTTTCTCGACGCACCCAAGCGCGGCTTCTTCAGTCGCATGTTCGGATCGAGCAACGAGGCTCCGATCGCGGCGGTAGGATGATGGACATGGCTTGGCTGGACTATTTTCGCAGGTCGAGCCCGGGCTCCGCCAATCTGGCGAAGGACCGGCTATCAATCATCGTAGCTCGTGAGGGTCGCTCACGCAGCAAAGTGAACTACTTGCCCCAGCTCCGCCAGGAGCTGCTCCAGGTCCTGGCCAAGTACGAGAAAATCGATCTGGACCAGGTGACGGTAAACGTCGAAAGTCAAGGCGAGTGTGAAGTGCTCGAGCTCAACGTCATCCTTTCCGAGCCCGCTACGATGCGGAAGACGGTGGACTCACGCCACGCGCCCTTCTTCACTGACCAGAGCCGAGCGCGCAGCGCCCAATCCTCTCGTTGAGCAAGCGCGGCGACATCCGACCTCAGCCTTCGTCCCGAGCATGAGCCTGCGCCCAATGGACATCATTCGCCACAGGGCCGGGAAAACCCGGCCCTTCCAGCTATCAGTGTGTGGCGTTCGCGCTGTTTGAACGAGGCTCGCCAATGGCGGCCATGGTGGCCACGACTTCACCCTCCGCCACTTGCGGTAACCGCTGATGCCGTTGGCGCGCTGCCTCACGCACGATGTCGTTGAGAGATACCACGCCAACCAAGCGCTGATTGTAATCTGTGACCGGCAACCGTCGGACCTGTTCGTTCTTCATCAAACGCTCCGCGGTCTCGATGTCCTCGTCAGGACGGCAAGAGAAGACTTTCCTCGACATCGCGTGGTCTACGCTAATCTCCGCCAAGCGCTGATCCCGCGTGTACGCGGCCATGCAGATATCTCGATCCGTGATCATGCCCACGACTCGTTCTGCCGGGTCGATGACAGGAACGCTACCGATGTCGCAGTCCCACATGACTTGGGCAGCGACTTTCAGAGCGTCTCCAGTGTGACAGTATTTGGGGTTTCTCGTCATTAGACTTTGGACCTTCATGGGCGTGCCCTCCTAGGCTTGAAAATGATTCGATGGCAGGTCAGCCTCGCCCAGAGGCAAGAGCTACGCCAAAAGAGGCCCAGCCGACAGCCGCGCTACGGGGCACGCTTATCCGCAGGGGAGCGCTCGAGCTCGCCTCTTGGGTCCGGAGCTGGCTAAGCATCCTTGACACAGTGAGGTCATACGGCGCACCAGCGGCAATTGAACGACAGCCTTGGCTCGTGTTTCAACGATTGTTTGTTACCGCTCACCCGTAACTCGCTGTACGACGCGCTCGAAGGGCACGTCCTCGAGTACGCGGAGTGGGTCGGCACTTACCAGAAGCAGAATGGCGCGGCGCGCACATGGTGACGGCTGGCCGCCTGCTCTCAGTCCAGAACAGGCGCCCAACCGATGCTGATCATTAGGGCCGGAAGGGCTGCGCCAGTTTTTTTGCATGGCACCGGCCGGCACGTCGAGCCCGACATGCCCAGCGAAACCGAAGTGAGATCGTGCAATAGCGAGTGCTATGTGTGTTTTCATACCCTGAGCCTGCTTGCCAGACGCCCCGCCCGCAGCGTCACCCGGCCGCCAGAACGCTGTCCGCTGTTGCCACACCTGCTCGATCTCGCTCTAATCGGTCGATGGCGGGCCGCAACAGCATCACCAGCGTAGCGGCTCTCGCCCTGATCGATGCAGTGAGGCGCCGAGGCAAACCGGTGGGCCCCTTGTTCGAGCTCGTCGGGTTGGATCCCACGGCGCCGCCGCGCACGGAGCAGCACCTGGCGGCGGAAACATACTTCGAGCTCTGGGAACGGGCGATGCAGCTCGTGCAAGATCCTAGCTTTCCACTGCATGTCGGATCTGCGTTTGACCTAGAGACGCTCGAAGCCTTCGGGTTCTTGGCCATGAGCTGCGAGACGCTGGGGGATGCGTATGAGCGCACGGCACGCGTTCGAGCGCTCTACAACGTGGGCTCCCGCTGGGAGCTCGAGCTCGAGGGCGACTACATGAAAATGCTCTGGTCGCCCTGGCCCGTAAAGGTTCGGTCCGAGCTCGCGCGCCGCAGCGTCAACGAATACGAGATCGCCGAAATGCTCGCTTCGATTCGCAAGTTGACACAGCGGCGCTTGGTGCCTCGGCGCATCGCCTTCCGGCATTCAGCGCCCTGCGACGTGTCGGCGTACCGGGAGCTGCTCGGGCACGCTCCAGAGTTTGACGCGAGCTTCGACGGGTTCGAAGCGGACAGAATCTGGCTCAGTGAGCCGGTCCGCAGCAAGAACGTAAAGCTGCGTGACTATTTCGACCGGCAATGCCAGCTCGCCCGCGAGGCGTTCGCTACAGATCCCCCGTTTACCGCGTTGGTCCGACAACGGCTGGCCGCCGGCATGGATGGAGGCGCGCTCACCATGGCCAACGTGGCGCGCTCGCTCGGCACCAGCCAACGCAGCCTGCATCGGCGTTTGGCGGATGAGAGCACTCGCTTCAATGCCCTGCTCGACGAGGTGCGGCGGCAGTTCGCCGAACAGTACCTGGCGCGACCACGCCTGGCAGTCACCGAAGTGGCGTACCTGGTGGGGTTTAGCGACTCGAGCGCATTCTTCAAGGCGTTTCGACGTTGGACCGGCGTGACGCCGAGCGAGTACCGTCTCTCGTTGCCCGGCGCTGGCGCTTGAGCGGAGCGCGCCCCAAGCGGGGACGCACAGCCCTTCCCGCTGGCCCTCGGTGCTCGAGGTCGTTATAGTGCACGGCATGTTTCGACTTGCTTGGTGCGCCCCATTCCTCGTCCTCGCCTGCAAGGGCGGCACCTCAGACGCTGCACCCTCCGCAGCTGCACCCTCTGCTACCAGCGGTGAGGTTTCGCCAAGCCTCGCCACGCCCAAACATGGCGAGCCACCCGAGGCGGTCGCGGCACGCAGCCTGGTCAAGCTCCCCGACGGCCGCGCGCTGCTTGGCCCGTTCTCGATGCAGGTGCCCGCGGGTTGGAAAGAAAGCCCGAGCGAGTCGAATATGCGAGTGGCAGAGTTCAAGCTACCGGGTCCAGGGGGCGCACAGGCCGAGGTCATCGTGTACTACTTCGGTGACGGCGGGGCGGGTAGCGTCGACGCGAACGTGGATCGCTGGGTGTCCCAGTTCAAGCAGCCGGATGGCAAGCCCTCGCGTGAGGTGACCAAGATCGAGAAGGCCAGCTTTGCGGGCCAGGAAGCCACCTTGGTCTCCCTCGCGGGTCGTTACGTGGCGGCCCCTCCCGGCGGTGGTGAAGCCGTCGACAAACCCGACCAGTCGCTGCTCGCGGCGATCGTGCCCAGCCCGCGTGGGCCGTACTACTTTCGGCTGATCGGAGACCAAGCCGCCGTAGCGGAACAGGCGCCGCGCTTTCGCGAGGCGCTCGCTTCGCTTGCATTACGATGAGGGCCGGGCTGCCGTAACTACGGCGCTGCGCAACACCTCGGGGCGCCGCGCGACCTCGTGTCTAGTCCAGCCATTGGCCGCAGGTGACGTTGGCGACGGGCTCAGGGCGACTTCTTCTTCCCGAGCGTGCCTCGTCGTTTCTTCACCTGCGAATGTCTGAAGCAGCCGACCAGATGGTCGTTGACCATGCCCACCGCTTGCATGTGGGCATACACGATGGACGAGCCGACGAAGCTGAAGCCGCGGCGTTTCAAATCTTTACTGAAGGCGTCGGACACCTCGGTGCGCGCCGGAACGTCTTTCAGCGACCGATGCCGATTCTGGATGGCGCGACCGCCGACGAACCGCCACTGGTATTCCGCAAAGCTACCAAACTCCTCCTGCACCTCGAGAAAGGCGCGCGCATTCTTCACCGCCGACGCGACCTTCAGGCGATTGCGAACGATGCCCGGGTCCAGAAGCAGCCGCTCCACGCGCCGCGCGTCGAAGCGCGCCACCTTCTCGGGGTCGAATCCCGCGAAGGCTTGCCGGTAAGCCGGACGCTTGCGCAAGATCGTGATCCAGCTCAGGCCGGCCTGAGCCCCTTCGAGGACCAGAAACTCGAACAGGGTGCGATCATCCTGCACAGGAATGCCCCACTCTTTGTCATGATAGCCGACCATGAGCGGGTCGGCTTTACACCAGCCGCAGCGAACGAGCTCTCGAGCCATGCGCCCAGCTTACCGCATCTCGCTCAGCCCTTCGAGCCCGTGGTGGCGACGCCCTGAATGAAGGTTTTTTGAGCGAAGAAGAACAACAGCAACACCGGCAAGATGGTGACCGTGCTCGCCGCCATCAAGAAGTGCCATTGCACCCCGCCGTGAGTCGTCTGATAACTTTGCAACGCCAGGCCCAGCGTAAAGGTGTGTTTGCGGGTGAGGTACAAAAGCGGCCCGAGGAAGTCGTTCCACGCATGCAAAAAGTGAAAGAGCGCGGCCACCGCCAGCACTGGGCGGGAGAGCGGCAGAATGACCTGCCAGAACGTGCGGAGCTCGCTGGCTCCGTCGAGGCGCGCGGCCTCGCTGAGCTCGACAGGCAGCGTGCGGAAGAACTGGCGCATGAGAAAGATGTTGAAGGCGCTTCCAAAGAAGGCGGGCACCCAGAGTGGCAACAGCGTCCCGATCCAGCCCAGACCCTGGAAGACGCCAAACAACGGCACCATCAACACCGGGTAGGGGATCATCAGCGTTGCCAACGTCAGCGCGAAGAAAGCGTCGCGGCCCCGCCACTTCAGCCGCGCAAAGCCGTAAGCGACGAGGGCATTGGACAGCACCGTGCCGATCACCCCGAGCACGCACACGATCACGGTGTTGGCGAAGAAGGTAAGGAAGCCAACCTCCGAGTCTGCGCCCAGACGCGTGCTCGGCGCGACGAAACCTTCGAGCTCGTCGATGCTCGTGCCGCCGAGGGCGCCGAGCGCCAGCGGGTAGTTCTCCCAGCGCGGCCGGATCTGCGTCTGTACCGAGGCCGCAGGCACGATGGCGCGTCGCCGGTCCTTATCGGCCGATTTCGAGCCCGCCGAGCGCTCGGTCACTGCCCAATGCCCAGGGCGCACCTCGGCATCGAGCGTCACTTCCAGGCGCTGCCCATCAACGCTGGCGTAGTGCGCGAGCGGCAGCAGACGCGGAGGATAGCTCAGCGTCTGCTCCACCGGGCTGAGCGACGTCGAGAGCATCCAGAGCAGCGGAAATCCAAAGAGCAGGGTGCCGAATCCGAGGCAAGCGTAGACGAAGAAGCGGAGGCCCGCTCCGGGTCGGTGTGCCACGCCTCGTGCCTTCATACCCAGCCCGTCACACGGAGTAATGAATGCGGCTAGCGGCGAGCTTGGTCGCGAGCCAGGTGAGCGCCGCCACGATCACGAACAGCGCCCAGGCGAGCGCCGAGGCGTACCCCATGCGCAGGTCGTAGAACGCCGTCGAAAATAGATAGATGCTGTAGAACAACGTCGAGCGCGAAGGGCTGCCCTCGAGCGGGTTCGCGTTGCCGCCCACGCCGCCCGCGATGACGAACACCTGCGTGAACACTTGCAGAGCGCCGATGATGCCCATCAGCAGGTTGAAATAGAGAACGGGCGAGATGCTCGGCAGCGTGATGTTCCAAAAGCGCTGCCAAGCATTGGCGCCATCGATGGCCGCAGAGTCATACAGCTCCTTCGGCACATCCTGCAGGCCAGCCAGGTAGATGACCATCGAGTTGCCGACGCCCCACAGGCTCATCAAGATGAGCGCCGGTTTGGCCCACGCGGGGTCGCCCAGCCAGGCCGGTGGCGATGTGCCAAACCACTCACAGACGGGCCGGAGCACCCAGTTCAAGACACCGAACTGCCCGTTGAAGATCCACAGCCAGAGCATCGAGGAGGCGACGACGGGCCCGATCGAAGGCAGGTAGAAAACCGCGCGAAAGAAAGCTCGCCCCCGAATGGGCAGGTTGAGCAAAAGCGCCAGCGAGAGGGACGTGACCACACCAAGCGGCACAGAGAACAGCGCGTAATAGAGCGTGTTCGTTAGCGAAAGCCAGAACACGTCGTCGAAAATGAGCTTCTGGTAGTTGCCGAGGCCGATGAACACCGGACGCTGCAAGATGGAGTAGTCGCAAAAGCTGTAGAACAACGATGCCAGCACCGGATAGGCGAGAAAGACCGAAAACCCGATGATCCACGGCGCCGTGAAGGCCAACCCTTTGCCGAGGTCCCAAAAGTCGCGCGTCTTCATGGTGAGCCGCTTTCTGCGGGTGCAAACGCGCGCGCCTGGCGCGCCGTGGCCGCGCGATGCTCTTTCCAGCTCGCTGCCACACGTTGCTGCGCGTACGCCATGGCTTGCTCCGGAGAGCTCTGCAACAACCTGACCTGGTCAAACGCGATGTTGATCTCGCGCTGGTACTCCTGCCAGACCCCCATGGCCGGCGCGTGGTAGGCGCGAGGGCTGCGGGCGAGCTCGCGAAAGACCGATATAAAAGGGTGCGGATGCTGCTCCGAGAAGAAAGGGCTCCAGTGCCGGAGCGGCGAGTTCTTCTCCTGCAAGAAACAAGTGAGCTCGATGCCGCGCAGCTCTTCGCGCGTCGTGGCGTCTGGGTTGCTCGAGCTCACGTACTTCAAGAACTCCCACGCCTCACGCGGATGCTTGGCGCCGCGCGGAATGATCAACATGTCACCTTCCACGATGGTGAACGGGGCCTCACCAGGATTTACCGCAGGCCATGCGGCGACGCCGTACTCGAGGTTGGGCGCGTATTGCCGCAGATAGTTATTGAGCCAAACACCCTGGAACACCAGCGTCGTCCGACCCGCAAAGAAGGGGAACTGCGGCGAGCCGAACCCACCGAAGCCGGAGGCGAAGCGCTTCATATCATCCAGCCCATACAGCTCGGTGTAGCTCTGCACCCAGCGCATCGACGCGAGGTTCTGCGGCACGCCCGCGTAGGTGATCGAGCCGTCTGCGCCGAGCAAATCTCCGCCGAAATAGCGAGGGAAAGACCAGGGCCACCAGCCCGGGTCCTGCGGCAAGAAGCCGACCTGCGTGAGCGCGCCGGTAACCGGGTCGCGCCGAGTCAGCCGCCGCGAGTACTCATAGAGCTCCGCGATGGTGGCAGGGGGACGCTCCGGGTCGAGGCCCGCTGCGCGAAAGGCCGCCTTGTTCCAGTGTAAGGCCATCGAGGCCGGCGTGGCAAACAGGGCGTAGACATGGCCATTGTACGCTGTCGCGTCCGCATAGCTGGGCTCATAGCGGGACAAGAATTCGCTTGGGGTGGTGCCGTCGAGCCGCATCAGCTCATCGAGGGGCGTCAGGGCGTTCAGGTCAGCCCAGGAGGCGAGATTCTGTACCCACACGCCCGCCACGTCGGGCGGGTCCCCGCCAGCGGTGGCGAGTATCGTCTTACGATCGATGCCGGAGACCGATAGAAACTCGACGACAATCCGGTCCTGCGAGGCATTGAAGGCATCGACCGTCGTCTGCATCGCCGCAGCCTCCGCTCCGGACCATTTTTCCCAGTAGACGACGTGGACCTTACCGTCCTCTTCCGCGCCGCGGCAAGCCACCAGCCCCGTGAGCATGCTCGCGACCAGCCTGGCAAAGACCCTGTGCAACGCTCCTCACCTAACATCGTTGCGGTGCGTCGGCTAGGGTACGGACTGGAAGAACTGGAAGATCTGGCTGTTGGCGAAGCAGGGCCAGCCGTGGTTGGTGCCTGCGTAGTTGGGGTCGTCGTGGTTACAGAACACGGTGGTTGCCGCACAGCCCACGTAGGCGACACAGCCGGCGTTGACAGGAACGCCGCCCTCGAGCGAGTTGCAGCTCGGAACGTTTCGCGGTTGCGTGCCGCCCGTGCACGCGTTGCTTTGGGTGTACTGAACGATGTCCAAGGCACCGCTGGTATCGCCGGCGCGCTGGTTGTCGTTTAGCCCGTGGATCACCAGCGTCGGCAGCGGCTCCCAGTCCGGGTTGTTGAAGCGCGTGGACGCCACCGGCACGACAGCGGCGAAGCGCGTCTCCCGGGTCCGATTGTCACCGAGCATTTGCGCGATGAACTGCGCGCCCGAGCTGTGACCAAAAGCGAACACGTGCTCGGTGTCGATGCAGCGCTCACTCAGGAGCTGTTGCAACGCCGCCTCGAAACGCGGGTAGTCCGCGCCGATCTCCCAGCCGTTGCCCGCGCTCTTCAGCAACGCCATCACATAACTGCTCTCGAGCTCGCTACCGATGGTGCGGGAGTCCACCGTCTGCATCTCCAGGTTGGTGCGCCCGGCGCCGTGAAACGCGAACACCAGCGGGAGCGGCGTGCTGCCGTCGTAGGCGGGCGGAAATGTGACGATGGTGTTCGCCACCCCAGCGCTCGCTGGAATGCCGGTGGAACGTCCGCAGCCCGCGCTCGCCACGCCTCCGGGCACGCTCGCGGCCTGACCCCCCTGCCCGGCGCTGCCATTTGCGGCCATGGTGCCGCCCGCCCCGGCTTGCTGCGTACCGCTGCCCGTACCGCCCCCGCCGCCAGCCGCGGGCGGCACGAAGTCATTCACCCGCGCCGCTTCGCCAGCGCCCGAACTGCCTCCGGCCGCTAGCGCAGCAGCTCCGCCCCCGGCGCCGCCCGTGCCAGCTGCAACAGCAGCGAAAGCTCCGTTGTTTTCTGGAAACAGCGGAACGTTTGAGGTCGTGCCATCGGGCCCGTTCGCGTCCGAGCAAGCATAGCCGGCCACGAGTGGCAGAATGGCGAGCCACGAGGGGATGAGGGCTGGGCGGTTCACCGACGCACTGTAGCCAAGACTCGGCTGAGGTTCATCCGTAAGGTGTCTTAACGTGTGGGACGGAATTGTATGCCAGAGCTGCCCCGAACCGTGTTACCGATGCGGTGACGACGTGACAGCCGTGCACACCAAACATGGCGGCGCGAAGGTGCGGTTTCCGCCGCCGTTGGTCTACTTGGGGCTCATCGGCGTGGGCGTGGCGCTGCAGCGCTGGCTCTGGCCGATCACGCTGGCGATGGAGTTCCGGCCCAGGGTGCTCATCGGCGCGTCGGTGGCGGCCCTGGGCGTGCTGATGATCTTGAGCGCACAGGTGTGGTTCAAACGCACCGGGCAGCACCCCGCTCCGTGGAAGCCGTCCCCCGAGCTGCTCGTGAAGGGCATCTACCGGTACACGCGTAACCCGATGTACGTTGGGATGACGCTCTTTCAGCTCGGGCTCGGCATCGCGCTCGACAACGGCTGGGTCGCAGCGCTCGCGCCCTTCGCCCTCGCGATCGTGCACGTCATCGCGGTCCGGCCGGAAGAGGCCTACCTGACCGAGAAGTTTGGCGAAAGCTACGTGCGCTACCGGGCCGCGGTACGCCGTTACCTCTAACCTCCAAGTCAGCGGCCCTGACAGCCGCGAGCTCTTGGCCTGGGGCGTGCTCTATGTTCCAGAGCGGAACGATCATTCCAGGTTACCTCTGACTGCCGTATCGATAGCTCACCATGATCATCCAACCCTTTGCCCAGTGCGCCCCGGGTTTCGTCACCGCCATCGCCCTCCTTGGGCTGAATGGCTGCGGAATTGGTGACTTCGACATTCAACGCGACATCGGCGAGCAACACGTGTCAGGCAGCCCGTTGAGCGCGTTGCTGGACACAATTTTCGACGCGCCCATCCCGATGAATGTCGACATCGAGCAAGAAACGACCGCGCGCGACAGCGGACCGGCAGAGGCCGCTCATTTGACCCGGCTCGACTTCAACATCACGCCAACCGCCATGGTGCCGCCGGACATGGACGACTTCTCCTTCTTGCAATCGGTCACCGTCTACATCGAGAGCACCCGCGCGGACTCGGCGTTGCCACGCCAAAAAATCGCGGAAGCGTTAGACATTGGAGATGTCAGCACGCTCCGTTTCCAAACACTGCGCGCCGTTGACGTATTGCCTTATACAGAGGAGGGCGCCCGCTTTGTCTCCGAGGCACGAGGCAACGCTCCACCAGACGACGTCACCTTCGCCGGGAGTTTCGCCGTCACGATCGAGTTGTTCTAATTGCATGGGTTTCCGTGGCGGGTCCCTCTGAGACCCACCCGGTGACGATTGTGCCATTCTCGTGACGCACAAGGCGGCTGTCCGCTGGCACTCCGAGGCGGTAAGCTGGGCCGCATGCGCATCCTGTATGGTGTCGTCGGGGAGGGCATGGGGCACGCGATGCGGTCCAGAGTCGTGCTCGAGCACCTGTTTGCAGAGGGACATGAAGTCGAAATCATGGCTTCGGGACGCGCAGCGGATTTCTTGCGCAAGCATTTCGGCGAGCGCGGCTGGATACACCGCATCCATGGCATGCACATCATCTATGAGGACAATCGCGTGCGTCGGGGCTCGACGTTTTGGTCCAATCTACTCGCTGGGACCGCGGCGCTGCCACGTCAGATCGCGGCCTACTTCGAGCTGGTCGCAGAATTCCGAGCGCAGCTCGTCATCAGCGATTTCGAATCTTGGACCTACTACTTTGCGCGCAGCCAGCGCCTCCCCATTCTCAGCATCGACAACATGCAGGTTCTGAATCGATTTGAAATCGATGACGACGTGATCGAGGGCTACCGCACGGAGTTCGAGCTGACCCGGGCTTTCGTCAAGAGCAAGCTGCCAGGCTGTGACCACTATCTGGTGACCAGTTTCTTTCAGCTTCCGGTCAAAAAGCGCAGAACCACACTGCTCCCCCCGATCCTGCGGCCGGAGATCGTGGCGGCGACGGCGCGCCCAGGCGACCACTGGCTAGTGTATCAGACGGCAGAGGGCTACGACACGCTGCTGAAAACGTTGCGGCAGATCGGGGTCGAGTGCCGAATCTACGGAATGCGGCGCGACCTTTCGGAAGAACAAAGGGACGGCAACTTGCGCTTTCGTCCCTTCAGCGAGGCAGGTTTCATCGACGACTTGGCGAGCGCGCGGGCGGTCGTCGCCGGTGGCGGGTTCACGCTGATGAGCGAAGCCGTGTATCTCAAAAAACCCATGCTCGCCGTGCCGGTGCGCGGCCAGTTCGAACAGATCCTGAACGCTCGCTATCTGGCCAAGCTCGGTTATGGGCGATTCGCTACCACACTCGACGAGCCGGCACCACTGTTCGCGTTTGCGGACGCGATCGATGCGTGTAAAAACGAGCTCGCGAGCTACCACCAAGACGGCAATCGCGAGCTCTTGACGTTTCTGGATGCACAACTCGCACGCTTCGCCCACTGACCCAGGCCACTCAGCCCTGCTGCCAGTAGGAACATGCCCCAGTAAGTCAGTCCGGGCACGGCGGGCAGGCCGGCTATCACCTCTCCATTGCTGGTGATCGTCAGCGCGATCTCCGCCACGTTATTGTCGAAGTTCGACTCGGGGAGCGTGCGTTCGGGATTGACGATAATCCGGAGCCGGTACCCGCCCGGCGGCACGTTCGTCACGTCAACCCACTGGCAGTCGAGATCAGCCCCGTACACGTCGCTCCAACCCGCCTGAATGCCCTGGAACTCACAATTGTAACGCGGGCTCACGGCCGCGTCCGAGCGCACGCGCACACTGTCGAGCAAGCAGAAGGCTTGCTTGTGGCCGCTGGCCGCGACCTGCCCGGTCAGGGTCAACAGTTGGTATTCGGCGTAGCCCTCGAAGTGGTAGTGCCCGTGGCAGGCGGAGAACTCAAAGCCCGGCTGTCCGCTGGGATCCCCCAAGATGATATCGGTGTCACCGAGGTTGGCGGTTTCGGTCCCGAAGCGCAGCAGGCGGCGGGTGCCCGGCGCGGAGACGCAGCCCTCTTCGATCGCACAGCTGCCTTCTGAAAAGAGCTCCGAGCTCAGACTCAAGCTAGCCAAAGCGGTGTCCGCGTCTACGACGAGGTCCGGTAAGGGGCACGCCGCGCCGGGCTGAAGCGCCGTACAAGTTCCCAAGAAGCCAGCCAAGCAGCAGACTTCACCCGCGCTACAGTCGCCGGCGACCGTGCACGACTCCCCCGCGGTGAGAGAAGCGGACAGAGCACGGTCGACCGCCTGCGCACTTGCGCTCGGCGTACCGTACGCGCTGAGCAGAGCCGCACAGCAGAACGTGAGCCACCAACCACATGTCTTCATGAACGTTGCCCTTACCTCGACAAACCACGGCCGCAAATGGGCCGGCGAACGAATGCCAGGATCGTCGCGAAGACGTCACCTCCTTGCGACACGTCTACGGTGGCGGTGCAGCGACCCGGTCGCATCAATAACTTCCCCGCTCGAGACTATAGACGCCTTCTCGGCGCCATGTTGATACACTGGTACGACAACGTGAATAGCGCGAAGCCCAAGGTCAGCCAACGCGAAGAGCTGGCGCGTGTGCTGCACGTGCTCAGGCCGGTGCTCGACATCATCGATGCTCCGGTGGAGACGCCAGTCCCTCCCGCATGGTGCTGCGAGCGCGGTTGGGTCGAATTTCTCCTGAAAATCGGCGACGACGATCTCTCCGCGAGCGAACGCGGCGGCTTCGCCACGCTTCTAACAGACAGCGCCAACGCACCCGCTGCGCTGCGCGAGCTTGCAGTGCAAGCTCAACGCTGCACGCGCTTGCCCGCGCTCGGCAACAGCCCGCTCGGCTTGCCGGCGGCGGCTTTGCGTGGCGTTGGCGCGCGCAAACGAGGCCAGCTCGCCGCGCTACTCGGCGCCCTGTCTCCGCTCGCGGTGAACGCCGAGCGCATCGTCGATGTCGGCGCGGGCCGCGGACACCTTTCACGCTTGGCTTCAGAGCTCTTTCAACGCCAAACGCTGGCGCTGGATCGCGACGCTGCGCTGCTGCGCCGTGGCGGAGCGCGCAGCGTTCAACGGGTACGTCAAGGGGGCACGCTCGCCGTTCGCTTCGTCGAAGCCAACGTCGGCCCGCAGCGGCTCGAGCTTCAAAGCAGCGACTTGGCTGTTGGGCTGCATGCTTGCGGTGAGCTCGGCGACCGCCTCGTCAGCGCCGCCGCTGCTGCGCGCTGCGATGTCGCGCTCGTCTCGTGCTGCCTTCAAAAGACGAGCGCCGCACGGCGCCTGCCGCTGTCTCGCGAGGCGCACGGTTTTGAAATTCGCCGCGGCGCGCTCGGCCTCACTAATCTCACCACTCGCGAAGACGGCGTCGAAGCCAGCTTGGCCGAGAATCTTCGCGCTCGTGAAGCCCGCCTCGCGCTCCGTTACCTGCTTCGCAACCGCGGGCTCGACATTGGCGCCGGCGAAGAGATGCGCGGAGTCAACCGGCGTCGAGCCCAGACGGGTTTCGCCGACCTGGCCGCACATGCCCTCGCGCTTCGCCAACAGCCTGCGCCCACCGCGCTCGAGCTCCGCTGCTTCGCCGACGCGGCGCGCCGCGATTACGCCGTCATGCGCCGGCTCTCCTTGCCGCGCAGCCTGCTCGCCCGGCTGATCGAGCTCGCCGTGGTGCGCGACCGCGCCACCGCCCTCGAAGAGTGCGGCCACGCCGTCGTCGTCGCCCAGCTTTTCGAGCAACACCTCACGCCGCGCAACACGGTGCTGTTCGCCAGCGCCCACCCCGATCGCCTGCCGCCTCTGCAACCCGAGTGACCTTCTACGACGCCAACGGCTTCGAGCACCGCTCGGTGCTCGAATGATCGTCGGCGCCGCAGAAGTTAGGTCTTGGCGGGAGTTACGCCGCGGCCAGACGCTTCTTGAGCGAGCTCATCGTTTGATGCGTGCGAAGCTGCTCGGGCACGAGCTGTTGCTGAACGAAGCTGCGCGCGTCCGGCTCCAGTTTCGCCAGGTCGCGCTTATAGTCGTCACGGCCGTGATCCTCGCCTTCTTCCAACGCCGCGATCGCCGCTTTGGCACCAAAGACCTTCGCGCCACCCTCGATCACCTTGGCAAATGCGCCCCATGCGCCCGACCCCTCGGCAGGTTCGCCACCCCGGCGCCGAATCTCGGCCGTGAGCAAAGAAACACGCCGGTCGTGCGAGCGCAGGCAGTCGTCGAGCGTGCTCGCCTCCGGCTGGTCTCTCAGCTTCTCGATTGCCTGACGATAGGTCTCCACAGCGGAGATTTCGCCACGGAGAAATGAGTTCAGCGTATCAATGGTGTCGTTGGCCATAATTCGATTCCTTTCGTAAGTCTTCAGTGCAAAGCAAGATCGCTGCCAAGTCGAGTTTCAGCATCGACACCGTGTCTCTTCGCCTCAGCGTGGCTGAGTGGCGCACCGTACAGACGACTACTCGGCCCCGCGGGGCGTAGCCGGGGGGCCATTCCTCTACCTACCCCGTTCGGGCCACCCCTCCGGCGCGCTAGTCTCCCGACTGGGTCCCGGACTGGCTAGAACGCCTCGAAAGGGAGGCGATCGGCGCTTGATCGCGTTATTCCT
>JANOIG010000381.1:0-15912 GCA_031407405.1 Deltaproteobacteria bacterium
CTCGTCGATGAGCTCCAGCCGCGAGAGTTGCAGTAAGCGAATCGCCTGCTGCAGCTGCGGGGTCATCACCAGCTGCTGAGTCAGTCGAAGCTGTTGTTTGAGTTCCATTGAATCAGTCGATCACGCGGCAAATACCAAGACGGAAAGTGTGGGTTACGTGGCCAGTGTAACATTTCCGGGGCCCGAAGTCGGGACCCAATTTGCCCAGCGCGTCAGGATTGGCATTTGGGCGCCTCACCACCCCGTTACCTGCCATTTTTGCGTCGTTTTTACCCGACCGGACGGTTCGAGCAAGCGTCCGATTCCGCCCGCACGGAATGTTGACCGGGTTCGCTGCGAGGGGCCTTTTGGTGCCTCCCGGCAGCGTGTGGGGCCAGTGTGCGCCTCCCGAAAAGCGGGCTGCGGCGCCTAGCGGGGTTTGCCCGTGGTGTCCACTCCTCGGCAATAGTTTCGGAAAAGTTCTGGTCCCCGACAAGGCTCCCTAGGATGCACACCGATGACGGCTCTTCATCTCGTCGCCCATCTCCACACTGGGCAGCTCTCGAACCGACTTGCAGACCCGCGCCTCCTCGACTTGCTGGTCGAGCGCCGTGACGCTATGCCACCCCTGTCGCGCACCGAGGCGCTCGACCTTCTCCTGAGCCTCGGCGAAGCCACCCACGAGCTGCTCGAGGGGGTGACGGGGAGGAGCACGGTGCAGTTCGACGCGAGTCGAGAGGTCTGGGAATGCGGCTTGGAGCTGTGTGGCCCAGACATCTTAGTCTCGCTCTACCGCCCTAGCCCATCCCCACGCATCCTCACCCACGAACGCCGGATCCCCTGCAGCAGCTTCGTAGCGGTCCAAAACCAGATATTCGCCGAGATCGCCACCGGGCGGCGGGAGGGGCCGCCAAATCCGGGTCGCGACCGCCTGACGGTAGCGGCTCAACGATTGCGCGCCAAGCTGACGAGACCGGCCCTGCTTCGAGTCGCCGCACCGGCGCCGCGGGTGGAGCACACGGCGGTCGGGCCTCACGTCGGCGGGCTCGCCTTTCAAGCGAAAGGTCGCTTCAAGGTGATTCGACCGGGCAGTGCCGATTCGCAGTGTGTCGAGCGCAGCGACTTGCACGCTTTGTTGGTCGAGGGCGTGCTCACCATTCAGGCCGGGGGCGCGGACATCACTTCACCTCGCAGCCAGTTGTTTCTCGATACGGAGCGCCTGCTGCTTGGAGCGGAAGAGGTGTTAGGGACGTGGGAAACCGGCCGCGTGCTGGCGACGCGCCTAAAGCTTTCCGAGCTGTCCCTGGCGCTCTACCGCACGCGCTCCGACGGCTTGATCGAGGTGAGCGTACGTGGCCCGGGCCGGGAATTTTCGCGTCGGCGAGCGCAACTCGTCAGTGTGGAATCGTTGAGCTGGGTTCGCGCCGTGTGCCACTTCGCCATCGCGTTGGCGGACGCATACTGCGCCGCAGACGAGCGGCAGCACCGAAATTTGCGCTTGGCCGCCCTTCAGCGCGGCGCAAAGAGCTTGCTCGAGCGCGCGAGCGCCGAAGACGGCTCGCTCACCAACGAAAGCCCGGACGACTATCGTCGATTTGCCAAACGCCGCCGGTCGATGGCAACCGGAATGTGGGAGCGCGGTGGCCGCATGCGGTTCTCAGCGCGCTGGGTAGCCACAGTGCCAGGGCTGGATCTGCGGGCCACCTTCCTGTGCGGCGACAGCATCATCGTCGATTCGAGTCGCGAGACGGCGTGTATCGATCGGACCAATGGCAACATTTCTTGGCGTGCCCCGAGCGGTCCGGCTGCGTGCACGGTCTCCCCAGCGGGGCTGATACGCTTTCGCCCCGACGGCCATCTCAGCAGTGTAGACATTGCCAGCGGCGAGACGCGGTTCTCGTTGCAACTGAAGCCGAGAACCGGGGGCGGTGCGGCGGGCTCGATCGTGTATAGTGAAGGGTTACCCAAGATCTTGGCATTGACCGAAGGCGACCGCCAAATCAGTGCGGTCGATCTCATCACCGGCGAGGTTCGCTGGCGGCATACGGCGGCCCGCCCCGGAAGCTATCGGCTGCGCCGAGTGGGTAAGCTGCTGCTGGTCGCAGGCGGCAGCGGGACTCTTTTCGCCCTCGATCTGACGACCGGAGAGGCCGTTTGGCGGTACTGTAGCCGTTTGCCTTTCACGGGCGCTTTGGCGGTGGATCAGCAATCGGCCCTGGCGGTCAGCGGGGCGCCGGGACGCTGGCAGCTTCAACATATCGATCCGTGGACGGGAAGGTCAAAATGGACTGCCGACGTCCTCGAGGCTCCGTTGCCCGGAAAACACCCATTATTGACCCCCGAGGTGGTCATCGTCCCGGTCGGCAATGAGGGCACCTCCGGGGCGGAAGCATTTGATCGTCGCACAGGCCGCTCGATTTGGCGTCACCACGCCGATCTCGCGTCGGCCACCAGCGCGTGGCTGGCCTTCGACGACTTGGTGATCATCAACGATGGCGCGGGCGTGCTGATGTGTCTTGAAGCCAGTACCGGTCGTCCACTCTACAACCACGTTTTTGCTGGGAGCTCCGAAGCCGATACGCCGCGACGCCTAGAGCCCGTGCTCCGCAATGGCGCGCTGTTCGTCCCACAGCAACAGGTTCATGTCGTGCGCCCGAGGACTGGAGAGATCATCGGCACAGTGCCGCCGGATCTGGTTCCGGACCTGCTCCGAGTGGATGAGCGTTGCGATGTCTATGTCGGAGAAGAGAGCGGGCACCTTGCCGCTTTTGGAGCGGCGCCACGCCTGGCGGTGGTGTGACTCACGCCCCAGGAGGCATCGACGAGGGCAGGCGTTTGGCGCCCTGAGAGGCGGGTAGCGACACACGCGCCGCAGCAGCGTTGGAACGGACGAATGCGGCCAGCCGCCGCAAGGGAACGCGAGTGGGACAGACTCCCTCCTTCTGTTCGAGCTCATGATCGCTCAGGTAGGTGAACCCCCGGGCGGCCGCTCGAAAGTCCGGCATGCTGCGCGATGCTGCCAACACGAGGCCCATCGTGCCCCGATACTGTCCCTTTGATTGGATGACCCACGGACCATCTCCGCGATTGCAGCGACCGCAGGCGATGCAGCGACCAAACTCCCGCATGTCTCGCCGCTCGCTTTCGGAGACGGACGTCAGCCCGTCGTCAGCGTAGTTCTCGCGAAAGCGCGTGAGCCCAACGATGTGGCCATTCCACGAGCGTCGCCACAGCGTCCGAACGAGGGCGAACGCCAGCAGCACCAGAGCCTTTAGGCGACCTCTCATGGGTCACGAATACTCCACGTTTCCGGCCGACGCCGAGGAAATCACCCTCGCCATGGATCCCCAGCCCGCGCTGGCGATCAAACAGGCGACCTCGGTGCTCTTGGGGGAAGCTCTGCCAAGGGCAGGCCGTACCCCTCACCACACATCGCTCCCTTCGGGCGAAATGCCGAAAGGGTCGCCCCGGGGGCTTGTTGAACAGCTACCCTGGCCGCCAGTAGAGTGCGTATCAGTGACGCGTCACAGTCGCTCGAGTTACGCGCCGGACAAACGATAAGTAGCTGTAAATCAAGGAATTCTGGGTAGGCATACGACGTGCTCTCTCTGAATCGCTCGCCCGAGCATTCAGGAGATATCGATGTCCGGCCATTGCCCCACCCCAGCCTCACTCGCCTGTCCCTCAGCTGTAGACACCTCGATCGATGAGGCTCGACTGTTGGCCGCCTTGTTGGCGGACGATGCAGTCGCATGGCGTACCTTTCACCACCGCTATTCAGCGCTCATGCTGCGCGCGATTGCCCGGGTCAAAAGCCGATTTCCAAATCTAATTGGAACGGACGACGTCGCCGAGATCCATTCCGAGCTGTGTGTGCAGCTGCTGAGCAATGACAAGCGCCGGCTCAGGCATTTCGACCCCGCGCGGGGGACTAGCCTTGGCGCGTGGTTGGGCGTGCTCGCGCGACACGCTGCCTACGATTTTCTGAGAAGCAGCCGGCGACAACCGCAATTGTATTGGCTTGGCGACGAGGGCGCTGGGATAGACGCCCTCGTCGAAGATGCCCCGGATGCATTACGGGTGTGCTGCGCCAAGGAGCGCGCTGGGCTGGTTGCGGCCCTGCTCGAAGACCTGTCCGCGCGCGACCGGGAATTCGTTTTTCTTTATTATTGTCAGGGCCTCGACCCCGAACAGACGGCACAGCGGCTTGGTATTTGCGTCGGCACGGTGTACTCGAAGAAACACAAGATTCGTGCTCGCATTGAAGGCCTACTGGAAAAGCGCTTGGCGGCTTGAGAGCTTGCGTCGGCCTCGTAATTCGAGGTCCAGTGCTTGCAGGGCCCTCGCGTTGTCCCTGGTGTTCGTTCTCGGATGTTCGGCGGCCCCACGCGGTCCGGGCCCCCAGGCTGCCGCACTGGCCGCCTCGCGGGTACACCAGCAGCAGAGCGCACATAGGCCAAGATTGACGCTCGTGGAGCGAGAGGGTGACCCGCAACGCGGGCTCGCGCTGGCGGTTCACGTCGGCACCTCTCCCATCGCGGCGGCCGCGCTCGCGCTATTGATTGAGGACAGGATGAGGGCTGCCGGCGTCGAGGCGGCCGGTCATGCCAGTCCCTCCGGTTTCATCGTCTACGCGCTGGCGGACCGAGCGCGTGAGGTGGCCCGCTTCATCGAAGTGGGGAATCGGGCGCTGGTCATCCCGGTCACGGCGAGCGACGTCGATCGCGTGGCGGCGCGCTGGCGTTCCGCGCCACCCAGGGTGGCCAGGTCCGTCAGTGAAGCGGCGGTGGCTCAATGTTCCGGAGAGCTCTCCCTCGTTCCCGCGCCCGAAGGCCCGGTGGGTTTCTCGGGCAGGCTCGAGGATTGGCTCCAAACGGTCGGGGTTGGAGATGTCGCCTTTGCGGTGGTGGGCTCGCGCGAACACCTGGAAGCCGGCCAAGACGCTTTGGCCCGCCTGGCGCCCTGGAGCCGCCTCGGCGCGGACTGGAGCGCACCATTCGAGGCGGATCTCATCGGTTCCTCCTCGGGCGTTGCCGGTCAGCTCAGCCTGTCGGTGGCCTTGTGGGGTGCTCCCGCTGCTGCCGCGATTGCCAGTGCCGAACGGCTTGGCGAGCCCGAATCGCTTCTTTCCGTGCGGCTTGCCGCGGGTTTCCCCGCTTGGCAAGTGGTCCGAGTGGCCAGCAATCTAGACCGCGGCGGGGCCTGTCTTCGAGTCGATCTACAGGCGACCGGGTCGGCTCCCACGGCCGCTGCCGTAGCGGGATCTGCGGCCGACGCCGCCGATGAGCTCGAGCACACATTATCCCGGATCAGGCCTGGACCGTGGGTGGTCACCAAACAAGTGCTCGCAATGGAAGGTCCACACCAGGCGGCTGCGGTGGCGGCTTGGCAAGCGCTGAACGCGTCCGCCGAAGGCGTAGGCACGCGGTCGCTCCGTCGAATCGTGCATTATGCTGGAGAGCTCTCGACGCGTCCACCGGAACGCCTCGCTGAGCTGTTCACGAGCGCACTGGCGCGCCGGGTCCGGGGACTCGAGACCAAACGTGGGGTCGAGGAAGGGCAGGGAAAGTTCTGGATGCTGCTGGCGACCCCGTGCGGCACGAGCGCGGAAGATGCAGTGACCGCAGGTACTCTCGCCCTCGCCTTGCATGGCAGTGCCCTGGCGTCGAGCAGCCGCTCGGGCGTCACCCTCGAGCCGTGGCTCAACGTGGATGCGATGGGGATTTTGGCGCACTCAGCTGCGACAACTCCCTATGAGAGCCCAGCCGCTCAGGCTGAACGAGTGGCTGAAGCGTTGGCTCGTGCCCTTCTCACTGCTGGGCCGCCGCCCGATGTCATCGTCGAGTCTCGAGAGTTCCTTCTGGATACCTTGGCGGATGGACCCACTCCCAGCTTGTCGCTAGCGCTCCGACAAACCTCCGCGAATCATCCGAGCTGGCTCGAGCCGCGTGGCACTTGGTCTTCGCTGTCGGCCATCTCCTCGCGCAGCGTTCAGCTGCGGCGGGAGAGCTTCGTTCGAGGTAAATTGCGCTTGGCGAGCCTCGGAAATCACGATCCCGGGCAAGTCGAGTCGGGCGAAGCACGCCTGCTCAATCTGCTCCGAAGCGCAGACGCTGGTCAGGGAGAATGTGCCTCGCGCCGAGTTGTGTCGCCCGTTGCCGGAAAGTATCGGATTGAAGCGTCCGGGCGGACGGACGCGGACGCCATCATATCGGTGCCACTGCCCACCAATGCCCGGGGACTGTCGGAGGAAGCCGTTTGGACTGAGCTCCTCATGAATCGAACGGATGGTTGGCTTTATCAGGCGCTACAGCGACCAGGGCTCGTGAGCACGGCCAGGGCTCGGGCCATGGGGGGGGCCGGTATCGGGGCGTTGGTCATCGAAATTCACGCCGTCGACGGGAAACGCGAGGAAGCGGTGGCGCAGGTGCGGGGGCTGCTAGCGCGACTCCGCGCGGGCGCAGCGACGGCCATCGACGCGCGGAACGCGCAAGCGCACCTGGCCCGAAGGGAAGCTCAACGACGGCTCAATCCGCGTGGGCGGGTCGTCGACTTGTGGTACGGGACGCCTCGCCCGGCGGCAACACTGGAGAGCCTGCACGCGCTCCACCGCCTTGCCTTCGAACCCGGACGAGAGGTAGTCGTACTGGCAGAAGCTACCGACTAGCACAGCCAGTCGGATGAAACGCCGCAGGATTTCGAGGCCCCGGTTGAGCCGGGCCTCGATTCGATGCAATCGTGGCACACGCCGGTACTTCGGCGTTTCGCGCGGGGGGAACCCATGCTAGCTCGCCCACACCTATGACCGCCCACCAACGAGTCATCGTTCTGGACTTTGGCTCGCAGTACACCCAGCTCATCGCGCGTCGCGTGCGGGAGTGCAACGTGTATTGCGAAATCCACCCCGGCACGCTGCAGCTCGACGAGCTGAAGGCGTTGGCGCCCGATGCCATCATTCTGAGCGGAAGCCCGGGCAGCGTCTACGAGGCGGGCTCGCCCAAGAGCCCGCCGGGGTTATTCGACTTAGGACTGCCGGTCCTCGGAATCTGCTACGGGCAACAGCTCATGGCCCATCAGCTGGGGGGTGTCGTGGAGCCCGGGAGTGAACGCGAGTATGGTCCCGCGGACCTGTCGGTGATTGAGCCCATCGGCATTCTATCCAGGTTCGCGTCGAACAAACAGTTCCCCGTGTGGATGAGTCACGGTGACCGATTGAGCGCGCTGCCCCCCGGCTTCATCACTCTCGGGCGGAGCAACAACGCGCCGTTTGCGGCCATCGCGCACCCCGCGCGCCGCCTGTACGGGATCCAGTTCCATCCCGAGGTAACGCATACGCCGCGCGGGCGGGAGGTGCTCGAGGGTTTTCTGTTTGACGTGGCGGGTCTAAAGGCAGACTGGACTCCAGCTCGCTTCGTAGAAGACACGATCGCCGCCATTCAGAGCCGGGTTGGGTCCGATGCCTCGCTCATTTGCGGGCTGAGCGGTGGCGTGGACAGTACTGTCGCCGCCGAGCTCACACACCGCGCTGTCGGTAATCGGTTGACCTGTATCTTTGTCGACAACGGCATGCTTCGAGAAAATGAGGCGCAGAATGTCGAGCGCACGCTGAAGGGCAAGTTGGGGCTCGAGATCATCGCGGTTGACGCGCGGGCTCAGTTCATGGCGGCTTTGGCGGGCGTTACCGATCCAGAAAAGAAGCGCAAAATCATTGGCCACCAATTCATCGAGGTTTTCGACGCGCACGCCAAGCGGCTCCCCCGAGTCTCGTTCCTGGTGCAGGGGACACTGTACCCCGACGTGATTGAAAGCGTCAGCGTCAAAGGCAAGAGCGTCGTCATCAAGACCCACCACAACGTGGGCGGTCTGCCGGAATGCATGCAGCTCGGACTGGTCGAGCCGCTCAGAGAGCTGTTCAAGGACGAAGTTCGCCGAGTTGGCGAAAGCCTTGGGCTTCCGAAGGAGCTCTTGTGGCGGCAACCCTTCCCGGGTCCTGGCTTGGCCATTCGGTGCCTGGGTGAAGTGACGGAGGCTCGGCTCCAGGTTTTGCGCAAGGCGGACACGATTGTGGCCCAGGAGATTCGCGCGGCTGGTCTGTATGAATCACTGTGGCAGTCGTTTGCCGTGTTGCTCCCAGTGCGCAGCGTTGGCGTAATGGGAGACAACCGCAGCTATCAAGAAACATGCGTCATCCGCGCGGTGACGTCCACGGATGCAATGACCGCGGATTGGGCGCGCCTCCCGTATGACCTGCTGGCGCGCATGAGCACCCGCATCATCAACGAGGTGGACGGTATCAATCGCGTCACTTACGATATCAGCTCGAAGCCACCCGCCACGATTGAATGGGAGTAACCGTCTACACCGCACGTTGCCGACTTTTGCTCGCGGCAGTGTTGTTGCTCGGGACAGTGTTGCTCCTCGGAGCGGCTCTTTCGGCCTGCCAAATGCAGCGCGCGGCGGTCAAGCTGAGTGTCGCGCGAGCGGCAGATACGCCACGGGATGCCAGCGTGTACATCGACGAGCAGTTCGTTGGGTTTCTGGGCGTCGTGGCGGCTCGCGGCGTGCGCCTGCCCGAGGGTGAGCATCGAATTAGTGTGGAGAAGGTCGGGTACTTTCCCTGGGACGAGCTTGTCGTTTCCGATCGCAGGCCTATCGCTCTGACCGTGTCACTTCGTAAGATTCCGGACTAGGCCTCACAGGAGCAGGCCGCGGCGGCCAGCGAGGCATAACCCTCGAGGAGTGCTGCCAACCCTCCCCTCCTCCCGTGGATATTGCTGATGCCATCACCGGAGCGCTGGCCGGCGCTTCGGTGACGTGTTTTCTCGCGTTGCCGGCGCGTTGAAGCCGTGTATAGTCGCGCACATACCGCGGGGTGTACCTCAACTTGGTAGAGGGCCTGCTTTGGGTGCAGGACGTTGTGCGTTCAAATCGCACCACCCCGACAGATTGTTGCTTTCGGCTCCCCCAGACTCAACCCCCAGACTCAACTCTCAGACTCAACCCTCGGTGGGCTGCGGAGTCAGCGCCTTGCCCATGGCGTGGAAACCCTTGTCCACGTACAGGGTCGTCCCGGTCACGGCGGACGCGAGAGGACTGGATAGGAAGGCAGCAACCGCCCCAACCTCTTGGGTCGTCAAGCGCTCGGGTAATGGCGCATTTGCGACATAATAATCGACAATCTCGTTGATGATACCCGTGACACTCGCTGCCCGCGTAGCCACTGGACCGGCCGAGATCGTGTTGACGCGCACTCCGTATTTCCGACCCGCCTGAAAGGCCAGGTACCTGGTGTCGGCTTCCATCGCCGCCTTGGCGGAGGACATGCCGCCGCCGTAGCCCGGGATCACTCTTTGGCTGGCGATGTACGTCAGGGACAACACCGATCCTCCCCGTGGCATCAGCGGCCCGAACTGCTGCACCATGGATACCAATGAATATGCGCTGACGCTCAGCGCTGCCAGGTACCCTTGACGACTCGTCTCGATGAGGGGCTTGTGGACCTCAGGGCCATTGGCCAGGCAATGCACGAGGATATCGAGCTGCGGCACCGCGAACTCGTCCTTCATGCGTTGCGCGAGGCCGCTGATCGTAAAGTCGCCTCGACCCGAGTAGCGGCGGTTCTCGCGCACGTCCTCGGGCACGTCGGCGAGCGTGTCGTAGGCCGCATCTAGCGGGTAGATGCGCTCAAAATGCAGCTCACGACCATCGCTCAGCCGGCGCGCAGCATCGAGCTTGCCTCGGCGCAGCAGAGTCTCGAAAATCCCCAACGCGGGGGGCCAACAGCCTAGGCATACCGAAGCGCCAGCGTCGGCCAAGGCGCGGGCAATCGCGAAGCCGAAACCCACGTCGTCAGCAACTCCAGCGACGAGCGCGCGGCGACCTTTGAGGTCCAGGGAAATCATTGGCGCGCATGATCATCGCAGTCTACAAGGACGCGCAAGAGCATTTCGACGCCACGTTCACCGCTCACGCCGCCGCGCGAGCCGCAGCGCTGGTGCATTTCTGCATCCATTTGCGCTGCATCCGTCGAAAGGCGCAAGATCAGCTCCGCGCGAGCTTCTCCCGACCGCGTCTGGCTCGCCATGACGTTGGATGCCTGCCGCTCGTCAGCTTTTTCGGAGCAATGATGCAAGCCCGCGCGCCTGAAAACTACGGAATTGAGGCGGATCGCAGCGTCGCGGTCGCCTATTTTCGATGGGCTTGCGCTTGCAGAATACTTTGCCTAGGGTACGGGCCCGAAATTCGGAGAGTCTGAAGAATGAGCAATCGAGCGATTTGGAATGTCCGGCTGCGCCACGTTTGGCTAGCCACTCCCCTCAAGGGAAAGCGCCTCAAGCGCCGCCAACGGCTGCGAATCGGCCTGGAAGATGCGCTGCTTCGCAAAGCGAAAGCCGCGGGTGTCGAAGCGGGCTCAGCCGAAACCGAGTCCTGAGCTGAGCTGATCAGGTGGGCGGCTCGTTCCGCTCACCGCGACATCTACTCGGCCTCAAAAAAAACCCGCTGCCGGTGTGGGCCGTTTGGCCGTTTTTGTGCGAGAGGTGTTCTTGACAAAGCCGATGCGGGAATGCATATCCAAGCCCCCGTGAGACTTTCGAACAAGGGGCGGTATGCGGTTCGAGCCTTGTTTGACATCGCGTATTTCAACGAGGGTCAAGCGACGCAGGCGAAGGATATCGCCGAGCGACAAGGGATCCCTCCGCGGTTCCTGGAGCAGATTTTCCAGGACCTGAAACGGGCGGGCATCGTCGGTTCCAAACGGGGGCCGCAGGGGGGTTACAGCCTGGCGGGGGACGCCGGCACGATTCGACTCGGCGACGTGATCCGAGCGCTTGAAGGGCCTCTGGTTCTGAGTGACGGTGCCGACCGCGGCGAAGGCGCCGTGGTGAGCGTTACCGAAGCGGTCTTCCGTGATCTTTCCGAGCGCGTGGAGTCGTGCTTCGACGAGGTCACGTTGGCGGATATTTGCGCGCGAGCCCGGCACATGGGGCTGCCCCGCCTGCACAAGGAGAGCTACTCGTATGTCATTTGAGCGCCTTGCAGGCCGCGGTTCGGCGGTTCGGCGTGAGGCGCGGGAGTGACGACGGCCCGTCCCCGGTTACCCGATCACCCGCTGGTCCATGAGAATGTGCTCGACCTGATCGGGGATACTCCGCTCGTCCGGATCCCCGACAGAGTGGCGTCGGCCCAACCGCGCCCCCGACTCGCGGCCGAAGTGGCCTCGCCCGGGGCAGAGCTTTGGGGGAAGCTCGAGAACTTCAATCCCGCGGGGTCGGTCAAAGACCGCATCGCCCAGGCGATGATTGAACGAGCCGAACGGGACGGAAAGCTTGGCCCGGGTGGCACAGTGGTGGAACCCACCAGCGGCAACACGGGGATTGGCTTAGCGCTAGTGTGCTCGCGCCGCCGATATCGCTGCATCCTCACCATGCCCGCCAGCATGAGCCTGGAACGCCGCGCGCTGCTCGAGGCGTTGGGCGCAGAAGTGGTGCTGACCGATGATGACGCGCAGATGGAGGGGGCGATAGCCAAGGCCCATGAAATCGCCAGTCGGGAAGCCGGCAGCTTCATGCCCCAGCAGTTCGACAACGAAGAAAACCCACGCGTCCACTATCGCACCACCGCGCAGGAGATTCTGCATGCGCTCGGCGATCTGCGTCTCGATGCGTTTGTCGCCGGCGTCGGCACGGGGGGTACAATCAGTGGCGTGGGCCGGCTCTTGCGCGAGGAAAGGCCGGGCTGTCGGATCATCGCCGTCGAGGCCGAGTCGTGCGCGACCATTTCACGCGGCGAACGCGGGCCCACCAAAATTCAGGGCTGGGCCGCAGGGTTCGTGCCAAAAAACTACGACCCCGAAGTGCCGCACGAGGTGCTGACAGTGAGTGACGATGACGCCTATCGCACCAAGCTCGCGTTGGCTCAGAACCTGGGGCTCTTGGTCGGGATCAGCTCCGGCGGCGCGGTGCACGTGGCAGCAAAGGTAGCGCGGGCGCTGCCTCGCGGGGGAAACGTGGTGGTGGTTCTGCCCGACACTGGCGAACGGTACTTCAGCTTGGATGAATACTTTGAGCCTTGAGCTCACCGCTCCGGCGGATCCATCCCAATCGCGTGTGCTGCTGATCGGCCTCGGAGGTCTGGGTTGTCCGGCTGCGCTGGCGCTCGTTCGGGCCGGCATCGGACAGGTCTCTCTGTGTGATGACGACCGTGTGGATGAAGGAAACCTGCATCGGCAGATCCTCTACCGTGCAGAGGATGTTGGGCTTGACAAGCTGGATGCCGCACGGCGGGCATTGCTGCCGAGCGCTCGTTTATCCGGCACTCGGATTGAGCTCGTGCGCAGCCGATTTTTACCTGAAAATGCCAGAAATCTAGTCGCTCGGGCCGACCTGGTGATCGAAGGAGCAGACAACTTCGCGACGAAGTTTCTGGTGGCCGACGCTTGCCATCTGGAAGCCCGTCCCGTCGTTCATGGTGCTGGCATTCGCTGGGTCGGTACGGCATGGGCCGTAGCCCCGCTCGGCCGCCCTTGCTACCGCTGCCTGTTTGAGGACATCCCGTCAGGGCCGCAGGCCAATTGCAATGCCGTAGGAGTGATGGGGCCGGTCGTCGGCATCGTTGGGGCAATGATGGCCGAGTTGGCGCTCCGCACGCTCAGCGGCCGACCCCCGCGGGCTCAACTCTGGACCCTGGACGGCAAAGCTGACACGTTGCGACAAGTCGCAGTCCATCCCCGACCCGACTGCCCGCTGTGCGGGAGCGACGCCTCGATCCAAGACACCGACGAATCGCGCTATTTGCTGGACCCTCGCGCTGCTTGATGGTCGGACTCGCCCGACCCGAAAAGGAGAGAACCCATGCCCATTACCGTCCGAATCCCGACCCCGCTCAGAAGCCTCACGGCAGGCGAAGATCAAGTCTCTGCCGAAGGAGCGACCGTGCGCGCGGTGATCGACCATCTCGAGGGAGCCCACCCTGGCATTCGGGACCGCTTACTGGATGAGAAAGGGATCCGGCGCTTCGTCAACCTTTACTTGGGTGACGAAGACGTACGCTTTCTCGAGGGGTTGGACACACCTCTGAAATCGGGCGACGAGCTGAGCATCATCCCCGCGATTGCCGGAGGCTGATGCTGCCTTTCGAAGATCGTTACAGCGCGCAAAGGCGCCTGCTCGAGGTTGGCCCCGAGGGTCAGCGTCGCCTCGAGCAGAGCCAGGTGGTGCTGGCAGAGCATGCAGACATCGATATCGAGAGAGACTATCTCGCGAGAGCGGGCGTTAGCGAGGTGTTGCTCGACGCGCAGGCGTCACCTCCCGTGTTCCCCTGGGTCGAACAGTTCGAGTTCGCCGCCTCGCTGGCCGTCGCCCGCGGAGCGTGGTGTGCGTTGTCTCGACTCCGAGGCGTTCTCTCTCTCGACATACGTTAGCGCGCTGCCATGCTGCCCGCCTTGCATCGATCTCGACGTATGGCGTCCGTGCTGGATGCCATTGGGAACACGCCCGTCGTGCGGCTGGATCGGATTGGAGCCAGTGTCCCCGGAGTAGAGCTTTACTTGAAGCTCGAGTTTGCCAATCCTGGAGGATCCGTCAAAGATCGACCCGCGCTGCGTATGGTGACAAAGGCGCTCGAGACGGGCGAGTTTTCCTCAGACAAGATTCTGATCGACGCGACCAGCGGCAACACGGGTGTGGCTTACTCTCTGATGGGTGCCGCTCTCGGCTTCCGAGTTCAGCTCGTCATGCCCGCCAACGTGACGCGCGCCCGCAAGGACATCACCGAGGCGTTTGGCACTCAGCTCATCTACAGCAATCCGATGGAGGGATCGGACGGCGCGATCGTCAAGGTCCGGGACATGGTGAGCAAAGAGCCCGAGAAGTACTTCTACTGCGACCAGTATTCCAATCCTCATAACCCACTTTCACACTATCACGGGACTGCTCACGAGATTTTGGATGCGTTCGGAGACCGCATCACGCATTTCGTTGCCGGCCTCGGCACGAGCGGCACGGTAATGGGCGCCACGCGGCGCCTGCACGAACATGGACGGAAAATTCACTGCGTCGCCGTGGAGCCGGCGGAGGCATTGCACGGACTAGAAGGCCTCAAACACATGGCCTCGAGTCTTCAACCCGCCATTTACGATCCCACGGTGCCCGACGAGATACTGCCTGTGGGGACCGATGAAGGTTGGGACATGACAGACCGCCTGGGTGCGGAGGAAGGCTTGCACGTGGGGCATTCAACCGGCGCGAATGTTTGCGGTGCTTTGAAGGTCGCCGAACGCCTGCAGCGCCAACGCCGCGAGGGATGCATCGTCATCATTGCCTGCGATCGGGGTGACCGCTATTTTGCCCCCATGAAGTGGGAGAGGAGATACACATGGTAGCCAAACCCATGTGGGTCCGAGGTGGACTAAGGATCTCTCAGGCGGCGCTCGCGCGGGTCGAGCAGGCTGGGCGGGATGCCTACGGGCGCTCTGAAGAAGCCTGCGGCTACCTGGAAGGGCCCGAATCGGATCCGTTGTTCTGCGACACCGCGGTGGAGCTCGAAAATCTGGCCAACAAGTATCACCAGATCGATCCGGAAGCTCACCCGCGGACCGGCCGCGAGTACTTCAAGGTCAATAGCAAGAAGTTCGAGCGCGCCATCGAAGTCGGCCGGGACAATCATCGGCCGGTCAAGGTGTTCTTTCACTCGCACCTGGATTGCGGCGCTTATTTTAGCGCAGAAGACGCCGCCAGCATGACGCTCGGCGGCCGCGAGGAACCGAGCTACGACCTCGCATATCTCGTGACGGCGGTCGATGGCGGCGTTGTCACAGCTCACAAACTTTTCGTGTGGGATGGGGAAACGCAGGGCTTCGTGGAAGCTCCGTTCTCCGAGGTCCCAGCGTGAACGGCTGGGGCCTGGTGCCCCGGCGCAGAGGCGCGTTGGCTCGGCTCGTTCTGCCTTGCACCTGTGTCGCGTTGTCCATTTGGATGCATGCGCTCTCGGCCTGGGCCACACTGTCCAATGATGTCGATCGATTGACGGCGCTGTGGGCGCGGGAGAGTCGGGTAGAGCGGCTCAGGCCGCGCCTTCTCGCCCGCGGGGAACGACTTTCCATTCCGCTTCCGAGTTGGAGCGGCGTCAAGGGCGCACCGAGTTGCACGAACCTGGCGGTCATGAGCAGCCCGGGCATCAGCTTCGTTGTCCACTCGAGCCGCAATGGCGAGGTGCAGTCTCGCCCCAGTCAGGTAGGGTGGGCGCAAGTCACCCGCTGCGGTAAGCGGCGCTCGGAGCTTTTGCAAGTCGTCATAGAAATGCGGTCTCCTCGCGGGGTGGTCGAAATGATTGTGGCTCGCTCCAGGTCTCCTTTGCCGTCCACGGGCTGGGCGTTGGCTCACCGGGACTCCGGCCCGGCTCTGGCCAGCGGGCAAGCGGGCAACCCTCCTATTTTGCCTCCCCTCGAGTTGCGCGCCACCGCTTGGGAAGCTCGAGCGAAGCGGGACGGCGTGGCACAGATTGAGCGCCAGCTGCTGCCCGGGCGAGACGTTGAGGTGCCGCCTCGGCTCATGGCCTTGACCGAAGGCTGCCACCGCATATCAGCGCTTGGCGTACAGGCGAAAGGAGCTGACCCAACTCGGGATTTGGACCTTTTCGTGCGGGGCGAGCCCGGTTCAGGCGTGGCACTACAAGACCAAAGTGAGAATTCGGACGCGGAAATAGAAGGTTGCGTGGGCTCGCTCACCCGGGTCAACGTCGAGGTGCTGGGTCGCTCGCGCGTTGACCCGGCTGTTCTGCTGCATGGCCGCTTCCCCTTGCCAGAAGGCTTGCCCAAACGCTGGGGACCCGAGCTGCGGGCGCGTTTCGCGGCAGCGTTCTTCCGTCGCAGCTTTGTGGGTCATCCAGGCAGTCCGATCTACGAGTCACTTGGCGTCGCTGGGCGCACCGTTCTGC
>JANOIG010000394.1:0-3298 GCA_031407405.1 Deltaproteobacteria bacterium
GCCATGCCTTTCATCGAGTCTCCGCCCATCCGACCCACCATGGAGGACATGAAGTTCATCATGTGGTGAAACATGTGGCAGTGGAGCACCCAGTCGCCCGGGTTGTTGGCGATGAACTCGATGTCGCGGGCCTGTGCGACCGCCACCAGCACATTGTTGCTAGGGATCCAGGCGGTTTCGGGAATGCGGCCCGCTTCGGTTCCCGTGATCCAAAACTGCATTCCGTGCAAGTGCATCGGGTGGTGATCGATGGCGCTGAAGTTGACGAAGCGGATGCGCACCCGCTCGCCCTGCTTGATGACGAGGGGCGTGATGTAAGGGGCCGCCCGGCCGTTGAGCGTGAAGAGATTGAACTCCATCGACATAGTGTTATGGACCGTGGACCCCGGCAGGATGGCCCATTCCTGGATGATCAGGGCGATATCACGGTCAACCGGCGGGTCGTGGGCTACCTTGGGGTGGATGATGAAGAGGCCCACCATCCCCATACCTTGCTGCATCGCGACGTGCGTATGGTAAAAGAACGTGCCGTTTTGCTTAAGGGTGAACTCGTAGGTGAATGATTCGCCCGGCTTGATCGGGTCCTGGAGTAGGCCCTCGACGCCGTCCATTGCGTTGGGGACGTCGATGCCGTGCCAGTGCATGATGGTCGGCTCGGGCAGTTTGTTGTGAACAATGACGCGAACCTTGTCCCCCTCGACAACTTCGATCATCGGGCCAGGCATGCTTCCGCTATAGCCCCACACATCGATCCAAACGTCAGGCAGAACCTCACGCTTGAGATGTTCGGAGGTGAGGTGGAACTCCTTGGCGCCGTTGACCATCTTCCAGGCGAGCGGCGGAGGACCGTCCGGAACCTCGACCGGGACCGGCGCCAGTCCGAGCGCCCGGAAACCCGGTATGAGCTTGCCGCGGTCGTTAGAAACTCCGACTGGCTCTTCGCCGTGCTGATGTTCCCGTCGTTCTTGCGCGGCGGATCCACCGACGCTCGCTAGGCCGGCGGTTAGGGCGGCCCCACCGACGAGGAAGCCTCTGCGGTCAGAATCGCTCATGGATGGTTCGCTCGTGGAAAAGTAACGGCTGGTCGACGCCCTCGCTCCTACGCCATTATGCGTCCAAAACTGATGCTGTGGCGAGAGTAGTAGTACGCCGATTGGGCCTTCCGTATTCGCAGGTTCTTGGCCGATACCAAACGACTTGTAGATTTGATGCGGTTCGGCGTCCAGAATCCGATGGCAGTTTAGGACGCTACCTACTCTGACGCGCCCCAGCAACTGCCGCCGATGGAAGTCCCTCAACTTGCGCGGCTGGTGCCACAACTGGGGTTTTACTGCCCATCGTAGTCTCCGCGCTTCGACTAATGGTGCTTGTAAAAGCCTACCCCTTTGATGTCGTTCCACACAGTTGTCTGATGGCAGAGGAAGCATTGACTCACCTCGGCCTTCTCCACGCCGGCGGTCTTCATCGAAATCATTTCGAAGTGCTCCATGTAATGGCTCGGCGGAGCTTGATGGCATTGCGCGCATGACTGGGAGACTGAGGACGGGTGGCGGAATTCAGGGATCGTCCATTTCGTGGCGCCGTGGCATTGCGCGCAGTCTGTGCCGAACAGCCCGCGGTGTCGGTCTTTGGTTTGGTGGCAGGTCGCGCAATTGAGCAGCGACTCCTCGGGCTGGAGTTGCGGCGCGTGTGGCGCGGCGTTGTTTTCCTGCACCCAGGCGATAAACGCATCCCGCTCATCGTTGTGACCGGCGGAAGCATTCTGAACTTGCCGCAAGCCAATGCGTGCCAGCGCGACGTGATCCATTTTCGTCGTTCGGGGGACAGGGCCCTGGTGTTCGAGATGACAGGCAGCGCACTCGGCGATGTCAGCGTGAAAGGCACTAGGCTGACGTTGGAGGACAGTCTTGTTGTCGGCGTGGCAGACGATGCAGTTCTTTGCCTCGACGCCCTGCACCGGCGTGTGGCACGCGGCGCAGTTATGTTCCAGAAACATGTGGGGCTGGGAGAGGGCACCGGGGCTGGCCATGCGCTGCCAAGCCGTCTTGTTAAACACGCCGGAGCGCTCGCCTCCGGGATGTTCTCGCAGGAAGTAAAACGCCGCAAACAACGCCACGAACAGCGCCAACGCGATGAATAGGAATCGCCACCGTTTCACGAGAACCACCTCAGTCCGAAATGGATCCCTGCCCAGACATGGAGGCCGAGCAGCACGTAAAGGATCACGGACAGAACGATATGCACCTTCAGAGACCGGCCGAACCAGCGTTTGAATATTTCGTGCGTGCGGACCGCATACTCCAGGTCCGCCACGGATTCGGCGATGCGGGTGACATCACCGGCTGGACCGCCGGATGAAAGCTCGAATCCCAACGATGCCAAGCCGGCCGCGAGGAGGGGCGCTTTTGGAAGGGCTCTCATTTGGGCCGGAGAACTTTCGAGCAGGCCCCAGGCATTGTCGAGATCGCCCCGGGCCGTCTGCAGCAAGACCAACTTGTCGGTAATCTCATGGCCGACATAGGTGAGCAGGTAGCGAACCGCAAACCCACTCACGACGACCAGCAGCATCACTGCCGTTAACGCGATTCCCAGCGGGCTCTCGAACTTGTGGCCGGTGTGAATGATCGCGAACACAGGGCCGAGAATGCCCGCGTAGACGTGCGCGGCAAGCAACGACTGCATTGAAGCGTGCCGTGTTATTCGAGCGTTGAGAAAGGGAATACGCTTGACGATCGGGTACGCCAGCGCGACAAGCATGAGCACGGCCCCCGTTATCCCGAACGCTGCACCGAGTCCACTGCCCGCAAAGCGCGGCGAGCGGTGAACGATGAATCCGAGCCAGCCAAGCAGCAAGACGCCGAGGACACCGGTGACGACGACGCGTTCACGTTCCTTCATGGCTACGCCTCCACCGCGACGTCAACCTTTGGCTTGGCTTGGCAGGCGAGAATGATTCCGTTGGTCCTGTCGTCAGGATCGAGAGCATCCTCGACCGCCATCTCGACCTCACCGGAAGTCATCTTCACTTTGCACACGCCGCAGGTGCCGACGCGGCAAGAGTTTTCGATTCCGATGGCGAGCTCTTCGGAGAGTTCGAGAACTGTTTGACCGATGTGGATCTTGGCTACCTTGTCGTTCTTGGAAAACGTGACCAGCGGGCCCGTTGCCGAAGCGGTTGGTTTGGCGGTGGTCCCGGCGGCGGCCGGGACGGGCTTAGTGGCGCCGAATAGTTCGGTCTTCACTTGCTCCGGAGGAACTTTTAGCTCGGTGAGGATGGCCTTAGTCGAGTCCATCATCG
>JANOIG010000056.1:0-85020 GCA_031407405.1 Deltaproteobacteria bacterium
GGCTGCAAAGGGGATATCTTTTGGGTTGTTGAACTGGTGACCATAATAGACGGGCGTGAGCACCAGGAATAGCAGCGACATGAGCCCGCCCGGTGGCCCCGCCGCGAGGCGCCCGAGCTTCCACGTTCCGAGTAGCCCGACTTGAGCGACAAATACGCAGAGCACGTGGTTGGTTCGAAACTCATCCCAGGGAGAAACTCGACGCAGCAGGGCTGCGCAGAGATCGAAGCCACCCCCGTAGGAGGATCGGCTCAGGCTTCCCGAGCCGTGAAAACCAGTCGTGTAAAACTCGAGCACTCGTTCGCCATAACGGATGTGGGGCTCCTCGTCGTAGGTTAGCCCGTAGTCGGGTAGAGTGATGAGCATCACCACGGACAATGCGGCGAAACCCGTGAGGCTGAGTACGTCAGCCCACTGCTCCCCGGCCAGCAGTGCATGACGTGCTCGCGCGAGTGCCTCGCGCAGGCGGCCCATCAGCTGCGAAAAGCGGGACACGTCAGGCGTTGTCACGTTACCGCCACAAGAGCACCCGATCGAGGAGCACGTAGGAGCGTGGACTCCGGTCGAACACGCGCAGTCGGGCGGGTTTGCCCTCGTACGCGGACACGTCCCAGAGCACCGGGTACATGAAATCCGAGTCGTTGCCGTGAGCCGACCTCACGGCGTTTCCTTCGACGAGGAGCTCAACTCCCACCCGGCTCTTGCGCGAGCCGCCTCCCACGAGCACGCTCAACATTCTGCCTTGCAGGGGGAATTCTGCCGACAAGAGCGATCCGCGCGCGCCCTTGCCCCCTTGCAACGACGAAAGGATACCGCGGCCGTGGTGTCCCCGGAGCCGCCCGCGCAAACCGTGTTGGTCCGAGCGCTCGCCGGCGAAAAAGGCCTGCCTCGTGCCTTCCCAGGCGTCGAGCTGTGTCGTCTCGAAGTCGAGTCCATGGCCGAGCGGGTCCTTTGCGACGTAATTGAGAATTCCTTCCGAATCACTGGTTACGAGCGCCCGGCGGGCGTCGAGCTGCGTTTTCAGGGCATCCGCGAGCACAGCCCACAACCCGGCCTCGGGAGCAGCGGAGACGGCAGCAGGAGGGGGAATCGCCGGAGCGGAAGTAGCGGGTGGGGAAATGAGGGATTCGGGAGTAGCAGAATGCCTCCAGCGAAAGAAGTGATCTGCTTCGAGCGGCCGCGACGCGGCTAGATAGTAGGCCACGAGGCGCGCCAGCCCTGCGTCGTGGCCGGTCGCATAATAATGTCCGAGCAGCGCGAGCTCAGTCGTGTGTTGATCGTCGACCGCGACTTGACGTAGTCGAAAGACAGCATCGGAGGCGACTTTCCACACCCTCTGGTCGACGTGCGTTGCCCATACGTACGACAAATACGCTTGAGCAGTCTGGCCTTGCGCCTCGAAATCCTTCGCAACGTCCAGCAAGCGCTGACTCAAATTCGAGTCGGCCACCGCCGAATGGCCGTCGCGGCGGCGTCGCTCGATCGCCATGGTGACCGGCTGACGCAGGCGTAACAGCTCGGGGTGTAAGGGTGCGGGCAATGCCGCCGGATAACGAGGGAGCATTCGGGAAAAGGCTGGCAGGGCGGCGCCTGGCTCGAGCTCCCCGAGGTCGAAGAACGCCCACTCCGCCGAGGCTGTCCCCTCCGGCTCGCCCCTGCCATCGCGCTGGCTCGAAACGCCCAACCAGACCCGTAGGGGAGAGGTGCTAGCGGTGGGGAGCTCGACGGAGAGCTCGAAGCTCAGCGGCTGGCCATCCTCCAGCTGGCCAGCGATGCCTTTGATCTCACGGGCGAGCGGTATGGGGTCGCTTTCGACGCTTTGGCCTCCAGCGTCGATCCTCAACTTGAGCTGCTCGGTCCCGCGCTGTGTGCCTCGGGGTACGACCACCACCAGCGTGTGCATTGGATGGGCCGCGGCTACTCCGGTGGCGCGACCGCCATCTGGCGTCCTGGGGCCAGCGAAGCTCGCTGCTCCGACCAGCGTCAGCCGCGGGGTCAACTGGCGGAACTCCGTGCGTGGCAAGGGAGGGAAGTAGTCGACGAGCTCACCCCGATGCAAGCCGAAGAAAGCGTCTCGTCGCGCCCGCGGCAGCAAGCGTGGGCTAAGCCGGAAGTAACCCCAACGGTATTCCGGCGAGAGATCGAAATGCTTCCAGAAGTTTGGAGGAACATGGACCCAGCTCGGCGGGGACGGCTGTTCATGCATGAAATATTGGTAGAAGCGGAAATCGTGGCGTATCGAGCCAGCGCCGTTTGCCGCGGTGCTGCGGTCATGCCGGATTAGCGCCACGCTTCGGTCGCACAAGCCCAGGAAATCAATCGGATACAGACGCTCATCGGAGAGCCAAGCGGGCCCGCCAAAATCGTGTGTCAGGAGCGAAAAGCTGGGCAACTCCGCTCGCGTCGCCATGCCCTGCAGGGTCCTCGTGTCCGTAACCCGTTCGCAGAAGTGGCACCACGGGTGTTTGGCCAGCTCGTGCAGGCGCGGCGCATGGTGCTTCCACCAAAACCAAAGCAGGCCGCTCGCCATGCCCAAGAGCACGAGCTCCCGGGGAACGCGCCCGCGCCCGAGCCCATTCACGCCGTTGGCCAGATTCGAAACGCCCATGGCTGCGAGCACCAGGCCTGGCAGCGCGGACAGCGCCAGGAACCGTCCGTGTGGCATCCAGTCCCCACCAGAATACAAAACGAAGACCGTACCGGCAACGCAGCTCCAGCCGAGGAGCAGCTTGAGCCGCGGCTTTCCGATCAACCCAAGCAGCACGAGGGGCAGCGCGTACAGGATCGCGCTGTCACGCAGGTTCTCCAGCAGGTACTCGTAGCCCTTGCTCCAGCTGCGGCTGCCAGGCTTGGCGTAGTACGTGTTCGGCAGGAGCTCACCGAAGGTGAGATAGTGAGCGGCATGATACACCGCTAACGGGGCCAGGAAAAGTACCGCTGCAGTAGCGGCTTGGCGCAGCGGCTCCCGTTGGCGCAGCACCTGAACGAGCTTGATCGCCAGCAATGGTGCCGCATACAGCACGCCTTCCGGACGCGTCATGCAGAGGCCAAACGCCGCCAGGCCAGAGTACCCCCGGCTGTCCGGGTGCTGGCTCTCCCGCGCATCCAGAAAAACGAGCAGCAGCATCAGGGCCGAGAACAATGCGTTCTCCAGGCCTGCCACCACCCACACGACCACTTCCAGGCAAATGGCGGCGCCGATGGCCAAGCCCACCTCAGCCGCCCCGAAAGCACGCCAACGCCGCTCATCCGTCAGCGCCAGAAGCCCCGCGCCGAAAGCCAGGGCGAGCGCGAAGAGCAGAGCGCCGAGCAGCTTGGCCACGCTGGGCAGCGGCAAGCCCAACCAGTGGAAAGGCACGAGCAGCAACACCCATGAGGGGTTCGAATAGCCCTCGACCCAAGGCCCGCCAATGGCTGCCACGGGCCCGTGCCCCTCGGCGATATGCTTGGCATACGCGTAACTGATGCCCGCATCATCGATGGTGAAGGGCCATACGGCCCGCAAGCTCCACTGGCACGCCCACGCCAGAAGGGCCAGCAGCAGCAAGCGGTACAAAAGGGGGCCGTACCCTGGCCAGTAGCTCTGGAAGGCGCCACTGAGTCGCTGGGCGAACGGTTCGCGCTGCACTGCGAGTAGCCTCGCTCGAATGCAATTGCAGTGTCAATGTGCACAGGAGTATGCGAGAAAAGCCGTCGAGGTTGGCAATTTCAGGATGCTGTAGTAGTCCGGTGGTCCCGCGCTGTCTTACGGCGCCGATGAGTTTTTTGCCGGCGTCTAACCTCGCACACACGTGGCGGTACGGAGTATCAAGTGCGCCCACGGTGCCATGCCGAGACTGGCTCGCGCCCGAGACATCGAGAGCAAGGCTGTTCGAGATCGAAACCATGTTGAACGAGAGTTGCACCGTTTCAATTGCGCCGCGCGCATGGCGCTCGTACTGCTTGCTAGCCATGTAGGAGTGCCTCCCACGTGCTCCGTGCAACACGCCGAAGCGCCGAGATCATCTCATTCAATTCTTAAGGCCACCTTAGTTTTTAATTGTTAACACGAGCTTTCACGTGGCCGATCAATCAGACTGAGATAAGCCGCATGTTTGCCCTACGACAAGTGCCGAGCGAAACGGGGGATGCCTTGCCTGCCTCTGCCTCGTCCACTCGTGCTAGCTCGCCTGCCACGCAAGAGTCGCCACCGAGCACTGAAGATGCTGAGCTCTGCCGTCAGGGTAAGGCGCACAGGGCAGGGGACGTGGTGGACGGGCGCTACGTGTTGATCGAGCAGTTAGGCCGGGGTGGGATGGGAGTGGTCTGGAAAGCTCGCTCGACCGCGCTGGACGTAGAAGTTGCAGTGAAGCTGGTGCGCGGCACGACGCCGAACACCGAGTCCTTCAAACGCATGGCTCGCGAAGCGCATGCTGCCGCTCGGCTCGGTCACCCTGCCATGGCGACCGTGCTGGACTTCGGGGCAACGCAGAATGGTGAGCCGTACGTCGCCATGGAGCTGCTTCGCGGCGAATCGCTGGGCCAGGTGCTGGGTAGGGAGCGTCGGGTAGATGCGTTGCGAGCGGTGGGCACACTGCTTCCGATCATGGATGGGCTCCGCGAGGCACATGAGAAGGGCATCGTCCATCGCGATATCAAGCCCGAGAATTTATTCATTTCGAAGACGACGCGCGGTCGCCTGCAGCCGAAGGTATTGGACTTCGGCATCGCGAAGTTGGATGTGCCGGGTGACTCGAGCACCCGACTGACACAGGACGGCGCGGTGCTTGGCAGCCCGGGTTACTTCTCGCCAGAGCAGGCGCGCGGCCAGACGGACATCGATTTTAGGACCGACATTTGGTCCATCAGCGTCGTTCTCTATGAGCTGATTACTGGCGAGCTCCCCTTCAGCGGGCCCAACTACAACGCCTTGCTCATGTCGATTCTGAAAGACACGCCGGTGTCCATCATGTCGCACGGCTATGGGGACGAAGAGCTGTGGAAGATCGTGCAACGTGGCCTGCACCGCGACAGAAGCAAGCGTTGGGGATCGATGTGGGAGCTCGGGCGGGCGTTGGCCGCCTGGCTCTATGATAAAGGCGTTCGCGCCGACGTGGCCTCTCGTTCACTCAAAGAGGTTTGGCTCGACGCGCGCAGTGAAAGCGAGCAAGCTCCCCCTCCCGAGGGTTTCGGCGCCGAAGGCACTCGGCTCAAAGTATTGAGCACGCTGATCAAGCGGCGTGCCGCCGACACGCTCGAGGGCGGAACCATGTCCAACATGATTGCGGGGCGGCGGGTGCCGACGCGCCTATTGGGTTGGGGCGCCGCGGCGTTGAGCACAGGCGCAATCCTCTGGAGCGTTTTGGTGCAGGCGGGGACGGGAACCGTCGCTCACGCGGCTGCGACTCCCCGTGCCTCCGGAGCAGCAGCGGGTCCGGCTCTGGCGGCGCTTCCATCGCCGCCCGTTCGTCCGTCGGCTGCGCCAATGCCGGCGAGAGTTTCCGCGAAACCAGATCGCGCGCTGGCTCCGGCCATACTCGCCCCCGTGGCCGCCAAAGCCGAGCCCCAGCGGGCGGCGCAGCTTGGTAAATCAGTCGAAGCCGCGCCAAGCAAGGCACCGAAAGCGGCCCAGCCCGTGGCCGCCCGGGCCAAGCCCGCCAAATCACTGGTTTCGAGGCGCATCGACCAAGAGTTCGGTTTCTAACCCGAAAAAACTTGTTCGCCGGCTACAACTTACGGCGTTGAGGCCGTTCCGATGGGTGAAAGCGCATGTTTCACCCATTTCGGCCGCGTAGCCTCGCCCACCTCGGATGCATCGTGCGATGGCCTGTAGCGCTCGCGTTGTCGGGAATGCTTACGGTCGTCGAGGCGGGGGCGGAAGTCGCTTCCGCAGCGTCCACGCCCGGCGGGCGGAACGCTAGCCTGGACCTGGCCCGCAGTGTGGCAGTAACGGGGCGAGAGGCGTTTCATGCGGGCGACTACGAGACTGCGCTAGCCCTTTTTCGCCGCGCGTACACGCTATTTCCGGCGCCCACCGTGGTGCTTTATGAAGCTCGGTCGCTCGAGAAAATGGGTCTCTGGCTCGAGGCACTGGAAGCGTATGTGCGGACGACGCAAATGCCCGTGGATGCGCGGGCGCCCGCGCAGTTTGCCGAAGCCGTAGCGGCCGCACGCGAGGAAGCTCGCGATCTGCGGAGCCGGATTCCAACGCTGACGTTGAAGGTGGACGGCGTCAGTGGCCATGACCCGAGCCTCGAGCTCTCGATCAACGGGCGGGCGATCGGCGCAGCTCAGCTTGGCCAAGCACAGAGGCTCAATCCTGGTGTGTATCAAGTCTCGGGCTCCGTGAGCCCGGACCGCCGCGACCAATCGGAGGTCAAGCTCGAGAAGGGACAGAACCTGACCGTCGTGCTCGCATTGGCTGCTCCGTCACTGACGCCACCGCCTCCCGGCGGCAACGCTGTCGTGCCCGTGGTCGACGACGCCGATGGGTCGGGCCCTCGCACGCCGTGGCTGGCCTATGTTGCCGGTGGTGTGGGCGTGGCTGGCGTCGGAACCGGTCTAATCACAGGCTTGATGGCGAGCAGCAAACACAGCGAAGCCGAACAAGCGTGCGAGAACCACACCTGCGTGGCGGGCACGTCCGGGCCCGCCGCAGTGAACGCGTTTCGCACGCTGCGCATGGTCAGCACCGTGTCGTACGGAATCGGAGCGGTCGGGATTGGCGCGGGCGTGGTGCTCTGGCTCACAGCGTCTGAAGATACCGAGTCCACGCGAGTCGGTGCCATCGAGATCTGGGGTACCGGAGATACGGCTGGCATCCGCGGGACATTCTAGCCTCGACCTTGGCCAATTTTCGAGCCTGATTTCAGGGTAGATGACTCGCTCTTCGACCCTCGACACAACCGCGGGCTGCGGTGTCGTGGGGCAGCGAACGCCGGCAGGCACCTGGTGAGTAAGGCCGGCTCTTGCCCTGGCCCTGTCTGCGGAGCGGACGAACCGCTGGAATATTCCGTCGGATTTGGCCACGGAGTTTGCTTGGCGCCTCATCTGGGCAGATGTGGATTCCCGATTGGAGGTTCGGGTTCTATTCTGCAGGCCATGCGTTGCTTCGTTCTCGGGCTTTTGTCGCTGTCGGTGGTGGCGGCGTCGCAGGGCGGCACCAGCTCGGGTGGGTCGGGGCGCATCATGACGTTCGGCGGTCCCGATCGGCGCACGTGGTTCATCGCGGCCACGAATACTGTGCGCGCCGTGGAGCTGGCGATCCCGGGCTTGCCCTACTGATTCGCGAGGGTGATATCATCAACCCGCCCAGCGATGCCTGACGCCAACCACCCTCCTCTGATCTCGGTCATCATTCCCGTCTACGACGACCGTGACGGCCTGAGGGGTTGCCTGACGGCGCTGGCGGACCAGACCTGGCCGCGCGATCGCATGGAAGTGCTGGTGGTCGACAACGCCAGCAAGGAATCTGTCCTGGATGTGACGGCTCCATTCGGCTTCGTCCAACTGCTCGAGGAGCCGGTGCCGGGTTCGTATGCCGCGCGCAACCGCGCTTTGACCGTGGCCCGGGGTCACCTCTTGGCGTTCACGGATGCAGACTGCCGGCCGCTGCCCGACTGGCTCGAACAGGGCGCGCGCGCGTTAGGCGAACACGTGGGTCCCGCCGTGGTGGCGGGCCGCGTCGAGGTTGTCGCTCGAGACCCCGACCGGCCCAATCTAGCCGAAGAATACGAGCTGGCGCTGGCTTTCCAGCAACAGTCCTATGCGCAGCGAAAGCACTTCAGCGTGACCGCTAACCTGTTCACCACGCGCGCGACATTCGATGAGGTCGGCGTCTTCGATACGCAGCTCAAGTCGGGTGGGGACAAACAGTGGGGGCAGCGTGCGTTCGCTCGCGGCGTGCCCGTGGTGTATTGCGATACGGCCGTCGTTCGGCATCCCGCGCGGCGCTCGCTCCTCGAGTTGTGTCGAAAGCGCGCACGCCAGGCGGGCGGGCACCTGACCCTGGCTCGCCAGAAGTACCCGGCCTGGTTGGCCTTCTTGCTCGTGGCGGGCAAGAACGCCGTGCCCAAAGTCCTGGTACCCAGGGCGCGAGGCGCGCGAGGCTTTTCGGCGCGCGCCACCCGCTACGCCAAGATCGTCATCGCCGCGAACGCGATGCGAGCCTTTGGCCTAGTCGAGGTGCTGCGCGTCCAATGGGGAAAGGCACCCCAGCGTTGACGGCCCGGGCCAAAATGGCCGGTTACCTCGGGCGCGGCCCCCGGCCTGGTCCCCTGACCGAAACCTCGGGGCTCGAGACGCGCGGCGGCGAGCGACCTTCTAGCCCAGTCGCGTGCGTACGAACGAGCGGAAATTCCGCGTGGCAGCGGGTTCCCAGAAACGCTCGACGTCCGCCAGGGGCAACGGCGAGCTGGCGGCGCGGCTCACGGCAGCGGCGAGCTCCTCCGGCGTCGAGACGAAATGGGCCACGCCGACGTCGACCAGGTCCGCCAAGGCATCGCTGCCCGGCAACCGCGCGATCAGGGTGGGCAAGCCAAACGCCAAGCCTTCGTAGAGCGCGGTCGAGTAGACGCCGAGCTGGGCGGTGGCCTCGGAGAACCGCTCGTACAGGCTCACCTCGGACTGACAGATCGAAACACCTGCTCCCAACAGCCAGGGCATGCGTTCGCTCCAGCCGTGGGTTTCTCCTGGATGCAGACGATAGACGATGCTCCAACCCAGCTCCCGGAGCCGAGGCGCGGCCAGAGCCACGAACCTGGAGAGCTCGACACCAATCGAGCTTTGGGACAGCACGAGCAACATCTTTTGGCTGTGGGCAGCTCGAGGTTGCCGCGCCGGTGGTCGCCGCGCCTCGAGCCATGCAAAGCCGATCGCGGGCGTGCGCTGCGCGGGCAGGTTCAGAGCGCTCACCCGCTCGGACCAGTACTTGCCAAAGCTCAGGAAGTAATCCGGTGCCGACGGGGAGCTGCGGCCGCTCGCCAGGCGATAGGCGATGTGCTCGGCGCTTACCGCCCCGTGCTGCAGCTCTGCCACGGGGATGCCCTTCTGCCGCGCGCGCAGCGTAAAAGCGATCCACGGCCAGCTATAGTGCACCACGTTGACGATGAGGCGGGGCCTGGCGCGCTCCAGCAACCGGTCGCAGAGCGGCCCCCAGCCGTTGTGCACGCGGACCGCGTTCCAGATCAGGCGGTCCAAGCGCGGGGCCCCGCCGCTCACGCCAAACTCTGCCCGCAGCGTGCGCTCGAGCTGGATAGCGCTCTTCCGAATCTCCCCGCGCAAGCTCCGCCAGCGCCAGAGCAGCGCATACGCCTTGTAGCCACTCTGATACAGCGCGTCCAGGTACAGCACTCGCTCGAGACCATCATTGACGTGATGCAGGCCTCGGTCGGAAAACTGAAAATCCCAATACGTCGCCGGCAGATCTTCGAGCAGGAAATGCGTATACGGCGACACTAGGCGCTGCTCGAGCGGGTAGTGCCGCGTGTGGTTGAGGAACAGCAGATCGGCAGGGGTGACTCGCGTGTGATCGTAGCGCCGTAGGATCCGACCCAGATCTTTCACCTGCCGCACGCCCTCTGCGACATAACGCTTCGGCTCCAGATTCTGCAGCTTGCCGAGCTGGCCGCATTGGGTTGCGATGTCGTAAAACACCGGCACGCGGAGATATTGCCAATAGCCACAGCCCGCGAGCGAGCGGTCCCAGAGCCCCTCGCGCTCTTCGAGCGCCAGAAAATGTTCGGCGTTTTCGCTCAGCGTGGCCACGCCGCTCGGATTCCGCGCCGGACGGCCGCTGGCACCCAGGCCCGACCCACGGCCTCGGCGCGCCGCAAGAGCCGCTGCGTACGGGATTGGTAGGCTCGCTCGAAGCCCTCGAGTTGCAGGCGGACCCGTACGCCCAGATCGGGCCACGCTGCCGATGGGGCCAGGGGCGGAGCGCCCGCGGCGCCCGGCGCTTGTCGGAGCCGGCACAACGCGAACGCGCTATTCTCGTCGTCCGCCTGCCACACCACCTGGAAGCCTGCTGCCTCGGCCAGGCTCACCAAGTGCTCGCGCTGGAAGTCCCACAGGTGAGCGCGTTGCCAATAGGCGAGACTGTCAGAGCCGAGCTTTTCGCCGATGCGGCGCGTATGAGGGACCTCCAGGTACAACAAGCCATCGTCGGCGAGCAGGGGCCGGATCGACTCGAGCTCCGTCAATGGCTGAGCAACGTGCTCGAGCACGTGCGCGAAGATCACCAGAGCGGCTTTCAGTCCCGCCTCGCGGGCGCGGGGGATTCCGCCCAAGCGGAGATCGAGCCCGAGGCCTCGCCCCAGGTCGATGAACTCTGGGTCGTAGTCGAAGCCAATGCAGGTGCGGCCGGAGTTCGCAAATGGCATCAGCGCCCAGCCTCCCCCGCAACCCAGATCCAACACCGGGCCTCCCGCGAAGGATACGTCAGCCGAGCGCAGCGCGTTTGCGATGAGCTCGCCCTTCCACAGCTTGCTCGCAAACAGAGCGGAGTGGCTCCTCGTGTGAGGCCCATACATCTCGCGGTAGGCGTGAGCGTAGAACCACGCTTGAAACTCGGGGCTGGGCTGAGGGTTGGCTCGGATCAGACCGCAGCGTTCACACAACACCAGCGAATGAGGCAGCCCATAGCGGTCGCACAACGTGACGCGGCTCTCCCTTCCGCCCCCGCACAGGCACGCGACGGCTACGGCGTCTGGCGATCGCACGAGCCGCGCGTGCGCGTCCGCCACTGCGTCGGCTGAACGCGGCGAAAGGGCGACCCGAGGCTTGCCAACGAGGCGAAACCTCTCGGCGGCGTACAGGAAGCCATTGAGCCGCTGACTTTGCTGCCGCGCTAACGACGATGGCACCCGAAACGCCCCTGCTCTACGCCCACGCCTGTCCAGTGATCACGCCGTGCCCGCTAGGCCAGGGGGTAGAAAATGAGATCCAGGAGGCGCTGTTGCGCCGCCTCGAGCTGGCTGTGATGGAAGTAGAAAAAGTCGTTGATGCGGATCTTGCCCGTCTTGTGGTTGTCGGCGGCGTGAAACACATCGATACTAAAGCGCTCCATCGGCAACAGCGCCGGACCCAGCAAGAAGTAGCCCTGATAGCCGATTGCCCGTAGGTGGGCGTCAACCTCTCTGATGGAACCCACTCGGTGCCGCTCGTCAATCTCGATGAGCAAATCCGGCGTGTCGCGTTCGAGCGTGCGGCGCGCTCCCAAGAGGAGCGGCAGCTGGTGCCCCTCCACGTCTATCTTCATGACGTCGACGCGGCCGAGATCGAGGGCGTCGAGCCGCCTGCACTGCACGCTGAGGCTCAGGATGGCTTCGGTTTGCGCTAGCTCGTTGACGTGCAGGTTCGCCGACTCCAGCGTGGCGCTGCCCGAGCGTTTCTCCGGCACCCTGAGCTCTGCCATGCCGTCGTCGTCGGAGAGCGCCAGAGGCTTTACGTCCACCTGATAGGGCGAGCACTCCATGAGGACCTCGAGCTTGTGGGCGAGATCGGGGTTCGGTTCGAACGCCACCACCCGGCTCGCGACCTTGGCGAGCTCCAGGCAGTACCAGCCCTTGTTGGCACCGACATCGAAGGCCACGCGCCCGCGCGCGAGCCGCATCAAGACCCCGAGGTAAGCTGCCTTCATCTCATGCTGCGGCCCGCGCCGATGCTTCGAACCCAGGTAGGCCCGATGCCGCTCCCGCAGCGCGAAGTAAAGGTGCGGGGTGAGCCGCCGTGCCACGCGTGAAACAGGGGAGGGTAACATGATCGACGGGAGGAAAGGCAACGGCCCGAGGGCGACGGCGCCCCGCCGAGGGTGACGGCTTTGCGGGCTTGGATTGACGTTGAGTGACGAGGGCCGGCGGCGCGCGAGTATAGACGCCGGTATCGGTCAGGAGAAGGGTTAGTTTGAACGGCGGAGAGCGGTTACTTGCGCTCGAGCAAGGCTCGCAACCTGCGGCGAGCCCCGACGGCGAGGGATTCGATACGCCCAAGAGCCCCGCCGCGGGCCCCCGAATAGGTGAAAGGGTGTTCATTTTCACGCGCCGCCTGCGTGCCGTCGTGTAGGCGCCGATAATGACCCTGGAGTGGGGCCACGCCAGAGGTGCTGGCTTCTGTCTTCGCGGCCGCAAAAAACACAGTGGCTCGTGGCAGGTGGCGTTCGGGGTAGAGCGCGCCTCGCTCGCGATAGATGTCCGCGAGGTAGGGCTCGCAGCGCACGCGTGGATGGCGGTTGACGACGTTGGCCGAGACCACCCGAAACTGATTGGCGCGGTAGTAGTCGTAGTACAGCGTCGGGGAGACCTGATAAAAGCCGTGGTCGAGGTAGCCGTTGGAGGGCGTGCTGTGCACCACCATCCCGTCCACGCGGAGTAGCTTGAAGATGGTGTCGAGTGCGATCGGCAGCTGAAAAACGTGCTCCAGCGTGCCCGCGTCCACCACACAATCGGCGATGCCCCAGTGCTCCTCGGCGAGGTTTGGGCGGTTCAGGTCGTGTATGATCTGGGCGCCCTCATAACTCGAGATGTCGAGCGCGAGGCAGCGCTCGAAGCCCAGGCCGTGAAAGAAGGCGGGGGCATCCATGGCGCGGTCGGTGGCTCCGCCACGGGCTTGCCAAGCGCCGCCGATGCGACGGCTCCAGCGCCCGAGCGCGTGCTCCGAGAAGCGTAGCCGCGGCATCCCCAGGCATACCACGGTACACCGGCGGGGCAGGCGTTTGACCAACTCGACGAGCATGGCTGCATCGTAGGCGGAGAGTCCCATGACGGCCCGGTCAGTACACCGAGTCATGAGGGGCGGCAACTGCCACACCGCGCTCCCTCGAGGCTGCACATTCTGGTAAACAGCGCCCCATGCCCGATCGGTTCGCCAGCGTGTTTTTCGAGGCAGGTACGCCGTGCCATTTGTAATGAAACGCCCCACCTTGCGCAGCAAGGGCATTCTCGTGTTGACGCACAAGGAAGTGCCGCAAGTGTTGCTCGAGCTTTCGGCGTTCAAGAAGCTGCTCGCGCGCGTCCGTGAACGCTTCCTGATCGGGGTCCACTACGGCTGGTTTCGTGCCGGGCTCGTTGCCCCCGCCTGGGTCGATTTCCACTTCGCGCCGGAGAGCACCGTTACGTTCGATGACCCGGCGGCGGTGCACGCGCTCCCGTTCAACAGCAGCCATTTCATTCCCGCCTGCTTCTGCGATCGCGGGCTCGACAAACAGTGGGATATCATCAGCGTGACGCGTCCGGTCGCTTTCAAGAATACACACGAGCTCCTGCGTTGCCTGCGCCTCGTCAGCGACCAGCGCCCGGGCACGCGGGCGCTAGTGATCTGTTCCGGCACGACGGACACGCGCGAACCCGACACGGAGGGCGCGCTCTGGCAGCAGTACCAGACGTCATTTTCGGCGAATGAACGCCAGGACATAGTGTTTCTCCCCTTCCGTCTGGCGGGCGCGCCGTTCCCGTTTCCGCGCCGGGATATCGCATGGCTCTACAACGCGAGCCGGATATTTACGCTGTTCAGCTCGCGCGAGGGGGGCTCGAAAGCGATCAAGGAGGCTCTGTTGTGTGGCCTGCCCGTGGTGCTGAAGCGTGACCTCCTGGGTGGCGGGCTCGAGTTCGCGACGCCAGAAAACAGTCGCTTGTTCGCGAGCGAACGCGAAGCCGCCGACGCCATGTGCGAAATACTCGACCACTACCCCTCACACCGCTTCGACACGGAAGAGCTCGCGCGGCGCGCGAGCGAGCCCTACACGGTGCCACGGCTGCTCGAGCGGCTCGAGCAGCTGTATCAGGCGCTGGGTCTGGTCTGGGAGGGCGAGGTCGACACCGAAGACCTATCGATGAAGCTGCCCTCGCACCACATCGATCTGCTTTCTCCGGAGCTCCGGCAAGGCTGGACGAGCGATCTCTCGTCACCGAACGCGGCGCTCTCTTACCTCGCAGGCCTCGTCGAGGCGCCGGACGGCGCGCCACGAGTGCTGGGGCGCCCGGACTACGCACGCGTGCAGCTCGCCTCGCTGGCGCTGCGAAGCCAAGGCTATATGCGCGGCCTCAAGCACCGCCTCCGTCGCGCGGCGCGCCCGCTCCCCTGAGCCGACCGTTTACGTACCGGCCAATCGGCCTATCCGGCCGCGCCCCTAGATTCGCGGGAGCTCGACGTGTAGGCTTCAAGCCCTTGCAGACGATTGCGATCATTCCTGCCCGCGGGGGATCCAAAGGCGTACCTGGCAAGAACCTCAAGCCGATCGGAGGGCGGCCGTTGCTTGCCCACTCGATCGCGGCAGCCAGAGCCGCGCAGCGCGTGGGCGGCGTCTACGTGAGCACGGATGCACCGGAGATCGCCGCGGTCGCGCGCGCCTGGGGAGCGGAGGTGATCTGGCGCCCCGCCGAGCTGGCCACGGACAGCGCTTCCTCGGAGAGCGCGCTACTGCACGCGCTGGACGAGATCGATCGGAGTGGCGAGCCGCCGGCGGATCTGCTGGCATTTATTCAGTGCACGTCGCCGCTCACGCGGCCCGAGCACATCGACGGCGCGATCCAGAAACTCGTCGACGAATCGGCGGAGTCCTGCGTTGCGGTGACGCCGTTCCACTACTTTTTGTGGCGCGACGCACCGGACGGTGCGCTGGGCTTGAATCACGACAAGTCGGTGCGCCAGCGGCGACAGGCCCGCGAGCCCCAGTACCTCGAAGCGGGCTCGATTTACGTGATGCAGGTCGCCGGCTTTCGCCGGGCGAAGCACCGCTTCTTCGGCAAGACAGCGCTCTACCCCGTGCCCGCGGAGTATGTGCAAGAGATCGACGACCCGGTAGATTTCGCGGTCAGCCAGGTCAAGCTCGAGTTTGCCAGGCAGGAGGAGCGTGCGGCTCGCTTGCCGGCAAATGTGCGTGTCGTGGCCCTGGACTTCGACGGCGTGCTCACCGACAACGCGGTGTACGTCGATGAAAACGGCATCGAGTCCGTGCGCTGCCACCGGGGCGACGGCTTTGGGCTCGAACGCTTGAAGCGAGCCGGTTTCGAGCTCCTGATTCTGTCGAAAGAGCAGAACCCCGTGGTCAGGGCGAGGGCGGGCAAGCTTGGCTTGCCGGTGATCCACGGGGTAGAGGACAAGCGGCAGGTGCTCGGGAGTTGGCTCGCCGCGCGCAAGGTCTCCTGGGCCGACACGGTTTACGTGGGCAATGATCTCAACGACGTGGAGTGCTTGCTCGCCGCCGGCTGCGGCGTCGCGGTGGCCGATGCGCACCCGAGCGCGCGCGCCGCCGCCGACATGCTGCTCGAAGCCGCGGGCGGCTGCGGCGCCGTGCGTGAGCTCTGCGACTTGATCTTGGATTCGAAAGGTTCAAACCATGGCAAATGACGCCTCGCTGGGCGACCGAGCAGCTGGGCCCCAGCATCCGTCGTGGGCGAGATTGGCAGCAACCAAGTTTCTGCCACTAGACTGGGGTAAGCCTTGGCTGCGAGCGGGCCGAGCGAGCCGTTGACTTCGGAGCCTCCGCGTCGTGTCCCGGCGGACGACGGCGAGGCAGCAACAGGGCTGGCGGCCCGGCCCGCTGAAGCGGCGACGGTCCCGCTACGGCAGGTCGCGCCCCGTGAGCGGGTGCCATTGGCGTGGGTGCCGAGCTCGCGAGGGATCCTTTGCATGACGTTGGGGCTTGGAGCGTTGGCTCTGTTCCTGCGCGGCTACGCGCTGGACGACAATCTGCACTGGGATTCGCCGAAATGGATCGATCGTACGGATCGCTTTTGGGCGGCTCTGTCACGCGGCCGGTTGTCGAAGACGCACTTGGCTCCTCATCCCGGTGTCACTTACATGTGGCTCCAGGGCTTCTTCGTGAAGCTATTGGGTGCCAACGCCGAGGTGATGAATCACTCCGTCGCACTTGCCGCCAAGCTGCCCGCCGTGATGCTGGGCACACTGGCGGCGACGCTCACGTTCCCGATGCTGGTGGCCATACTCGGCCGTGCGTCGTGGATCTTGGCATTCTTGGCCTCTGTGCTGTGGGTCACCGAGCCGTATTTGGTCGCGCAATCACGCATCGCACACCTCGACATGATCGCGCTCGGCTTCACCTGGCTGGGTCTCTTGACGCTCGCGCTCGCTTACCGCCGACAACGCTGGCAGCTGGCGATCGCGGCTGGCCTACTATTCGCGCTCGGCTGCCTCACGAAGTTTGCGATGGTTCCGATCCCGGGCACGGCCATGCTCCTGCTCGGAGTGGAGTCGCTCCTCACTCGTCTTCGCGATCGACGGGGTATTGTGGTCGCCGCCATCGCGGGCGTCAGCTTGCTGGCGGGGGTGTTCGCGTTCTGGCCCGCACTCTGGGTGCAGCCGATCGAGACCTTGTCCTCGGTCATCCATTTGACCGACAAGGTCGTGGGCCAGGTACGCAACGATATCGGGTTTTACCTCACCTCAATCGCTCGGCGGACCCCCTACGAAACGGGGCTGCTGGCGCTCCTGGGTCTGATCCTTCTCGTTGCGCACCTCGGGCGGCCCAGGTTGCTGTCGTGGCTGCTCTTGTCGTTCGTGCCCTATTTTGTAATCATCGCTCTCGCGCCGAAGAAGTTGTCGCGCTACGTGCTGCCGGTGTTTCCCGCGTTCGTCGTGCTCTCCGCGATCGCGCTGAGCTGGTTTTACGACCGCGTCGGAAAGCGCTGGAGAAGCGCCTTTGTCCTGACAGCGCTCGCACTCTTGACTCTGCTTCGGACCGAGCGCGTCGCCGCCAACTCGCTGCAGGCCAGCTTCTGCGCCTCGTGGCCCATTGCTCCAGGCTGCGACGCCCAGACACTCCAAAAGCCGATCCGAATCGCGATGCGAGAGCCCTTCTACAAGGAGATGGCGGAAGCGATCGCGGCAGATTGGCGTGAAAGCGGTCACCGAAAGAAGCCGCGCGTTTTCTGCGAAACGGCAAGGAGCATCAACCGCTTCGTGCCCATCAAGGCCGTCGGGCGTCGCGGCGAGGCCGACTACGTGATCGAATGGGATCCGGACTACTTCCCTCCGCGCGACCCGCCCAAGAAGGCGGAAATCGCTCGACTCGGCCAGAGGGTGCACGTCGTGCGCGAAGGCGACCAGATCGTGGGCACCGCTTTCCGAGGCGCCAAATTCCGGCCAAAGTGAGGCCAGGGCGGTTTGAAGGAGCGCGCTGATGTGGCGGCGGGCGTGAGCCCACCCGGGCGCGACGCAGCTCGAGCCGGTGGTGGGCTAGTCGGCGACTATGAGCTCAGGCGAGTGGCCGCCAAGACCAAGGTAAGGCCAACTGGTGGGCGCACGCTGTTTTCGACATGTCGGAACCAGAACGAAAGTGCCGCGCGCAGGGCCTTTTTGGTCAACGTGGGTTCCCCGTACCTGAAGCCTTCGGTGATCGCCCGTCGCAGCACGTGAGCATACAAAAACGTGGGCGGAACGCCGAGCATGTTCCAGTAGCGCAGGTCGTCGATGCGAAGTGGCTCGGAGCGGCATAAGTCCCTGAGTCGTTCACGGGTATAGCGGCGATGATGCCCATAAGTGCGATCCCGTTCGGAGAATAGCCATGGCACCGCCGGGACCGTAACCAGGAGCCGCCCACCGGGGCGCAGCACCTTGACGAGGTTTGAAAACATTGGACGTTCGTCCGCTTGGTGTTCGAGGCAATCCATACTCAGCACGTTGTCGACGAGCATGCCCGCCCTGGTCAGGTCTTCAATGTGCGCGTTCCTCACGCGCGATGGATCACAGCCTTTCGACTGCAGAAGGGCGTGCGCAGCGTTGATGATGTGTTCGCTCGAATCGATCCCGGAAGCGTCGTAGCCCTGCTCGAGTAGCCACGCCAGCATCCCGCCACTGCCGCACCCCACGTCGAGAACGGTGCCGGCCACGATGTAGGTGCACACCAGCTCATTCAGGCTCCTGGCGCGAAAGTCCGTATCGACGACACCGGCGAGGATGGTCTGCTGCTCGTCAAGATTGCTGCGCATGGCGGAGCTCGAGCGTAGCATGTGGCGCAGCTCAACCTCAACGCTGGCCTGGATTCCCACGAAGAATCAGTCTCAGCCGTCGGCGCCGCCCGAGTGGCTCGGCCGCCTTCCGGATAGAACGAGCCAGAGCAGCACATCCGCAACGAGCGACGCGCCTCGCGACAAGAGTGCGGCAGCCAGAGCATTACTGGCCCCGACCAAGGGAACGAGACCGAGCACGGTGACCGACTCGCGAATGCCAACTCCAGCTGGAATTGGCAGTGCGAAAAAGCCAGCGATGGGTGCGAGCACGAAGAATGCCGCAGCGTAGGTGGCGGTTGAAAAGTCGGTAACTCCGACAGCCTTGGAGAGCAGGATTCCGTGCGCCGCACAAAGCAACCACGATCCGAGATGCACGAGTGGCATGCCCCAGGGCAGCACCGGCCCGCGACCCTCCGCGCCAAAAACGCGGCGCACGAAGGCGGGGTATGTCGCCCGGTCGACGACGGCGAGCGCAATCACTCCCACCAAGCTCAGCGTCGCGATGGGCAGCGCATAGGTTCCGAGCACGGTGTTGGGTTGCACTGCGCCAAGCCAGAGCAGCGCCGCGGCGACGCAGGCTCCGGAGGTGACCCACGACAAGAGCTCGACACCCATCGAGGTGGCAATCATTCTCGCTGAATAGCCAAACCGAGCCAGTCCGGCGAGTCGCATCACCGCCTGACCCACACGTCCGGGCGCATATTTGCCGAGGCTCGCAGTGGAGTAGACTGACAGTACCCGAGAGAGCGGAGGAGGCGGGACGACCATGCTCCGAATGAGCAGGGCCCAGGCGATTCCGATGAGCAGAGTCGATGGGATGGCTGCGGCCATGCCCCAGCCGGCGGTGGTGTGGTCGACGACGAAGGTATTGTCGCCCCAGCGCCCGCGGAGCGTCCAGGCCGACCAAGCCACGAATCCGAGGGCGCCAAGGGTCAGAACCAGACGAAAGGCTTGCGAGCGCATCCAGCTGGGCATGGGCGGCGGCCACGCTAACACGCTTTGACGGCTCACATTGAAGCGTTCGGGCGGCCCGTGTTATGGTCCGCGGACCAATGGCTACCCAGATCGAGGACCAGCAAACCGCGGCCGCGAAGGCGCGCCCCCGAGTGCCGGTGGACCCGACCCAGCATGACGGTCGCCCGGCACCTGTGCAGATTTCTATAGTTAGCCCCATCTGCAACGAGGAAGGGAGCATCGAGGCGTTGATTGCTGCGATCCATGCTGCGCTGGAGCCCACTGGCATCGACTACGAGGTGATCTGCGTTGACGACGGTTCGCAAGACAAGAGCCTGGCGTTGCTCGAGCGTCTCGCGCAAACCGATACGCGACTCGTCGTCGGAGCCCTCCGCAGAAATTTCGGACAAACTGCGGCGATGCAGGCCGGGATCACGGCGGCGCGCGGTGATATCGTCGTTTTGCTCGACGCCGACCTGCAGAATGACCCCCAAGATATTCCAAAGATGCTGGCAAAGCTCGACGAAGGCTATGACATGGTTGCCGGCTGGCGTGCAGATCGCCAGGATACCTTCATCAATCGACGTTTACCCTCCCTGGTTGCAAACTGGATCATCAGCCGCACCACGAACGTAAAGCTGCACGACTACGGCTGCACGCTCAAGGTGATGCGTACCGACGTCGCCCGCGAGTTGCGCCTATACGGTGAGATGCATCGTTTTATACCCGTCCTGGCTTCGCTCGTGGGCGCTCGCATCGCGGAGATGCCGGTGCGCCATCATCCGCGCCGCTTCGGCAAATCAAAGTACAATATTAGTCGTACGCTGCGCGTGGTCCTCGACCTCGTGACGGTGCTATTTCTTCGTTATTACCTGGTGCGTCCAATGCAGGTGTTTGGATTGGCGGGCCTTGTTTCGCTTTTTTTGGGGCTCTGCGCTTCCGCGTACCTCGCCTACGGAAAGTTGGCTTATGGCTGGGAGCTCGCCAATCGTCCGTTGCTCTTGCTAGGTATCATGTTGATTTTGGTTGGTGTGCAGCTCCTGTCGCTGGGACTCGTCGCGGACGTTGTCGTGCGCACATACCACGAGGCCCAGGGCCGACCTCCGTTTCATATGCGCAAATGGATCAACAAAGCGCCCAACATATTGCTACCCGGTCGCGATTCGTAGCTCCGTAGCTTGTGGGGCCATAGCTTGCGGAGCCATGGATTGTCCCGAGGCGCGGCTTATCGGCCGCCAGCTACGGGCCTTTCCGAATGTGAAGTACAAATGTCGGCGAGAGGGCTCCGATGCCTCGGCGGATGGTCCGCTTGAACAGCGCATAAGGGAAGTACCCGTACAGCTCCGCATCTGGCGCTAAGCGCCTGATGTCATGCAGGTCGAAGAACTGCAGGTGGTCTTTGCGCTGCAATCGTTGCGGCGTGAGCCCGAACAGTGCGGCGAAACGGAATAACCAAGCGTAGCTGTTGGGTGTGGTCAGAATCAGCGTGCCGCCCTCCTTGGTCACGCGTCTCAGCTCGCTCATCACATGTCGCGGATCGTGCAGATGCTCGATGACCTCGGAGCACCAAATGAGGTCGAAACTTTCCTCGGCAAAAGGCAAGGCTAAATTGGCGTCGACCTGAATGCATTCGGCAAACAGCGGTTCCACATCGATTGACGTGACGTCGTACCCACGCTCCCGGAGCCAGCGCGTTTGGTGCCCACTTCGAGCTCCGACGTCGAGCGCTCGCCGCCCTTGCCCCCCGGGAACGAGGCCGAGGGCAATCTGCTTTCCCTTCGTGTGCTCGGCAACGGCCCGTTGCCCGAGATCGATCGGGATCTTCTTGAGCCAGGAAATCAAGTCCATCGGTATATCTCGCCTCGTCGAGTCTCTTGACGCCCGCCGGCTCGTATGTCGACGTCGCCGCCGGCCATATCACGGGCGACGCCGCAAGCGGAAGCTCAGTTGCTCTTTGGAAGCCCTGCGGCGCAGCCGCCTCGGCCTTGCCATCCGAGCACCTCTGTGGCAGAGCCTGCAACGGAGCTCGCCCACAATTGGCCCAGCGATCAATGCCACTAGACTGCGGTAAGGTTTGGATAAAAGCAGGCCGAGCGAGCCGTTGACATCCGAGCCTCTGAAATCCGAGCCTCTGAAATCCGAGCCTCTAGGGGGTCCCCCGGCGGACGACGGCCAGTCGACGACAGCCTTGGCGGCCGGGCCTGCCGAAGGGGAGGCGATCCCGCCACAGCAGGCCGTGCGCAGCGAGCTGGTGCCCCTGGCTTGGCTGCCGAGCTCGCGGGCGATCCTCCATATCACGTTGGGGCTCGGAGCATTGGCGCTGTTCTTGCGCGGCTACGCGCTCGACGACAGCCTGCATTGGGATTCCCCGAAATGGTTCGACCGTACTGATCGCTTCTGGGCGGCTCTGTCCCGTGGCGAGTTCTCGAACACGTTCTTGGCTCCTCATCCCGGGGTCACTTACATGTGGCTCCAGGGCTTCTTCGTGAAGCTACTCGGCGCCAGCGCCGCCGAGATCAATCACGCGCTGGTGCTTGCCGCCAAGCTGCCCGTCGTGATGCTAGGCACACTGGCGGCGACGATGACCTTCCCGATGTTGGTGGCCATACTCGGCCGGGGGTCGTGGATCTTGGCAGCGCTCGCCTCAGTGCTCTGGATCACCGATCCGCGCTTGGTCGCGCAATCACGAACCGCGCACCTCGACATGATCGCGCTGAGCTTCACCTGGCTGGGCCTCTTGACGCTCGGGCTGGCTTATCGCCGGGGGCGCTGGCAGCTGGCGATCGCGGCTGGCCTGTTGTTCGCGCTCGGGTGCCTCACGAAGTTTGCGATGGTTCCTATCCCGGGCACGGCCATGCTCCTCCTCGGGCTCGGGTCGGTCCTGACGCGGTTTCGTGATCGACGGGGCATCGTGGTCTCCGCCATCGCCGGCGTCAGCTTGCTGGTGGGGGTGTTCGCGTTCTGGCCGGCACTCTGGCTGCACCCGATTGAGACCATGTCCTCGGTCGTGCAGTGGACCGACAAGGTCGCCGGCAAGGCACGCGGCGATATCGGATTTTACGTCGGCTTTATCGCCAATTCCACCCCACACGAAAGCGGGCTGCCGGCGCTCCTCGGTCTGATCCTCCTCGTTCGACGCGTCGGGCGGCCCTGGCCGCTAGCGTGGCTGCTTTTGTCGTTCGTGCCCTACTTGGTGATCGTCGCTCTCGCGCCGAAAAAGCTGGCGCGCTACCTGATGCCGCTGATCCCCGTCATCGTCGTGCTCTCGGCGATCGGCCTGAGCTGGGTTCACGACCGCGCCCGGCAGCGCTGGGGGAGCACAGTCGCTCTGACAGCGCTCGCCCTCTTGACTCTGTTTAGGACCGAGCGCGTGGCCGCCAGCTTGCCCCAAGTCGCCTTCTGCGCGTCGTGGCCGACTGCTCCGCCCTGCAAGTTGTCAACGTCGAACGAGGCAGTCCGCATCGCGTTGCAGGAGACTTTTTACAAGGAGATGGCGGACGCGATCGTGGCCGATTGGCGTGCTAGTGGCCACCGAAAAAAAAGGCCGCGAGTTTTCTGCGAAACGGTAAAGGAACTTAGCCGCTTCATGCGAGTCAAGCCCGTCGGGCGTCGCGGCCAGGCAGACTACGTGATCGAATGGGACCCGCACTATTATCCCCCAATCCATCGGGCCAAGGTACGGGAGATCGCCAAAATCGGAAAGCCGGTGCACGTCGTGCGCGAAGGTAATCAGTTGGTGGGCGCCGCTTTCCGAGGTGCCCAATTCCAGCTTGTAGAGTGATGCCGGCGCAATGCGGCACGCCTCGGCTCAGGGGCGAGGGCGCGTGACCTTGAGCACCAGGCCCCCGGGGGTTATCCAACCCGCCCTCCGGGCGAGGACTTGACCCGCCTTGCTGCCGAGCTCGAAGGGCAACACGGGGACGAGCGAAAGCCGACGCAGCGAGCCCAGCATACCCTTCTGCCGCTTGAGGGCCCGCTCGAGGAACGTATTTTTCAACAACGGTGTCCAGTAGAAGCTGACTTGATATTGCTGCTCAGAGAGGCCCAGCGACGCCGCGAGCTTTCGCAACGACGGCTCCGAGAACGAATACAGGTGGCGCGGCGGGTCACAGGCCCAGATGGGATTGAGCAACAGCATGTCGAGCGACCGGCGCCAGCCGTTGTGCCGAGCGGCTTTCTTCATGTACGTGTAGACGACGCGCGGGTAGAAGTACATTTCCGAGGCCGCTCGGTGGGGCGTCTTGATTATCGCCGTACCGCCGGGCTTGAGGCAGGAAACGAGCTGGGCCAGCAGTTTCCGCGGATCTGGGACGTGCTCAATCACATTGTCCGAGAAGACGTAATCGAACACCCCCTCGTGCTGGGAAAGGTCACGGGTGATGCGCCGTTCGGGCAGCTCAAACGCTTGCTGGACGAAGCGGATGGCCTGCTCGTCGATGTCCCCAAAGTAGCTGTCGAGCCCGAGCCTCTTGGCGGCCGCGTACGCCAACCCGGTGCCCCCGCCCTGGTCGAGAAATTTGCGATCGCGCGCCTGCTCGGGATCGAGCCCGAACAGCTCGGTGAGCTCGACCTCGCGCTCGCGGAGGGCCTTGGCGAGCTGGCCCGGTTCTGGCTTGCGGTAGAGAAAGCCCTGATAAAAATCGTGCAGCTCCCGCTCCGATGGCAGCGGCAGCGTGAACAGAGCCTCGCAGCCGTCGCAGCGGCGGATGTCGCGGGAGGAACCCCAGCTCAGCAAACGCCGGGTGTTGCCCGCAGCGCAGAGGGGGCAGGCTGGCGCCGCAGGCGTTTGCTCCATGGTCGTGTCAATCCGATAAAGCCGGGCAGTTTGCAAGGGCGGCCGCACACGGCTCTGGACTTCCCGCAGGGGCTGGCGACGGTGGTGCTGAACGGAGACGGCGGCCGAGCAGAACCGTTGTCGGGGCGCGCGCACATGGTAGGCTGGCGGGATGGATCGCTGGGCGCAGGTGTTTCAAACGCTGAACGGCGTGCGTCACATCGCCGAGAGCCGAGGGCGGCTGGCGCTCGCCAGATTGCGGGCAGCCGAGCCGGTCACCTCCGAGTGGTACGGCCACCTGCGTAAACACGGGGTCGTCACAGTGCCCGGATTTTACAGCTCCACCGAGTGTGAAAGCGCCATCACCGAGTTTCATCGACTGGAACGCGCCTATCCGTCGCACGTTCACGTCCGCTCCGACCGGCGTCTGTTCGGCGCCAACCGGGCCTCGCCCGAGCTCCGCCGGTTCGCCGAGCATCCGCGGCTCGTGACCCTCGCCCGGGAGTTCTACGCACGTCCGGCGGTGTCGTGCATCACGCTCGCGGCGCACTTGCCCTACAGGGAACATAACCAGGGCTCGGGCGAGGGTTGGCACAGGGACAGCCACCGCCCCCAGTTCAAGTCCATCCTGTATTTGACGGACGTTTCCGAGGACACTGGCCCCTTCCAGATCGTGGCGGGCTCTCATCGCACCTTTGACATGTTGCTCGACACCGCCATCGAGCGGCTCGAGGCTCGGAAGACGCGCCTCGAAGACTCGCTCGTGGAGAGCATCGTCCGCAGGCGCTACCCGCGCGGCATCGACTCGATCACCGGCGCCGCCGGGACTCTCATCGTCGTGAACACGAGCGCCATTCATCGGGGCAAGCCCATTGCCCAGGGTGAGCGCTACGCGCTGACCAACTACTACTACGCCGAAGTGCCTCTGCCGGAGGCGATGGAGCGGCACTTCTCTCCGCTCCTGCCTCAGGCTTGAGCGGGAAGCGGGCGATGGACCACAGGCGAGCGCCGGCGCAAGTTGCCCGTCACAATCCCGGCAAGGGCACGAGCTTGCGCGCCATGTACCACATGATCAACACATTGAGCAGGTAGGCGGCGAACATGGCCTGCGCCGCGCCAGCGGCCCCGTCGACCCTGACCAGGATGAAGGCGCACATGACATTGGTCAAACCCACGAGCACCGCGATCTTCGTGAGCACGCGGGTCTCCCCCGAGTAGATGACGATCCCCGACAGGAATGAAGCTACGCCACGAAACGAAAACCCCATGCACAGCCACGGCATGAACCCCAGCGTCGGCAGGTACTTGTCCCCGATGATGTACGGGAAGAGCCAGCGCGCCGCGAGCCACAAGGACAGCCCCGTGCCCAGGGTCGCCGTGGCCGCGACATAGAACGCCAGCACCACACGCCGCCGCGCGCGAGGGCTGCCGTCTTTGAGCTGGCGGAACAGCCAGGGCTGCCAGGCGAGGTTCAGCGCGGTGGAGATCTGTGTGGTGAGGTTGCTGACCTGGCTGCCAATCGCGTACAAGCCCACTTGCTCGAGCCCCGCGAAGGACGCGATCAACGCCCGGTCACCAAATCGGAGCGCGCGATCCAAGAGAGCATAAGGAACCGCTGGCGCCCCGAACGCCACGGCGTCTTTGGCCAGCGCCCAGTTCCAGCGCGCGCCGCCGCCGACGAGTTGGCGAATGATGAATCCGCCCGCGACGCCGATCGCGAACGAGGACACGACCTGTCCCAGGACCCGGCCCTGCCAGCCCCATCCGAAGGCGATCACCAGCGTCAGGGTCAGCCCGACGTTGAGTAGGTTTTGAACCCAACTGAGCACGCCGAAGCTGAGCGGCCGTTGTTCTAGCTGGAGGAGATTGGATGCGGCACTGTCGAGGTACCTTCCCACCAGCCAAGGGAAGAGTGAAAAGGCCCAGGCGCGGCTCACCGCCTCGGAGCCCCAGAGCTGGTAGGTTGCGAAGGAGAGAGCCGTCAACAGGGCGGCCTGCGCAATTGAAAATAGGGAGCTGCTAAAGACGTACGAAGGGAAATCGTACTCGTCTTTCTGGAAGTAGCGGCGCCGCACCGCGCTTTGAATGCCGAGGCCGCTCAGGGGTGCGAGAAAGTTGAAGGTCGCCGCAAACAGGGAGGCGATGCCGTAGTCCGTGGGCACGAGATAGTGCGTGAGGATGGGACCGACGGCGACCGGTATGGCCATCGCTACCGCGTTGACCAACCCGTAGAGGACCGTCTGCCGTGCGAGGCTCGACTCGAGCAGGCGCGCTCTGACCTTTGCGAACAGCATGCGTCCGCGCTCTAGCACGCCGAAGCCTCCCGGCCGCGTCAACGTTGAGGCAGCATTGCCCCATTGGAGCCGAAACACCGCGACTTCTGGGCGCCGACCGGAGCTGCCAAAAAGGCCGCCCGATCGCTCCTTCGCGTGCACCTGATCGATGCTGGCTCACGGGACGAAGCAGGGACGGGTCGGGCCTCCACACACGACATCGAGCGCCCCTCTGGGCTCCGCGGGCTCGTTTGGGAGCGAGCAGATTCAACTCGATTGGCCCACTGGCCGCGGCGCGCCGTATGCCATTGAAGACTGGATCGCAGAGAACCTGGGAGGTAGCGTGACGCCACCCCCGCGCCGGTCTTGGGTGGCCGCGGGGCGCTGCGCGCGCTAAGTCATCTGATTCTGGAGCAACGTGGTAGAAAACATGATTGAAGACGTCGTTATCGGTGGGCGCAAAGTGGGGCAAAGCCATCCCGTGTATGTCGTGGCCGAGATCGGCATCAATCACAACGGCAGCCTCGAGATCTGCAAGTCGTTGATTGAAGCCGCCAGCAAGGCAGGCTGTGATGCAGTGAAGTTCCAGAAGCGCACGCCGGAGCTGTGTGTGCCCCTGGATCAGCAAGCGCGACGCCGGGAGACGCCCTGGGGCGAGATGACCTACCTCGAGTACCGTCACAAGATCGAGCTCGGGGAGAGCGACTATCGGGAGATCGACGCCTTCTGCCGCAGCAAGAAGATCCACTGGTTTGCCTCGTGCTGGGATGAGCCGTCGGTCGACTTCACCCAGCAATTCAAGCCGGTCGCCTACAAGATTGCGTCGGCTTCCCTCACGGACTCGAAGCTGCTCCAGCACACCCGGCGTCAGGGCGCACCGGTGATCTTGTCGACTGGCATGTCGACGGCGGAAGAGATCGAGCAGGCGGTACGGGTGCTCGGGCGCGAAGCGCTCGTGATCTGCCATGCGACGAGCGCGTACCCGTGTCGACCGGAGGAGTTGAACCTGCGCATGATTCAGACCTTGCAGGCACAGTACCCAGTGCCGATCGGCTATTCGGGGCACGAAACGGGCCTGCAGACGACGGTGGCGGCAGTGGCCCTCGGAGCTCGCCTGGTCGAGCGCCACATCACCCTGGATCGCGCAATGTGGGGCACCGATCAGGCGGCGTCGGTGGAACCGGCTGGGTTTCTCCGGCTGGTGCGGGACATCCGCGTGGTCGAGGCAGCGTTTGGGGATGGCAAGAAGCGCGTGTACGAGAGTGAGGTCGCGATGCGAGACAAGCTGAGGCGTCGCTGACCCAGCTCGCTGCCGGTCGCGGGTGTGGCATGCAGGGTACGTTTCGGGGGGCATCGAGGGTCTGGGTTCCTGTCCTGCTTTGTCTGCTGTTCGTCGTGGCTCGGGCGATCTGGCTCGACGTCGATCCCCCTCCGCGGTTACCCGGTGGCCATAGCCTGCGTGACATCGTCGTCGAACCGATCGCGAAGGCGAGCGAGGCGCGGAACTATGCGCTGTTCGGTCGTTGGTCGCCGAATCCCGTCGACGACTATCAGTTCTGGCGGCCGCAGGCGCCGGTCTGGGTCTACCCGCTCACGGCTTTCTTCAAGCTCTTCGGCGTCGGCCTCTCGCAACTGAGATGTTTCGCGATCGTATACAATTTGCTTGGCTTCCTCGCCGTGCTCGCCATCGCCAGGCTGCGCCTGCGCGGCGTTGCGTTCTTTGCCTGCGGCTGCTTCGTAGCTCTGGATGTGCTCTACGCGCTGTATTCGCGTTCCGCGATGCTCGAGCCAGCCGTCAATTCCTGGGTCAGCGCCGCGGTGCTGTGTGTGCTGCTCGCCCGTCGGCATTGGGCGTTTCTGGTGATCGCGCAATGGGCGTTCGCGCTGGGCTTCTTCACGAAGGCAGCGGGCTTCGCCGCATCTCCGGTACTCCTCGGCGCGAGCGTCTGGCTGCTCTGGCGGGTGCCGGGCGCCACCAATCGCGGTGCCGCCCGGGCGGCGGTGCTGCTCAGCGCCCTGCTACTAGCCGGCTTGACGTTCGCGTATGTGTCCAGTGACTTCTATCGCCGCGCGTTGATCTGGAACTTCAATCACGTGTTGCTCTCGAAGACCGAGCCGCAGGCCATGCTCGTGGACTCGCTGTCGTGGGCCGGCGTGTGGCAGTCGGTCACGAACCCGGAAAAGCATCTCAACTTCGCGCTCACGTTGCCCGTCACTGGGCCGCTGGCGTTGGTCGAGGTGCTTGCGGTCGTGGTCGCTCTGCTGCGCAGGCGATCGGTAGATCCCTGGCGCGTCATCGTCGTCGGCTGGTTGCTCAGTGCGTTCGTGACGCTGCTTTTCGTCGGCTCGGCGCTGCGTTTTAATGCGATCCTGCCCGTGCCCGCAGCGCTGGTGGCCGCCGCCAGCCTCGAGCGGATATCGAGATTCGTCGCCAGGCGGCCTTTCGCGGTGCGCACGCGTGTCGCGCTGACTGCGCTCGTCGTGTTCGGCACGTTCAACGGCTGGATGTTCAAGCGCCTGTACGAAACTCGCCTGTACACGATCCGCGACGCCAGTCGCGCGCTGATCGAGGAAATAGGCGCGCGGCGCGCGGCGATCATCGGCTTTTCCTCTGCCGCGCCGGTGTTTTCGACGCCGTACGAGCACTACTACGTGAAGAACAAGTTCAACGTCTCGCGCGAGTCGCTCGAGAGCCTTCGCGTCACGCACCTCCTGTTCTCCGACGAGAGCGATTTTACCGAGAAGATCGTGCGCAGGCGCTTCCCGAACGTGATGCGTGACCTGAAGGCTACGCGCACGATCCAGGCCTTCACCGCGACGTTGAAGCTGTATCCGCTACCCGACACGCTCCGCGCGTCGAAGAAGAAGAAATAGACGCCGAGCTCTCGACCGGGGTTGGCCTGGCGTTTCCTGTGGGGAGATGCGGAGGGGACCGTGATTCTTGATCAGCCGATCTGATCGCCGCCGATCGCCGAGCTGGGCTCCTGAAAACTCCGGAACCACACTTCCTCGAACCGCTCCGACAGCACGTACCATGACTGGTTTGGATCATGGGGATCCCCAAAATTCAAGACAAAATGTGATGGATCCTGAGTGACGCGGGGTGGGCAACCCCTTAAAAGATGCAAGTCGAGTCTAGCCGAATTCATTCAAGCGCTGGTCGCTGAGGCGTCCAGAGCGGCGCGCCCGCCTGAGGCGATGATTTTGGCGTACCAATGGTACGAGTCCTTGGGGATGCGCTGACCTGTCAGGTAGTCGACGTAGATCAGGCCAAAGCGCTCTTTGTACCCGTCCGCCCACTCGAAATTGTCGAGCGCGGACCAGTGGAAGTAGCCTTCTACGGGGACCCCCTCGGAAATGCCTCGGTGCAGCTGCCGCAAATGGCGGGTCAGAAAATCGACGCGCTGCGGATCATGAACATGTCCATCCAGCGAGGGCCAATCCCGACATGACAGCCCGTTCTCCGTGATGAAAATCGGCTTATCATAGCGCTCGTGGGCAAACTTGGGCCCCCAGTATAGGGCTTCCGGAGTGACGGGCCAGTTGAACGCAGTCAGCGGAAAGCCCGCTGGAGTGGGCACCACCTCGGGCCGACCCGCGGTGCCGGCGCGAACGCGCGCCCCTTGATAGATATTGAGCCCCAAAAAATCCGTCGGCTGGCTGATGATATCCATGTCGGCGTCGGGCGGGGCTGGCGCATCTTTTCCAAACAGCTCGAGCCCGTCCTCTGGATAACGACCCAAGATCACCGGATCTGCCCACCAGGTCAGGTTCCAGTGGTTAGGGTCGACGACTGAAAACATGAGCTGGCGCGCCGCGGCGATGTCTGCCTGCGTTTCGCTGACCGGCAGCTTGGGAAAGCCCATCGGCGCAAAACCCACTCGAGCCGCGCTGCGTGCTTCTGCGCGCACGGCCTGCACGCTGCGGCCGTGAGCGAGCAGAGCGTGGTGACCGCAGCGTAGCATCTCCCGTAGCGACAGCTTCAAACCGGGCGCGTGTCGACCATCGTAGTGGCCATGACCGATGAACACTTGAGGTTCATTGAGAGTCATGTAGTGATCGACGCGGTCGCCCAGCGTGCGCACGACCAGCGCCGTGTAATCCGCGAACCACTCTGCTACGTCGCGGTTCGACCAACCGCCGCGATGCTGAAGATCGAGGGGCAGGTCCCAGTGAAAGAGGGTCACGTAGGGTGTGATTTTCGCCTCGAGCAACGCGTCCACGAGCCGATCATAGAACGCCAAGCCTGCAGGGTTCGGTTGACCGACCCCTGTGGGTAGCACTCGGGACCAGCTGATGCTGAACCTGTAGCCGTTCAACCCGAGCTGCTTGAACAGCGCCACGTCCTCGGCCCAGCGGTGGTAGTGATCACTGGCGACCTCGCCGCTGTGGCCGCCGTGGATGGCGCCGGCCTTGTCGCAGAACATGTCCCAAACGGAGGGGCCTCGGCCCCCGGCGCTGGCACCACCCTCGACCTGATAGGCGGCCGTGGCCGCGCCCCAAACGAAACGCTTTGGAAATGCCTGGACGCTCATTGCCGCGCCTTCTAACATGTTCGGTACCTTTGAAAACCCTGATTCTGATCGGTGGTTTTGGCGTACTCTCCCCGTATCGACTCCACGAAATCGATAGCTGGGCGGATTCGGAGGACTAGTCATGCAAGCGCGAGATTTTGGACCTACGGGGCGGGCGCTGCCCAGCGTCGGTCAGGGCACCTGGCATCTCGAAACCGACGATGAACGCGCGGCCATGGCCGCGCTCCGGCGTGGCGTCGATCTGGGCATGACACATGTCGATACTGCGGAGCTCTACGGGTCCGGTAAGGTCGAGGCGCTCGTCGGCAAAGCCATCTCCGGTCGTCGTGACGAAGTGTTTTTGGTCAGTAAGGTGGTGCCGAGCAACGCGAGCCTCGACGGCACGCTGCGCGCTTGCGAACGCAGCCTGCGGCAGCTCGGGACCGATCGGCTCGACTGTTACCTTCTGCACTGGCCTGGGCCGCACCCTCTGGAAGCCACCATCGACGCCTTTGAACGGCTGCGGGCCGCCGGCAAGATCTTGTCCTGGGGGGTGAGTAATTTCGACGAGGATGAGCTGGAGCAGGCGCTGGCGATCGCGGGCCCAGATCGCATCGCGTGCAATCAGGTGCTGTACAACCTGGGCGAGCGAGGCATCGAGCACGCCGTGCTGCCCTTCTGCGAATCACATCGCATCGCGCTCGTGGGTTACACGCCGTTCGGCAACTCGCAGTTCCCTCCTCGTGGTGCAGGCGGTGAGCTGTTGTCCAGCATCGCCACGCAGCGGGGCGCTACGCCTCGCCAAGTCGCCCTCGCGTTTCTCACTCGGCGTCCTTCGCTGTTCGCCATCCCCAAGTCGGCCAATGTTCGCCACACGGAGGAAAATGCAGGCGCGGGCGACCTACAACTCACCCCAAGCGAGCTACAAAGCATTGACGACGCGTTTCCGCTGGGGCGGCGGCGGCGCGGCGTCGCGATGCTTTGAGCTGAGCGCTCGAGCAAGCAAATGAAGAACTTTGGCCTGATTGGGGCTGCGGGCTACATCGCACCCCGCCACATGCAGGCGATCAAGGAAACCAACAACACCCTCGTCGCCGCGATGGATCCTCGTGATTCCGCGGGGGTGCTGGACCGCTACTTTCCGGAGGTGAAGTTCTTTACCGAGATCGAGCGCTTTGAACGCCACCTCGAGAAGCTTCGCCGAGAACGTGGCGACGAGCGCGTGCATTTCATGTCGATCTGCTCACCCAGCTACCTCCACGACGCGCACGTGAGGCTTGCCTTGAGGCTCAACGCGCATGCCATCTGCGAGAAGCCGTTGGTGGTCAATCCATGGAATGTGGACGCCCTGCGTGAGCTCGAACAGGAAACGGACTGTCGTGTGTACACCGTGTTACAGCTCCGCTCCTTACCCGCCCTGTTGGACCTGAAGCACAAGTTGGAGGCGCAGCCGAACCGAAGGCGCGCCGACGTGTGCCTCAGTTACGTCACCCGAAGGGGGCCATGGTACCACATCTCCTGGAAGGGTCAGGAGCCAAAGTCTGGGGGCATAGCAGCCAACATTGGCATCCATTTCTTTGATGTCCTGACCTGGCTGTTTGGGACGGTGCACGAGGCGCATGTCCATTTGGCCACCGCTTCTCGAATGTGTGGCAGCCTCGAGCTCGAGTGGGCAAGGGTGAGCTGGTTTCTATCCGTGGACCAAGCGGACCTCCCGCCAGGCCACTTGGAAAAGGGGAAGGCGGCCTTCCGCAGCCTGACCATGGACGGAGAAGAGATTGAGTTTTCCGATGGCTTTGCGGACCTGCATACGCGCGTGTACCGCGACATCTTGGTGGGCAAGGGACTTGGCCTCGACGCTGCGAAGCCCGCGATCGAGCTTGCGCATCGAATTCGAAACTGCGCGGCGACCCTGCCACGAGGCGTTTGTCACCCCTTCTTGGCTCGGCACCTGGGCGTCATGGCGTCGGCCACTGGGGCCTCGGTCGCGCGCGAGCGAAGTACCCCATGACTGGCTTTTTCGCCCATGAATCAGCGGTCGTCGACGCTGGCGTGTGCATCGGGGAAGAAACCAAGATCTGGCACTTCTGCCATGTACACACCGGAGCTGTGATCGGGGCCCGCTGCTCGCTGGGGCAAAACGTGTACGTGGCGGGGCGTGTCCGGATAGGCAATGGCGTGAAGATTCAGAACAACGTCTCGATTTACGATGGCGTCATCATCGAAGACGACGTGTTCTGCGGGCCAAGCATGGTGTTCACGAACGTCAAGACGCCACGTGCGGCTTTCCCGAGGCAGCATTCGGGCGATCAATTGCTGACGCGAGTCTGTCGCGGTGCCAGCATCGGCGCCAATGCTACGCTGATTTGCGGGGTCACCATTGGGCGGTGGGCGTTCGTCGCGGCTGGCGCGGTCGTCACCCGAGACGTTCCCGATTATGGCGTCATCGTGGGCGTGCCCGGACGTTTGCAGGGTTGGGCGTGTCAGTGTGGTGCCGGCCTCGAGTTTGAGGGGGCGGCTGCTACCTGCCGCGAATGCGACCGGCAGTATGTCATCAACAGCGCCCGACACGTCGAGCTTTCGAGCTGAACGGGTGCCGCGTCTCTTGGCAGAGGTGCTAGCTCCGATCCCGATCTGCGACCTGTCGCAGGGAATTGCGGCTCAGCGGGCAGAGCTGGACGCTGCGATCGCACGCGTCGTGCAGTCGGCTGCTTTCATCAATGGCCCGGACGTGGCGGCTTTCGAGCAGGAAATGGCCGGCTATTTAGCAGTCAGGGAGTGCGTCGGGCTGAGCTCGGGCACTGACGCGTTGGTCATCGGGCTCAAGGCGCTGGGGGTGGGGTGCGGGCACGAGGTGATCGTGCCGGCATTTTCTTTTTTTGCCAGTGCCGAAGCGGTGAGCTTGGCCGGAGCGATTCCGGTGTTTGTGGACATCGACCCGAAGTCTTTCAATCTCGACGCTCAGAAAGTGAAAGCTGCGCTGACGAGGCACACCAAAGCGATCATTGTTGTCCATTTGTTCGGACAAGCGGCGCGCATGGATGACGTGATGACCACGGCAGAGCAGCACGGGCTCGCTGTGTTGGAGGACACCGCACAGGCGTTGGGGGGCACTTTTCAGGGTCGCAAGCTGGGCAGCATCGGACACGCTGCCGCGCTGTCGTTCTTTCCGTCAAAGAATCTTGGAGCGTTCGGTGATGGAGGGCTCTTGGCGACGAACAATTTGGAGGTCGCGGAGGCCGCGCGCAAGCTGAGGCAGCACGGTAGCAAGACGCGATATCAGCACGAAATGCTGGGCTACAACTCGCGGCTCGATACGATCCAAGCTGCGGTCCTGCGGGTCAAGTTGCCCAAGCTCGACACGGCCGTCGCTCAACAAAAGGCGGCTGCGGGCCGTTACGACGCGCTCTTGGCGGAGGTGCATGAGGTGCAGGTCCCTTGGCGTGACCCGGATGCGGGGCACTCCTTCCACCAGTATGTGGTGCGCGTGCCTCCGGGGCGACGTGAAGGCATCAGAGAAGACTCGATGCGCCAGGGGATCCAGACCGCCGTACACTATCCGAGCCCTCTTCACCGGCAGCCCGTGTTTCGCGAGATCGGAGCAAAATTCATCCTTCCAGAAGCCGACGCCGCATGCGAATCGGTGTTGAGCTTGCCTATCTGGCCTGAAATCTCGATGCAACAACAAGAGCGAGTCGTGGCGGCCCTGAGCGCCGCCGCCCAGCGGTAGAACGGAGAGGACGCTGGGCTACTTGCTGAGGCCGACGGGGCTGCCCCGGCGCGCCGTGACGCCAGCGGGCAGCACCGCGCTATGCGGGACGGAAGGCAGGCCGTCTGCGCTCCCCACCTCCGATGCTGCGGAAGGGGGTGCGGTTTCGAGGGCGCCTGTGGGCGGCGACATCGGCAATCTGGGTGCGCCCTCGGGCGCGTAGTCGCGGACGAGGCGGCCCAGCTCGGTGCGTACCAGCTCTGCCGAGCCCTGGACGGCAGCGTCGACCAGCGCATCGAGCAAGCGGTCTAGGTCGTGCGCACCGCTACCATTCGTACGGCCCACCAGGATCTTCGGATGCCGCGTCCGATTGGCGTGCTCCTCGGCGGTCGACAGCTCTTCGAACAGCTTCTCTCCCGGTCGAACGCCGCTAAATTCGATCTGGATCTCGTCGTCACTGAAACCGGACAAGCGGATCAAGTCCCGCGCCAGGTCGACGATCTTGACCGGCTCACCCATGTCCAGGATGAAAATTTCGCCGCCCGCGCCCATCGTGCCCGCCTGGAGCACCAGCTGCGTCGCCTCCGGTATGGTCATGAAGTAGCGCTGCATGTCCGGGTGGGTCACGGTGACCGGTCCGCCCGCGGCGATCTGCTTCTTGAAGATGGGCACGACGCTGCCCGCGGAGCCGAGCACGTTGCCAAAACGGACCGTCACGAACTTGGTGCGACTCGAGCGGGCGCGCGACTGGACATACATTTCGGCGGCGCGTTTGCTGGCCCCCATGACCGAAGTCGGGCGCACTGCCTTGTCTGTAGAGATCATCACGAAGGTCGATATGCCATGCTCGTCTGCGAGGTCGGCGAGCTGTCGGGTGCCCTGGACGTTGTTCTTTACCGCCTCTGCGGGGTGCTCTTCCATGAGCGGCACGTGCTTATGCGCCGCGGCATGAAACACGACCTCCGGCCGGTGTTGAAGCATGAGCTGTGACATGCGGAGCCGATCACAGATGTCGGCAACGCAGGCCGCCGTCTTCTGGTCGGGAAAGGCCTGGACGATCTCACGGTGTATCTCGAATAATGCGTTCTCCGCCCGTTCGACGAGCAGTAAGTGGCCCGGCCCGAACTGGGACACCTGCCGGCACAGCTCGGAGCCGATGCTGCCGCCAGCCCCCGTAATCATGACGGTTCGACCCTTGATGGCCTGCGCGATGGCTTCGCCGTCGAGCTCGACGGGATCACGTCGCAATAGATCCTCGATGGCCACGTCGCGGATCCGGGAGAGGTTGATCTCGCCGCCCACGAGTTGGTAGACGCCCGGAATAATCTTCACTTCCAATCCAGCCCGCGAGCAGAGCTCGGAGATGCGCCGGATGGTCTTGCCTTCGGCGTTCGAGACGGTAATCAGCGCCTGTTTGGCCCGAAGGGCGGGCGCGACATGAAGGACGGAATCGATGCTTCCGAGCACGGGGATGCCGTGCAAGAGCGTGCCCTTCTTATCGAGATCATCGTCGAGAAAGCCGACCGGCAAAATGCCAAGCTCCGGCCGATTTGCGATTTCTTTTGCCACCAGCAGGCCGCCCTGCCCGGCGCCAATCAGTAAAGTGCGGACCGGGTCACCCCCGCGCTTGCGGAGGCTATCGGCCTTCGACTTCTCACTCAGCAGGCGCCGCCCTGCGCGCACTCCGGTGACGCCAAGAAAGCTCAAGGTAAAATTGATGGCGATCACGCCATAAGGAAGGATGGCGTGCCGAGCCAGCTCCTCAAACCAAAGCCCCACGCTGGCCCTCAGTGCGATGAGCACGAGGGTAGCGGTGGTGACGGAAATCAAGATGCGGCTGGCCTCGCGCAGCCCAACATAACGCCACACATAACGGTGCACGCCGAAGGCGAACAGCAGCGCGTACTCTAGGCCGACCACATACGGCCAAAGGAACAAGACGCTGCGCAACATGATGGGCGGCAGGTCCCAATCAAAGCGAATGAAAAAGCCGAGCCAGACCGCTGCGCTCAGCGCGAACAGGTCAATGACGACCTGAGTACCGCGAATGAGCGCGACCCGGGTGCTCACGACGCGGCCTCGTCAGAGCGCACACCCGGGAGCGCGCGCTCGATGAGAGCGATGATGCGATCCGAGTCGGCGTTCGAAAGGTTCGAGCCGCTGGGTAGGCACAACCCTCGTTCGAACAGGTCCTCGGCCACGCTGCCGCCCGTGCTTTCGAACGCGGCAAACGCGGGCTGTTGGTGCAGCGGTTTCCAGACCGGGCGGGCCTCGATATTGGCCGCCGCCAGGCACGCGATGAGAGCGTCCCGCTGCGATTGCGAACGGCACAACACACAGGTGAGCCAGCGGCTGGCGCGGCCGTAGGGCGCTTCCGGCATGAACTCCAAATAGGAGTAGCCGGACAGCGCCGAGCGGTAGCGCTCGAAATTTTGTTGCCGCCGTGCGACCTTGTCACCGAGTGATCGCAGCTGAGCTCGGCCGAGAGCCGCCAGCAGATTGCTCAGGCGGTAGTTGTACCCGATATCTCGATGCTCGTAGTGCAGCGCCGGTTCGCGCGCTTGTGATGCGAGGTGACGCGCACGAGCCACGAACTCGGCGTCGTCGGACACCAACATTCCGCCCCCGCTTGTCGTGATGACCTTGTTGCCATTGAAGGAAAACACGGCGACCTTGGCTTGGTTACCCGCGGGCTGTCCGCGGTAGCTCGCGCCAAGCGCCTCTGCCGCGTCTTGCAGCACAGGGACCGCGTACTGCTCACACAGCTTGGTGATGGCGCCGTAGTCCGCACATTGACCGTACAGATCGACCGTAATAACGGCTTTCGGTAGCCGATTTTGCCGGGCCCGGCTGGCTAACGCTTGCTCGAGAATGTTCGGGTCCATGGTCCACGTGCTGCGATCAGAGTCCAGAAAGCAGGGACGCGCGCCCACATAAACCACGGCGTTGGCGGTAGCGGCGAACGTCAGCGTGGGGACCAACACTTCATCTCCCGGTTCGACCCCAAGGAGCAATAGGGCCAAATGCAGGCCCGCCGTGCCGCTGCTGAGCGCAGCGGCGTGACCCACAGACACCGTCCGCGCAAAGTCCGCCTCGAACGCATCGACCTCCGGCCCGAGTGGAGCAATCCAGTTGGAATCAAAGGCATCGAGCAAGGCTTGGCGCTCGAGAGGCCCGACGTCGGGAGGAGAAAGGAAGATACGTTGAGTCAGGCGGCCTCCGGAGGGAGTGTATGGATAAGTTGATTCTGCGCGGCGCCGCATTCATCGGGTGGCCCGAGGGCTTTTTCAACCCGAAGTACGCTTCACTCTGGCCGGAATCCCTGTGCAGACACTGCCCGCTGGGATTTCGCGCGTGACCACCGCCCCTGCACCCACCACGCAGTTCTGCCCCACTTTGACACCGGGGAGGACACAGGCTCCGGCCCCCAAATGGGATAAGGCGCCGAGGATTGCCCCTCCGGCCAATGTGGCGTTGGGTGAGACATGGGCGAAATCGCCGACGGAGACGTCGTGTTCCACTATGGCACCGCTATTGATGATGGCTCCGAGCCCAACTCGAGCCCCAGTATTGACGACCGCTAGCGCCAGGATGACAACCCCTGCTTGTAGGCTCGCGGAGGGGGAGACGACCGAGCTCGGGTGAATGATGGTCGTTGGCGCAATGCCGTCCGCGGAGAGCTGCAGAATGAGGCGCTTTCGGGCGGCGTTGTCCCCGACGGCGGGCACGACGCCGACCAGCGGGTGCTGCCGCCACCACCCGCTGCCACCCAGCACGCTCCCGAGCCGCAGCACGTCACCCACTGCCCGGTGATCGTCGAGAAAGCCGAGCACATCAAAGCCCGCCGAGCGAGCGGCGTCCGCGACGACTGCACCGTGACCGCCCGCCCCGTACACCACGATGGCGCCAGGCGGCGGAGCAGCTTTACTACTCGGTGCCCCAGACCCGGCCGCCGGACCCGGCACGCTCACGCGAGCTGTGCAGCCGGGCTCGGTTGGGGAGCCCGCGCCGGGCGGACCCACGTTTCGGCCTTCTGTTTGAGCTCCCCGAATTTGCTGCTCGCGCTACCGAGCTTCTGGTCCCACTCGAGATTGATGGGTTGGTTTCTAGCCAGCGAATGAAACCTCACCATGACCATCGTGAGGAAAAGCGGACGCAAGAAGGCCGAGCGCACGTTGGCGGCAAACAATGCGGCGAACACCAACGCGGCGAAGGTGGCTGCGCCCGGCAGGAAGTAAGTCAGCACAAAGGCGGGCGCCAGCATCACGATCCAGATGACCGCCGTCAGCACCTTGTCCAACACCACCACCCAGAGCCCGGTCTTGAGCACCTCCTTGGCATTCTGCGCGTAATAGATCAGCCCGTCCTTGGAGCTCCGGAACACATTCTCGTCGCCGCGCGCCAGATTGTACGAGAAGATGGTCTCGTCGATATACGTCGTGGAAGCGCGCAGCACCGCGCGGACGACCCCCATGACCGAGTCGAGACCGGGGATGGGGAGCAGATTGGCGACCCAATCGAGGGTGCGGTTGAAAGCACCGACGATACCGTCGATCAACATGTCGAGCCCAAACATGACGTTCACTTCGCCAAAACGCTCCGTCACGATGCGCTTGCCGTACTGAAACATACTCTCGCTACCATTGCCGATGCGGCCGGTGGTGATGAGCTCGGTCAGGACCGCAATGTGAGCCGCCTTGAGCAGGTAGAGGACGTAACGCCCGACGAAGCGCCAGAGCCCGCCGGCCACGAACACGAGGGCGATGATCCATGCCCACCCGAGCAATGGCGTTGCCTTGGCCAAGAACACATACCCACCGACGAGCAGCACCCAATAGATAATCGCCGCTACCGTCAGCGCGGAGAGAATGCCCAAACGGACGAGCAAGAACGGCATGGTCTTGAGCAGCAGGCCGAGAGCATCGCCGAAACCCGCCGCTTGGATCGCCACCGGATAGGAATGGCGCACGCTCTGCTCTGGATGGCTATGTGGCCCCGAGCTCGGGGCCGCGCCTGAGCCCGCCGCCACCATTGCCGCGCTGATCTGAGGCATGCCTTGCGTCGGCGGGAAGCCCCCGGCTTGCTGAGGCATGGCCTGCGTCCGGCCCACCACGCCGGGAGTAGACGGTGGCCGAATGAAGGTGAGCACCGACGTGCCCAGCCGAACGGATTGGCCCGCCGAAAGCTGGGTAGGACCTGAAAGCCGGCGATTTTGCGCGTCAAAGGAGCCATTCGAGGAGCCGAGGTCGGTATACGTCACCAGGGCCCCATTGACCGCCAGCTCACCGTGCGTGCCGGACGAGCTGGGGTCCCCAAGGACGACGTCGCCGCTCTCGCGACCAATCCGGAAGCGACCGTCGACAAAGGGTCGTTCCTCCACCCGACCATCCGAGTATTGAATCCGAAATAGGCAACCGCTCATCGTCAAACCTCACCTTCCTTGCCGACCCGGGATCCTGTCGGGCCAGCTACTAACTGACAAAGCCACCAACTAAACCAGCTCTCTCGGCCGCGCCCGAGCCCGAGTTGCGTGAAATCCGACGCGCATGGGCTGACAGCAGTTTTCACGCGAGCGACGGCCGTCAACGCGGCCCAGATAACCTCTGGCCGAGTTTTTCGTCGAAGCTGCGGGAAAGCTGCTCGTAGGCCGGGATCGTCCTCGGATCCGGCTCGACGCGCACGTCTGGGTCGAGCGCCACGAACGTCGAGAACAGCTCGCTCCACGTGGAGCCTCCGACGGCCTGCGCGGCGCGCAGCGCCGCCCCTGAGCGCCGACGCATTGGCGACCCGCAGCACCCGAACGGGCGTCTGAAAGACGTCGGCAATGACCCTTCGGATACCGGCGTTTCGGGACGCCCCACCGGTGAGCACCAGCTGGCGTGGCGCATGCCCTATCCAATCTGAAAAGCGCCGCATGGAGAGGGCCTGGGCTTCGACCACCGCTCGGGCCGCTTCAGCCGGCTTGCGCCACGCTACGAAATCGTCGCTCCCGAACAGCTCTACCCCGGCTTTTAGCCGGGGTGTCGTCTCGGCGCTGAAGAACGGTAGTAGCAGATTGCCGTTATTGCCCGCGCTCGTGCTGGCGATCGCGTTGGCGAACTCTGCCCAGCCGAAGCCGAAGCGCTTGGCCACCTCTTCGCGCGCGAGCGAGCCATTCGTAAAGCAAATCAGGCTCATGAAACCGCCGGCGGGGTTGCCGAACACGTGCCCGTAGCCGTTGGGGTCCGTGCGCGGGCCATCCATCGCCGCGAACACCGTATCGCTGGTGCCCAGGCTGATCAGGCGCGTGCCCGGTTCGATGGCGCCCATCCCGACCAGGCTGCTGGGGTTGTCCCCCGAGAAGGCGATGACGGGCACCCCTGGGCTGAACCCGTATCGCTCGACGAAGTACGGTGCGATGCTTCCGATCCGTGTTGGGGAGGGAACGGGCTCGAGCAGCTTGTCGGCCAGCTTCGGCGCGGTGGCTTCGAGCAGCGCGCCGTGCCAGTGGCCCGTGGCCAAATTCAGCAAATTCATGCCTGCAGCGTCTCCCAGGTCGATGGCGGACGACGTGCCCGAGAGGATGGATGCCATGAAGGAGCTGACGAGGTGGATCTCAACCGTATTTTCGTAGCTCTCCCGGCGGGTTTTCCAGATTTTCCTGATCTGCGGCCCCGTAAAGCGCTCGATTGGGAAGGAGCCACTGATTTGCAGCACACGCTCCCGGCCGCCGGCTGCGCGGGCTATTTCCTCGCATTCTTCTGCCGTCGAGCTGTCCATCCACATGGGAGCCGTGGGATGGCTCAACAGCGGCCGCACTTGGTCGACGAGGCTGCGCTCGGTCGTCCAGCGACCCGCATCGCCCAGGCCGCGGTTCAAATACACCGAGCCGTGCTGCTGCCCGGCGCCACTGATGCCCTGAACCTTCGATAGATCAAACCCGCTTGCGTCTATCCGCGAGAGCAAGAGCTCGAGACCTTCGACCCACATCAGTGGATCACTGTGGCGCACGCGAGGGTCGGCGTGCGGCAGTACCCCCTGGGGCGATGCGTAGCTCGGCAGCTCGCTCCCGAAGCCCACCGATTCGTCCAGCACGACTCGCCCTTGTGCGGTGTCGACGATGATGGCCGAAAGGCTCTGGGTGCTCGAATCCAGCCCTAAAAAGTATGCCATTTCCGCGTCCTTTCAACTTCGCAGGAGGCTAGTCGCGCGGCTCCGGGGTCGCAATCGATATTGGCGCCGCGCCGGCGCCCTCAGCACGCCGGGCAGGGGTGGCCGCAGTGAAGGCGGCTAACGTCTCGTATTCGGCATTGCGCGGGGAAAAACCGGTAGCGTGCCGAAATGATTTGTCGCTGATGACGATGGGGTACTTGATGTGTGCGACCGCTCCCGCGGACAGCCGGGGCAGCCCAAAACGCCCGAGCAAGAGCGGATGCAACACTTCGGCGATGCGCGTCGGAGCACGCCCGGTGACCCGGATCAATTCACTGAGGGGCAGCGCTTGAGGCCCGGCAACGTTGAAAACTCCCCGGAGCTTGCGTTCGAGGGCGAGGATGATGGAGAGCGCGGCGTCATCCTCGTGCATGAACTGGAACAGCGGGTCGAAGCCCAGGATCATGGGAACACGGGGCCCTTTTAGAAACGCGGCCAGCGTGCCGTGCAAGGTCGGACCGAGGGTGTATACGAGCCGCAGCACCGCCGTGGTGCGCTCTGGAAAGCGCCATAGATTCGAGGCCGCGAACAGATCGGCCGCGACCAAGTCGGCCAGCTCGGGAAAGCTTTCGAGCGCCATCGGGGGCTCATCCTCACCGCGATACAAAGGGGCGTCCGGCACGGCGCCGTAATAGGTATGCCGGCCGACAAATAGCGCTTGCGCGACCCCATGCCGCTCGCAGTACTCGAACATCTTCTGCGTGCCCCCGAGGTTGATGCGATAACGTTCGTCGCGGCGCGTCGTCAGGGGGGAAACGGTGGCCATGTGAATGACCGCTTCCGGGCGTTCTTGCCGAAAGGCTTCTTCGGCGTCGGGCTTGCGAATGTCGGTCTGTATCAGCTGAATGCCTGCCGGGCATTCCGGCCATGGCCGCCGGTCGATGCCCGTGACCCGGTGCCCGCGCGCGAGCAACTCCTTGGCAACGATCTGCGCCAATTTGCCGGATATACCCGTGAGCAGCACCCTCATGCGAACGCTCTCTTCATTTCATCATTTCCGCGCCAAGCTCACGTGCTCGCGTTACCCTTTCGCTCTTCCAGCCCTTCAGCGATGAGCCCTGCGATGCTGGCCTTGACCACATCGACCTGCTCTTGAATCGCGCTCTGATTCTCATCGCCCGTGCCGGAGAAGCGTAAAGGAGGACCGAAGCGGAGCCGTGTGTGCACAGGCAGAGGCAGCGGCAGCAAGTACGGCGTGAGAGGTACGTACGGCACGCCGAACAGCTTCCCGAGCAAGGTCAGATTGGCAATGGTGGGTACGGCCTCTCCGCCGCCCAGAAAAGCGAAGGGCACGATGGGGCTATTGGTGCTCAGCGCCATGCGCAGGAAGCCAGTGCCAAATTGCCCGAGCGAATAGCGGTTCCAGAACAGCTTGGAGGTGCCCCGAGTTCCCTCGGGGAAGACGAGCAATATGCGATCGTCTTCCAGCAATTGTCGCGCGTGCTGCGGTAACCCCGTGATCTGTCCGGTGCGGCTCGCCAACTCGGACAGGAACGGCACCCGATTGATGAAGCGGTCAGCCATGCCATGCGCCAGGCGTGGCGGCTCCAGCTCGAAGAAGCAGGCCGCTATCACCATGCCCGCGTCGATCGCGTACCCCCCGGAGTGGTTGCCCACCAAGATCACCCGACCGTGGGTCGGGACGTGTTCGATCCCCGTGCAACTGACCGAAAAATAATGGCGGTACAACCAGCCGGTGACACGGAAGCCGGCGGCTAGCGACGCTCGCGAAACGCCGAAGGCATCGAAGCCATGGGCATTGAAAGACAGATCGAGCCGTGACAGACGAGCATCGACCTCCTGCCCCAGGGCAGCGGTGGGGGTGGCGTCCGGCATGACCACTTTCGGGCGGTGAGCCGCGGGGCGGCTTTCAGCCACCGTCAGAGGTGGCGCTCGCGTCGGGCACAACGCCGGGGCCGTTGGCGTCGGCGTCTGCGCCACTGTCGAGGCCACCATCCGCGAGCGGAGGAACGTTGCAGATGCCGGGCCGCCCCAGCCGATCCTGAGCGGCCTGGCTCAAGCTGCAGACCCAATTGTTCTCGGCTGCCTGCTCGCAGTCGCTCGCTTGTGAACAAAGCTCTACGCAAAATCCGATGTCGCCGATACCTTCGCCACCGCCGAGGAACGACCCGGTCACCCGCGGAGCGAAACAGGCCGCGTCACGCGGATTTGCCGAGACCCCATAGCCGCAGCCCACGGGTTGCCCGAACACACAGGGTGCCGAGCACAAGCGGTCGGTCTCGCCAATGCGTAGGCAGATGCCTCCCGCGCATTCGGTTGCCGAGACGCCTTCACAGCGAGCGCCAATCGGTGCTCCCGGGCTCCGCGCATTGGTGCACAACCCTCGAGCCAAGTCGCAAACGCGACCGTCGCAATCTTCATCGCTCCCGCACTGTGGAAAGCACCAGCCGGTCTGACGGAGCCCGGTAGCCTCTACGAGCCCGAGGTAGACTTCGGAGTTGCAGGCCAAATCCCGCCGATTTAGACACTTGTTCTCGCCTGGGTTCGGATCTTGAGAGAGGCAGGTCCGGATGCAAAGTCCAGGTCCGCCCCCGGGGGCTCCGACGCACGCCGACTGTCGATCGATGCTCGTGCATTCGACATCGTCGTTGCAGGATAGGCTGCAATAGCCACCGGCGGGGCCGCCACCGAAGAAGTCATTCGAGTCGGAGCGGAAACACTCGAGCCCCGCCCCGCACTCGTTCGGATCGACCCCCGTACAAGGCCGGCCGACAAAGGGGGTCAGAGCGGTGTCTCCGGGAGCGCCCCCCGTCGCTCGCGGCAGCGAGCTGCAATCGCATTCGCCATACCCTGAGCCGTCCGCCACACAGCTTTGCACGCCCTCGCAGCGCGCCTCGCCGGCGCACTTGCGCGTCGTGCCGGGGACACACTCGCGCGCCTCATCATTGCTGCACGAGGCCATCCATGCGCCGCAAATCCCGATGCAGATGAGGGCGAGCAGCGGGGTCTTGGTTCGGCTCATGCTCTCGACCCTACCGCGACTTCCCTGAACGTACCTGGACAAAAGTCACGGATATCGCGCCTTTTTTTGGGAACAGCCGAGACGCGCTCAGCGATCGTCATCGGCCGTTTGGCCAGAGGTGGCCGTGACGCTGACGCCGAGGCCTGGGTTACCGGGTAGACGCGCCTTTCTGGCGCAACCCGTCGAGGGCGCTTTGGACGTCCCGGGTTTCCACGACCGCGCCCTGGGCTTTCAAAAATTTCATGGCGACCCCCAGGGCGGGCCCGGGCCCGGTCGCGGCGCGAATCTCGGCCGCCACCGGCTCGAGCAGCTCGCCTATTTTCTCGGCGCTCAGGCGCTGGGGCAGGAGAGCCTCGAGGATCGCGATCTCCTGCTCCAACGTAGCGCGCTGCACGGAGTCCGTCACGGCAGCCAGCGTCTCGTGGTTCGATTTGACGAGCTTCTTCAGCACTTGAAGCACGCGCTCATCCGTCGCTTCGTCGCCCGTGCGAGTGACCTCACCGATGGCCGTGCGCAGAATTTCCTTCTCGGTGACGTTACCCGCCTTCATGGCTCGAAACATCTGTTGCTTGACCTGATCGATGAGCATGTTCGTCTGTCCTCGGGGTTCGCGTCGTGCAGGGGGCCTATTAGACGTCGGACGATTCGTGGTCGACCAGCAGCAACTCGCGGTCTGGCGGAGCGCCAACGAAAGGCGGTAAGCGAAGCTTGAAGCGCGCGCCCTTGCCGCGCTCGCCTTCACATTCGAGCGTGCCACCTTGGTTGGCGACCAGGGCGCGCGCGGTCGTCAGCCCGAGACCAATCCCGAGCGGCTTGCTCGTCACCAGGGGCTCGAAGAGCAGCGCGATCTCTTCTTGCGAAATGCCGACACCCGTGTCCGCAATGGTGAGCTCGACCGAGTCATCATCGCGCCTCGAGGCGATGGTCAGGGTGCCTTGTCCGTCCATGGCCTCACAGGCATTGCGGATCACGTTGGCGATGGCATCGCACACCTGGCCGAGGTCGACATAGACGCGCTCTGCCCCCAGCCGTTGATCGATGTTGACGCCGTCGGGAACCGTTTCGCGCACCAGCACACTCTCGACCAGCTCTTGTACGCTCACGCTACGCTGCGCCGGGGGGCGGATTCGAGAATAGACGACCAAGTCGGCCATGATTCGCTTGACCACCGTCACCTCTTCACGCGCCATGTCGAGCGCGTGTTCCATGGCGGGGGTGGTGGGGCCTGTCAGCTGCCGCCGCAGCACTTCGAGCGCGGTCGATATGACGCAAAGTGGGTTATTGATTTGGTGCGCCAAGCTGCCCGCGAGCTGGCCGAGGACGATCAGGCGTTCCTTCTTCAGCAGCTCTCCTTGCTGCTCTTTCAGGACACGCACACTCTCCTCGGCGTCGGGGGTGGAGAGCGAATCCGGCCCTGAGCTTCCCGCCATCCCCCACTGCCGAAGGACATATTGGACGGACTGATCGGCGCCCCTCACCGGAATATGCCAGCCAGAGAGGCCGACAAGCGTTGCCGGATTGCCGGCCCGATCCTCGAAAAACAGATTGTTACCGTCCTGAAAGACTCGCTCGTCGCGCATCTGCTCGAGCAACGCTTGGTCATGTGGCAAGAGGTCAAAGTCCGTCTTGCCGATGATCTCCACCTGCGCGCGGCCAAACGCCGAATGGAAAGCCGAATTGACCCACACGTAGCGAGACTGGCGGTCCCGCAGGCAGAGCGGAGTCGGGAGGCCTTCCAGCACGGCAATGGCCAATGGACCGTCCATGACCACGCCCGCTTCGCCGACGGCGTCGCGGTCAACAGAAGCGCTCAGGGCGTCCACGCCCAGAGCTTACGCGAATTGGAGGAACGCAGCAGTGAGAAGGCTCGGGCTTCTGGGCCGGCAGCAGTGGGTTACTCCATCGAGTCGGGCATGGGTTGTTGCCGAGGCGTGTGTTGAAAACGGCTGCCGACCGGGCCATAACCCTGCACCGTGACTAGTAATCCGAAGGAAATGATTGATCTCGACCCCGCAGAGACCGGCGACTGGCTGGACTCTCTCGAGGCAGTGTTGGAGCACTCGGGGCCTGAGCGAGTGGCGTACCTCGTACGGCGCTTGCTCGAGGAAGCGCAGCGCCAGGGGGCACGTCCGGATCTTCCCATCAACACGGATTACGTCAACACCATCCCCGTCGACGATGAGCCCGCCTATCCTGGCGATCCGGAGCTGGAGGGTAAGGTCAGCCGCATCATCCGCTGGAACGCCATGGCCATGGTGCAGCGTGCGAACTCGCGCTTTGATGGTATCGGCGGCCATTTGTCTAGCTATGCCTCGAGCGCCAACCTGTACGAGGTCGGGTTCAACCATTTTTTCCGGGGCAAGGATGCCGAGGGTCCGGGCGACGCCGTGTATTTCCAGGGGCACGCCTCGCCAGGCATTTACGCGCGCGCGTTTCTGGAAGGCCGGATCGACGTGGAGCGCGTCGATGCTTTTCGGCGCGAAGCCGCCCAGAAAGGTTTGCCGTCGTATCCCCATCCGCGGCTGATGCCGGAGTTTTGGGAGTACCCGACCGTCAGCATGGGCATTGGGCCCATCAACGCCATCTATCACGCGCGCTTCAACCGCTACGTGCACAGCCGCAACATCAAAGATACGTCGAATTCGACGGTGTGGTGCTTCGTGGGCGATGGCGAATGTGATGAGCCAGAGTCGCTCGGGCAGCTTCGGGTTGCGTCCCGAGAGGGGCTCGATAACCTGATTTTCGTCGTGAATTGTAACCTGCAGCGCCTGGACGGTCCCGTCTACGGCAATGGCAAGGTCATTCAAGAGCTGGAGGGGGTGTTCCACGGCTCGGGCTGGAACGTGATCAAGGTGGTCTGGGCTCCGGAGTGGGACGAGCTCTTGGCCAAGGACGTGGATGGCGTGCTCGTGCGGCGCCTGAACGAGGTCGTGGACGGCGCCTTTCAGAAGTACATCACCGCGCCTGGGTCCTACATTCGCGAGCACTTGTTCGGGACCGATCCTCGCTTATTGGATCTCGTGAGCTCACTTTCCGACGAACAGCTCATGCGCCTGCGCCGCGGTGGTCACAGCGACCAGAAGGTGTACGCCGCCTATCATCGGGCGGTGCACAATCAAAATGGCAAGCCCACCGTGATCTTGGCCCACACGGTCAAAGGCTGGGGCCTCGGCGAGGCCTTCGAGGGCAGCAACGGGACGCACCAGAAAAAGAAGATGGCGGAGAACGAGCTCAAGCGTTTCCGGGATGAGCTCCAGTTGCCAGTGCCCGATGACCAGCTCAAAGAAGCGCCTTTTTACCACCCCGGCATGGATAGCCCCGAGGTCAAGTACATGCTCGAGCACCGCCGTGCTCTGGGCGGCTGTATCCCGAAGCGTCGTGGCAAACCCACGGTGAAGCTGCAGCTGCCGGCAGCGAAGTTTTACGACGAGTTCAAGGCCGGCATGAAGAAGGGTGAGGCGTCCACCACCATGGTGTTCACACGCCTGCTCGCCAAGCTGATGCGCGATGAAAACATTGGGCGCCGTGTGGTGCCCATCGTGCCGGACGAGGCACGCACCTTCGGTATGGATGCGCTCTTTAGCCAGGTCGGGATCTACTCGTCCAAGGGCCAACTGTATGAGCCGGTCGATAAGGGGCTACTGCTCTACTATCGCGAAAGCAAAGATGGGCAGGTGCTGGAGGAGGGCATCAACGAAGCCGGCTCCACTGCTTCCTTTACTGCAGCGGCCACCTCGTACGCCTCGCTGGGCGAGCCGATGGTGCCGTTTTACGTTTTCTATTCGATGTTTGGTTTTCAGCGCACCGGTGACCAATTCTGGGCGCTACAAGACTCCATGGGGCGGGGCTTCGTCCTGGGAGCGACCGCGGGCCGAACCACGCTCAATGGCGAGGGCCTGCAGCACGAAGACGGGCATAGCCACCTGCTCGCAGCCACTTATCCCGCCGTCGTGGCGTATGACGTGTCGTTTGCCTATGAGCTCGCGACCATCATTCAAGACGGTTTGAGGCGCATGATTGAGCGTGAGGAGAACATTTATTTCTACCTCACGCTTCAGAACGAGAATTATCAGATGCCGGCGCTGCCCGCCGAAAACGAGGCCGCGGCCCTGAAGGTCACCGAAGGAATTCTCAAGGGCATCTACAAGTATTTGCCGAGCCCCAAGCCATTCAAGAAGGCGGTCCAGCTGTTTGGCAGTGGCTCGATCATGTTGCAGGTGCTGAGGGCGCAGGAGATCTTGGCGGGTTATGAGGTGGCGGCGGACGTGTGGGCCGTGACGAGTTACCAACAGCTGCGGCGTGAAGCGCTCGCCTGCGAGCGACACAACCGGCTACACCCCGAGCTTCCGCCGCGGGTTCCGTACATCACCCAGCAGCTCCAGGGTAGCCGCGGTCCCTTTATTGCTACCAGCGACTATATGACACTGGTGCAAGACCAGGTAGCTCGCTGGATACCGGGGCGCTATGTGCCACTCGGGACAGACGGCTTCGGTATGAGCGACACGCGCGAGGCGTTGAGGCGTCACTTCGAGGTGGATGCGGAGTGCATCGCCATCGGGGCCCTGGCGGCTCTGCACGCCGAGGGGCAATTCGACGCCAAGGCTCTTGCGAAAGCCATAACGGATCTAGGGGTCGATCCCAACAAGGTCTACTCCGCCGATACGTAAGGGCCCGATCCTCTTCCGATCTAATCCACGCGCGTTGGTGCGGGTGCCGATTCGATTCTGCCGTCGAGCTCAACCAGATCCTTCAGCCGCACGAGCCCGGCGGCCATGTGCGCCGACAGCCGCTGTTGGAATAAATCGAGGAACAAGCCGCCCACGATGGGTGGGAGCTGTCCTTGGTCTCGCCAGGTCACCTCTGTCACGCCAGGTTTCGGCGTATACGTCACCGAGGCCCGGGACGGCTCACCCCCTTGCGTCCGACTTTCGAACCAAACGCCTTCTGCTGGGTCGCTGCGCAAGATATGGATCTCTCCCGATGCGGAGCGGGCGTCTGCTTCAGCGCTTCCGTACCACTTCAGAGTCGCCCCCGAGCCGACGCCGGGGTTGCTGACCTCGTTCTTGGGGGTGAGCGCCGTCTGGTTCCACTGGGCCCAAAGCGGCCAGTGATGAAGGTCGTTCACCCAAGCGTGAATGGAAGCAGGTGGCGCGTTTATCATTATCGACTCGGTCACATGCCAGCGGCGGGACAAGAGGGCCCCCAAACCCGTCAGCAGCAATCCCACCACGAGCAGGGAGCCCAGTACAATTTGTCCAACGCGAAGCAGGTGGACCGGCATGGGCTACACCAGGCTCCGCGCGATCTTTCGGTGAGCGGCGGGCATGGCCAGCGCCGAAAGCTTCTCTGGCACGCACCAGCGCACGGCACCGTAGTCGATGGCTCGAGCTCGGCCCTCGCGCGCACGGCAGGCGTACACCTCGATGGCGATGCGAAAACGCGTGACCTGGTGCTGGAGGCTTCCGATGTGCTCGCCGGTGTCGATCGAGACACCGGTGGCGCTCGCAACACTGCTTTGAAGCAGGCTAGAGGGGTTCTGGTCGCCCTGCAGCTCCACATCGGGAAACTGCCACATGCCGGCCCAGCGCGCGGCAGTGCTCGGAGCACGGACCACCAAGACTCGACCCCTGCGCCGCACGACTGCTGCCACACGGCGCTCAAAGGTCGGCGCCGGGCGCGGGGAGGTTTGCGGCAGATCCAGCACCCGATCCTGCTTCAATGCTTGGCAATGACTCGCGAGGGGACAGGTTCCACAGCGTGGTGCGCGGGGCGTGCAACACGTGGCACCGAGCTCCATGAGTGCCTGGTTGAAGTCACTGGCTCGTCCGGGGGGAATGAGCGCACGGGCGAGCTGCCAAAGCCTCTGTAGGAGGGGTGAGCGCTTGGGGTCACCGGTCAGGCAGTACAGCCGGGTGAGGACCCGGATGATATTCCCGTCTACGGCTGGTTCATTGGCGCCGAACGCGATGCTCGCGATGGCGCCGGCGGAATACGGCCCGATACCGGGCAAACGGCGCAGCCCGTCGATGGACTCTGGCAGCCGGCCGCCATTCGTTTCGACGACTTGCCGGGCCGCTTTCTGTAGGTTCCTGGCGCGAGAGTAGTAGCCGAGGCCCTCCCAGGCATGCAGGACCTCCTCGAGGTTCGCCGCCGCCAGGGTCGCGACATTCGGGAACTGCTTCATCCAGCGCTCATAGAAGCCGATGACTGTAGCGACTTGAGTCTGCTGAAGCATGATCTCACTGACCCAGATGCAGTACGGGTCGCGGCTCGAACGCCAGGGCAGCTGGCGCTGCTCTCGCGCGTACCATTCGAGCAATGCGCGACGCACTCCCTCGTGCTCGGAAGCTTCGACGAGAGCGGGCCCCCGGGCGGTGTAAGGCGAAGTGTGAAGTTTGGTCGTCATGGTTTTGACGATCCTGGGAATTCTTTGAATGCACTCGGGTTCCGTGCCATTCTCCAGCCTGGGTCTATGCCCCAGCTACGTTCTTTATCGCTGGAGGTCGTTCGCACGGACGGTTGGTTCGATCGAGTCGGGCAAACTGTTTCTAGTTTCCAGGCGTTGTGCGACATCTTGGGTGAGCGGTTCTTCGCTTTCTCGCTGATTACTGGGGCACGCATCACCGCGCTCACCGTGGACCGCCGGCACCCTGAGAATACGCTGGTCGACTTTAGTGTCGGAGCTGGCGAGGGTTCGAGCGACGAGTCGGAACGGCTGCCCTTGGCCGACTTCCAGCGCCGGCTCGTGTCAGCGCTGTTGCTCGATGCGCCGCACGGCCCGCGTCCCGAGCGCGCTGACGACGCGGAGGGGATCCAGCAGTTCATCGGCCCACAGTACCTGCTCTTGGCACCGCTGTATGGGCTGTCGCTCAATGAATTGAGTTTCGAGAAGGGGGAGCCTGAGCTGCGGTTTACGTGTGACGACGTGGACCAGTCGCTACCCTTGAACGAGTTTCGCAATGATCTGCGCGATCGGGTTCGGCGGGAGCTCAGTCATGTCGCCCGCCCGGAAACGCGAAACGCCATCGATTTGGGTCATGTAGCGCAGGCTGAAGGTTTGTTTGAACAGCGTGACTATGCCGCCGTCAAGGAGCTGTTGGCGACCTGGCCGGCGGCGCTCACGATTTTCTTGAGGACGCCGGAGGCGCAGGCGCTTCAACCCGACACGCGCGGCACGCTGGCGCATGCCTTGGGGCTGCTTGGCTCTGCCTGCTCGGCTCTTGGTGAAGCCACTCAAGCGGAAGAAATTCTGCGGCTCGCTGTTCAGTACGCGGGCGAAATGCCGGTTGCGGCGCAAATTTATGAGCGTTTGGGGTCGGCGCTGCTGGCTGAGGATCGGCCCGGCGAGGCGATTGGGCCGTTGCGGCGGGCCGCGATGTTGGGCGCACACTCCGTTTGGCCCCGGCTCTCCGAGGCTTTTCTGGAACGGGGCCGCTTTCTCGCAGCGCTCGGTGCGGTGGAGGAGGCTCGTCGGTCGGGGGCGGATGAATCGGTCGTGGCCGATGTGCGCCGGCGGGTTGAAGAGCGGTTCGGCAGCCTGATTGCGCCCTGGCAAGTCCTGGTGGCCAAAAACTCCGCCTAGCGCCCGAGAGCTGTCGACCGTGGGTGCCGGCCAATAAACCAGTGGCGCGGGCGACGCAGTGCTCCGGCGCGGGAGAGCTGCTCGCCCGAGGGGGTGCGCGACAATTGACAGGGGTTGGTCAAGGCACTATCAAGCGCTGGAAACAGCGGCGTTTTTTCCCGCTCCAGGTGCTCTCTTATTGAGTCCGATGTCATTGAGTCCGGTGTTATTGCGTCCGATGTCCATGCATCCGACGAAGGCGCCCGACGCGAGGCAAACGCACACGGCCAGAGAACTCGACTAGACCATGCTCGATCTTTACCTACCGATGTTCGTGATGTTCGGGGTGGCGCTGACGATCTGCGCCGGGATGTACTTCGCGGGCCACTTCCTGGGCCCGAAGAACCCGACTCCAGACAAGGTCATGCCGTTTGAATGCGGCAACGACACGGAGGGCGCGGGTCAGACGAAGATGAGCGTGAAGTTCTACCTGACTGCCATTCTCTTCGTGGTCTTCGATATCGAGGTCGTGTTCATGTATCCTTGGGCGGTCTTGTTCAAGGGCCTCGGCTGGATTGGCTTTGCGACGATGCTCGCGTTCATCGGCTCCCTGTTGATAGCCCTCGTGTATTGTTGGAAAAAAGGAGCGCTCGAATGGGAGAGCTAATATCGGGAGCAGGCAAGTCGACGCGCGTCATGGAGCCGGTGCTGGTCGACGGCTTCGCCACGACTCGCCTCAAGGACTTGCTGGCTTGGGCGCAAAAATACTCCCTTTTCATGTGTCCCTTCGTGACGGCGTGTTGCGGCATGGAGTTCATGGGGGTGACGAGCCCGCGCTATGACCTGGCGCGCTTTGGCGCAGAAGTCCCCCGTTTTTCGCCCCGTCAGAGTGACTTGCTGTGGGTCGTGGGGACCATCACCCAGCGGCAAGCGCCGGTGCTCAAGCGCATCTACGAGCAGATGGCCGAGCCCAAGTGGGTCGTGGCGTTTGGAACCTGCGCGTCTTGTGGCGGCTTCTACGATAATTATGCGACGGTGGCGGGCATCGACAAGATCGTGCCCTGCGACGTATATATCCCGGGCTGTCCACCTCGTCCCGAGGGCGTTCTGGATGGGTTGATGCTGCTCATGGACAAGATTGCCCGTCGAGATAATCGTCCCGCCATGGTCAAGCCGCGCGTCGATCCGGTCGATTTGCCCACGCATGGTTTGGTCCAGAATGGTCTGGTCCAGCTCGGTAAAAAGCCAGTTTCTGTGGCGTGATGCTGCCGACCTGAAGGACCAGGACCCCAGAGATCAAATGGCCCAGCGACTCGTCGATTTACTGAAAAACCAGTTCGCGCTGGCGGTGCTCGAAACTCACGCCCAGCATGGGGACGAGACCGTCGTGCTCGACCCCGGGAGCTGGCACGAGGTCTGCCGCCATTTGCGAGACGCTCCATCCGCGCAAATGGACATGCTCACCGATCTGACCGCGGTCGACTACCCGGATCGGGACCCGCGCTTCGAGGTCGTGGCCCACTTGTACTCGCTGCAGCGCGGTCACCGCCTCCGGCTCAAGACACGCGTTGGCGACCAGAATGGAGAGCACGCCGCGGTCGATTCTTTGGCCGACCTTTGGGGTAGTGCCAATTGGATGGAACGTGAATGTTGGGACATGTTTGGGATTCGATTCGTTGGCCACCCTGATCTGCGACGCATCCTCTTGTATCCCGAGTTTATCGGGCACCCCTTGCGCCGGGATTACCCCGCTGATCGGATTCAACCCCTCGTTCCGTACCGACCGGAAGCAAACAACGAGAAAATTGCTCCGTTTGGCCAACATGAGGGCATGCCCTTTGGGCGTCAGACACACCAGTCGGCAGTGTTGGGTGACGGTAGGGATTCAGAGCTCTTTCCGGAGGCATTGCTCGGCGCCGACCTTTCGAGGGCGCATTGAGCGCTCGACGGCAGTCGTTTTTAAGTCTTTCCAGCGCAAGGTTGCTCGAGTGCGAAGCGCAAGGTTGCTCGAGTGCGAAGCGCAAGGCTGCTCGGGTGCGAGTAGCTTTCAAGCGCGGGGAGCTTCGAAGATACAGCTCGGGCGCACGCAAGCGCCTGGGCGCACAGGTGGCAAGCAGACCCGGGCCCATCGTCGACGACAGGCCGACAAATAAGGCGCAGTAATGGAATCCCTAGATTTAGAGCTCGACCGATCGGAGCTGGAGCTCGACGCGGAACCCATGCTCATCAATGTGGGCCCGGCGCACCCGGCCATGCATGGCACGGTGCGCTGCGTGATGGAGCTGAGCGGAGAGATCATCGAACGCGTCGACGTGCAGGTGGGTTACTTGCACCGCGGGTTCGAAAAGATGTGTGAGCGCGGCACGTGGACGCAGGTCTATCCCTATGTCGACCGCTGTAACTACATCTCACCCATGCTCAACAACGTGGGCTTCTCACAGGCCTGTGAAAAGATGCTCGGGATCAAGGTCACGCCGCGTTGCACCTATTATCGCGTCGCCTTGGGTGAGCTCGCGCGCATCTCCGATCATTTGACCTGTGCGGGCGCCATGGCGATGGAGCTGGGCGCGTTCACGCCGTTCCTCTGGATGATCAAGGGTCGCGAGATGATCTGGGACATCATGGAAGAGGAGACCGGCGCGCGCCTGACGCACAGCTTTGGTCGGGTTGGAGGCATGGCGTCGCCGCCAACCGATAGTTTCAAGGAAACGTCGCGCGGGGCAGTGGCACAGATTTTGTCTATCGTTGAAGAGTCTGAGCGGCTCCTGTTCGGGAACCGCATCTTCCTCGACCGCCTGCAGGGCATTGGCAAGATCAGCGCGGAGGATGCCATCTCCTTGGGTTGGACGGGCCCCTGCTTGCGCGCGTCGGGAGTTCCCTACGACGTGCGCAAGGCGCATCCCTATGGCGGCTATGAAGAGTTCGACTTCGAGGTCCCCGTGGGGGCCGAAGGGGATTGTTTCGACCGGTTCGTGGTGAGGCTCGAAGAAATCAAGCAGAGCGCCAGGATCGTCGAGCAAGCGCTGCAAAAGCTGCCCGACGCCGGACCCATCAACGTGGACGACCCGCGCGTGGTCCTGCCTGAGAAGGAGAGCGTCTACACCACGATCGAAGGCACCATTCGTCACTTCAAGATCATCATGGAAGGGCTGAAAATACCCGCCGGTGAAGTGTACGCGTATAGCGAGGGCGGCAATGGGGAGCTCGGCTTTTACCTGGTCAGCGATGGCAGCGGGACCCCGTATCGCGTGCGGATCCGGCCCCCATGTTTTCTAATCACTGGGGGCCTCGAGCGGGTGATTACAGGGGCGATGATCGCGGACGTGGTGCCGTGTTTCGGCTCGTTGAACATGATTGGTGGCGAGTGCGACCGCTGACGCTTCAATGGATTCGGACCACAAGGCCTCGATTCCATGAATCGAGGCCCCAGGAAATTGAAGTGGACGAATCAGAGGCATTGCAAGGCAGGGAATTTTGCTGCCCACGCCCAAACGGGGCCGCGAAATTCGCATCGCTTCAATGGATTCGGATCTAGGAGACTCAGATGCCGACGTTCAAGTTAGATGGTCGAGAGATTCCATTTGAAAAGGGTGAAACGGTCATTCAGGCCGCTCACCGCTCTGGAATCGACATTCCGCACTATTGTTGGCACCCGGGTTTGAGCATCGCGGCCAACTGTCGGATGTGCTTGATCGAAGTGGCGCCTCCACCCGGTCGCCCCGCGCTCATGCTCAATGTGCTGAGCTACGACTCCGGCACGGGGCAATACGTGGATCAGCAGAAACCCAAGCTTCAGCCTGCGTGCCAGCAAGTGGTGTCCGAGGGGCTGGAGATCAAGAGCGAGTCGAGCCCACACGTGGCCAAGGCCCGGGCTGCAGTTCAAGAGTTCTTGCTGCTCAACCATCCCGTGGATTGTCCCATCTGCGATCAAGCCGGGGAGTGTCGGCTGCAAGACTACTGGCTCGAGCATCAGCACGCGCCCAAGCGCATGCATGACGAACCGGTGCACAAGCCCAAGGCGGTCGTGTTTGGTCCGACCATCGTCTACGACGCAGAGCGCTGCATCATTTGTACGCGCTGTGTGCGTTTCTGTGAAGAGGTAGCGCAGGATCCGGTGTTGTCCGTCCGGGAGCGCGGAAACGTCAACGAGATCGTCGTTTCGCCGGGTCGTGAGCTCGATAACCCGTACACGCTCATGACCGAGTACGTGTGCCCGGTGGGGGCGTTGACGGCGTCGGACTTCCGGTTCAAGGCGCGGGTCTGGTTCTTGCGCAGCGTGCGCTCGGTTTGCCAGGGCTGCGCCACGGGCTGCAGCGCGTTTCTCGACTACGATCCGCGCGACGGGAAGGTGTATCGACATCGGCCGCGGGAGAACCCTGAGGTCAACAAGTATTGGATGTGCGACGAGGGCATGCTCGACTACCGGCGCACCCAAGAGGGCCGCGCCCTCGATGCAAGAATGAGCGGGGAAACGGTCAAGATTGGCACTGCGTTGGATCGTGGCGCAGAGCTACTCCGGTCCGCCGATGCGGGGCGACTGGCTGTGCTCCTGAGCGCACAGCACTCGATGGAGGACAACTTTGCCGTCCTCACGCTCGCGGCCCGGCACCTGGGTGCGACGCAGGTGTTTTCGACGGGTCGGCCCTCGGGGGAAGGGGACAAGATCCTACGTCACACCGACAAGAACCCCAACACGGCGGGGGTAGCCACGCTGACTGCTCCCAAGAAGCCTCAAACCTTCGCGGCTCTCGCTGCCGCCATCCAGGCAGGAGCGGTCACCCACGTGCTCGCCCTGGGTAGCGCGGTCGACGACGAGTCTTCGCTGAAGGAGCTTGGCAAGCTGAAGGGCCTCGTCGTCCTCGGCACCTGGCAGGGTCCGTTGACCGACGCGGCTCACGTGCTCCTCCCCGCGTCGAGCTGGGCCGAATGTGATGGCCAATTCATGAACGCCAAGGGGATCGTGCAAGAGAGCGAGCAGGCGGTCGAGCCGCACGGGCAATCTCGTCCCGCGTGGAAGCTGGCTGCGGCGCTAGGGGTTCGCCTCGGGGTACCGATTGCGTGGCACAGCCTCGACGAGCTGCGGGCTTCGCTGTCCGGCGTCGCCCCGGCTGTTGCATCGGTAAGGCCAAGGCGTTCGCTGCAACCAGGAGCCGTGCAATGATGGACCGCGTCATCGACTTCATCCTGCTGGTGCTCGGCAGTCGCGAGTTCCTCGGCATCTTGCGTGCGGTTTTTGTCGTGATGTTCGGCATGAACGTCGCGGTTATTTTCACGTGGGTAGACCGAAGGCAAGGCGCGATGATCCAGGACCGCGTCGGGCCTGATCGCGCGGTCTTGTGGCTGCCCACCTGGCTTGCGCGGCCGCTGGCGGTGATTCCTGCGGCGGGCGCCGCTCTGGCCGTGCTCGGTCTCGCGCTGCTCGACAAGCAGGCGCGAGCTGGCGAACCAGTGTCCATGGGCCGCGCCATCGTGTTTAGCCAACTGGCGCTGTTCATGACCTGGGCCACTGTCGCCGCCATGGTGGCGCACGTCCGGCGCCGCGGTGCCGAGTCCGCGCTCGACCGGGTGCTTTTGTCCTTGGGCGCCCCGCGTCAGCTGGCCACCGTCGGTGTATTGGCCCAACTCGGGTTGCTCTTTGCAATGGCGCTGGTCGGCGGCTCGCCCCTGGGAGGCGTGGTTGCGAGCGCTGCCCACGGCGGCGGAGTGTTGCTGCTCGCGGCGGCGATGCTGACGGGCGCGGTATTTGCTGCCGCGAACATGCGGGGTAAGCGCGTTGGCATTCGCCTGCTGGGGTTGCTGCACCCGGCGGCGGATGGTCTGAAAACGGCCTTCAAGGAAGACATCATTCCACTCGGGGTTGACCGTCTCATGTTTGGGCTGGCGCCATGGTTGGCTTTCTTTCCCGCCCTAATCGTATTGGCCGTCATACCGTTTAGCGACACCCTGTGTTTTGGCGCCAAGACCGCTTGGGGCGTCGACATCACATCCCTGTTGCCAACCGTGCCGGCCGAGGGCGTGTGTACCGAGGGAGCCGTCCAGCTCTTGGTTGCCGACATCAACGTAGGCATCCTGTACTTCTTTGCGGTGGCCGGTACCGGCATCGTAGGGGCCGCTCTGGCCGGATGGGCCAGCGACAACAAGTACAGTCTGCTCGGGGGGCTGCGCGCCGCCAGTCAAATGGTCTCGTACGAGGTCACGCTGGGCCTGACCTTGATCGGGGCCATGATGATCTACGGGACCTTGCAAGTGGACGACATGGTTCGTTGGCAGGCGGCGAACACCTGGGGCATCTTTGCTCAGCCGCTCGCTTTCGTTCTCTTTTTCACCGCCGCGGTGGCCGAATCCAAGCGCATTCCGTTCGATATTCCGGAGGGTGAGAGCGAATTGGTTGCCGGCTACTTTACCGAGTATTGCGGGATGAAGTTCGCGATGTTCATGTTCTCTGAGTACATCGCCATGGTCTCCGCGGGCGCGGTGATGGCGGCAATTTTCCTGGGCGGCTGGGATCTGCCTTTCCTGCAGCGTGATGGCATCCACGTCGCTATCGGTGAGACCGTGCTCTTCACTCAGCAGATGAGTCACTTCGCAGTTGTTCTGCTCGGCTTTCTGGCGTTCGTTTTCAAAGTCATCTTCATGTGCTGGTTGCAACTGAGCATTCGCTGGACCCTGCCACGCTTTCGCTACGACCAGGTGATGCGGCTTGGCTGGCGCGTCCTATTGCCGCTATCGCTGGCCAATATCATGGTCACGGGTTTGGTTGTCTTGGGGATCAACTCCGCGAGCGAGTCCTTTCAGCGTGCCATGGGCGTTGTTGCCGACCTGAGCAAGGGGCTCATTGCAGTAGCGGGCGTCGTGGCAGCGGTCGTCATGGTCCGTTTCCTGCTCAGTCCTCCGAATCACAAGACGCTCATCGCCAGCTCGTCGGCGCGCTACGCCCTGGCTGCTGGGGGCACCCGCAGCGCGGAGATGGGGGCCTGAGGGCCACCACGTCAGCTACACGCGGCCCGGCAATAAAGGCCGGTTGCTTAGAAAGAGTTGAATCATGTCCAATACGAAGCCCCTCGGTCCCCGCAACGTCGTCGGTAAGGTGGTGGAGCGCCCGAACCGCGCCGTGGGCGTTCAGACCTACGTGCCGGAAATTGCCAAGGGGCTCGCGATCACGATGTCTCACTTCTTCAGGAATACGAAGGAGATGGCTTTGGGGCAGCGTAACGATCCGAATCTCGAAGGCGTCAGCGACGGCATCAACACGGTCAGTTACCCCGAGCAACGCCGGCCCTACCCGGAGCGTTTTCGCGGGGTTCACCGCCTGACACAGCGCCCGAGCGGGGATCCTCAGTGCGTGGCCTGCCTGTGTTGTTCCACGGCCTGCCCGGCGCAGTGCATCCATATCGTGCCCGCCGAGTACCCCGTGGGCGACGCGCGGCGCGGCTACGAGCGTTATCCCGCCGAGTTCGTCATCGACGAGCTACGTTGCGTGTTTTGCGGGTTCTGTGTGGAGGCGTGCCCGGTGGACGCGATCCGAATGGACACTGGGTTACACCCGGCGCCCTACGACTCACGCGAGCAGTTCATCTACAAGAAGGATTTACTGATGCAGTTTCGGGGGCGAGACGGCTCGCAACAGAGTAGCAACCCCCGCCACGAGCCGGGAGATCCGACGCACCCGGGGGTAACCCGCGAGCATCTGCCCCACTGAGCGTGGTTGGCATGCTTGTTCGGACGCACACGTGATTCGTTATGAGCCTGTGATTGGGCTGGAGGTCCATGCCCAGCTCCTGACCGAGACCAAGCTCTTTTGTCCGTGCTCGGTGCGGGTGGGGTCGGAGCCCAATCAGAATGTCTGCCCGGTGTGCCTGGGTCTTCCGGGGTCGTTGCCAGTGGGCAATCGGCGGGCCATCGAGCTTGCCGTGCGGGCAGCGTTGGCGTTGTCGTGCACCATCCAGCCGAGCAGCATTTTCGCGAGGAAGAACTATTTCTATCCGGATCTGCCCAAAGGCTATCAAATTAGCCAGTTCGAGCAACCCTTCTCCACCAACGGGAAGCTCGAGCTCGAGGTCGAAGGGGTACGCAAGCTCGCGCAAATTCAGCGCGTCCATCTCGAAGAGGACGCCGGCAAGAACGTCCACGCCATGGGGGGCGAATCGCTGGTCGACTTGAATCGCGCGGGCACGCCGCTCATCGAGATCGTCGGCGCGCCGGACCTCGAGTCTAGCGCCGAGGCGGCTGCCTACTTGCGAGCGCTGCGAGAGGTCCTGATGTTCGTCGGGGTCAATGACGGCAACCTCGAAGAAGGAAGCTTTCGATGTGACGCCAACGTGTCTCTGAGGCCAGTGGGCACGACGGCGCTCGGGACGCGCACCGAGTTGAAAAATATCAACTCGTTTCGCTTCGTGCAACGCGCCATCGACGCGGAGATCGCGCGCCAGACCGCGGTCCTGAACGACGGAGGCCGCGTGGAGCAGCAGACTCGCTCATTTGACCCCGATACGGGTCAAACTCGGCCGCTCCGCTCGAAGGCAGATGCCCACGATTATCGCTATTTTCCCGAACCGGACCTGCCGCCGCTCGTCATCGACCAGGCGCTGCGCGAGGCGCAGCAGAACGCCATCGGTGAGCTTCCCGCTGCGATTCGCAAGCGCTGGACCGGTGAATTGGGTTTGTCTGTGGGGGCAGCCGCGACCCTCACGCAGCATCCCGAATACGTGCGTTTCTTCCACGACGTGTGCGCCCAGTTTCCTCACCCAATCAAGGTTGCGAACTGGATTCAAACCGAGGTCTTGCGAGACACACGCTGCGCGGGCCTCTCGGCGACCTTTCCGGTCAGCCCCCGTCAAGTTGCGGAGCTGTTGAGCCTGGTGGAGGCGGGAAAAATCAGCGGTGCTCAGGCGAAGAAGGTTTTTTCGGCGCTCAGCGGCACCGAGCGTGCGGCGGGTGAGGTGGTGCTGGATTTGGGCATGAGTGTCGTGTCCGACGATGCCGAGCTGCGTCCTGTGTGCCAGCGGGTGGTGGACGAGAACCCCAAGAATGTCGCGCTTTACCGAGCGGGCAAGCTGGGTCTGCTCGGTTTTTTTGTCGGGCAGGTCATGAAGCAGACCGAGGGGCGAGCCAATCCGCAGCTCGTGAGCCAACTGCTCACGGAGATGCTGGCTACTCCTCGGGGTTCCCCGGGTCCGGAGCGCTGATGTCGGCCTTGCCTCATCCCGCCCCTCTGAGCGGAGAAAGCTACTCCGCTGTCGAGCTCGGCACGGAGAACGATAAGGTCATCATGCTCGATCAACGCCTGCTGCCGGAGGAGGAGCACTACTCGGAGCTCACTTCCGTGGAGCAGGTGGCAGAAGCCATTTCGTCGATGGTGGTCCGTGGGGCACCCGCGATTGGCATCAGCGCGGCCTACGGCATGGTCATCGCAGCCGGCGCGGGCCCGAGCGCAGCGGCGGAAGGCCGTCTCGCACGCGCTGCGGCCCTGCTCAAGCAGACGCGGCCAACGGCCGTGAATCTGGCCTGGGCAGTGGAGCGCATGTTGCGTTGCGCGCATGGGGTAGCCGGCTCGGCCGTGCACGCCACGCTGGCCGACGAAGCGCGGGCCATTCATCGGCAAGACGTAGCGGCATGTCGGAAGCTCGGGGCCCTGGGCTCTGCGTCCGTGCCAGACGGCGCCACGATTCTGACTCACTGCAACGCCGGAGCGTTGGCCACTGGCGGTTATGGTACCGCGCTTGGAGTGATCCGTGCGGCGCGGGACGCGGGCAAGCAAGTACGGGTGTTGGCGGACGAGACGCGACCCTATCTGCAGGGGGCACGCTTGACCGCCTGGGAGCTCGATCGGAGCGGCATTGACGTCAAGGTGATCTGCGACAATAGCGCGGGCTACTGGTTTGGGCGTGGGGAGGTCACGTTGACGGTGGTCGGCGCCGACCGGGTTGCAGCGAACGGTGACGTCGCGAACAAGATTGGGACGTATACGCTGGCGTGCTTGTCGCAGCTGCACGGCCGCCCTTTTTACGTGGCCGCCCCGTGGTCCACGGTCGACGAAGCGTGCGAGAGCGGAGAGCACATCCCCATCGAGCATCGGGACGCGCGTGAGATTACCGAATTTGTCTTTGCTGCGGGGTCGGCCGCCTCCGGTCGACCCTCTACCGAACGGCGGCGCCGGCTCGTCCCGCCCGGTGTGGGCGTGCTCAATCCGGCGTTCGATGTTACACCAGCAGCTTACGTGACCAGTTTGTTTACGGAGCGCGGTGTGCTGTCGCCGGTCTCTGCGGCCGGGATTCGGTCGTTGGGCTCAGCGCCCGCTCGGGCACTCGAATCCAATCAATCCAGTCCTGGAGCTCGAGCCCGATGACCCCCGAAGCCGCCCCCGCGCCCGCTGCACTCGCCGGAGCAGATTCCAGTCCCACAGAGCAGGTGGCAAATCACGTGGCCTTGCGCGGGCCCGATCAGGGCAAACGCGACCTGGACCCGGCTCGGGCCAAGCCGGGCTGGTTGAAGGTGAGAGCCCCGGGGGGAGCGGAATATACGCGCCTCAAACAGACCCTTCGCAAGCTCGATCTTTACACGGTGTGTGAGGAAGCGCGCTGCCCGAACGTGGGTGAATGCTGGTCCGCGGGCACCGCCACGGTGATGATTTTGGGTCACACCTGTACGCGCGGCTGCCGCTTCTGTGCTGTGAAAACCGGCAATCCACGCGGCGCCGTCGATCCGCGTGAGCCAGAGCATGTGGCGCGTGCGCTGACGGAGCTCGAGCTCAAGTACGCCGTGCTCACCATGGTCGATCGAGACGATTTGCTCGATGGTGGTGCTGAGCAGATGGCGCTGACGGTTCGTGCGTTGAAGCGTCGGCGGCCGCAGTTGTTGGTGGAGACGTTGGTCGGGGATTTTCGCGGTCGCTACGAGTCCATCGACATGGTGCTGGCAGCCGGTCCGGACGTTTTTGCCCACAATCTGGAAGTGACGCGCGCGCTCACGCCCAGCATTCGTGACGCGCGCTGTGGCTACGACCGCAGCCTGGACGTGCTCAGGCATGCGAAACGACAGGCGCCACAGCGCCTGACCAAAAGTAGCTTGATGGTTGGCCTGGGCGAGCGGGACGACGAAATTTTGGAAGCGATGCGTGACCTGCGGCGCGCTCAGGTCGACGTGGTCACATTGGGCCAATACTTGCGACCGACGCCCAAACATGCCCCTGTGGAGCGTTATGTTGCGCCGGAGCAGTTCGCCGCTTACGAGCGCGAGGGGTATCAAATGGGCTTTCAATTTGTGGCCTCAGGTCCGCTCGTGCGCTCGAGCTACCATGCGGCGGAGGCTTTCCTGGCCGCGGCGGCGGTTAGACCCTCGGGCGCCCTCGCCGAGCCCCAGCCGTCTTCTCACGAGGACGCTCGTCCGGTTGTTCAGCCTCCGCGCGCTGAGCCAACCCAGCTCATTCGTCCCGAAAGTTTGCTGCGGCGGTGATGTCGCTCGCCGGGCTGTGGGGGCGCGGCGAAATCCAGACCTTCTGAGGGGCGCGCGCCCGTGGGGCACCGAGGAGGTACGCCGAAGGCGCACATGCCTCGTGGATCGTGCGTCAGCTCACTGCGGGGATTGTACAGTTGCCCCTCGACAACTACGGTTGCCCGGATGCAAGGCGTGACCACGAAAGTCATTCGGGCCCTGGGTGACGATGGCACGCTGGACCCGGAGCATGATCCCAAGCTCAGCTGGGACGAGCTCTTGTCCGTGTATCGACACATGGTGGAGACGCGCTTGCTCGACGAACGCCTCACCGCGCTCCAGCGGCAGGGTCGGATTGGTTTTCACGTGGGGTGCCTGGGCGAAGAGGCCGCCATCCTCGGGTCCGCCTTTGCCATGCGCAAACAGGACTGGCTTTTTCCATGCTACCGGGAATTCGGGGCAGCGCTCATGCGGGGGCTCTCTTTCCAGCGCTTCATCGACAACATGTTCGGCAATGACAACGACACGGTGCGAGGGCGCCAGATGCCGGATCACTACACGAGTCGCCGTGCGCACTTCATGAGCATCAGCTCGCCGGTGGGTACGCAGATCACCCAGGGCGTGGGCTTTGCCTGGGCAGCCAAGCTGCGCAGTGAAGACCTGGCGACCCTCATCTACTTCGGAGATGGCGCAACGAGCTCGAACGACTTTCATAGCGGAATGAACTTCGCCGGCGTGTTCAAGACGCCCAGCGTGTTTTTCTGTCGCAATAACGGCTGGGCCATCAGCGTGCCGACCGAGAGGCAGACCGCTTCGGAAACATTCGCGCAGAAGGGCGTGGCTTATGGCGTGCCTGGGGTACGCGTCGACGGCAACGACCTTTTTGCCGTCATCTCCGTGGTGCGGGACGCGGTGGCTCGCGCCAGTGCAGGAGGAGGCGCCACGCTGATCGAGGCGCTCACCTACCGCATGGGGGGCCATTCAACCAGCGACGACCCCAACGCCTATCGCGCGTCGGATGCCCTCCGTGCCTGGGCGGCTCGCGATCCAATCCTGCGTGTGCGCCATTACCTCGAAAAGAACGGCGAATGGAGCGAACGCCAAGAGGACGAGCTGAAGCAGGGTTTAGACGAACGGTTTCGGGCGGCCGTCTCCATAGCCGAAAATACAGCGCGGCCCAAGCTAGAGTCTATGTTTGATGACGTGTACGAGCGCCCCACCTGGAACCTGGCTGAGCAGCGGGCGGAGCTCCTGGCCCTGAACCAATCGTCGGAGTGAACGATGCCTCAGATGAATATGGTTCAAGCGATCAACGACGCTCTGCGGCAGGAGATGCGGCGAGATGAACGCGTCGTCGTCCTCGGCGAAGATGTGGGCAAGGTCGGCGGCGTTTTTCGTGTGACGCAGCAATTGTTCGACGAGTTTGGTGAGAACCGGGTCATCGACACACCTCTCAGCGAGGGTGGGATTATTGGCTGCGCAGTCGGCATGGCCTTGTATGGCTTGGTCCCCGTGCCCGAGATCCAGTTTGCCGACTTCATCTGGCCCGCGTACGATCAGATCGTCAACGAGCTGGCCAAGATGCGCTACCGGTCGGGGGGCGACCATACGGCCAAAATGGTGATTCGCGCTCCAGTTGGAGGAGGGATCCGTGGCGGACATTACCATTCTCAGCACCCCGAATCGCAGTTCATCCATGTTGCGGGTCTGAAGGTGGTGTGCCCGTCGAGCCCCGTCGACGCCAAAGGGCTACTGATCGCCGCCATTCGGGACCCGGATCCGGTGTTGTTCTTGGAGCCGAAGCGGGTCTACCGGGCGGCTAAAGGCGAGGTCCCAGAGGGCGACTACACCGTGCCGCTGGGAGTGGCAGCAGTCGTGAGGACGGGCTCGGACGTCACCGTGCTGGCGTACGGTGCCATGCTGTACGAGGCGGTCGATGCCGCTACGAAAGCGGCCGCCCAGGGTGTCCAAGCCGAAGTCATTGACCTCCGAACGCTCTGGCCGGTAGATATTGACACCATTGTCGATAGTGTCAGGAAAACAGGCCGCTTGGTCATCGTGCACGAGGCGCCACGCACCTGCGGGTTCGGTAGCGAGCTCTTGAGTCTAGTCGCCGAAAAGGCTTTTTTTCATCTCCAAGCGCCACCCATTCGCGTGACCGGCTTCGATACCCCGTTTCCTTACGCGCTGGAGATGGATTACTTACCCCTCTCGAATCGCATCCTGCCCGCCCTCCTGAAGGTCACGCAGGCCAGCTAGTTCTCCCGAGGTCAGCATGTCAAAGTTCGAGTTCAAGCTTCCAGATATCGGTGAAGGGGTCACCGAAGGGGAAATCGTAAACTGGCTGATTAAAGTCGGTGACGGCGTCAAGGAGGACCAAGATCTCGTCGAAGTCATGACGGACAAGGCAACGGTGACCATCGGTGCCCCCAAAGCTGGAAAGATCGCCGAGCTCAAGGGCGAGGTCGGCGACGTGGTGCCCGTGGGACAGACTCTGGTCGTGTTCGAGCTCGACGCGGGCACGGCGCAACCGCCGCCGTCCAGCGGGCATGCGCCGGCCGTGGCAAAACCGAGCCCAGCGCCAAAACCTGCGGCAGCCGTGCCCGCCGCGGCCCGCCCCGCGCAAGCCGCGCCGAAGGCTGCCGAGCAGCCAGAAACCACGGCATCGGCCGTGGGCGACATCAAGGAAGATCTACCCGGCATGGCCAAGGCGCCCGCCGCCAGCCCGTCGAACGGGGAGTATTTCAATGACAAGCCGCTCGCCGCGCCGGCAACTCGCAAGCTAGCCCGGGAGCTCGACGTCGACCTGCGCAAGGTTCGTCCGAGTGGGCCCAATCAGCGAGTCACTCGCGACGACGTGGAAGGCCACGCGCGAGTGAGTGCGGTGCCGCCGCCGCCGAAGGAAGCTCCCCGAGCACCCGCACAGGCAGCCCCGGCGCCAGTGGCGCGTCCCAGCGAAGCTCGTGAAGACCAGCACGTCCCCATCCGCGGCATGCGCAAGCGAGTCTTCGAGAACATGGCCCGCTCCAAGAGGACGGCCGCACATTTTACCTATTTCGAGGAGTGCGAGGCGTCCGAGTTGATGGCCTTGCGCGGTCGGATTAAGGGTTTCGCCGAGGCGGAAGGCGTCAAGCTCACCTTTCTACCCTTGATCATCAAGGCGGTCGTGGCTGCGTTGCGGAAGAACCCGACCCTGAACGCGGTCGTCGACGACGAGCGCATGGAGCTGGTGCTGAAGGGCACTTTCGATATCGGGATTGCCGTGGCGACGGATAACGGGCTCATCGTTCCCGTGCTGCGCGCGGCCGACCAACTCAGCATTCTCGACATTGCTCGCGAGCTCGACCGCTTGGGCAACGAAGCGCGCCAGGGCAAAACGCGTCGAGAAGATCTGGGCGGGTCCTCGTTTACCGTCACATCCCTCGGTAAGCTCGGAGGCAGTTTTGCGACGCCGGTCATCAACTACCCGGAAGTGGCCATCTTGTACGTGCCGCAAATCAAGCAGAAGCCCGTCGTGAAGGATGGCCAGATCGTGGTGGGCAATGTGATGAACTTGGGCGTTTCTTTTGACCATCGCGTCATCGACGGCCACACCGGGGCAGCCTTCGTGCTCGACGTCGTGGACTTCCTTCAGGATCCTGACCGACTGCTGCTTCACCTTCGGTAGCCGAGGAAAAGCAGGGGCGGAATGGGCGTCCCGACTTGCCCGGGGTGTCCCGGCCGCTGGGTCGCCCAACGCAGAGTCATGCCTGCGCCAGGTCCGTTGGCCTACGTGCGAGAGTGACGTGGAAGCTGCGTGGGCTCAGGTCGAGCTCGGGAGGAGCGGGGTGGGTTTGACACTGTCCAGGCGTGCTGGTAAGTCGCCCCCGGCTGACTGCGCAGGGCTGATCGGGGGAGCCGAGCGCGGCCTCCTCGCTTGGGCGGGCTGGCGTTCAGATGACTTGAAGGCGTGACATGCGGCTGGATGCGGTAAATCGTGGCAATTAAAAGCCTTGGGCTGTTCTCTGGGAACGCCAATCGGGAGCTTGCCGAGGCCATCGCGCACGGGCTTGGTACCCGGCTCGGCGCGGCACGCTTGTCGCGCTTCAGCGACGGTGAGATGTTCTGCCAGATCGAGGAAAATGTCCGGGGCGTGCACAGTTACGTGATCCAGCCCACGTGCTCGCCCGCCAACGACAACTTGATCGAGCTGCTCATCATGGTCGACGCGCTGCGCCGCGCCTCTGCGGGTTCGATCACGGCCGTTTTGCCCTACTATGGTTACGCTCGGCAGGACCGGAAAATGGCGCCGCGTACACCGATCAGCTCGCGCCTGGTGGCTGACTTGCTCGAGACCGCGGGGGTCAGCCGGGTGTTGTGTGTCGACCTCCACGCCGCGCAAATTCAGGGCTTTTTCAACGTACCGTTTGACCATCTATTCGCGCTGCCGGTGTTCCTCGACGACTATCTGCGGACCACTTTCGATCAACGCGCGGTGTTCGTGTCGCCAGATGCCGGAGGGGTGGAGCGGGCGCGAGCCTACTCCAAGCGCCTCGGGGCATCACTTGCCATCATCGACAAGCGTCGGGCGCGAGCCAATGAAAGTGAAGTGATGCACTTGATCGGGGACGTCAAGGGCCGCGACTGCATCATCGTGGACGACATCATCGACACCGGTGGCACGCTGTGCAACGCTGCTCGGGCCGTCATGGACAAGGGGGCCCGCCGGGTCGTCGCTTGCGCCACACACGGGGTTTTTAGCGGTCCGGCCCTTCAGCGCATCGACGAGTCGCCGCTCGACGAGGTCGTGGTGACGGACTCCATTCCACCCTCACGGGATGGCACCCGTTCTCCGAAAATAAAGTATCTGACCATCGCCAAGCTATTGGCGGAGGCAATTCGCCGGATCGATGCGAACGACTCCGTCAGCTCGCTTTTCGTTTGACCGACCACCCAAAGCGATGACAGAAGGCTGCCGGAGCCGCGCGGAGCCCCAGCGTGCCAGCCATTTAGAAATCAAAGCATTTGCAGGAGTTGAACATGACGACCAACACTCTCGACGCCACCCTTCGCCCCCTCGGCGGTAAAGGACCTGCTCGGCGCCTCAGGGCGGTCGGGCAAATGCCGGCGGTCGCCTACGGCCCCGATTTTCCGGCCACGTCTTTGGCGGTTTCCCCGAAGGAGTTGGGAAAGATCCTGAGCGGTGAGCGAGGCCTGAATACGGTGGTCGAGCTCAAGGTCGAGGGCCAGCCCAACATCCCCACGCTGGTCGTGGACTATCAGATCCACCCGGTGACGCGGGCCTTTCTGCACGCCGACTTCAAGAAAATCGACATGGACAAGACCGTGGACGTGGAGGTCAAGCTGGAGCTGGTCGGGCGCGCCCCGGGCGTCGTTGCGGGCGGCGAGTTGAATCAAATCTATCGCAAGCTGCCCGTACGCACTCGGCCCGGGCAGATTCCAGTGAAGCTCACCCACGACATTGGAGAGCTCGGGCTCGACCAGTCGGCCCACGTGAAGGACCTGCGCCTGCCTGAGGGGATCGAGGTGTTGCTGCCACCGGACCGCACGATTGCCGCCGTTCAAACGAGCAAGCGCCGCAAGGAGGAAGAAGAAGAGGCCAAGGCCGCCACCACCGCGGACGCCGCCAAGAAGGAAGAGCCCAAGGCGACGTGATGCTGGTCGTAGGCCTCGGCAATCCCGGCAAACGTCATGCGGGCAGCCCGCACAACGTGGGGTTTCGCGTGCTCGAAAGTTTTGCAGAGGAGCTCGGACAGGTCGCTTGGACTCGACGCTTTCAGGGCGAGGTCGTGATGGCATCCGTGGACCAGGCCGAGCTGCTGTTGCTCAAACCGTTGACGTATATGAACCGCTCGGGCGAGAGCGTGCGCGAGGCCATGTCATTCTTCGCGCTCTCCGAAGCGGACACCTTGATCGTGCACGATGAGCTCGACCTGCCCTTGGGCAGCCTCAAGCTCAAACGCGGCGGCGGCGAAGCCGGCCACAACGGCTTGAAATCGGTCTCCGCTGCGCTCGGGACTCGCGACTACTTTCGGTTGCGCGTCGGCGTAGGGCGGCCCCCAAGCGGTGAGGTCTCTGATTTCTTGCTCGCCCCCCTGCCTGGCGCCGACCTCGACAAGCTCGAGGGCGGCATTCAAGCTGCCCGCGCCGCCATCGGGCTCGTAGCTCGACAGGGCGTCGACCGCGCGATGAGCTCGGTCAACCGCCGGGCAGCTCCGCCGGATCAGGGCGCCGCGGGGGCCACGGAAGCGGAAACCACTGCCGCGGAAACCACGGCGGCGGAAGCTACAGCCGCGGAGACGCCGGAAGCCGGCCGCCCAGATTAAGCCAGGATCGAGCGCATTGAGGTGCTCGCCTCATTCAACTAGTTTATAGAGTCCAATCAGATTGTTCCGGAGACACTAATGGCCGAACCACAGGCGATGACTTCAGCGCGCGAGTACGAAACGATTTACGTGCTGCGCCCAGACGCCGGGCGCGAAGCATCGGAGAACATCTCCGCTCGCGTGCTGGATGTAATCTCGAAGCAACACGGGTCGTTGACCCGAGTCGAGAACTGGGGGTACCGCAAGCTGGCCTATCCGGTGCGCAAGCACGGGCGCGGAGTGTACGTGTACCTGAAGTATGTCGGGAACGGGATCTTGGTGTCGGAGCTCGAGCGGAACCTGCGCCTGCAAGACGCGGTGTTGAAATTTCAGACCGTGAAGATCGGCAACCAGGTGAGCACGGCCGCAGCGGCGCCGGCAGACATCGAGTTTGAGCACTTGGAGGTTCTCGAGAACGCCGAGCCTGAAGACTCTCTCGCGAAAACGCTGGGGCTCGAGGGCGGTGGCCTGCGCGACGACTACCGAAGCCACGCGGATTCGGATTTGGACGACCACGACGACGCGGGTGACGACCTGTCCGACGACAAGCCCTGAGACCGCGGCAGCGTAGCCCACCCCGTCTCCAGATGCGCGTGCTCCAGACACGCGAGCCCATACCGTACCCATCATTCCATAGTTTTAGGACAGCACCATGGCGGTTCCCATTCAAGTAGTTCTACAGAGAGAGGTCGAGAACCTGGGCGACAGCGGAGACGTCGTACGGGTACGTCCCGGGTACGCGCGGAACTTTCTGTATCCGCGTTCGCTGGCGTTGCCGGCCACGGCGGGTAATCTCGCACGCGTAGAAGAGTTCAAGCGTCTGGCCGCGCAAAGGACCGAAGCAGCACGCAAGCAGGCGCGCAGCATCGCGGATCAACTCGGGTCAGTCAGCGTGAAGATCACGCGGGCCGTCGGCGAAGAGAACAAGATGTACGGTTCGGTGACGGCCAAGGACATCGAAGCGGCCTACGCCGAGAAGGGTATCACCTTGGACCGCAAGATGATGGACTTGAAGGAGCCGATTCGGACCCTCGGCCTCAGCGAGGTTCCGATCCGCCTGCACGGTGACGTCTCCGCAGTCTTGCGGGTCGAGGTGGTCAAGCAGAACTGAAAGGGGATCTTCGTCATGCCTGGTGGCGTTCAGCGGCACTCCAGCCCCGCTTCGAGTGAGCTGCGCCCGAGCAGCGGTCGTGTCCCCCCGCACGATTTGGATGCCGAAGCGGCAGTCCTGAGTGCGGTCATGCTCGCTCAAGAGGCGTTCGACCGCGTGTCGGAGTTTTTACACGCCGAGCATTTCTACTCGGGCGCCAATCAGCGGGTCTACGAGGCCGTTCTGGCGCTCCAGAACGAGAGCCGCCCCGTGGACGTGGTCACGGTCGCCAGCTGGCTCAGGGATAGGGGGTTGCTCGCTCAAATTGGCGGGACCCCGTATTTGGCCCAACTCACCGATGCGATTCCGACCATCGCCCACGTGGAGGCCCACGGGCGCGTCGTCAAGGAAAAGTATCGCCTACGCCGCGTGATCGCGACGTGTCAGGACTTCGCCGCTGTCGGATACGGTGATTGCGGGGACGTTCAGGGCTTCATCGATCAGGCAGAGCAGGCGATTTTCGACCTGGCTCGGCAGCCCGATGCGACCAACCTCGTCCCTCTGAAGACGGCCATTCACGGCGCGTTCGGCATCCTGAGCGAGGCGGCCAAACGGGGCGGCGGCATCACTGGGCTCGCCACCGGCTTCCCAGATCTGGACAAGATGACGGCCGGTCTACATCCAGGCGATCTGTATGTCGTCGCCGCGCGTCCCGGCATGGGCAAGACCGCGTTCGTGCTCAATTTGGCGGCACAGCTGGCGGAGCCGCGGCGGGTTGCTCTCGAGGGGAATGCCGATGCCGTCGAACAGTACGGTAACGGGGTGGTCTTCTTCTCACTCGAAATGCCGCGTGAGCAACTGGCTTCACGTCTGCTCGCCAGTGACGCGCGGGTGGACGTGTCGAAGATACGCAGCGGCAATATCGGTAAAGACGATTGGATCAACCTGACCGAGTCGGCCTCCAAGCTCGGGCATCTCCCACTCTGGCTGGACGATACGCCGGCCATCAGTTTGCTCGAGGTGCGCGCGCGGGTCCGGCGGCTACAAGCGGAGATTGGGCGCCGGAGCTCTGACGGTCCCAAAGCCAACCGACTTGGCTTGGTGGTGATTGACTACCTGCAGCTCATGACCGGGCGTGTCGGCGTGCACAGTCGCGAGCAGGAAATCAGCGAGCTGTCCCGGGGACTGAAGCAGCTCGCGAAGGAGATGGGGTTGGCGGTGATCGCCCTGAGCCAGCTCAACCGCTCAGTCGAGACTCGAACCACGAAGGACAAGCGCCCGCAACTCAGTGATTTGCGTGAGAGCGGAGCCATCGAGCAAGACGCAGACACGATCATCTTCATCTATCGTGATGACTACTATAATACCGACAGCACCGTCCCGGACACGGCGGAGCTGATTGTGGCCAAGCAACGCAATGGTCCGACAGGTAAGTTCCTGCTTCGTTTCAACAAGGCGTGCACTCGCTTCGAAAATAGGGCGCCAGACGAATACGAGTTTAACGATTGGGACGGCTTTCAGGACGAGTGAATGCGGCCAGGCCGTGCTGCGAAGCTGGGCTATGCGCTGCTCTCGAGCGCCTCTCTTGGGGGTAAACGCCGCGCGATGGTGGATAGCAATTCATCCAGTTGCCAATGAGTGGCAGCGCTGACGATCAGCAGGTCGACGCCGAAGCGTTCGGCGAAGGCTGCTTTCAAGCTGGGCCAGGCATCTCGAACGTCGGGCAGGTCGGCTTGGCTCAACACCACGAGCTCGGGGCGCTCCGCGAGCTTTGGATTGTACCGCAGCAGCTCCGCGCGCACGATTTCGTAGTCACTGAGGGGGTTGCGCGCCGGATCGGGGCTCAGCGTCACGAGATGCAGAAGTAGGCGCGTTCGCTCCACATGCCGCAGGAAACGTAAGCCGAGGCCGACCCCTTCACTCGCTCCCTCGACCAGCCCTGGCAGATCGGCAACCACGAACGACCTCTCATTGTCCAGTATCACCACTCCCAGGTGAGGCTGCAGCGTCGTGAACGGATAGGCAGCGACCTTGGGCCGAGCTCGACTGACCGCGCTGACGAAGGTGCTCTTTCCGACGTTGGGGAAGCCCAAGAGACCCACATCGGCCATTACCTTGAGCTCCAGCAGCAGATCGCGGGTCTCGCCCGCACCTCCAGGCTCGGCACGCCGCGGAGCGCGGTCCGAGGGCGTCGCGAAGTGCTTGTTACCTTTGCCGCCGCGGCCACCGCGCGCGATACACGCCTGATCCCCGGGCGCCAAGAGCTCAGCGATTACGGCTTTGGTTTCGGCGTCGAATACGACCGTGCCCAGCGGTACGCGCAGGGTCAAATCCTCCGCCGCGGCGCCATAACAGTCTCGGCCTTGGCCATTCTCTCCCCGTTTGGCTCGGTACACGGCCTGGCGGTGGAAGTCATACAGCGTCGTCATGCCCGGATCGGCCGCCACGTACACGCTGCCGCCACGACCCCCATCCCCACCCGACGGGCCACCATTGGGGATGAACCTTTCGCGGCGAAAGGCAACGGCACCGTCTCCGCCGTCACCGGCTTCGACTCGGAAGCGACACTCATCTACGAAATGCATTGGGCGGGGGCCTTATAGCGCTCATTCGCTGGGATGGGAGCCAATGCACGCTACGGAGCAAAGTTGATCGAGCCCCAGTCTTCGAGCCGGGTTCCCGGCCTTTTCGGCACCGTTTGGCTGACGGCGGCAACATCGCCCGAGTCGGGCGCTGCGGTGAGCGGCCTAGCATGGTAAAAGCGCGCATGTCGCGCAAGGAAGCCGGTGCCGAGCAGGGGGGCACGGGCGCTCTCGCGGTCGGCTCCACGCTGCCGCAGCGGATTGCCGTAGTCGTGAACGGAAACGCCAAGAACGTGACGGCCGAAGTCATCTCGACGCTCGACCAAATCCTGCTGGGTGGCGATTTGTTCGTGTCTCGGAGCCTGGGCGAAGCCGACGAGATTGCGAAAGTTTTGGTCAGTCGGGGGTATGGAACCGTGCTGACAGGGGGTGGAGACGGCACCTTCAGCGTGATGGTGACCAAGGTGTTTGCCGAAGCCGTCCGCCAGGGTACCGAGTTGCCGCGCTTCGGCTTTTTGAAGCTCGGGACGGGCAACGCGCTGGCCCACGTCGTGGGCGCCAGTGGGTCGGGTCGCGGCGATTTGGCGGCCGACATACGGCGCCTGCGCGAGGAGGCGGGCAGCCGCGAGGTGGGGCTCGTGCAGGTCGATGGCGTGCTAGCACCGTTTTGCGGCTTCGGCGTCGATGCCATGGTGCTGGAGGACTACGAGGCCATGAAGCGCCTCTTGGGGGGCACACCGCTCGAACGCATCGGCAGCGGGCGCATCGGCTACACCGTCTCCAGTCTCACGCGCTCGCTGCCACGGGTCCTCGTGCGGCGTTCAGCGCAATGCCGCGTCATCAATCGGGGCGACGCTTGCTACCGGGTGGGGCCAAACGGCATCGTTCCTGGGTTTTCCATCCCAGACGGCGGCATGCTGTTCGAAGGCCCCGCCAGGCTCGTAGGGGTCGCGACCATTCCGTATTACGGGTACGGCTTTCGCGCGTTTCCGTTCGCCGAAGAGCGGCCGGATCGAATGCATTTGCGGGTCTCTAACCTCGCCGTTCCGGCCTTTATCCGCAACTTTCGCTCCATTTGGCGCGGGGAGTACCAAAATCCGAAGAAGATTTCAGACTTCCTGGTTCAGGACGTGGAGATCCAGATGGATCCGCCGACTCCGTTCCAGATCGGGGGCGACTTTCGCTGCGAAACAGCCAGCATGCGCGTCAGCTTGGCTCCACGGCGGATTCGTTTGGTGGATTTTTACGCGCCCCCCAGCGCGGAGTAGCTGCGGCGTCGTGGGGGCTGGCCGCTGCGCGCTGCGGCCACAGGGCCAACATCGATCTGGGCGTCAATACTCGCAGGTTGCGACCCGGCCTGCAGGGCAGTACGAGGGGCCATGACGGACCGCCAACGGGCAAACTGGGACGACTATTTCATGAGCATCGCGTCGCAGGTGGCAACGCGCTCGACCTGCGATCGAAAGCATGTCGGGGCTGTCATCGTTCGAGACAAGATGCTCCTCGCCACGGGCTATAACGGCTCACTGCGTGGCATCGAACACTGCGACGAAGTGGGTCATTTGATGCAGGACGGGCACTGCGTGCGCACGGTGCACGCCGAAGCCAATGCCATCGTTCAGGCCGCGCGAAATGGCGTACGGACCGACGGCGCCGGGATCTATGTGACCGCCTCGCCTTGTTTTTCGTGCTTCAAGCTCATCGCCAACGCCGGAATCGTGCGTATCGTGTTTGGGGAGTTTTATCGCGACGAGCGGATTTTTGCGTTTAGCGAGCAGCTGAACATGCAGCTCTTGCACCTGCCCGCGGGGGTCGCGGCGCCGGCGGGGGAGCGGGAGCGGGAGCGGGCATGAGCCTGGGTCGGCGCGTGTTGGTCGTTGGCAAAGGCGGGCGAGAGCACGCGCTGGCGGAGCGCCTGCTCGACTCCGAGTCGGTTGCCGAGGTAGTCGTCACGCCCGGTAACGCGGGCACGGAGGAGGGTTCGCGGGTCGCTCGGTCAGGGAAGCGCCTTCGCAACGCCGAGGGCTCACCGCTAGAGCTGGCTCGAGAGCTGCGTCCCGATCTGGTCGTAGTAGGTCCAGAAGCGCCACTCTGCAGCGGCCTAGTCGACGAGCTGTCCGCCGCGGGAGTGTTGGCCTATGGCCCGACGCGGGACGCGGCCCGCCTCGAAGGCTCTAAGGCATTCCTGAAGGAGTTTGCGCTTCGCCATGGGATCCCCACAGCGCGGCACCACACCGTTCGCTCGGAGGCTGAGCTTCGTCGAGCGTTGGGCGATTTTTCGGCACCTCCGGTCGTCAAGGCCGATGGTTTGTGCGCGGGCAAGGGGGTGGTCGTAGCAGAGAGCCTGGAGGAAGCTCTGAGCGCGGGTCTCGAGATGTTGAGCGGTCGCGCTTTCGGGGCTGCCGGTCGCACCGTCGTGCTCGAAGAGCGACTGTACGGATCGGAGGTCAGCGCCCATGCCATCTGTGATGGGCGTCACGCCTGGGCGCTCCCTTTCGTTCAGGACCACAAGCGGCTGGGAGAGCAGGATAGGGGGCCCAATACCGGGGGAATGGGCACCTACGGCCCCGTCACACTGCCTGACCCCGGCCTGGCACAGTACATCCAAACCTCGATTTTTGATAAGGTCATCCAGGGGATGGCAGCTGCCGGTACGCCGTTCAAAGGCACGCTCTTTGCCAATCTAATGCTCGTCCCCAATGGCGAGCCCGCACTGATCGAAATCAATGCGCGCTTTGGCGACCCCGAGACTCAGGTGCTGGTCAACCTTCTAGAGGGTGACCTATGCGAGCTTTTGATCCGGGCCGCGAGCGCTGAGCTGGGCTCATTGCAGGGCCTGGCGGTAAACCCAAAGAGCGCGGTTTGTGTGGTCCTTGCCGCGCCGGGGTACCCCGCTAGCCCGAAGCTGGGAGACGTCATTTTGGGTTTGGCGGAAGCTCGAGCGATGGCGGGAGTCCGCGTCTACCATGCTGGCACGGAGCGGGTTTCCGGCCAAACGCTTACCGCGGGTGGGCGGGTGCTCGGCGTGACTGGAGTTGGCGCTAGCCTCGCGGAAGCTCATGCACGAGCGTATGCAGGGGCCTCTGCCATCCACTTTCCGGGCAAACAGCTGCGGCGGGACATCGCCGCGCAAGCGCTCGCCTCTTGAAGACCTCGCGCCGTTTGCGCACCCCTGGGCCAGTTTCCAAAATGCGATGGTTAGTGTTAGGCACATTTTGCGTTAGCCCTACCGGCTGGTAAGATTGGGACCTAGACCATTGGGACTTTGGAGTTGGCACGTCGTACGTCGGGGCAACTGCGGGGGTCGGGCCACGCTGCCCGGACGGTAGGCGTCTCGAATCAGGCGGGACCCGGAGACGTATGAATAGTCCTGCCTTGGGCCAGAAGCTTGACGAGGAGCGAGGGTGGCCACCCGCTCCCTAGCCCCCCTGGCCCTAGGCGCAGAGGTCCCGCGGACTCGGGTGTGGCTGCGCTTCCACGACCGTCCCGACTTTGAGCTGTCGGCGGGCGTGACCATCGTTGGGCGGGGTGAGGGGTGCCAATTGGTGCTGGACGACCCACTCATCTCGCGGCGCCATGCCTGCTTTGTGGTTGACGAGCGAGAGGTGACGCTCAAAGACCTGGGCAGCACCAACGGGGTTCTCGTCAACGGGGCTCGCGTGGACGAGCTGCAGGTGGTCGTGCCGGGGGACCAGATCACACTCGGCCATCATCAAGCGGAGCTTTGCTGGGTACCGTTCTCGGCCGCCGACCGGGGCCCCACGCCGCGGGGAGCACGCAGCGGGCGGCCCGTAGCCGACACGGTGATTGATCAGCGCCCGGCAGGCTCTCAAGCGCCGCCGGTCGCCGAGGGTGGCGAGCCCGAGGATACGCATGAGAGCCGCATGCTCGAGCTGCTGTCGGGGGTTGCCGAAAAAGCGTTCGAGCTCGGGCGGGGTGCGGATGCCGAGCGTATGCTACGCCGACCGCTCGAAGCGCTGCTGGCACGCGTCGAGCAGGGTGCTCCAATTGACGTGCGCGAGGCCGGAGAGGGCGGGCTCCTGGCGGTCCGCTTGGCGCGTGCGACCGGCCAAGGTCAGTGGATCGACTACGTTTTCAAGCTCTTTGGGGGGCTCCAACGCTTGCCCCCGACTTCCGTCATCGACGAGCTACACTTGGCGGTGCGCGTTGCCCCGGCGGTCAGCCTGGCCGAGTTTCGCCGTTATCTCGACGTGATGCGCAGCGTGCAACATGGTTTTGGCCCTGCCGAACGCTTCCTCGTGCGCCGTCTGGAGGGGCTCGAGGGCGTTCTCGTGTCCTGATTGGGCTTCAGAAGAAGTTGCCGATGGTGAACTCGAAGCGCCGCGTCTGCTCAAACGGCAAGGGCGCGAAGGGGAACCCGTACTCGAAACGCAACGGGCCGAGCGGGGAGAACCAGCGCAGGCCAAAGCCCCAGGAGGTTCGAAGGTTGAGCAAGTCGTTCGGGAAGCTAAAACAGGGATTGAGCTCGTCGTAGGCCGGGCGTGCGCCGGCCTGGCAATACACGCCTTCTAGGTTCCAGGCGTTGCCCGCGTCGGTGAACACGACGCCGCGGATGCCGACGTCTTCGAGGATCGGGAATTCCAGCTCCAAGTTGTCGTAGAACATCAGGTTTCCGCCGATGTTCGCACCGTTCGGAATGGGCGGGCTGTTGGGATCGGTGCTACCGGTGAGCGGCGCCCGCGGACCGAGCGATCGGAAGCGAAAGCCACGCACGTCGACGATCCCGCCGAGGAAGAAACGAGCAAAGATGGGCACGCCGTCTGCGGATGGGCTAGTGACGAGCCCCGCCTCGGTATTCAACTTGAGCACGAAGCCCGCGCCCAGTGGGTAATAGAACCGACCGGTGAAGCGGTTGCGCAAAAACTCGTTGGTAGAGCCCAGCTCGGCGATCGCGACCTCCGTCGAGCCTCGTAGGTAGAGACCGCTGGTTGGAAAGAGCCGGTTGTCGCGCGTGTCGTACGTCAACGCCGGACGCAAGCTCGAGGTGATCCCGTCGTTGAACAGGTTGGCCAAGGGCAGGCGATTAAAGGCACTCTGCGAGCTCCCGCCCTGCAGAAAGGAGGAGGTGTTGTCGGTCGAGACGGTGTCACGCTGCAAGCTATAGGTGAGCGACGCGCTGAGCTCCGGATCGATGAGCGGGTAGCCAAAGGTGAGCGCGCCGCCGCGCGTCCCTTGCGAGAAGTCGTTGTAGACGCGCTGCTGCTCGAACAGATCGACGGTGAAGCCCACCGAGCTATCGAGCAGGTACGGCTCGAAGTACCGGACGTTGATCAAGGTACGAATACCGCTGATCTGAGCGTTCAGCGACAGGCTCTGACCGTTGCCGAAAAGATTGGCCTGCTGGACTTGGGCCGTCGCGATGAAATTCTCGATGCTCGAGAAGCCGGCTCCGACTTGGAAGGTGCCGGTGGGCTTCTCGGCGACTTCGACTGTCACGCTGATGGTGTCATCCGTCTCGGACTGGGTCGTCAGATCGACGCGTTCAAAATAGCCCAACGCGGTGACGCGCCGGCGCGAGCGCTCGAGGTTGGTTTCGCTGAACTTGTCCCCCTCCACGATCTCGAGCTCGCGCCGGATGACCTTGTCCCGAGTCTTGGTGTTCCCCGACACCTCGATGCGCCCAAAGTGGACGAGGGGCCCGCGCAGGATCGGCACGACCACATCTACTTCCTGTGAGTTTGGATCGAGCGTGGTTTCAGGATCCGCCAGGACGTTGGCGAACCCCTCGTCGCGATACAGCGTTCGTACCGCCTGCAGGTCTTCGAGCAACTGGGCTCGGTTGAAATAGTCGCCAGATTCTGCCCGCACGAGGCCGCGCAGCTTTCGCCGACCGCCAATGGGCTCGATCTCCTTACCCTCGGCATCCCGCTCGAACACCCGAAAGCGACGGATCTTGTAGCGAGGACCCTCTTCGATGGTGATGGAGAGCTCCATGCCATTGCGATCTGGAGTGAGCATCACCCGCGGTGTATTGATCGAGACCTGAAGGTACCCTTGGTCGTAATACAGCGCGCTGATCACGGCCATGTCCCGCTCGAACGCGTCTTGCCGAAATGGCCCCCCGGAGCCGAAGGCAAAAAAACCGGGGTTCCCGGTGAACATGACGGCCTTGAGCTCGTCGTCGGTGACGCTCGTATTACCGATGAAGGTCACGCGCCGAACGCTGACCCGGCTGTGCTCGGTCACCTTGAAGCGGATTTTTACCTCATTGTTCTTCTGAGGCAGAACCTCGCTTTCGGCCTCGGCGAGGAAGTAGCCCTGCTCGGCGTACTTGTCCCGGATCTTCTGGATGCTGCGCTGAATCGCCGGGTAGCTGATGATGCTATTTTGCTTCACCTCGATGGCTTCGAGCAGGTCCTCGGCATCGATCTCGGTGTTCCCTTCAAATTCGATCTCGCTGACGTTAGGGCGTTCACGGACCAGAAACCGCAAGACCACGTTGGCGCCGGACCGTTCTAGATCCACTTCTATGTCGTCGAAGAAGCCCGAGTTCCACAGCTCTCGAACGTCTTTGGACAGTGCCTCTGGAGTGAACGCCTGCCCGGTCTTCTCGGTCAGGTAGGCCAGGATGTCTTCGCTCGTGATGCGCCGGTTGCCCGCGACCTTTATTTCCTCGATGTTGAGCCCTCGGGCTTGCTCGGCTTCGTCGTCGAACGGCACCGATGCACGCTGCTCTTGAGCCCTCACCACCCCCGGTAAGAGGACGCAGAGCGCCAAGCACGAGAGCACAGCCGAGAGCGCCCAGAGCCGGCGGAGCAGTGATCCTCGTCTGCTGCGGTGTGGCTGAGCGTAAGGCATTGACCGAAGCTGAACGGATGGATCCGAAGGGAGTAAGCGCCAGGTGCGCTCGAGCGTTGAACCGGCGAACCCGGCGCTTGACTAGCCTAGACCTCGCCGATTAACAAGCGTCCTCGGCTGACCGGTCTGCCTCTTTTGAGATGTGAGCATTTGACCGGGGATATCGTGGCCTCCGGCGCCAAATGACGTGCGGCAAGCTCCGTTGCTAGAAGCTCCGTTGGCCCGATGGCCTTTCCAGCTTTCGCGCCGCTGATATAGACCTCAATTCAGGGCGATGTGCTGACGCGCAGGCTGCGAGGCCCCGACGCCATGAGCGCGAGCGCCGCGCCCGTCGCGAGTCGGGCAAGTCAAATAATTGACTCAGTAACCGAATTAGCGTTAGCCCAGGCGACGATTTAGAGGAGATTTGGCAGGAATTGGCAGCACGCAAATCGAAAGGCACAGGGGACGGGGCAGGTGGTGGTCGCAAGCCCGCAGGGCGTTCGCCGGAGCCCGTATCCCGTCCGGTGGAAGAGATCGCGCTGCATGACCTGACCCGCGCCAGGTATCTCAACTACGCACTGTCGGTCATCACCAGCCGAGCATTGCCCGACGTTCGAGACGGGCTAAAGCCCGTGCAGCGTCGCATCCTGTACACCATGTGGCAGGCGCGGCTGACCTCGGACGCCAAACACCGGAAATGCGCCAAGGTGGTCGGCGACGTGATGGGTAACTATCACCCGCACGGCGATGCATCCATCTACGACGCCCTAGTCCGCATGGCGCAATCCTTCAGTTTGCGGGTGCCGCTCGTCGATGGCTCCGGCAACTTCGGCTCGCTCGATGGCGATCCCCCTGCCGCGTATCGCTACACCGAATGCCGCTTGGCAGCGATCGCGGACGCGCTCCTCACCGATATCGGTATGGATACGGTGCCGTTCCGTCCCAACTACGACGGTACGCGGGAAGAGCCGGTCGTCTTGCCGTCTCGCTTGCCGACGCTGCTCGTCAACGGCGCATCGGGCATCGCCGTCGGCATGGCCACCAGCATCCCCCCGCACAACACCGACGAGGTGTGCCAAGCGGCGATCCGCATGTTGGATGCACTGCAAGAGGACCGCGAGCTCAGCAGTCGTGAGCTGTGCCGTACGCTGAAGGGCCCAGACTTCCCCACGGGTGGGCGGATCATCTCGAGCGCGGAAGAGATCAAGAGCGCCTACGAAACGGGGCAGGGCACCCTGAAGCTCAGAGGGACCTGGCGCGAAGGCCCCAGCGACCGCAACAAGAAGACGGTCATCATCGAGAGTATTCCGTATGGCGTGAACAAGTCGACACTGGTCGAACGGATCGCCGAAGTCGTGCTGTCGCGGGCGATGCCGCTCTTGGTGGACGTCAAGGATATCTCCGCGAGCGATGTCCAGATCGAGCTCGAGCTGAAGAAGACCGCGGATTCTCAGAAGGTGATGGCGTATCTATTTCGACATACGCCGCTGCAGAGCAACTTCAGCTTCAATTTTACCTGTTTGGTTCCGACTGAGAATCCCGAGGTGGGCCGGCCCGAGCGCTTGGACCTGCAGTCCATCCTCTGGCACTTTTTGCACTTTCGGCGCGAGGTCGTGGCGCGTCGCCTTCAGCATGAGCTGGGTGTGCTCGAGAAGCGCATCCACATTCTCGATGGCTTCGTCACCGTCTTCGATGCGCTGGATGAGATCTTGAAGATCATTCGTGCTTCGGACGGCAAGGCGGATGCCGCCCAGAAGCTGATGAAGCGCTTCAAGCTCGACGAAGAGCAGGTTGATGCAATCCTCGAGCTTCGTATCTACCGGTTGGCGCGCCTCGAGATCTTGGTGATTCAGGAAGAGCTCGCCAGCAAGCAGAAGGCAGCGAAGCGGATTCGGGGTTTGCTGTCCGAGGCGTCAGGTAAAGGCATTTGGGCCATCGTGCGGGCTGAGCTCGAGGAGCTGCGGGGGACGGGTGGCCCTCGCCGTACCGAGCTGCGCAGCCTGACTGAGGAGCCCGAGTTCTCCGCGGAGGAGCTGATCATCTCCGAGGACGCTCAGGTGCTCGTGACTCGAGACGGCTGGATCAAAAGGCAGAAGGAGATCAAAGACCCTGGGGCGACCCGGCTCCGCGAAGGGGATGCTGTGTTGGCGTGCGTCGCGGGGTCAACACGCGCCACAGTGGTCTTCTTTTCGAACTTTGGCACCGCTTATACATGCCGCATCATCGATGTGCCGGCGACGAGTGGTTATGGTGAGCCGATACAGAAGCTATTCAAGCTCAAGGACGGGGAGAGTGTACTGGCCGCTCTGTCACTCGATGCGCGCGTCGTCGGGGACTTGACCGAGAGCGAGCAGTCATTCCCCGAAACCTACGCCGTTGCGGCCTCGAGTGATGGGTATGCACTTTGCTTTGGCCTGTCGGGGTTCGTAGAGCCGAGCACCCGCAGTGGCCGTCGGTTCACCCGGCTCCCCGAGGGCTCGCTGATCGTCGGGGTCAGCGCCGTGCACGGCGAAGAGACGTTGATTGCGGCATCCCGAAGCTGTCGGGCGGTTCTGTGCCGTGTGCAAGAGGTGAATTACCTGTCCGGGCCAGGGCGAGGCGTGGTGCTCATGAAGCTGGGCGACGACGACGTGTTGGTCGGCTTCAAGGCGGCTGCGGACGAGCGGGACACGCTGATTTGCAAGACGAGCCAGGGAGGCGAGCAGCGCATCAATAGCGCGAAGTACGAGCTGACGCAGCGGGGCGGCAAGGGCCGCGAGGTGATCAAACGAGGCAGTTTTACCCACGTGGTGCTCGAGCCTCCGCCAGCACCGGTGCCCTTTGAGGTGGACGAAGGTGCAAGTTAGAGCCATCCAATAAACCATGTCGTATACAGCCAAAGACATCACGGTCCTCGAAGGGCTCGATCCGGTTCGCAAGCGCCCGGGCATGTATATTGGTGGGGTGGGGAGCTCCGGCCTGCACCATCTGGTGTGGGAATTGGTGGACAACGCGGTGGACGAGGCCATGAACGGCCACGCCAGCGAAATCGTCGTCACCTTGCACAAGGACGGCAAGTCGGTCAGCGTCAGCGACAATGGTCGTGGCGTGCCGATCGATCGCCATCCACAGCATAAGAAGACGGCGCTGGAGCTGATATTTTCGACTTTGCACGCCGGCGGCAAATTCGAGGGCACGAGCTACAAGACAGCCGGTGGGTTGCACGGCGTGGGCGCGTCCGTGGTGAATGCGCTATCTGCTCGGTTGATTGCCACCGTCAAGCGAGACGGCGCCGAGTGGCAGATGGAATTCAAGAAGGGCGTCGCGACGACTTCCCTCAAGAAGGTTGGCGCCGCGCGCGGCTCTGGGACGCGCGTATTCTTCGAGCCGGACCCCACCATCTTTCCAAAAATCGATTTCAACGCCCAGATCATTCGAGAGCGTTTGGAGGTGACGAGCTTCCTGCATCGCGGCGTCAAGGTGCAGTTCATTGACGAGGCGGACAATAAGCGTGATCTTTTCCATCACGAGCACGGCCTGTCTGACTACTTGGCCAGGATCGTCGCGGAGCGCAAGCGGCCGGCCGTGCATGTCGCGCCGTTCTCTTATGAGAAGGACAACGGTTTGCGCCTGGAAACGGCGTTTCAGTGGACGGAGTCCACCGATGAGCATTTGCGAAGTTACGCCAATGGGATCCCGACTGGATCGGGAGGAACCCATGAGAACGGGTTTAGGGCCGCCGTGGCCAAGGCGCTGCGCAACTACATTGACACGCACAAGCTTTGGCCTCGCGGCTTGGCGTTGTCTTCAGATGACATTCGCGAGGGCATGGTGGGCGTGCTCAGCGTGTTCATCGCCGAGCCGCAGTTTCAGGGACAGACGAAGGACCGCCTGAACAACCCCGAGCTACAGTCGCTCGTGGACAATGCCCTTCGGCCGAGCTTCGAGCAGTGGCTCAACTCCAATCGCTCGGTTTCAGAGCAGATCGTGGCTCGCCTGGTCCTGTCGGCACGGGCCCGAGAGGCATCGCGTGCGGCGTCCGCCGCGGTGGTTCGCAAGACCGCCACCAGCGGCCGGTTGACGCTGCCCGGAAAGCTGAGCGACTGCAGTAACAGCGGGGGCGACACAGAGCTTTTCTTGGTCGAAGGTGATTCCGCGGGGGGCTCGGCTAAACAAGGGCGGGACCGCAACCTTCAGGCCATCTTGCCGCTGCGGGGCAAGGTGCTGAACACCGAAGCCTTGGCGCTGGGCAAAGTGCTCGAGAACAAGGAGCTTGCGGATTTGGTGACGGCGCTCGGCTGCGGAATTGGCAGCTCGTTCGACCTCACGAAGCTCAGGTACTCGAAGGTCGTGCTCTTGGCCGATGCGGATTCGGACGGCAATCACATCACGACGCTGCTGCTGACGTTCTTCTATCGGCACCTGACCGATCTGATGCGTGCAGGTCGAGTGTACGTGGCCGTACCACCGCTGTATCGAATTGACGTGGGCAAGGATGTTTTTTGGGCGGCGGACGATGCCGATCGCGATCGCATCCTGGGTGCAAAGAAGGGCAATGCCAAGGTAGAGATCACTCGTTTCAAGGGCCTCGGGGAGATGATGCCCAAGACTCTATGGGAGACGACGTTGAACCCCGTTACGCGGCGCCTGCTCAAGGTGAGCATCGAAGACGGGCTGGAGAATGATCGCGTGATTAGCGATCTGATGGGCAAGGATCCGGCGTGCCGCTTTCGGTTCATCATGGAGCGGGCGGACGAAGCACAAGAGCTCGACGTTTGAGCGCCGGTCGACGGCGCAGGTCTGATTTTCCGCTCGCGGGCCCCGCCCCGAACTCGCGCGCTGCGCTGGCGCTTGCTTGCTCAGACACAGGGC
>JANOIG010000082.1:0-8509 GCA_031407405.1 Deltaproteobacteria bacterium
GCGACGGCTCGGGCGGGTAGGCGTAGCTTGCCTTCTGTGAGGGTGGCGTCGTGCCAGCGGCGGGTTGCGCCTGGCCGGTAGCTGGTTAGAAAGGCTTCGGTCTTGGCGCCCGCGAACGAGCCGGGATTTACGCTTGCATCCATGGCCTTCTTGCTGGTGTTCAGTAGCACGATCGTGAGCCGTTTGGCGTCGGGGGCGACATAGGCGGATGCCAACAGCCCTTCGCCACTAGTCTCGACGCCGACTCGCACATAACCCGGGTCGGTGTAACGGGCGAAGTGCCGAAGGGAGTAGTACTGGTCTCGGGGAGCGGGAGTGAGGCCTTTCATGGCCACCAGGCCCTTGGTGTCGGGCCAGACCAGATCCCAATACAAGAACGAGGCGACGCCCTGGGTGACCAAGCTGTGGTGGATGAGCCAGGCGGTTTCGAAACCGCCGTCGACGCCGCGATCTTCATCAGTGTTGAATTCGGTCTGAAAGGTCGGCTTATCGGTGGCGGCTTTTACGGCCTGCATTTCATCGAGGAAGCTGTCGGGGCCTGGTTCGCGCCAGTCCCACATGGTGTCGTTGCCGCGTTCATAAATGTGGTGAGCTACGCCCGCGACCAGGTTCAGGTCCATTCCTGCGATGTACTTCTGAACCTTTTCATAGTGGATGCCGAGCACCTCTGGCCCTAGCATCTTGGGGGGTGAATCGAGGCCTTGTATCGCCGTATGCACTGCGGCCAACCCTTTGCCATAACCCGGGAAGTCCGCGGTTTCTTCCGGCACAAACTTGCAGCCCTCCCAATCGGGCGGCAAAAAGTCTGGCTCGTTCTGAATGCTGATCCAGTGCGGCGAGAGGCCGAGGCTCCGGTAATGCTCGATGGACCGCTTCCACCAATCGGCGAACCCGGCGTAGACGAACTTGCCGTCTTCCTTCTTGAGCGTACAGTCGGCGTTGCCCTGGCACTTCTCTCGGCCACTGGCTTTGAAGCGCGAGGGCGGTGACCAGGAGCTGAGCATCAGCTTCGGAGGGTACCCGAGCGCTTCGGTGGCCCGCTTGTAGATGGTGGCCTCTTGTTGCAGCTTCTCGTCTGTCTTGTCAGTGCGTTCGAAGCGGTTGCGGAAACGCAAGATGTCGAGACCCAGCTCGGGGAACAAGAAGTCGTACAAGCCGTCGGTGGTGGCGCCCGAAATGCGGTCGTGAAACCACGCCACCGAAGCACCGAAGCCCTCCAAGGTTTGAAAGCGCTGCTCGGTATCAACCAACACGCTTCCCAGGGCCGGAGCAGCGCCGGGCTCGAGTGATTCTTCGAACGGCTTGTCGTGTCCAGGCGGTGAATCAGTCACCTCCTTCATCGAGCTGACGGCAGGCCTTTCCACGCCGATGCAGGCGACCCAGCTCAAGGCCAGCCCGAGGTGGGCCGAGCGGCGGAAGTTGCGAAGAAGGTGCATATTTTTCATGAGTGGTAACGTTTCCAGTCCGGGCTCCAGATAGCTCGAAAGCTCGCCCTGCCACAAGCCCGCGGCGCGGCAGCCAACAGCGGTCAAATTGCGGCGGCGTTCGAAGATTACCACCCACTTCGCTGCTTCGTCCTGTGCGGCGGCAATCAGGGCGAAAATGTGATCGGCGGAAGCGCGATGCACATGCAGCCTTATCCGGCTTCAGGCCACCCGACCATGTCAGGCTTTGTAACACCACCAGGAGCGCCCTCCATCCGGATGCTCGCGACGTTCATTGGAGCGGCATTGCTGGTTTTTGCATGCAGCCCTGGCAAGCCGGGCACGACCTTGGAGCGCAGGGAGGGCATCGATCCGGACCCGTTGGTTCCCAACACTCCCAGCACGGGCAGCCCAGGCATGGTGCCGCCAGGGGACACCTTCGTCGGGCTCGACCCCGAGCAAACGGGCGAAGCCCCGACGGGTCCGTGTTTGCCGGTGAGCTGTGCCCCTGCCGGAGGTCAGTATTGCGGTCAGATTGGCGACGGCTGCAGCGGACGCATCGATTGCGGTGATTGCTCTGCGGGCTTCGGCTGCGAAGCAGGCTTGTGTGTTGGCGGGCCTGACTGCCCGCGTCGCAGCTCCTGCGTCGAGGGCAGCACTCAGTACTGTAGTGTGATTGGTGACGGCTGTGGAGGCAGCCTGGATTGTGGCGCTTGCGCGGCTGGCCTCGAGTGTCGCAGCGGTCTCTGCGTCGCGCCGAACTGCGTACCGCTCACGTGCGATAGCGCTGGGACGCGTTTCTGCGGAGCAGTGGGGGACGGTTGCGGTGGCAGCCTGGATTGTGGAGCTTGCACAGACGGTGCGGTATGTGGCGGCGGGGGTGTGCCCAGCGTGTGTGCAGGAGCAGCCGGCTGCATCAAAGCGGCCTGCCAAGCGGATGGAGGCGCGCTCTATTGTGGTGTGATCGGGGATGGCTGCGGCGGCATCGCGGATTGTGGGGTTTGCCCGGACGGCGTCGCCTGCAGCGCGGGCGTGTGTCCCGGCACAGGCAACCAATGCAACGGGCTACAGTGCCAAGTCGACGAATGCACGCCGGGCGTGACGACGCGGCTGAACGGCACGGTGTTCGCACCCAACGGTACGCTGCCGCTATACAACGCCCTCGTGTACGTGCCCAACGCGCCCGTCGACGCAATCCCCGACGGTGCAGAGTGCAGCCCGTGCAGCGCAACGGCTTCGGGCCAGCCGATTGCCACTGCGCTCACGGACACTGCCGGTCGCTTCGTGCTCGAAAACGTCCCGACCGGAACGAACATTCCGCTCGTGATCCAGGTCGGCAAGTGGCGTCGGCAGGTGACCATTCCGAGCGTAAGTAGTTGCGCGAATAATGCCATCGTCGATCCGAACCTCACTCGGCTGCCCCGGACGCGAGCCGAAGGCAACATCCCTCGTATCGGGGTCACCACGGGAGAGGCCGAATCCCTCGAGTGCTTGCTACGCCGCCTGGGGATCGCCGACAGCGAGTTTACCGTCAATCCGGGTGCGGGCCGCGTCCACCTCTACGTGGGTGGCGAGGCCGACGGTGATGATGGGCGAGGTGCGAGCAGCCTGGTAAACGGCGCGGTCTTTCTGCATGCCAGCACACTCTGGGGGAGCCCGGCACTTCTGCAGACGTACGACATCCTCATGTTTTCGTGTGAAGGTTCGCAGTTCGTCGACGAGAAGGAGCCCTACTACCAAAACATCTTCAACTATGCGCAAACCGGCGGTCGCCTATTCTTGAGCCACCTCCATTACAACTGGGTCCGCGCAGGGGCCGAAGCGTTTCAGGGAACGGCAAACTACATTGACCCGGGAGACGACCTGCCCCAGCCGACCACTGCGCTCGTCGATACCTCCTTCCCGCGCGGTGAAGCCCTGGCTGATTGGCTAGTGACCGTGGGGGCTAGCCCAAACCAGCGCGGTGAGCTCGAGATACGTCAAGGCCAACACTCGGTGGTCAGTGTGGTCCCACCCACGCAGCAGTGGATCTATGTGGAGGAGAATCCCGAGGACGAAGATAACCGTCCGTCAGTGCAGTACATGAGCTTCAATACACCCGTCGGCGGCGCGCTCGGCTCCGAATGCGGCCGCGTCGTAGTGACCGACATCCACATCAACACCGCGATTGGCGATAACGGCGGGGACAGCTCAGAGCCGGACGAACCGTTCCCGACCGGCTGCGAGGATTCGGGGTTCACCGCGCAAGCATTGGCCATGGCCTTCGTGTTCTTCGATCTGTCGGCCTGCGTCGCCCCTGATACCGCAGTCCCGGTGGCGCCGCCGCCTCTGCAGCCCGCCACACCAGTACCTCCCGTGGCCATTCCAGCGCCGCCGCCACCACCGCCACCGCCGCCGCCACCGCCGATTCTTCGCTGAGCAGTCTCAAACCGGCGCTCGCGCGTCAGTCGAGCACGGGCTCGTTCAATCGAGCGCCAACGCCTTCGGCGGCGAAGAACAGCGAACGCGCCATGTTCACGTAAACTTTTACGGACTCCTTGGCTTTGAAGCGCGCGTTACCATCCACCGAGGCCACGAGGTGACGGTGTTTGTCGGTCGCCAAATAGACGTGCAAACAATTTCCGAGCATCTGCACCTGGCGCACGGTCATGTTCAGGCTGTTGCCATTGAGCGCGAAGTGGGCGGTATGTTGGTCGCTCAAGAGCTCAGGCCGCACCCCTAGGATCACCTGGCGGCCCACTTGGCTTTCGAGCTGTTTGGCTGATTCCTCGGGCACCGGGAGCTTGCCGGAGCCTTCGTCGAAGTACAATTTGTTCGCTTCCTTGACCAGGCGGCCCTCGAGGAAGTTCATCGAGGGGCTACCCAGGAAGCCCGCCACGAAGCGGTTCGCCGGGCGATGATAGATGTCGGACGCGCTGCCTACTTGTTGCGCCACTCCGTCTTTCATGACCACCACCCGATCACCGAGGGTCATGGCCTCTTCCTGATCGTGAGTGACGTAGACGGTCGTGCTCTTCAGGCTCTCGTGCAGGTCACGGATTTCGGTGCGCATCTCCACGCGCAGCTTTGCGTCGAGGTTGCTGAGCGGCTCGTCGAACAAGAAACACTGGGGGTCCCGCACGATGGCGCGCCCCACGGCGACGCGTTGCCGTTGCCCGCCGGAGAGCGCCTTCGGCTTTCGCTCCAGAAGCGGCACGATGCCGAGAATGTCAGCCGCCCGTTTGACCTTCTTCTCGATGTCCGCCTTCGGCATTTTGCGCAGCTTCAAAGCAAACGCCATGTTTTCGAACACGGTCATGTGCGGGTAGAGCGCGTAGCTCTGAAAGACCATGGCGATGTCGCGGTCTTTGGGCGAAACATCGTTCACGACACGCTGACCGATTTGGATGGTGCCGCTCGTGATGTCCTCGAGCCCGGCAATCATGCGCAAGGTGGTGGACTTTCCACAGCCCGAGGGGCCCACCAGCACGATGAACTCGCCGTTTTTGATGTGCAGGTTAAAATTGTCGACGACCTTGGCCGCGCCTTCGTAGACCTTGTCGACGTTTTTCAGGATGACTTCTGCCATGGTGGTGAGCTCGGATATTAGTTATCTCTGCCAGCGTAGCAAGGCTCGCGGCTCGTCGTGGCTGTCAACCAGTTCAGTAGAGCGCCCGCACCGGCCGCTTCGGCTCCGGAAATATGTAGTCTCGTTGTGGGAGGGGCTTTGTCGATTGGCCCGCTGCGAGTCCACGTATAGTATGTCCAAATTAGGTGGGTTTGGGCTGTGCCCAAGCGTACCGGAACGAGATTCGCTTCATGTTAGACCGGTTTCCATACGGAAAAGCTCCTCTAGTTCTGCTCGTCATCGCGGTGTTGTCATCCGTGGCGTTTGCGGCGACGCGCAGCTCAGAGCGTCCGGCCGACATCGTCATCGCGACCTTCGCCTCCAACCACTACCAGGCCTACAAAGACGCGCTGCCCAAGTTCGAGCAGCAGCATGGGGTCACGGTCGAGGTGCAGCAGGTCGATTTTCAGTCGCTCGAGTCGCGCTTGCAGAGCGCCATCGTGGCCAACACGGAAGTGCCCGATCTGGCTGAAATATCCGAGGGTACGCTCGGGTTTTTCACGCGCGGGCCGGAGAAGGACTTTGGCTTCATGGATTTGACCGATCTCGTGAAGCGGGACGGTCTCGATCATCGCGTGGTCGAAGCGCGGTACGCGCCGTGGACGGTTCGCGGCCGGGTCTACGCCCTGCCGCACGACGTCCACCCCGTGATGATGGCCTATCGCCGGGATCTCGTGGAAGAGCTGGGCATCGACGTCAGCAAGATCGAGACCTGGGCGGACTTCGTGGCCATGGGCCGCAAGATTACCAAGGACATCGACGGTGACGGCACCATCGACCGTTTCGCGCTCGATTTACCCAAGAACGGCCAATGGGGCATCCAAATTTTGCTGCGCCAGCACGGCATCGATTTTTTCGATGCAGAGGGCAACGTGGCCTTCAACACGCCCCAGGCCGTCGAGACGTTTCTCTGGTACTTGCACGAGACACGCAGCCCCGAGCGCATGTCGTACGAGGCGGGGTGGGGCCCGAACTACACCAAGGCGTTGAGCGATGGGCTGATACTGTTCACCATGCTGCCCGACTGGCGCTCCGGGTCACTCGAAGTCGACGCACCCAAGCTGAAAGGTAAGATGGGCCTGATGCCCTTGCCGGCCTGGGAAAAGGGCGGGCGGCGCACCTCCACCTGGGGGATGACCGGGCTCACCATCAGCAAGACCACGAAACACCCCGAGCTCGCCTGGGAGCTGGCGAAGTACTTGTATTATAGCAAGGAAGACCTGGGCACCCGCTTCTTGGCCAACAACATCATCCCGCCCCTGAAGGAAGCCTGGGACCTGCCGGCGTTTCACACCAAGAATGCCTACTACTCGGGCCAGCAGTTGGGGCTCGAGTACGCCCGGTTGGCGCCCCAGGTGCCGCCCCTGTTCGCCTCGCCCATCTACAAGACAGCTGCGGCCAAGGTGGACGAGGCCCTGGCACGTTGCGCCATCTACTACGACGAATCCGGTGAGACCGGCCTGCGCGAGAAGGTCGAAGCCGAGCTAGATCGCGCCGAGGCGTACCTTAAAAAATGGTCGGACCGCTTCGCCGTCCTGGCTAACAAAGAGTGAGAGCGAGGGACTGAGCGATGCAAAGTGTAGTGGAGCTCGAAGCACCTGCCGGAGAAGACAGCGGCCCCGTCAGCGTATCGAAGAAAAAGCTGGGCCGGCCTCGCCGTTATTACAAGGGCAAGACGCCATATGTCTTCCTCTTGCCGTACCTGGTGCTCACCTCCATCTTCTTCGTTTACCCCTTCATTCGCGCCATCGCCCTCGCGTTCTATCAAACCAACGGGCCCCGCACGAAGGTGTTCGTGGGGCTCGACAACTTCAGGTTCCTGCTCAACGACGCCATCTTCCACACGGCGCTCTGGAACACGATCGTGTTCACCTGCTGCAGCATCTTCCTTCAGTTGCCGCTGGCGCTCGGGCTGGCAATGCTGCTGAACTCGGGGCAGAGCAAGCTGGAGAACCGGCTAAAGGGTTTTTTCCGGCTCATCCTGTTCTCTCCCAACCTGGTGGGCTCGATTTTCGTTGGGGTGTTGTTCGGGGTGCTGCTCACGCCGCGCTATGGATTGATCAATCGCACCCTGCATGGGCTGGTGGGCTGGGGCCTGGAGAAACATTGGATAGAGACCCCGGCGCTGGTGATGCCGGCGCTCGTGCTCACCTCGCTCTGGCTTTATGTGGGGTTCAACATGGTGTACTTCTTGGCCGCGCTGCAGAGCGTGGACAAAGAGCTCGAGCAGGCCGCTCGCATCGACGGTGCCAACCCCTGGCAGGTGTTCTGGAACGTGACGTTGCCGTCTATCCGGCACGTGGTCATTTTCGTCGTCATCTTGAGCACGGTCGGCTCTTTCAACTTGTTCGAGCTCCCGTTGGCCATGCTGAACCGTACTAACGGTTTCGGGCCGGACAACACGGGCTTGACCGTGATCACATACCTGAATGAAATCGCCTACCGGTCGGGCGATCTAGGCCTGGGCTCGGCGGTGGGTTGGATCGTCGCGTTGCTCATCATGAGCTGCAGCTTCGTGCAATTCCGCGTCTCCAAAGTATCCGACGATTGAGGCAGGCGAGAACATGAATGCCCTTCAGATCACACTGTTAGCGCTATTTGCGGTATTTCCGCTGCTGTACCTGCGCTCGCCCAAGAAACCCAAGCTGGCCTACACCTATTTGCGTGGCCTGCTCTTGACCCTCGTCAGCATCGCGGTGCTGTCACCGTTCGTGTGGCTCATCGCCGCGGTGTTCAAGGACAAGTCCGTCTTGAACGAGTACATTTTCTTCCCCCCGCTCAGCGAGTGGTCCAGCGAGACGATGAACCTGAGGAACTTTCGCAAGCTGTTCGCCGGCGAAACCAGCGTGAAGGGCACCGTCTACTATTGGCACTATCTGCTCAATTCCACCGTGTTCACCACGGTCAGCACGGTCATGCAGCTGTTTTTCTCCTCGTTGGCGGGGTATGCGCTGTCGAAATACGACTTCAAGGGCAAGCGTGTGCTGATGATGTTCATGATCGGCTCGACCATGATTCCGGGCGTGCTCTTGTTGGCACCGGTCTACAAGATGTTCGTCGATCTGGGGCTCATTGATTCGATTCCGGGCCTCTTGGTCACCGCGGCGGTGAGCGCCTACGGCATTTTCCTGTTCCGGCAGGCCATCATGAGCGTGCCGAACGAGATCATCGACGCGGGCCGCATGGATGGTTGCAGCGAATTCGGCATCTACTTTCGCTTGGTCATGCCCTTGGTCAAGCCGATGAGCGCGGCTTTCTGCATGTTCGTATTCCTGGCGCAGTGGAACGCATTCTTCGCGCCGAACATCTTCCTCCAGAGTCAGAACAACCTGACCGCGCCCATCATCGTGCGGACCTATATCAGCCTGTACCAGCAGGAATACGGCGTTTTTCTGGCGGGTACGCTGCTCGCCATCATTCCGCCTGCCATTCTGTTCTTCGCGCTTCAGAAGGAATTCGTGAGCGGCTTGAGCTCGGG
>JANOIG010000098.1:0-19002 GCA_031407405.1 Deltaproteobacteria bacterium
GCTACGCAAGCAAGATCCTCAGGTCGATGCGCACCTGCAAGCCATCGAGCACAAGCTCACCTCTGACGGCTGAGAGGGTACACGCTAGCGAGCTTCGCCTTCGCCGCCGTACATCGACTCGGCGATGGCGAACGTAGCGGCCTCTAGCTGGGCGTAGGCGTGGCGCATCGAAGCGAGGTCGACGCCGCTCTCCAGCGTCTGCTTCAGCACCTCGACATGCTGGCGTACTCCATCGGCTGCATCTTCACCGATCAGATCCGCATAACCTTCCAGGGCCTGCTCCGAAGTGTAGATCAGGGTCTGGGCCTGATTGTTGAGCTCGGCGAGCTCGCGCCTCAGCTGATCGGTCTCCTTGAAACGCTCCCCTTCGTCAATCAAGCCTGCGATCTCCTCCGTACTGAGACCGCTGGTCGGCTTCACCTCGATGGACTGCGTGCGCAGCGTGCCGAGGTCGGTTGCCTCGACGGAGAGTATGCAGTTTTCGTCCAAGCGAAACGTCACCTTGATCTTCGGGACGCCGCGAGGTGCCGGCGGGATACCGGTCAGATCGAATTGCGCCAGGCTGCGGTTATCCGCGGCCATTTCACGCTCGCCCTGCATGACGTGAATGGGCACTTGGGGTTGATTGTCGATGCTGGTCGTGAAGATTTCGCTCTGCTCGGTGGGGATGGTCGTATTGCGAGGCAGTAGGATCGTAAATATGCCTCCGCCCGTTTCCACCCCGATCGACAACGGGGTGACATCGAGCAGCAAGACCTCCTGAATGTCCCCCGAGAGGGCGGCGGCCTGAATGGCAGCGCCGCAAGCCACTACCTCGTCGGGGTTGACACCCTTGTGGGGTTGCTTACCGAAAAAGGTCGTGACCGCCTTCTGCACCGCCGGCATGCGCGTCATGCCACCGACGAGCACCACTTGGTCCACTTGGCCGGTGGTCACCTCTGCGTCCTCGAGCACACGGCGGCACGAATCGATGGTACGTTCGACCAAATCGGCCGTCCAGATCTCGAGCTCGCTGCGCTTGAGCGTGCGCTCGAGATGCAGCGGCCCACTCTTGCCCGTGGCAATGAAGGGAATGTTCACCTCGGTATCCAGGGACGACGACAGCTCGTGTTTGGCGCGCTCCGCCGCCTCTCGCAGCCGCTGAAGGCTCATGCGATCGTGCCTCAAGTCGAGGTCGTGTTTGGCTTTGAACTCGTCGGCCAAGTGATCGATGATCCGAACGTCGAAGTCTTCACCCCCAAGGTGAGTGTCACCGCCGGTGGCCTTGACGCTGAACACGCCTTTGTTGATGTCCAAAATCGAGATATCGAAGGTACCGCCGCCGAGGTCGTAGACCGCGACGCGCTCGGAAACGCTCTGGTCCAAGCCGTAGGCGAGCGCTGCCGCCGTCGGCTCGTTGAGGATGCGCTTGACGGTGAGGCCGGCAATGGCTCCCGCGTCCTTGGTCGCCTGACGTTGCGCATCGTCGAAGTAAGCGGGCACCGTGATGATGGCCTCGGTCACGGGCTCACCGAGGAATGCCTCGGCCACGTCTCTGAGCATGCCGAGCACGATGCCGGATACTTCCGGGGGCGATATTTGCCGGCCGTGCGCGTTCAGCCAAGCATCCCCGTTTTCGTGTCGCGAAACCGAGTAGGACACAGACGCCGCGTGCTTCTGCACATCCTCGTCATCGAACTTGCGCCCCATCAGTCGTTTGACGGCAAAGATGGTGTGGGCGGCGTTGGTGGTCGCCTGTCGCTTGGCTACTTGTCCAACCAGACGTTCACCTGTGCTCGAGAAACCCACCACCGAGGGCGTGGTGCGCGCCCCGTCAGCGTTCGGGATGACCTTGATGTCGGGCCGCCCATTGGCGTGTGTGCCCTCCATCACCGCCACGCACGAGTTGGTCGTGCCTAGATCGATGCCGATAATCTTCGCCATGGCGTCGTTCTCAGAGATGCCCCCGATGGGGGAGTATCCCTGACCTGTACGGCGCCATTCAATGAATCGGCTAGCCCTAGAGGACGCGATCCCGTTACTTGGGAGCGGCGGGAACGGTGTGCGTGATAGCCCCACCCAGTAGGAGAACCCCCGTCAGCTCCCGGTCAGTCAGCTCCCGGTCAGTCGCTGGCGGCTTCGGACTCGGGCGCAGACTCGGTGGGAGCCTTGGCAGGAGCTTTTGCGACGACCACGAGAGCCGGCCGAATCAGGCGATCTTGCCAGCGGTAACCCGCGCGAAGCTCTTGAGCCACCGCTCCCGGCGGCACGTCGTCGGTCTGGATGTGCTGGACCGCTTCGTGCTCCGCGGGGTCAAACGGCCTGCCGAGGCTCTCGATGCGTAGGATGCCGAGCGTGCTGAGCGCATCCTGAAACTGCCGGAGCACCATTTTTAGGCCCTCGGCGAGAGCTGTGACGTCCTGTGCAGACTCCGCATGGCCCGCGGCACGTTCCAGGTTGTCGAACGCGGGCACCAACGCTTGCAGCAGATTTTCTTGGACGCGGCGTTCGGCTTCCATGATGTCCCGCCGCGCGCGTTTTTTGTAGTTGTCGAAATCCGCCGCCGTGCGCAGCAGGCGATCACGCAGCCGCAGCAGCTCTATTTCGGGGCCCTCAGCGGGCGAGCCCTCCGCCGGCGAAGTCCGCGGCGCACCGTCACCCGCGGTCTCTTGGCTTCCGTTAGTGGCGCCGGCCGCGGCCGACTCGTCCACCGGCGGTGCCGGCTGCTCTTGGGGATCGCTATCACTCTTCACGGTTGACGGTCACTATAACCACTCCCGGCTCAAAGCAACTCGTAAGGCGGGATTATGGCCCAATGGCCGAGACAGGCTCACGCACGGGCGCGGGTGCCTCGGCACAGCGGGCGTGGCGGAGCGAGGTGAGCGTGCCACCGCTCGACCACTCGTCATCGCCCCGTGGCTCCGGGCTCGGCACAAACCAGGTATCTACCGCGGTGTCCAGCGTCCAAAAACGCAAGGGCGAGGCCAGTGGCACGACACGCCGGCCGCGCTCACGTCCATAACCCGTCAGCTCGAGCCAAAAGCAATGCCCGTCGCTGGCCGGCGCATACAAGTGGTCATGGCGACTCGTGAGCTCTACCCTCGCCGCAGCCACCACGCCGCCGCCGACATCGAGCGCCGCTAGGCGACGTGAGCCTCGAGGCACACGCAGGGTTAGCCCCGAGGCTGGGCTTTCGGCGCTACTCGGAGTGAGCGCCACACGGCGTGTGTCGTCGATGACGAGCCAGAGGGGCTGACCACTGAGGTTCAGCACCCGCAGCTGCGGATGGTGCCAAAGGTACATGCCCGGGGCCAGGACCAGCCCGAGCAAAGGAGCCCAGAGCCAGGTCCGGTGAGCGCAGGCGCAAGCAGCTCGGGCGCGCCTCACGGCCAACCCGTTGAGCCTTGCGAGCTCCTCGGCAAAAGGGCGATAGTCACACGCCAGGCGCCCATTCCAACGCCACCACAGGCTGGGGCGCCCCGACGGCAACGCCGCGCTCGAGGTGACCAGCGAGGCCCACACCATAGGCGCAACAGCTGCGCACGACGTGGCAGCGAGGTGGACCGCCAGCGTGGCATCGGGCCAGAGCATGGGAAACGCCAGCGCGAAACAGCTACACAGCAAAATGGAGGCGGTCGCGACGGCGATGCTGAGGGTGTCGTACCGGGCGCCGCGCTCCAAGCACGTGCTGCAATAGGGGACGAGTAGCTCGAGCTGGCCCGGCCCGCGCAGGACGCGTGCGCGACCCGTTGCCGCTCCACACGACGCGCAGCCCGTTGGCAACACGAGCCGGGAAAGATCCCCGATTAGAACCCACACTTCTCGTGTCCAGAGCATCCGCCGCCTCTCTCACTGCAACCGAACCGCGCGATCCTGCCCGGCCGGCCCGGAAAAGCAATTCTTTCGTCCCAGCGCTTGTAATACCGGTTGAGGGGCGCCGGGGAGGGCGGTACCGGACAATCAGGATGCCAGACTTGAACGAGGCCCAGCGCGCGGCAGTGTTGCACGGCGAGGGGCCGCTGTTGGTCTTTGCAGGTGCAGGTAGCGGGAAAACGCGAGTCATCACTTACCGCATCGCGCGCCTGCTGGCTGAACAAGGGGTCCCCCCCTACCGCATCCTGGCCGTCACCTTCACCAACAAAGCTGCCGGAGAGATGCGGGAACGGCTGGCACGGCTGGCGGGTGAGCTCGCGGGTGACCTGTGGGTGGGCACATTTCACTCGATCAGCGCGCGCCTGCTGCGCCGCTATGGCTCGGAGCTTGGGTTGAGCCAACGCTTTTCAATCTACGACGATTCAGATCAGAAGGCACTCGTCAATCGCGTGATCAAGAGCCAGGGCTACGACGAGCGGACGTACACGCCGAAATTGTGTCTGGCGCGCATTCATAACAAGAAGCGTGAGGGTATCGGACCCGAGGCCAGCGAAGTAACGCCCGAATTTGATGCTACTCTGGTCAATATCTACGCTGGCTATGAACGCGCGCTGCGTGCCGCCGACGCAGTCGACTTCGATGATCTGATCCTGCACATGGTGCGCTTGCTCGAAGCCGAGCCCAAGCCCGGGTCCCTCATGGGCCATGCCAGCAAGGAGCTGCGCGGGCGCTACGACTATGTACTGGTCGACGAGTTTCAGGACACCAATGCCATCCAGTACCGTTGGGTGCGTGCACTAGCCGAACGCACCCAGAACCTGTGCGTGGTGGGTGACGACGACCAGAGCATCTACGCCTGGCGCGGGGCCGACGTGCGCAACATCCGCGACTTCGTCAGCGATTTTCCCGACGCCAAGGTCATCAAGCTCGAACAGAATTATCGCTCGAGCGGCAACATCGTAATGGCCGCGCGCCGAGTGATCGAGGCCGCGCACGATCGCCAGGACAAGGCGCTGTGGACCGAGGAGAGAGCCGGCGACAAAATCATACTGACGGCGTTGCGCGACGAACGCGAGGAGGCGCAGCTCGTTGCCCGTACCCTCAAAGAGCGCATCGCTTCTGGAATTTCGCCGCGTGAGCTCGCGGTGTTCTATCGCATCAACGCTCAATCGCGAGTCATCGAGGAAGCGCTGCGTCAGAACAACCTGCCCTACCAGATCGTGGGGGGCATGCGCTTTTTCGAACGCGCCGAGGTCAAGAACCTGCTCGCTTACCTCCGCTTCTTGGATAACCCAAGAAGCGACGCCGATCTGGTGCGCATCTTCAATTTGCCAGCACGCGGCCTCGGCAATAGGACTCTCGATCGTCTGCTCCAGAGCGCAAGCGCGCGCGGCGTCAGTGTGTTCGAAGCGCTGCGGGCCAGCCTCGCGGAAGGGGACGTCAGCGGCAGCGCCAAGAAGAAGCTGGAGACCTTCCACGATTTGTTGCATGAGCTCTTGCAGTGCCGGAACGAGCTGCACCCGAGTGAGCTCGCGCTCCGTGTCCTCGAGCGGACGGGCTACCAGCAGGCGCTGCGCGCGGAGAACAGCGCTGAAGCCGACGCCCGGCTGGAGAACCTGGCGGAGTTGGTCGGCTCGATCAAGGAGTACGAAGGCGAGGCAGAACGGAATGGCCGAGAGCCGACTCTCGACGAATACCTGGAGCGAGTAGCCCTGGTCAGCGACATCGACTCGGTTCAAGAAGGCAGCGCCGTGCTGCTCATGACCGTGCACAGCGCCAAAGGCCTGGAGTTTGACACGGTGCTGCTCACCGGGATGGAGGAAGAAATTTTCCCCTATCGCGGCCTCGAGTCAGAGCATAACGACGAGCTCGAGGAAGAACGTCGTCTGGCTTACGTCGCGATCACGCGCGCTCGCCGGCGGCTCTACATCAGCCACGCGGCTACGCGCACCATCTTCGGCCAGACGCGCTACCTCGCTCCTAGCCGCTTTCTGGCGCAACTGCCGGAAGAGACGCTCGAACACCGCGGCCTGCCCGCCTGGAGCCTGCGTGTGCACGGAGCGAGCGCGCGCGCACGCCAGGCAGAGCTCAGCGATCCAAATCCTGATGTGGCCTGGGATCAGCGAACGCCCGAAAACACCGCGGCACCCCTCGGGAGGGCTGGGCGTAGCCCGGGTCGCGAGGGGAGAAATACCCGCGAACGCCCGAGCGCGATCGGACAAGAGCGAGTGGTTGACTACTCGGCGTTCAGCGACCTATCGGCGGAGGCGGGCAGCATGGGCGCAGCACCGCGCGCGTTGGGGGCAGCGCCGGGCGCCGGTGCGCACGTGGTGCGGCGAGGCATGCGCGTCTTCCACCGGCGTTTTGGCAGTGGCATCGTCGAGCAATGTGAAGGTCCCGACAAGGTGATCGCACGCTTCAAAGGTTTTGGCCCCAAGAAGGTGTTATTGGAGTATTTGACGCTTCAAGATTGAGCGCTCGAGGTTCAGCGCTCATGATGTTTGGGAACGGCTAGAGCATGAGTAAACGACTGGCAATGTTGGAGAGCATCACGGCAAGCGGCCAGGCTGACGCGTTTGCTTGGTACGGCCTGGGTATGGAGTATCGGCGCGCAGGCAGAATCGAGGACGCGCTATCCATTTTCGAAAAGCTCCGCAGCCTGCATGCCGACTACTTGCCGATGTATCTCATGGCTGGGCAGACACTGCTCGATGCCCAACGCACGGAAGAGGCTCGGAGCTGGCTCGAGGCGGGTATCCGCGTGGCGGAAGCGCAGAGCGCGGGGCACGCGCTGGGTGAGCTCGAGAGCGCGCTAGCGAGCTTGCCAACTACTCCCCTGTAACCATGATTCCTTTCAGAATTCCCGCGGCCCCAGTGCGCTGAGCGCGTCTTTTACGAATTCGATCAGACGATCGGGCGTGAAAGGTTTTGGGAGCAACCTGAGGCCCGGGTCTGCGCGCTGTCCGTGGGATTCCTCGGAATAGCCTGTCATGAAAATCACGGGCGGAGGCGCGCCGCGCTCGCGGACTCGCTCGGCGAGTTGACGCCCGCCCATCACAGGCATCTGAATGTCCGTGAGGATCAAGTCCACCTCGTGGCCCAGGTCGAGCAACTCGAGCGCTTCGCCTCCATGGCTGGCCGTCAAGGTACGAAACCCGGCTGAGCGTATGATCCGGGCAGCAATGTTGCGCACCTGATCCACGTCTTCGACCACCAGGATTTGCGCATCCTGATGCTGATTTGGCACGATCAAAAGCGCGCGCTCGCTCACTCGCACGGAGTCGGGGCCCGTATCGACGCGAGGAAACCAGAGCACGAACCGAGTGCCAGTCCCCAGGTCGTCGACGCTCACCTGGCCTTCGTTCTGGCGCGACATGCCATACACCGAGGCTAACCCCAACCCGGTGCCTCGCCCCTGCGCCTTGGTTGTAAAATACGGATCAAAAATGCGCGGCAGGCGCTCGGGCCCAATACCCCCTCCGTTGTCCTCGACCACTACGCACACATAAGAGCCTGGAGGCACGTCTCCGGGTACGGCTCGAAGCAAGGCCGTGAGGGTCACTGCCTCCACGCGCACGGTGATCCGACCGGACCGAATGCCGATCTCTTCGATGGCATCCGCTGCATTCACCACCAGGTTGGTCAGCATGCGCTCCACGTGCCGGGGATCCACTCTCGCTCGTAGTGGCTCATGACCTAGCTCCATGCGCAGCAACGCCCGCCGCCCCACAGCTCGATTCAGGAGCTCTTGAAACTTGGCCACCACCGCGGTCAAATCGGCCGATTCTGGCCTGAAGGGCTCACGCCGCGCAAACGCCAACAGTTGGCGCGTCAGCTCCATGCAGCGGCTGAGCGCCAGGCGACCGGCCTCCACCAGCTCGTCACGCTCCACGTCATCCGTGCTATCGGTGAGCATCGACAGGCTGGAGTCCATCACCATCAGGTAGTTGTTAAAGTCATGAGCGACTCCCGCGGCCAGCGTACCGATCGCCTCCATCTTGGCGGCGTGACGCAGCTGCTCTTCGAGTTGCACACGCTCGGTGACGTCGATGGTCGTCCCCACCACGCGCTCCACACCGTCCGCCAGGCGCATCATCGCCGCCTGCGTATACAGATGCCGCTGCGTGCCATCTGGGCGCATCACTCGCACCGAGAGCGGCTCAGCGGAGCGCTCTTTCACCAAATGCTCCCACCAGAGGAGCTGTTTTTCTCGATCATCGGGGTGCAACCGCTCGAGGTGTGTCGCGGCGTCCGCGTTCGGCTCGTCGAGCCCGGTGATGAGCTTCAGACCTTCGGTCCAAAACATCTCCATGGAGTCGATACGCACGACAAAGCTGCCGAGCCCCGCGACGCTCTCCGCCGCCCGTGCGATGGCCAGAGCTTCTTCGAGCTCGATGGCGCTACGCCGGGCTTCGGTGACGTCTTGAAGAGCTCCGACAACCTGGCTGACCTGCCCGTCCTTTTGGTAGACCCTGCCTGAGCTCCGCACGACCCGCGTCTCACCTGTCTGCTGGTGGATGATGCGGAGCTCGATGTCTTTCAGCTTACCTTCATTGGCCAAGCGCCACGCCGCCCCGACTCGTTCACGGTCTTCGGGATGGACGGCGGCGAAAAAAGGCCCGAAACCGGGCGTGACGCCGCCAGGCTCATAACCGAGAATGCGAAAGAATTCGTCAGACCACAGTGTCGGAGCGTCGCCCGGGCTCCAGACGAAGCCACCCAGGTGCGCGATGCGCTCCACCTCGCTGAGCAGCGCATCCCGAGATGCGCTCAATTCTTCGGGATCTGCGCCGTCGCCCGACTCGGGAGACCGCTCATCTGCCGGCCGACGATTGCGCAATGGCTCTGACACACGTTCGATCCGGGCGGACTAGCCTGACGGATTCCCCGCCCCGAGCCGGTCCTACCGTCGTGACAGCGGCCAGTCAACCATTGGCCTTCGACCCCGCAGCCTAGTGCCCTGTAAAGATGGTTCCTTTCGGAATTCCATGGCAACTCTCGGCCATGACTGACATTCGCGAGCTCGACCTGCACGACGATCGGGATTTCGAGCTCATGGTCGTGCACATCGAAAAGCTCTATACCGAGCTGTTCGGCCCGAGCGCGGTGCCGTCGCTTCAGGATCTCGCACGCTTGCGCCACCAGCTCGGCGCAAAGCCCATGAGCTGGGTGTTTCTGGCCCGAGACGCGGATGGGGAACCGGTCGCGCTCGTCACGCTCGCGGAGAGCTTCGCGGTGTTTGCTGGAGGCCAGTATGGAATCATCGGCGAGCTCTGGGTCCGCGAAGATGCGCGCAGTCAAGGTGCCGGCGGGCTGATGATCGAGCACTGCAAGGCCTTCGGGCACGCTCGGGGTTGGAAGCGCATCGACGTGTCGGCCCCTGCTGATGCAAAATGGGACCGGAGCTTCGACTTTTACATCAAGCGCGGCTTCACGCTCACCGGACGCAAGTTGAAGTGCCTACTCGGGAATGAGTGAGCCATTCACCCTTCCAATAGGCAGCCACGGCGCAACTTTACACGCTTAGACCGCCTGGGTAATTGTGGTATATGTAGCGCTGGGCTGACCAAATGTAGTGAAGGTTGGGGTTGCGCCGGATAAACGGCAATTAGCTGCCTTGGTCTGACGCATCGGTTTAGCCCTCGGGTGGACATTGCTACGAAATGACGATCGAGGAATTGCCTCGGATTCAAACCTATTGGAATTTGCTAGCCGATGGCGGCGAAATAACCCGGAGAACGACAAGCGTGTTGCACAGGTATCTCATCAACAAGCCAGGGCAGTCCTCCCGCAGGGTAGCTCCAGCTTTGTGCGCGGCCGTTCCGCTACTGTGGGGCAGCCTGGCCACCGGTCAGCCCGCACCAGCTCAACCCGCACCGGCTCAACCCGCACCGGTGCAGCCTGCAGCCGCCAAGCCCGCAGCGCAGCCGTCACCGGTGCAGCCCGCACGTGCCGCGGGCCCGTGCGCCATGGCCCACGAAAAAGCCAAAGAGCGGCAGCAAACGGCCGACCTGCGCGAAGCGAGAGAGCTCCTGCTGACCTGCGCGAAAACGGCGTGCGGCGAATTTCTAGCGCAACAATGCCGGTCCGGGTTGCAGCAGCTGGATGCGGACATCCCTACCGTGGTGCCGGTCGTCACTGACGACACCGGTGCTGCCCTGGTCGACGTCCAGGTGACAATGGATGGAGAGCCATTGACCTCGCGACTCGATGGTCGCGGTCTGCCCGTCGACCCCGGCCTGCACGAGTTCTCTTACAGCACGGCGCGGGGCGTCTTTCACACAGAAAAGCTCATGATTATCGCAGGCCAGCGCAACCGCGTGCTGGCGGTGAAGTGGACTCCCCCGGTGTCCACGCCGCCCACGGCCCAGCCCACCGTGGCCGCAGCCGTCAGCTCTGAGCCAGCAGTCTCTGCTCCCCCGGTCGAGCAAGACACACCCGAGGTTGCTTCTTCTGGATCAGGCCAGGGCAAGGCCTCTACCTCCGTGCTCCCTTATGTGTTTGGCGGCGTCGGCGTCGCCGCCGTCGGCACTTCGCTTCTGTTGGTGCACTGGGGTAGCGACGACAACGAGCAGCTCGATCAGTGCAAGCCCAATTGTCAGCAAGCGAGCGTGGATCACGTGCAAAGGTTGTATCTAGCCGCGGACATTACGCTCGGCGTTGGCATCGCAGCCCTCGGAGCCGCGACCTGGTTGTTCGTGGCCGACCTCACGGCGGAGAAGCCGCCCAGCCATGCCGCCTACCGGTTCGACGTGACACCGCTCGCGTCGGGCGCATTCGCCACGGTCAAGGGGGCATTTTGAACGCGTCGGCGTTACGCGGGGCGGCTCTGCCATTGGCATTGTTCGCGTCGACGGTGCTCGGCTGTTTCTATGCGCTGGATTCCGAAGAGCTCGAGGCCAAGGCGTCGGGCGCTTTGTCTCCCGCGGCTCGGGCCGATGCTGGTCCGGAGGAAGGCACCGGGGGGAGCGAGTTCACGACCTCGCTCGACACGCCACCGATCGAGCTCGATTTCGAAGGCAAAGACACGACGCGTGATCCCTGTGTGATCACCACCGTCCAAGTCACGGAGATCCTGACGCAGAGCTGCGCCCCCTGTCATGCGCCCCCGGCAAGCATGGGCAGCTTCAACTCCATCCTAGATTTCCCCAAGCTCGTGACGGTCACCTCCAACACGACCAATGATCCGATCACCATGGCGCGCGCGAGGTTGGTCGTCCCCGGCGACCCCGATGGCTCGCGGTTGTATCGGCGCATCCAAAACGGCGAAATGCCGCCGCAGCGCATGCCGCCTTTGCCGCGTCCAACCACGAGCGACATTTCGATACTCCGAACCTGGATCACGAGCTGCCTGCCCGCGGTCGACCCGCCGCGGGCCGCGCCCACCGCGGATGCGGGGCTCCCTTAGCCCACAAGGGCCCGCCAACCCCACAACCTTCGAGCTTGATGTCTCGACATTGACGTGAGTCGGTACCTATGAAAGCAAAACTTCACTTCTGCACTGGGCGTGGCATCGCGAGAGCGGCCTGCACGCTGGGCTGGGTCGCTCTCGCGGCCTGCTCAGACCCATTTTCCTTTGACCCTTCCTCGCAAACCGTGGCGCCACTCCAGGGAGCAGGCGAGGAGGAAGAAGAAGAAGAGATCTGTTCCGCGAGCGAGGAGTGGCTGCCGAGCACGCCGCCTCTCGAGATGTTCAACCCGCTCCCCCACCCCGCTGGGGAGTGCCCCTTTTATCGAGGCTCCCAGCAAAATTTCCTCGTTGCGACGCAACCGGACGCATCCGGGCGCCCCGACTTCCTCTCCTGGCCGACGATTGACACGATGTTTGAAAGCCAGTTGCCGCGCGGGCCGAACCGAGCCGAGCTGGGTGACCTCCGCCAAGCCGGGCTGCGCCAGATCGTCATCGATCAGAATGGCCGGGCCATCTATTACGGAATTCACGTCAACAAGGCCTTCGACGACTTCGTGCAAGCCAATGGTTTGACCACGCTAGCGGCCGTGCAAAACGCCGATCCGCGGTTGTTCTTCCCCGCGGGCGTCATCGAATTGAAGTCAGCGTGGCAGGACATCACCGATGAGCCCGCAGCGGCCTACGCCAACTACATCAAGACCACGAGCACCGTTCCGACGCTGAGCAAGGCCGCCAACGGGCAGATCATCGAGGACAGGGACCGGCCGATCGAGCGTGAGATGGCGCTGCTGGCGCTACACGTCGTGTTCACTCTGCCGGGGCACCCCGAGTTCATCTGGGGCACGTTCGAGCACAGTACCGGCTCACCCGACATCAGCGCGGCTGACAGCAAGCGCGACGTGGCTCCCACGCGATACGAGGCCAACCCCGAGCTCTCGGATCCGGATAACCTGAGAGTCTCTGCGGTGGTCAGCCCGGTAGATTCGATCCTGTACCGCGGAGGTACTCCCGCCAACCGAGCGAACCAGGGCATCGCGGAGGTCGACTTGCGGTTGGACGCAGCGACGCAGTCTTTCCCGGGTCAGCAGACGTCCATCTACCGCATGTTCCCGGCGTCAAAGTCGCACAGCATCGACGCGGATGCCGCCCTGAGCTCGCTCAACCACAACGTGGGCGAGCTCTTCTTGGCCAAGAAGAACACGCTCAATATCAACGACAAGCGCGGGTTTTATCGGCAGGCGGGCTCCGTGTGGATGGACAAACCCGACTTCTTCACGCTCAACAGCCGGCTCGCCAACGACCTGACCAGCCCTCTGGTTCGACGCGGAGGCGACCCAGCACTGCAGGCCGAAGCGCAAGCCGACCTGGCAGAGAACGGCGGAGACAGCGACTACTCCATTCTCGCCGGTGAGGACCGCTTGTCCAGCACCGCGATGGAGTCCTTCACCCAGGGGCCCGGCTCATTCCCGAATTGCTTCAGCTGCCACAACACGCAAGCGGTGACCGCGCGCGGGATCCCGGAAGACAGGGACGGCGAAAGCCCAGTACTTCTGCAGCCGAAGCGCATCAACGTCAGCCACATCTTCTCAGAGTTCGTGCGCCGGGAAACAGAGCAATAGAGCGCAGCTGGGAGGTGCAGCGGGTGGCGGTGCACCAGTCCGCCGACAAACTCACCCTCCCCCGACCACCTCCACGTCGTCGAGCAGCAGCGGCGCCACGACAGCGCGCATACCGAACGCATGGCGAAGCTGCGGGTCGCGGATCAAGTCCTGCAGCTCGCGCGCGTAGTTACCCGCCCGGCGCCTGAGCTCCCGCGCCTGGGGCGAGCCCGCCGTAGCCAATGCTGCGCAGCACAAGGTGCGCGTCTCGAGCCCATACTCAGAGCCTTGGATCGTCTCGATGGCGCCCAGCGCGGTCGTCGCCAGCAGGATACCGGTGTGCTGCTCGCCGATCTCCACGCGTGCCGAGGCCTCGATGGCCATCGCGTAGAAGTGGAAGGCGACGTACGCCTGAGCCTCCGCGACCTGGCGTGCGTCGAAGGCGTGCATCACCGCGCTGCCCGGGTCACGACGCTTGCGCGAGAGCAGCGCACGCAAAATCTTCTCGTGCACGGAATCATAGGCATTGCCGGTTGCAGCGCTCAACGCCGCCGCGTCGGCGATGAGCGCCTCGGCCAGCTCGAACTCGGACGTTTCCAGGAAAATCTCCGCGCTTGCGAGCAACGTGGCAGCGCGCCCATCCTGGTCGCCGTAGCGTTCGTGGGCGTCGCGGGCGCGTTGCATGTAGCTCTTGGCGCGCTCGGTATCCCCCAGACGCCAGTAACACTGACCGATGCTGCCCAACGTCTTGGCGATTTGGAAACGGCCCCCGATGCTGAGATCGATGCGGATGGCTTCGAGCGCCAGCGCGATGGCATCCTCGAACCGGCCCAGCACGAACATGGCCTGAGCCAGCGAGTTCTTGGCTCGCGCTTCGGGCCGGCGGGCGCCACCTTGCCGGAACACCGCGATGGCCTCCGCGTGCGCGTCCACGGCCTCCTGCACCCGGCCCACGCGGAGCAACAGCGCGCCCCGCGTCCTCAGCACCTCGGCGCGCAGACGCAGCGCCGTGCCCGCCCGCTTGACGGTCTCGAGCGCGCGATCGCAAGCGGCCAGTGCGCCCTGCATGTCGCCCAGATCGCGAAGCATGTCCGCCATCAAGGCTTGGGCTTCCACCTCCAGAGCCGCCGAACCGATGTGGCGCGCGGCCTGCTCACCTTTTTGCGCCAACGTCAGCCCGCGCGCCAGCCGCCCCGTATCCAGGTCAAAACGGGCGCTGCGGATCAACGCCGTGGCCCCCCACAACGGGACCTGGCTCTGACGTGCAGAACGCTTCAGCTCGGTCAGGTGGGTGCGCCGTTCATTCCAGCGGCCCTGAATGCGACAAATGGTCTCCATGGCTTGTAGCGCGCTCAGCCGCTCGATGTTGGACTCGGGCAGGACCGTTAGCGCCCGATTGAAGTAGCGCGTCGCGAGCGGCAACTGGTAGCTGGCCCACGCTGCATTGGCCGCCTCGAGGTAGAACGTGCCTGCCTTTTCGCGATCTCCACCCCGCGCAAAGTGACGGGCCACGATGGCCGCGCCGAGACCGCTCGCGACCGGAGCTTCCGCAATTCGCTCGCCCAAGCTGCAATGCATCTGCTGGCGCTCGTTGTCATCCAGGCCGAGATAGGCGACGTCACGCGTGAGCGGATGGCGCAAGTCGACGGCATCCACGCGTGCGTCACACAAACCGCGAGCGCACAACCGAGCCACCGCTTCCTCGGCTTCGGGCCCGACCAGCGCATCGAGCTCCGAGACCGCGAGCGGACCACCCGCCACCGCCAGCCAGGCAATGATGCGATGCTCTTCGGGCGGCAGCTCATTCAGGCGATCGGCGATCAGTTGCTCGAGCGTCGAGGGTAGTGACTGAGCGGTAGTGTTGCCGCCTTCGACGCGGCGCAAACCGGCCTGCCCCTCCGGCCCCTCCTTGAATTCGACGGTGCCACGCTCGAGCAAGGCGTCCACCATCTCGAGCAAAAAGAAGGGATTGCCGGCCGCGCGCGGCACCAGGTCCGCGCACACTTCGGCGACACCATCGGTCACACCCAGGTGCTCTTGCACGAGGCGCAGCTGGTTGTCGTGGCTCAAGCCTCCGAGCTCGATGGTGACGATGCCCTCTATCACCGACGCCACGTGCTCGTCGGGCCGCGTGACCAGCACCGTGAGAATGGGCAAGGCATCGACCCGCCGCATCAGGCTCGACACCAGCTCGAGGCTTTGCACGTCGGCCCAGTGGATCCCGTCCAAAAGCACCACGAGCGGCGCCTGCTGCGCCAGCCGGGTGAAGGCGCGGCGAATGCCGGTGGCCAGCAAGCGGCGGTGACGGGCCACATCGGATTCATCGTCGGCGCGAGCCAAACGCCCGGTGGCGAGCTCGCTCATATAGGCGATGATCTCGGCGCGGTTGGTGCCCTCGAGCGCATCACCCAGGGCGTGCTCCACTAGGGCACCGGCCTCTTCGAGCGGCTGATCGAGGCGGGTTCCGGTCAATTCACGCAGCCATTGGCCCGCGTTGGAAAAGGGCAACTCTCGGCGAGCCGGCGAACACTCTACCCGGAGCACGCGCGCGTCCGGTGGCAGCTCCGCGAGGAAGGCGTTGGCTAACGCGGTCTTGCCAATGCCCATCTCACCGGTGATCACCCGCGACACGACCGCGCCCTGACCATCTGCCTGGCTCACCGATTGATGATACGCCGCGTGCAAATCCGCGAGCTCCGCATCACGACCGATGAGCTCACGCAGCGCCAGGGCGTGTTGTTGTTGCTTTTCTTCGCGCGTCAGCGGGCGGCGCAGGGCGTAGGTGTGCATGTTACGAGGCAACCGCGACCACTGCGGCACCTCGAACTCGACACTCGGCACGTCACCCCAGACGAAATCGCGCCGGACCAACCGGTACAGCCCACCCGCCACCCAGGTCTGGCGGGGCGGCGCTTTTTCTGCGAGCAAGCTGGCCAAACGCGTGCCGGGCCCTTGCAAGGTGTGTCGAATCAGGTGGCCTGCGTCATCGCGCTGGCCCGCCGCGATGCCGCGAACGATGCCAACGCTCGCCTGAAGGTGTACGGGTAGCCCATCACACGCGCCCTGGATGGCCTCGTGCACGTCGACAGCGAGCCAGGCTGCGTTGGCCGCGGCCCCGGACGGATTCGCCATCAGACCGATCACGGCCTGCGCCGTCTCGAGCGGCACACCCCCCACCTCGGCCCGGCTCCAGGTCCATGTGCTGCCGCGCTTGAACGCAATCTCACCGAGCGTCGCACGCAGCCGCTCCACCAGCCGCGCCGTGCGCACCAACCCCAGCGCTTCGCGCAGGGCGGCGAGCTCATGCAACCTGAGCGCGACGATCGCCACGTGGCGCACCTCGCGCCCGGCTCGATCGCGTAGCCGCTGGCGACCGAGCGAGCGGCTCGTGCCTCCCGTGGAGGGCTCGGAGCCCGGTTCTCCGGTGGAAGACCCCTCCTGGGGCCGGGGTTTATCGGCGTCGACCAGTACATCGGGCTCGAGCGGTGCGGGCTCGCGCGGCACGAAACGCTCGATCACGTCGCCCAGCACGTCGGAATCGACCAGCACCTGCTTCTCGAGCAGCACGCGCGTGATGGCGCTGGCAAAGTCCCGAGCGGTCTGAAAGCGGTTGTCCGGGTCCTTCGAGAGCGCGCGCATGGCGATGGCTTCGAGCTCCGGCGGTATCCCCTTGACGAAGACGCTGGGCGCTTCGACCGCGCCCTGCCGCACGATCTCGAGCATTTCTTTGCCCTCGTCGCGGGCGTACAGCGGACGCCCGCTCAAGAGCTCGTGCAAGATGATCCCGAGCGAAAAAATGTCCGAACGGCGATCGACCTTTTCCGCGCGCGCTTGCTCAGGCGACATGTAGCCGACTTTGCCCTTGAGCACGCCGGGGGCTTCCCGAAACACGTTGGCGCTGGCAATGCCGAAGTCAGCCACTTTGACAGCACCGTCGAAGCTGAGCAGGATGTTTTGGGGCGAGACGTCGCGGTGCACGATGTCGAGGGGCAGGCCGCGGTCATCCGTGCGCTCGTGCGCGTAGTGCAACCCCCGACCGACCTCACTCACGATGTAGGCGGCCACGTACGGCGGCAAACGCTCATCACCCTTGCGAGCTCGGCGCATCAGCTTGCCGAGATCGGGGCCCTCCACATATTCCATGCTGAGGAGTTGCCCGGCCGCGCCAGCGTCCTGAAAGTCGTAGACTTGCACGATGTTCGGGTGGTTCAGGCGCGTAGCGAGCCGGGCCTCCTCGGCGAACATCGCGCGGAAATTGTCCGACGAGACGTGCTGGGGCAAGATGCGCTTGACCACCAGCAGCTTGTACGTGGCCTCCGCGCCGCGGCGTTTGGCGAGAAATACCTCCGCCATGCCACCTGCCCCGAGGCGCCTCACCAACTCAAAGTCGGCGAGGTGGCGGGGAACACTGGTAGCAGAGTCGTTCATGAGTCGAGACCCACGGTGGCCTTCCACTTTGGCACAGAATCGGCAAATGGGCAGATGGATGGGCAGATCATCGTGCCGCAGCGGTCCGACCACACTTTCGGCCCCGGACCCCGGCGCAGGCCCTCCGAGTAGACCCATATTGTCCGATCGACATTGTGGGCGCCGGGTATTAAAAAAAACGGGGACAGCGCCGAGCTACTAGTGTGCCGATTCCATCGAAGCGATGGGTATTTCGCCGCCCCGACTGGGCGAGGGCGGCGAAATACCCCGCGTTACCGCCGATCTGAATCGGCTACCTCAATTTCATTTGTGCCATCGATTCAATAGAATCGATGCACCAACAGGTCGGTCACATCGTCCCGCCGAGTCAAGAGCTCGGCCTGGAGCCATACATGCGGGTTTTGTTGTCACTGCTGATCATCGTCGTCAGCGCCGGTCCCATCAGTTGCGCGACCCGAAATGCGGCTCCCGCTCGCAGCGGCGCAGCTCCCGAGGCGACACCCATCGAAGCGGTGGAGGTGAACGACGACGGCTTCGCTGCGGCGGCCCTCACGGTCCTGCAACAGGAAGCGACGAGCCCACGCCGGTTGGGATTGTTGGTCGGTGTGGTCCAACGCCAACTCGAGCGGGCCACGCAGTATTTCGAGTCCGGTCAAGAGGAGATGGCCCTGGCCGCCCTGCGAGGGGCGCTCTACCTCGTGCGGGCCGGTGAGCTCCGGTCCGAGATGCTGGCCGGCCGGAGCGTGGCTTTGAGCCAGGCTGCCGCTGCCTTCGCCCGCCTCGGTAACGAAGGGCAAGCCGATGCCCTTTACTCGCTGTTGGTCGAGCGCTTGGCCCCCGGAGCCGAGCGGGATGACGCCAACCAACATCTATCGGCCCTGCGTCGTTGGCAAGAAGACACCCGTCGACCGGGGTCCATGCAGGCCCGCGCCGCCGCGCAACAGGCCGCCGTGCAGCAGGCTTTACTCGACCCGTCGCCTCAGGTCCTCGAGCGGGCGCACGCCGAGAGCCTGCAATGGACCGAACAAGCCCTCACATTTGGCGCCGAGCAGCTGCCACCGCAAAGCCACTTTGAGCAGGATGAAACGATTGAGGCGTTCCGCGCGATCCGCACCGCCCCGCTCACATTTGTCGCGCTTTACCTGCGGCAGGGGGACGCGGAAGGCGCTCTCGTCGCCTTGGATGAGGAAAACGTTGCCCGCATCACCGCACCCAGTCTCCGGCAACGCGTTGAAAGCGCGGCCCTGGAAAATGACCCCGAAGCGTGGGCAGAGCTGTTTCGGCTGTTCGAGTCGGCAGACGAATCGGAGGAGTCGGGCCTGAGCATCGACCCCGACTTGGCCCGCGCGGCAGCGTGGGGCGCGGCGCTCGAGCTCTACCGCGCCGAGCCGCAGTCGTTCCGCGCCGCGATGCCGATCTGCAGTCTCTTGCTCGCTCACGGCATGGGTGAGGTTGCACCACTGATTTTGGAGCAGGCCCTCGAGCACTCGGAGCACACGCGTGAAGCCAGTTGGGCTCTGCGCTTCGTGCTGGAAGCCATTCGCCAGGCCGAAACGCTGGGCGACTTGCCCGCCGCGCGGCGCACTTTCAACCAAGCGCAGGCGCTGATCCGCTTCTCGCAGCGCGAAGTGTACGGGGGACGGGTCACGCCATCGGCAAGCCGTTTGCACTATTTCATGGGCGCGATTGAAGCCGGCGCCGGGGAGCTCAGCC
>JANOIG010000099.1:0-35080 GCA_031407405.1 Deltaproteobacteria bacterium
CGGCGTGCTCAAGGGCGGCACGAGTCACGCGCCACCCGTGCTGTGTGTCAGTGGGCTCGAAGGAGCCGGCGTGGAGCAGCTGTGGCAGGCGGTGGAAGCTCGCTATCAGGAGCTTCAAGCCTCAGGTCAGTTGGACACCCAGCGTCGTGCCCAACGCAAGGCGGAGCTGCACCGGCGGTTGGCTGCTGCGCTGATGCAGAGCTTCATGCGAGATGCCGAGCGCGCGACAGACTTGGACCAGGTGGAGGAGCAGGTGATGACCGGGGAGCTCTTGGCCGGCGAAGCCGTTCAACGCCTGCTTTCAGCACCTGCGCGGGCTCACACCGACTGAGCGCTCGTGGCCGCTGCGCGGTACTCTGCGACCAACGTAGCTGGGGCCTGAACCAATTCGAGCAGCGCGCCCTGACCCGAGATGGGAAAGAAGCGCGAGGGCTTCGGGTGCACGAAGCACACGTCATGGCCCGCCGCGCCGCGCCGGATGCCCCCCGGCGCGATGCGCACGCCGTGGCTGACGAGCCATGCCACCGCCGACCGCAGCGGGTCAATCCACAAGCCGACGTGATGAAGCGCAGGCTCGTGAACGATGGGTCGACCCTTTGGGTCCACAGGCTGCATCAAATCAACTTCGACCTTGGCCAGGCCGATGCCAAGGCTCAGGATTAGCTCGTCTACATTCTCGGCAGCGCTCCGGAATGTGCCGACCTGGGTCAGCCCAAAGCAGTCAACCCACAACGCCTCGAGCGCGGCGCGTTGGCTGCTGCCCAGCGCAATCTGCTGGAGACCCAGCACCGTGAAGGGACGTAGCGCGTTACCGGCCATTCAGATTCGAGAGCGGGGTGCCGCTGACTGCCCACTGCCGTTCTTCCGGATTGGCTGCCCAGAGCAGCTCTAGAGTTTCGCCGTCCACGTCGACGGGAACGCAGTCTTGCCAACGATCGGGTGAGGTGACTGTGAGGCGGCGCGCCTTCTGGAGGGTGGACATCTGTCGCTCATCCGCCTGCAATGACAGCACTCCGCAGGCCGAAAACAGGGTGATCCAGCCGGAGGGTACGAAGGGAGCGACGATGACTCGCAGCGCTGGAATGAACGAGGACGCCCGCCCCGCAAACCAGCCCAGGTCTTGAAGATTACCGGTAACGAAGGCACTCGGGCCCGTCGGAGCCGCCAGATTTGTCACCACGCCCAGGGCCAACGCCTCTTGCCAAGTGACGAGCTGTGCTTTGAGCGCTGGCGCCAGCGCTTCGGCGGGCGGCTCGGCTTTTTTGCTCTTGGTGCGTTGCTTGCGCACTACCAACACATCTTCGGTGGGCAACAAACGCGGCACCGTGATGCGGACGGGCCGTTTGAACAGGCGCGGATCACCGATTGTTCCGGTCGCCACCGCGTAAGCCAATGTTTCGGCCGAGGCGACGATAAAGGCTCCGTTCTCGGACTGCCCGGGCTCGGGGTCATACGTTCGCACCGACAGGCAGCCGCGGGGCGGCGGGTACAGTTGGCCGGTGAGGACGCGGAAGTCGGGCTCCACCAGCCGCGCGCCGGTGGCTATCAGATCGACCAACGCGCTGGATTGGGCCAGCACCTCGAGCACTTGGCGGGAGGCACAGGCAACCAGTAGCTCCAGCTCGGGCGGGACGCGTTTGCTCTTGAGCAGGGCGGCCGCGGCGAGCATGTCACGCAGGGGTGTGCCGATGTCGCCGCCCAAAACTGCCTGGTGTACCACTGCCCCATCCAGGTCGCGTACGGGGCGAACGACACCCTTCAGGTCCATGAGCAAAGGGTCGACCGCGGACAGGTCGACGGTCAAAACGTCGTCGCACGGAGCGCCTGCGTCTGGGACCAAGGCGCGGTGCGCTTTGGAACGCCGCTGGTCCCGCAGATAAACTTCGGTCTTCTCGTCACTGACGAAGATGCCCGCGATGGCGCCCAAGCGCGAGGCGAGCGAGCACAAGAGGGCGCGGTCGGGCACCGAGATCAAACGCGCGCTCGGGCCCGCAAACTCGAGCACCACGGGTGCCTTGTGTTTGATATCGATGGCTTGAACGATTTCTTTTAAATTGCGGCGCAACAGCTCGAGCGCCAGGTCACGGACACACACGAACGGGCGCAGCTTGCCCGAGAGCAGGATTTGTACGCTACGTGGCGGCCGCACCATGACCGTGCCGTCTCGGAGCGCCCCGGCGAGTTGCGAGCGAGAGCCAAGCAAGGTCAGCATCCCGGCGCCGCCCATGGAGACCAGCCGCGGATCGTCGGTAATGGCCAGGCGAGCCGGCGCGGCGAAACGCTCTAGGTGGACGGCGGCGGGGAAGCCAATCCCGGCGCGTGCGATGACGATGCCGCGGCTGACCACGCTCTTCATGACTTGCTGCGGTGTGCGGCAATCAATTTCGTCGATCGCGCTCGTCGTCACACAGCGTGTGTCGTAGGCAACGGCAGTTTCGACGGCGGCTTTCTTCAGGCCCCATTCGGCGGCGTCGCGCAAAATGTCGTTGGGTTCCCGAGCCAGAATGACCTGGTCTACTCGTACACGTACGATGTCCTCGTCCAAGCGGGGATCGTCCGCGCGTGCCGCGAGGATCTTCTGGGGCATGGTGCGGGGTGGATCCCCCGCTTTGGCGCGCATGTGGACTTGTAAGGCGGAGGGGGAAGAGTGCCGGGTGATTAGATTTCACTAGCGCACCGATGGCCGAAACGATTCGGTGGCAACGCGGATCTCGAAAGTAGCCGTTCGGCCGCTGGACGGTCAAGGCATCGCCTCTCGAGCCCGTGCTGGAGAATTTAGGCCTGTCGGACGTTTTGCGCTTCCCGGGCGGCAATCGGGCGCGTAGAGTTATCCTTATGTTCAGGGAGTCCATTCAGCATTTCGTGGATAACACCGAGGGGGCAGAGGCCGGTCTGCTCATGGACTTTGAAGGCATTGCGGTCGAAGCCTACTCGAGAGAAGGGACCGCGTGCGACATCGAGGTCGTGGGGGCCGAAGCCAGCGTAGTGGTGAAAGCCATCCAACGGGCAGGGGAGATGTTGGACGTGGGTCAAATGCGCGAAATCTCTTTTCAGAGCGACCAGATGACCACGCTCATCCGTATCCTGAATGATAATTACTTCCTCGCGCTGACCCTGGGTCCGGGCGGCAATGTCGGTAAGGGTCGGTATCTGCTGAGGACGACGGCGCCCCAGCTCGCGAACGAACTGGTGTAGTGAGCGTTTCGGCGCCGCGCAGCCCGCCGCTGTCGAGTACAGTCACGACTAAACGTGCTCCGGATTTTGGTGTTGAGTGGTCCAAACCTGCACCGCCTTGGCAAGCGGCAGCCGGAGGTTTACGGTCATCAGACGCTGGCAGAGATTCACGAGCGCATCGCGCTGGAGGCCACGGCCCTGGGGGCGTCGGTCGAATGCCGGCAATCCAATCACGAGGGGGAGCTCGTCGATTGGGTAGGGGCGGCAAAAGACGCGGGTTTCGCCGGCATCGTGATCAACCCGGGCGCATACACCCACACGTCCTATGCGCTCTACGATGCGCTCTTGGCGGCGGAAGTGCCTAGCGTCGAGGTGCACTTGTCGAACCCCGAGGCTCGTGAAGCGTTCCGCCGCCATTCGTGCACGGCTGCCGCATGTTTGGGCAAGGTTGCAGGTTTTGGTGATGTTTCATACCTGCTGGGTCTGCGGGGCTTGCTGGCCCGGCTGGCATCGTCGGGGTAAGGCGGGGTTTGCTGTCGGCCTGGTGAGGTCTGCAACCATGAACATGGTGACCACGGCGCCCAACGGACTCGAGCAAGGCCGGCTGGTGGAAGCCGTGCTTAGCGGTGAAACTCGGGCCACCGCACGCGCCTGCCGGATCGTAGACGAGGGCTGGCCCGGTCACGTTGAATTGCTCGCCGCGCTGTATCCCCACGCTCAGGGCAGCTGGTGCATCGGTGTGACTGGGAGCCCCGGCGTGGGGAAGAGCACGTTGACGAGCCGGCTCGTCCAACACCTGCGATCCGAAGGCAAGCGCGTGGCGGTGGTCGCGGTCGATCCCACCAGCCCGTTTAGCGGGGGCGCTCTCCTCGGTGACCGCATCCGAATGCAAGCGCACTGGGCTGACCCCGAGGTTTTCATTCGATCAGTCGCCACGCGCGGAGCCGTGGGCGGATTGTCCCGCACGGCGGGGGATGTCGTGAGAGTCTTGGCAGCGTGGGGTGCAGAGGTCGTGCTGCTCGAGACGGTGGGCGTCGGTCAAGATGAGCTCGACGTGGTGCGAGTAGCCCATAGCACACTGGTCGTGCAAGCCCCGGGCGCCGGTGACGACTTGCAAGCTGCCAAGGCAGGTTTACTGGAATGTGCGGACGTCTTTGCCGTCAACAAGTCCGACCTGGCGGGGGCGGAGGGTGCGGTGCAAGATCTGCGGTCCATGCTGGCGCTGGGTGAGGTGACGGGAGCCGCTTGTGAAGCCGACTGGGAAGTCCCGGTCGTAGCCTGCGTGGCCGCACGTGATGAAGGGGTGCAGGCGGTTCTGGCTGACTTGAAGCGGCACTTCCGTTGGCTTCATGACACGCCGCGCGGGCAAGCACGGCGCTCGGCGCGTCTGCGAGAAGAGCTCACCATGTTGATTCGAGAGGCACTCAGCGCGATGGTCCTCGAGCGCTATCATGACGAGGTCGAACAGGCCGTCTTGCAGGTGACCGCCAATGAGATTGACCCATATACCGCGAGCCGGGCGCTGATCAGCCGCTGGCAAATCTGAGGCTACCGCTTTTTGCGAGTCACTACGGCCGCCTTGGGTTGGCTCACCGAGCGGGCTGTGGCCGCGGCGGGGCGCCGCGGCGTCGGGTGCTTGCGGCCCACGTTTTCGGCCTTGAACGCGTTGGGGCAGCGGGCAGCGATGGGGCACCCCAGGCACTGGGGTGAGCGCGCCGTACAGATCCTGCGGCCGTGAAAGATCAGCGTATGAGAGAGCATGGACCAGTCGTCTTGCGGAAACATCCGGAGCAGGTCCAGCTCGATCTGCTCGGGTGTGGCATGGCGCGTCCAGCCGAGCCGCTGAGCCAGGCGCTGTACGTGTGTGTCGACTACTACGCCTTCGGCTAACCCGAAGGCGACGCCCAGCACGACGTTGCCAGTTTTTCTACCCACGCCGGGCAGGGTGACCAGCTCCTCGAGTGTTTTCGGCACCTCTCCGCCGTGGCTCTCCACGAGTTGCTGGGCGAGCCGTGTGACGTTCTTGGCCTTCTGTCGAAACATCCCGATCCGGTTCAGGGCCTGCTCCACCTCCGCCAGGTTGGCCGCGCCCAGCGCCGCTGGCGTGGGCCAACGCCGAAATAGCTCGGGGGTGATCTGGTTGACGGACACGTCCGTGGCCTGTGCGCTCAGCACGGTGGCAACCAGCAGCTGGAAAGGGTTGTCGTGCAGGAGCTCGCAATGGGCATCGGGATGCGCCAAGCGCAGCTGGGCATAGGTATTCGTGGCCTCGCGAACTGCCAGCGCCCGAGCCATGCGCCCTCAGGGCTCGTCCTCATCAGAGCCGGAGTGCTGCCCGTTGCTGCTGCCGTTCGTCCCGCTCTCGTCACTTTCTGGGCTGTCATCACTGCTGGCTTCGGCATCCGCATCCGCATCGGCCTCGAGCGGCGGCTCCGTTGCGTCCTCAGACCCAACAGAGATTGCCTCGCCCTCAGCGCCTAAGAGCCCGGTCGTATCATCGTCGTCGCGTTCACCCACGGGCTCGATGGCGACCACGCGTTCATCGGACTCGACATTCATCACTCGAACGCCCTGCGCGTTTCGCCCGGTCTCGCGAATTTCCGCCACGCGGGTGCGGATGGTTTGGCCACGATCGGTAACCAACATGACCTCGTCGTCGTCGCCGACCAACGCCAACCCGACCACTGGCCCGTTGCGTTCGCTCGTATCGATGAGGATGATGCCTTTGCCGCCGCGCTTCTGTTGACGAAATTCAGACAGAGCCGTGCGCTTGCCATACCCGCGTTCGCACACTGCAAGCACCTGCTGCTTTTCGGGAACGGTGATCGCCATGGCGACGACTTCGTCGTCGTCGTCCAGCTCGATCGCCTTTACGCCGGCAGCAGCGCGCCCCATGGGCCGCACCTCCTGCTCGTCGAACCGGATGCTCTTACCCTTTTTCGTGGCGATCAACAGCTCCCGGCTGCCGTCCGTCGCTGCCGCGGCGAGGAGCTGGTCATTGTCGTGGATGCCTACGCCGATGATGCCCTTTTCGCGATAGTTCTGATAGTCGACGACGCTGGTCTTTTTGACCTGGCCTTTGCGTGTGAGCGTCGTCACATACAGGCCTTCATTGAAGCCGGCAATCGGAGTGATGGCGGTGATCCGCTCGCCGGGTTCCATACCCACGAAATTGACGATGGCGCGCCCCTGACCGCCTCGTGCCGACGGCGGCACCTCGTACACCTTCTTGACGTAAACCTTGCCGCGATCGCTGAAAAAGAAAACGAACGAGTGGGTGGAGCAGATAAAAAGCTGACTGATGAAGTCATCGTCCCGTGCCCCCGTGCCACGGTTGCCCTTGCCACCCCGCTTCTGAGCCCGATAGGTCGAGAGTGCGGTCCGCTTGATATATCCGCCGTGCGAGATGGTCACGACCATCTGCTCTTCCTGAATCAGATCCTCGAGCAGAATTTCGGCTTCGTTATCTACGATCTCGGTGCGGCGATCCTCACCGTATTTCTCCCGTAGCTCGCTGAGCTCTTCGACGATCAAATTCATGAGCTTGCCCTCATCGGCCAGGATCGCTGACAGCCTCGCGATCTCGCTACATAGCTCTGCGTACTCCTTGGCAAGCTTCTCTTGCTCGAGACCCGTCAATCGCGAAAGGCGCATCTCCAGAATGGCCTTGGCCTGTCGCTCGCTCAGGAAGTAGTCACCGGCGCGATCCGGGTCTAGCTCCTGGCCGGCACGCTTTACGAACTCCTCGAGGCCCCGGAGCGGGAGACGCATGAGTCGCTGGCGCGCTTCTTCAGGGTCTTGGGATTCCCGAATGGTCCGGATGACGAGATCTGTTTCCGTCGTCACCATGCCCAGGCCTTCGACCAGCTCACGCTGCGCTTCGGCCTTTGTCAGATCATAATGGGTGCGCCGGCTGACCACTTCGCGGCGGTGCTCGATGAAGAGCTGAATGGTCTCGAGCAGGTTCAGTGTCTCTGGCCGATTGTTGACCAGGGACAGGTTGATCACGCCGAAGGTGGTTTGCAGATCAGTCAGTGTGTAAAGCTGATTGAGGACCACCTGCGGGAAGACGTCCTTCTTGAGCTCGACCACGAGGCGCATGCCCTCACGGTCGCTCTCGTCGCGAACCTCCTTGATGCCTTCCACGCGCTTGTCCCGAATGAGTTGGCCAATCTTGGCGCACAGCCGGGCCTTGTTGACCTGGTAGGGCAGCTCGATGAAAACGAGCTGCTCACGGTCGGAGCCCTTGATCTCCTCCACGATGTTGCGGGCCCGCATGACGATGCTACCCCGTCCCGTTTGGTAGGCTTGCAGGATCCCGGCGCGGCCATAGATCAAGCCCGCGGTTGGAAAATCGGGCCCTGGGATGAAGCGCATCAAATCCGCCACGCTGGCGTCTGGCGCGCCAATGAGGTGGATGGTCGCGTCCAATACCTCGCGCAGGTTATGCGGCGGAACATTGGTCGCCATACCGACAGCGATGCCACCGGAGCCGTTCACGAGCAGGTTCGGGTAACGCGCAGGTAGGACCAGTGGCTCGGTCCTGGATTCGTCAAAGGTGGGCTTGAACTCGACCGTATCCTTGTCGATGTCAGCCAACAGCTCCGCTGCGATGCTCGACAATCTAGATTCCGTGTAGCGATACGCTGCGGGCGGATCTCCATCGACCGAGCCGAAGTTGCCCTGGCCATCGACGAGCGGGTGGCGCATGGAGAAGTCCTGCGCCATGCGTACCAATGCGTCGTAAACGCTCGCGTCCCCGTGGGGATGGTACTTGCCGAGCACCTCGCCCACGACCGCAGCGCACTTTTTGTAGGCGGAGGTCGAGTTCAGGCCCAGCCCTTGCATGGCGAAAAGGATGCGCCGGTGGACGGGTTTGAGGCCGTCGCGGACGTCGGGAATGGCCCTCCCGATGATGACGCTCATCGCGTAGTCGAGGTAGGAATTGCGGAGCTCGTCCCCGATACTGACGGGGACCTCGCCGGGCGTATTGGTGGGGGGATGGTTTGTGGTCATGTGCCCGAAAGAAACAGTCCCGAAAAGAGCGCGCGTAGAAGAACCACGCGTGAACGAACCACGCGTGAGCGAACAAATGCGTGACGCTTAAGAATTGGGAAAAACTGGTGGGAATCTAGGCGGATTGCAGCCGCTCGACTAGCTCAAAAGCTGCCCCTAGGACAGTGCTTTTCCAACCGGCCCAACCAGCCCGTCCCGGCGCAAACCTCCGGCCAACAGCGATGACGTCTTTGAGCCCAGCCGTGCTAGCCCCGAACGTACGGCACGGTTGCGCTAACGGGGAAAAAGGAGCAATTCGGCCCAAGAATGGCGGCAGCAACGCTGTCCAAGGTCACGGTGCCTGAGGCTGTCGCAGAACCAACCCCCCGGGGTCAGAGATGCCGGCGCGCGATTTCGCTCCAGGTGCCGTGCGGCTCGAGCTCCACGTAGCTGCGCCAGTACGGCTGTGCTTTGTCTGCCTGGCCTGCCTGCTCATAGGCCATGGCTAGATTGAAGTAGGCATCTGCGAACTTGGGATCCGCCTCGAGGGCGCCCATGAAAAGTGGGATGGATTCTTCTGCCTGACCGCGCTCCAAGGTCAAGTAGCCCAGATTGTACTGAGCTTCGGGCTGCCGCGGATCCATCTCGAGGGCCTTGCGATACAAGGCCTCCGCCCCCTGGGGATCGTGGCGACGGAAGCGAATGTTGCCCAGGTTCGTGTAAGCGATGGTCAGCCACGGATCCAGCTCCACCGCGTGGCGATAGAGCTGCTCTGCGCCGTCCATGGTGGCTGGGTCCTCGTCGAGTTGGCTGGCTTTCAGATACAGCTCGTACGCCGTTCTTGCCCGATCGCGCCCTGCCGAAGGCCGGAGCACGCGCACCACGTCCTCACGTAACCTTCGCACCTGCAGATCCAAAAGCATCTGCCCGGTCAGGGGTTCGAATGAGCCGTCCTGAGTGTGCACGACGACTCTTCGCCCGTCGGACACGATGCGCAGCTCAGCGAGGGGCCGCGTGACGGTGGGCAGTGACTTGCGTAGCGCGGTCACTGCGCGGGTGACGTCGCGCAAACGAACGTTACGCTCGAGTAGGCCTTGAGCCGTCCTGAGTTGAATGACATCCGCGAAGGTGTAGGCACGCCGCCCCCGACGGCGGCCAGATGGAGAGACGACGCCGGCCCGGTCCAGAATGCGTAGTCGGGTGGGTGTCAGTCGCAGCAGCCTCGCGATCTCTCCCCGTGTGAAGAGATCTGTAATGGGCTCTCGCGCGACGTGCACGGCTGGGCGCGACGCGGCGGCTGCTTCTGCAGCGCGATCTCGTCGGCCACCACCCGGCCCAAATTGGACGTGGATGACCTTGTCGGGACGTGACACCTTCCTCCGTCCCTTACCCTGTCGTTGCCGCATGCTTGAAGGTCACCCAATGAACGGCGTTAGTTCTGGTCGCCGGAAGGCCCCTAGGGCGATGCCCTCTTAGACATGCCCTCTTAGACATGCCCTTGTAGGACAAGGCGGCCCTAGAGCAGCCGACGCCGAACTTCGCCCGTCAATATCTCTCTTGTTCTTGGTCTTCGTCAACCCCTGTCATGCGCCTCGGCGACCAGTTTGGGCGCACGTTGTCGCAGCACATGCGACCGATTCGGACACGCGAGCGAGAGCTGATTGGGCGACGCTAACTCTTGCTCTGGCCCGCCGTGTTTTGCGACGGAGCTTGTGCCTAACCTGTGTGGTCGGGTGTCCCGGCGCGGATTCACATGCAATCAAGGCCTTGCGAGACCTCATCGCATCGTCAGGTTGCGAGCCGCACCGAGTCGACAGCGGGTCGCACAAGTTCTCCACAGATTGAAGCAATCTAATCCACAATCTGCGTGCAATGCCTGAAGGGTTGCTTCTAGCTTCGGAGAGCCGGCCCTTCATCGCGCTGGCGGTGCCACTGGATCAAATCAGACAGCGCACAGCTGCGCAGCCGATGCAAAAAATGTTTCCGAGCCAGGACGTTTGGCTAGGTTCGCCGCGTAACTTGGCCGCCTCGCGGCGAACCTGTGAACATCGCCGAGCCCGGAGACTCCTACCGGAGGTATACCCGTCATGCAGGACAATCCACCCAATTACACCGGTCCCGAACGCCGCCGCCGCCGAGTCTATTTGACGCGCAACACCGAGTATCATTTCATGGACGAGGTGTGCGTCGCGGTTCGGCACCGCGATACCGGGCAATGGCGTGTCGCGCACCTGGCGCTGCAGCAGCGGTTGAGCGGCTGCATCAGTTTCACATCCAGTGGTGACGTACATCCCAAAAGTGACCCTCCAGGGGTCGGGGATGCCCTGTTTTTTGCAACCGACGGGGCGGACGTCATCACGAGCGCATTGACGGCGGTGGCGCGCCCGCTCCCCAAAACCATTGCGGCCTACCCGTTCTAGCCGGCCGGCCAATTGTCGTGCGGGAATGAGCTGCCAGGCCAGCGAAAAGCACCACCCCTCGCAGGGTCTGCATGCAGAGCCGCTCGGGCGGCGGGTGCCGCCGCGACGCGCAGAGCCGCGACCGAAAATGCATGGCCGCTCGGCACGGGGCGAGCACCCGTAACGGGCGTGCCAGCCCGGATTGGAGGTGGGTTTTTGAGCTGCTTTTCTGGTGTGAGGACCCGTATGGGGCGCGCCGCTGTCAAGCCCCTGGCATCATTGCTCTTAAAGAAGCGTGGTGGGGGACTATCGCTGTTGCGGCACGGGGCTGTCGCCGCGCGTGGGTGCAAGCGGCTTTGGGGGGATGGGCGCCAAGCCCGCATTCCGCAGTGGCGTACACCCTGGCCCGCGGAATTTTGTTTAGAGTTCCGTGCCCTACGCACTAACCTGGCGTGACTAGCGTAAGGGTTCGACGGAGAGCATACGCCTGAGGCCGCAGCACTTCGGCATGACATCTGTTCTAAATTCGTTGTGACCATCGTAGCGTCGGGAGACCCGTGTTTGCAGTCGTGATTAGCGAAAAGGGTGGGGCGGAAAGACGAGAAGTCTTTGAGGGGTCGGAGGTCAGTGTCGGACGCGTACGCGGAAACGACCTTGTTCTCTCGAAGGGAAACGTTTCGAAGCGGCATGCTCGTCTGACGCAAAAAGACGGCCGTTTCGTCGTTGTAGACCAGAACAGCACCAACGGCACCTACGTCAACCGCCAGCGCATCGTCCAAGCCACCATCGTCCGCGAAGGTGATCGCATTTACATTGGTGACTTCGTGCTCCGGATCGAAGGAGCAGGGGGAGTTGGGGCAGCTCCGGCCACTTCCGACGAAGCGCCCTCGCGTGTTGACGCTGAATCGAGCGAACACGTCAGTTGGGCTGGGCCTTCCCCGGACGAGCTGAAGTCGCCCCAGGTGCCCCCGGCCCCCCGAATTCCGGCGCCGCTCTCGCGCGTGCCCCGCCGCGGTCCAGAAGCATCGGAGCCCGACGTTCCACGACTAGCGAAGACTGAGGCGAGCCTCCAAAGGGACACGACTCCGTTGGAGTCGGTGCGCGTCCTGGTGGACAAGGTCACGGAGAAGGTGGAGCGTCGCACGCTTGACCGGGACATCGCGGACAACGTGGCGCGCCGAATCGAGCGCGTGCTTCTCGAAGAGCTGGCCCGGCTGCGTGAGGAAAGAAGCATCAGCAACCAGATTACCGATGAGCAGTTGCTCGTCGCCGCACGAGCAGAGCTCGTTGGCTTGGGGCCACTCGAGGCGCTCATACGCAATCCGCACGCGACCCAGCTGACTGCCAACGGTACCAAGAGCGTCAGCATCGTGCAGGCGGACCGCTTGAACTACTCCGCCTTGCCGTTTTCTTCGACGGACAGCCTGGAACGCGTCTTGGCGCGCCTTTGCCGCATGAGTGAGGCGTCTCACGACGGGCGCGAAACCTTCATGAGCGGCCGCCTACAAGGCGACATTCTTTGGAAGGCGGTGCGGCAGCGTGCTGCACCGGATGGCATCGTGCTCGTGCTGCGGCGCCGAACCAGCGTCGATTGCAGCCTCGACGAGCTGGTGCGTGAAGGCGCCATCTCCCGCGCCATGGCGACTTTCCTTGGCCACTGCATGGCCGTGCGCGCAAACATTCTGGTGGTCGGCTCGCGCAAGTCGAGCGTCAGCCGTGTGCTCAGCGCCTTGGCTGACGCTGCGGTCGATCGGCAGCTCTTGATCTTGGAGGAGCACTATCAACTGGCTGCGGGCTCCGTCTCGGCGATTAGGCTCGACGCCGCCACCGCCGTGCTCGATCCGAGCCGGTTGGTGGATTTTGCGGGCTCCTTGCCAGAGACAAATTTGGTCGTGGAAGACCTGGGAGGGCGGACGCTGACGGCGGTGATGGACATCATCGTGCACGGTTTTGATGGAGCCCTGGCCGGTGTGCACTCGACCACGGTCGAACAGGGCCTCGGCCGTTTGTCCACGAGCTTTGCGGCTCTGACGCCGGGTGTAAATGTGGATACGGCACGCCAGGCGCTCGTCAGCGGTTTTGATCTGGCGCTCGAGACTTGCGCCTCGAGTGATGGCCGTGATCGTGTGCGCCGTATCACAGAGTTGGGGTCTAACCCGAGCGGCGTCCCTCAGCTTCAGGAGATATTCTCGTTCGTCGCGGAGCGTACTGCGGCGGGCGGCTCCGTAGAGGGTACCTTCTTGGCGACGGGTACTGAGCCACGGCTAATGGCCGAGCTGCGGGCTCGAGGCATCCAAGTGGATGGTGCGCTCTTCCATCGCGCGTCGGCACCCTGACGCCCAGCTGCCCACTCCCGAGCTCGGGAATCGGATCAGGACGCTCGGAGTAGCAGCCTCGAATCAGGATTGAGAAGCGTCTTCCTGAATTTGGCGAGTCACCTTGCGGCTGACGAGCCGACGCCGAAGGGCGTTGAGCTTGTCAATCATCAACACGCCATCGAGATGATCGTTCTCGTGCTGAACGGCGATGGCCAACAGGCCGCCGGCCTCGAGCTCGAAGCTTTTTCCGAATTGGTCCAAGGCTCGGACTTTTACGTGCTCAGCGCGCCTGATTTCCTCGGTGGCGCCAGGGAAGGAGAGGCAACCTTCCTCCCAGGTTTGCACGCCTTCGGTCTGGAAAATCTCCGGATTGATGAAGACCTTGAGGTCACTCGGCTCATCCTCACCGGCGATGTCGATGATGAAGATGCGAGCATCGACCCCCACCTGCGTGGCGGCTAACCCACAACCCGAGGCGGCGTACATGGTTTCCGCCATGGCCTCGATGAGCGTTCGAGTCTCGTCGGTGACGTGCTCGAGCGGTTTAGCGACCAGGCGCAGGCGCGGATCCGGGTACTTCAGGATTTCCAGAGTAGCCATACAATGTTCTCGAGATTATGGGTTATTACCATTCGGACGCGGTCTCGGCAACGGCAGGGCCCGGTTCAGTCTCCGAATCCGCGCACATAGGGGAGTTTTTCAGCCGTGGCTCGAATCAAAGCCTGGTTGGCCAGCAACTCCGTGGTCGAGTCCCACGAGCCCTCGAGAAAGCGTTGCCGCACGCCGGAGGGCATTTCAAAGCTGATTACGCGCGAACCGGCCGTAATGGTGCAGCGCTCGAAATTGATCTGGAACATCAGGGCCGGCTGGGTCTCCACGGCATCCATCAGCGCGCGGCAGGTGGGCTCGTCGACGTGCACACACGGGATGCCAAGCGAGAAACAGTTCGCGTTGAAAATCTCGGCGAAGCTCTCGGCGATGATGGCGGTGATGCCCGCCCCCCAGCGTAATAGCGCTTGTGGGGCGTGCTCGCGTGACGAGCCACAGCCGAAATTCTTGTTTGCGAGTAGGATCCGCGCGCCGGCATACACGGGCGTGTCGAAAGAGTGCCGTTTCCCCTGCTGGGCCAGTTGCATCCGGTCATCTTCGAAAGCGTGCTCACCGAGACCAGCAAAGGTCACGGTGCGGAGATACCGAGCCGGAACGATGCGGTCCGTATCGATATCATCACCGCGCACGGGCACTGCGGTGCCCTCAATCACGATGCGCCGAGTATCCAGGGTCCGACTATTTTGGGTCATGTGTCGTTCCTTAGGGCAAGACTACTGAATGTCGAAGAGCTGGCGGGCATCGGTGACGCGACCTGCGATGGCGGCAGCAGCGACCATGGCTGGGCTCATCAAGAGCGTGCGTCCGCTCGGTGAACCCTGCCGGCCCTTGAAGTTGCGATTGGACGAAGAAGCGCAGATTTGCCTACCTTCGAGCTTGTCAGGATTCATGGCCAGGCACATCGAACAACCTGGCTCGCGGAATTCAAAACCTGCGTCTGTGAACACCTTGTCAAAGCCCCGGTCAATCAGTGCTTGCCGCACGTCTTGAGACCCCGGAACGATGAGCGCACGCACGCCGGGGGCGACTTTGCGCCCACTTTTCTGGACGAGTCTCGCGACTTCCTCGAAGTCGCTCACTCGGCCGTTAGTACATGAGCCAATGAAGGCAACGTTCACCTCGGTGCCCGAGATGGGTTGGCCTGGCAAGAACGACATGTAGCGATAGGCCTCTTCCGCCGTCTCGCGCTCGTTGACCGGGAAGCTGGACAGCTCCGGCACATTGCCGCCGATCCCTATGGATTGGCCTGGCGTGATGCCCCAAGTGACCATGGGCTCGATATCCTTGCCCTCGAAGCGCACCACGTCATCGTACGTGGCGTCCGCATCACTCCGCACCGAGTCCCAGTAGCTGACCGCGCGCTGCCAATTGGCTGCAGATGGGGCGAAACGGCGGCCTTTTAGATAGGCGTACGTCGTGGCGTCGGGATTGACATAGCCCGCCCGCGCGCCGCCTTCGATGCTCATGTTGCAGAGCGTCATCCGCTCGTCCATGCTGAAGCGTTCGATGACCTCACCGGCGTACTCGTAGGCATAACCCACGCCACCTTGCACGCCGAGCCTGTGAATCAGATATAAAGCGACGTCCTTGGCATACACACCGGGCCTGAGCCGACCGGAGACCTCGATGCGGCGCACCTTTAGCCGATTCATCGCCAACGTCTGGGTCGCCAGGACATCGCGCACCTGCGACGTACCAATGCCAAACGCGAGAGAGCCAAAGGCGCCGTGCGTCGATGTATGCGAGTCGCCGCAGCAGATCATCATGCCCGGCTGGCTCAATCCGAGCTCCGGACCCAACACGTGGACGATGCCTTGCTCCTGACGGCTGGGGGAGAAGAACCGGATCGCGTGTTTTGCCACGTTGGCCTCGAGCGAAACCAGCATCTCTTCCGCCAGAGAGTCCGCGAGCGGCCGCAGCCGAGTGTGGGTTGGAATGATGTGGTCGGCGGTGGCGAAGGTGCGAGCGGGATAGGCAACCTGGAGCCCGCGTTCATCGAGCGAGCTGAACGCTTGCGGAGACGTTACCTCGTGCAGGAGGTGTAACCCCATGAACAGCTGATGCTGGCCCGACGGTAGCATTGCCACCGTGTGGCTCTCAAACACCTTGTCGTATAGTGTCTTTCCCATCGCCTGATCCTCTCCGAGCCGTGGGGCTCGCGTGGTCGTTGTCGCTCGAGTACCGCTCGAGGCGCTCAGTGAGCTCATTGCCAAAACGTGTGAAGTCTCGAAGCGTCGCCGCGTCGAAGGCTTGCCACACCTCCGTGATGGCGCGCTGGCGCTGCACCCTCAGCCGCTCTAGCGTCCGTTTGCCTCGAACACTGAGCCCGTAGTGTCGCTGACGTCCGTCGCTCGGGTCGAGCGAGACTACGACGAGCTCCTTGTCCTGCAGTTGCCGCAAGATCTTCGACACCGCCGCCGGACTGCTTTCCCGGCGTCGCGCAAACAGGCTCGGCATGAAATCTTCGTTCTCGATTTCGTCCAGAACGGACCACTGCTGCTCGGTGAGCCCAACGCTGGTGGCGAGCTGTTGGCGCCGTTGGCGAAATACCTCGGCGAGCCGCCCAAGACAGGCGACTGCGTCGTGCAGCTCTGCGACGGATGCTTTTGCCATCAACAATAGTTAACCTACGTCAACTATATCGACTGGGCAAGTAAATTAAGCGTCTTCAATCGGGCGGGATGGATATCGTACGCGGCCACTTAAATACGCATCAGTCCCGGATACGTCCCACTTCGGGCGGTGAAGGCGCGGCGCTGCGGACAGATCATCCGGCCCCGCCCAGTCGACCGCAAAAGGACGGCCGCGCGGCCCAAGCAAAACGGGAGCAATGAAGAAGTGAAGCTCCTCTGCCAGCTGGTCCGCCAGCAGGCTGCCGGCGAGCTCGGCGCCGCCTTCACACAGTACGCTGACGACCTCCCGTTGGGCCAGCGCGCGCAAGGCGGATCGCATGTCACAGCGCCCTTGAGTGTTGGCGGCGACTCGTACGACGTTGACGCCACGCTCGACCAGCGCTTCCTCGGCCTTGGCCGAAGCGGCGGGGGTGGTGAGCACACACGTTGGAACCTCGCCGGCCGTGGCCACGACCGTGCTCGACAGGGGGATCCTGAGCGTGCTGTCGACGATGACGCGAATGGGATTGCGCGCCGGAGGACCTTCTCGGACCGTGAGCTGGGAGTCGTCGGAGATGATGGTGCTGACGCCCACGAGCACCGCGTCATGCGAGGCGCGTAACCGATGGCCGCGTGCTCGCGAGTCAGGGCTCGTGATCCATTTGGAGGCGCCGGTTCGGGTTGCAATACGGCCGTCGAGCGAGATGGCCAGCTTCAGGGTGAGGTAAGCCGTGCCCTGGGTGATGTACTTCCGCCAGGGCCGGATCAGCGCTTTGCAGGGTATCGTGAGCACACCAGTCGTGACCTCGATCCCCGCGGCGCGCAACTTTGCGATGCCCCCGCCGGCAACGTTCGGATTGGGATCGGCACAACCGGCAACGACTCGCGCGATGCCTGCCTTGATGATCGCGTCGCTACAAGGAGGGGTCTTACCGTGGTGATTGCATGGCTCGAGGGTGACATATAGGGTTGCCCCTCGCGTCTTTTCACCCGCCTGTTCCATGGCCACGATCTCGGCGTGGCGATCGCCAGCGCTGGCGTGGAACCCCGACGCCACCAGGTAATCGTCACGGACGACGACGCAACCCACGTGTGGGTTGGGGGAGGGGTCACCCTGGTGCCCGACTTCCACCGCCTGGGCCATCCATTCGGCGTCTCGCGCGTCTGTAGGAGCGGGCGATCCTTCGGAGCCGCCCTGTCGGGACCTGTCGTCGACCATGCCGGAGGCTTACCCTTTCGGGCGGTCCCGAACAAGTTGGCTCATCTCCGTCATGAAAGCATCGATGTCCCGGAACGACTTGTAGACACTTGCAAACCGCACATAAGCGACTTCGTCGATGCGCTTGAGTGCCTCCATCACCGCCAACCCGATGGCCTGTGAAGAGACCTCTCGGTCACCGCCTTCGCCCAGCTTGCGCTCGATCTGGCCGGCGACCTCGTCGAGGACGTCGATTGAAACCGGGCGCTTGTTGCAGGCCACCTGCAGGCTAGAAATCAGCTTTTCCCGATTGAAAGCTTCTCTTTGGCCGTTCTTCTTGACGACCATTGGCAAGCTGGACTCCAGGCGCTCGTAGGTGGTGAACCGCCGCTTACAGCCTTCACACTCTCGCCGGCGCCAGGTCACCGCACCCTCGGACACCAGGCGAGAGTCCACCACGCGGCAGTCCGTCACATTGCAGTAAGGGCACTGCATGATTTGCCGTCTAAGCTTGCGAGCTCAGCGCTCCACGCGCCGGCCATCGAAAGCGGAAAGCACGATGGCGACATTGGTGCCACCGAACCCGAAGGAGTTGCTCATCACGTGTTTGAGAGCCCGCTCACGAGTGTGGTGGGGCACATAGTCGAGCACGCACTCCGGATCGGGGTCGTCCAAATTGATGGTGGGGGGCACCCGACCGGTTGCCAGGGCTTTGGCGCAAATGGCGGCTTCGACCGCGCCGGCGGCGCCCAGCATATGACCGGTCATGCTCTTGGTGGAGCTGACCCAGAGCTTCTTGTCGAGCGCGTGTGATCCAAAAGTGTCGGCGAGGGCACGCGACTCCTCGAGGTCACCCACCGGCGTGGACGTGCCATGCGCATTGACATAGTCAATTTGGTCGGGTGAGAGATTGGCGTCGGCGAGCGCGTTGCGCATGGCACGAGCCGCGTGGGCGTGGTTCGGTGTTGGCTTGGTGATGTGATAACCATCGGTTGTGGCACCCCAACCGCTGACCTCACATAGGATCTTGGCGCCGCGCCGCCTGGCCCTGGTTTCCGTCTCCAGGATCAAGGTACCCGCGCCCTCGCCGCAGATGAAGCCATCGCGACCTGCATCGAAGGGGCGGCTAGCTCTCTCCGGCTCATCGTTTCGACGGCTGAGCGCAAACATGGCAGAGAAGCCGGCGATACCGATCGGAGTGATGGTCGCCTCGGCGCCCCCGCAGATCATGACGTCCACCGCACCTCGTCGCATCCATTCGAGCCCTTCGCCAATCGAGTGGGCGCTCGAGGCGCAGGCGCTGGTGTGGCAGTAGCTTGGGCCGTGCAGCCCGTATTCAATCGCGACCTGGCCTGCTGCGAGGTTCCCGATGATGGAAGGGATGAAATACGGGCTGACCTTGTCGGGGCCTTTTTCGGCCAACATGAGCGTCACCCGCTCCAAGTTTTCGAGCCCGCCCAAACCAACGCCAATGAAACACCCCGCCCTCAGTCGTTCTTCTTCCGAAAGCTCGAGCCCGGCATCTTCGACGGCCATCTTGGTAGCCGCCATGGCGAACTGCGTAAATCGGCACATCTCCTTGATCTTGCGCCGAGCCATGAACTCCGCCGGGTCGAAGTGGTTGACCTCGGCCGCAATGCGGCAGCTATACCCCTGGGTGTCGAAGGCCGTGATCGGGCCCACTCCGCTCTTGCCTTCGAGCAGGGACTGCCACGCCACCTCGGTCCCGATGCCGTTCGGCGTGACCAGACCCAAGCCGGTGACTACGACGCGTTCCATCGATTTGCCTGCTGCCCAGTGTTTAAAAAGGGACTGCTCAGAAGGGGACTGCTCAGAAAGCTAGCCAATTGGCTGGAAGGTTCATCTCCGGACGGTAGATGCGGACGGCTCATGATCAACTGAAACATACCCGCGCCCCAGCCACTCGCAAGACTCCCGATCGAAGCACTCTCCATCGAAGCATTGCGGAGTGGCGCCATACCTGGCCACGCCAAGCGAAGCTGGCAAAAGCGAGGGTGGATTGATGGGGTGGGTACACATCGTAATGCCCTGGCAGCTCGTGTGGACGTCTCCTGCCGAGACGGCCCGCCGTCTCCGAGCTCGACCAGCACAAGGACGCGCTTCAGGTCAAAGCTTCGAGAGACGGCAGCCCTCTAATTTAGGTGCTGCTGCTACTGTGTTGCTCGATGTATTTGACCGCGTCCTGAACCGTCCGAATCTGCTCAGTGTCCTCGTCAGGAATGTCGATTTCGAACGCCTCCTCGAACGCCAGGACGAGCTCGACCAGACCAAGAGAATCAGCACCCAGGTCATCGATGAACACGGACTCTGGTTTAATGTCCGATTCATCGACGTCCAGCTGTTCCTTGATGATTCGCTTCACTTCGGCCGTAACATCGCGACCTGCCGCCATTTTTGCCTCCAACCTATTGTCTTTCGAAACGAAAGACGATGTTTCACTGCGAACCCGCGTTCTGCGGGGTGGTTTTGTGGGTAGCCGCTCCGAGAGCGGCAGTAAGCTACATGTACATCCCACCATTCGCTGCCAGGACTTGGCCGGTGATGTACGCGGCCTCAGTCGAGGCCAAAAACACGATGGACGCGGCGATCTCGTCGGCGGTTGCGGGCCGCCCTAGCGGGACGGCGGCCAGCATGGCCTGCCGCTGCTCGGGCTCGAGCGCCGCCGTCATGTCTGTCTCTACGTAGCCAGGAGCCAGTGCATTCACCGTGATGTTACGCGAGGCATATTCTCGAGCGAGGGATTTGGCCGCGCCAATCAGCGCGGCTTTGCTCGCCGCGTAGGCGACCTGGCCCCCATTGCCCATCTGCCCTACAACGCTGGAAACGAAAATGATACGCCCCGAACGCGCGCGCATCATCGGCTTGATGGCCGCTTGGGCGCAGGCGAGGGCCCCTTTTACGTTCACCCCGAAGGTGGAGTCGAGATCGCTCTCCTTCAGGCGCAGTAAGAGCCCGTCAATGGATATGCCCGCGTTGGCGACCAAGATGTCGAGCCCTCCGGCACGTTTGGCCAGCGCGGCGACCGCCTTCTCTGTTTGTACGAACTGCGAGACGTCCAGGCATTCTGCTTCCGCGCGGCCGCCAGCGGCTTCGATGCTCTCGACGACTGCGCGCGCGGCGTCGGCACCTCGGGCGTAGGTCAGAATGACGCGCGCACCTTGCCGGGCGAGGGCTTGCGCGGAAGCCTTGCCGATGCCACGAGATCCTCCCGTAACTAGTGCTGTTTTACCGCTGAGATCAAACATCGAGCATTGCCGCCCCGTGACGCGGCGGGTGTTTACCATGCTTGCCGGTAAGGCAAGCAGAAGAATTTCCGCCGTCCCCGTTTTCCCGGACTAACTGGCCAACACGTTCAGGCGTCTGCGGACGGGTTCCACGCCGCCGACACCTCGGCCGGTTCGAACACCGGCCGGACATCCAAGTCCGGTGAGGCCTTCCGCGCCAGGCCGGCCAAAACCCTTCCGGGGCCCAATTCGAAGGCATGACCCACCCCCTGAGCTGCCAACCACTCCATGGTCTCCTGCCAACGTACGGGGCTCGCGACTTGGCGCACCAGTAGCTCTCGGGCCCGAGCCGGGTCGGAATTGGGCAGTGCGTCGACGTTGCTGACCACCGGGAACTGGAAGGGCTGGAACTGGACCTCGCCGAGAGCCTGCCCGACCGCGGCGGCTGCCGGCGCCATCAGCGAGCAGTGAAAGGGGGCGCTCACCTTGAGTGGTATGGCCTTGAGCTTGCGCCCAGCCGCCATGCGAGCGGCGCACTCGACCGCATCGGAATGACCCGCAATCACGATTTGACCGGGTGCGTTGAAATTAGCCGCGGAAACCACCCGGGCGCCCCCGAGCTCGGCCCGGGCCAAGTCACAGAGCTCGTCGACCGCTGCGGCGTCCCCACCGATGATGGCGGCCATCGCACCCACGCCAGGAGCTACCGCGCGCTGCATGGCCTCCCCTCTGAGCCGCACGATGCGGACGGCGGCTTGAAGATCGAGCACACCCGCCGCTACGAGCGCGCTGTATTCGCCCAGAGAATGGCCTGCAGCGAAGCGCGGCAGGGGTAGCTGGGGGTGTGCTTCGCGAAGGGCAGCCAGTGCCGCCATGCTGACGGTCAGGAGGGCGGGTTGAGCATTGGCCGTCTGAGTCAGGTCCTCGCTCGGCCCCTCAAATATGAGGCGCGAGAACGGCTCGCCCAGCGCGTCGTCAGCGGCATCGAAAACGGCGCGCGCTGCCGGTGAGGCGTCGCGAAGCGCCCGCCCCATGCCGACCTTCTGGGTCCCCTGACCCGGAAAAAGCCAAACGGTCACCAATACTTCCGAATCGAGCTTCCGAGATTGACGTTCCGAAATTGACGTTCGGAGATTGACCCTGCCGAACTTGACCTGCGGAACTCGACCTCGGAAGGACGAAGCCTCGTTACTCGCCGGCGCCGCTCGTGCCGCCGCCTGTAGTAGTGCCACTACCGGCGGCGTCGGCCACGGTTTCACGCCGAAGCACGGCGCGGCCGCGATAATGGCCGCAGGCTACGCAGACCCGATGAGGCAGGGAGGGAGCCGAACAGTTCGAGCAAGGCACCAAATTCGGCGGGGCGATCTTGTCGTAATTGGCGCGACGCATGTCGCGCTTGCTGCTGGTTGTTCGTCGCTTAGGTACCGGCACCGCTCTACTCCTTACTTCGATCCTGGCAATTTGCCCGTTCGCTGCAGCTCGCTGGCCAGCGCGGCCAGCGGCGCCAAACGCGGGTCCAGGACGGGGCCCGCCTCGTCCGGCGGCGTATCGGTAGCGGGGGTAGGATCGAAAGGCAAGTCGGATCGCACTGGGAAGAGCGGCAATTCCAGCAAGAGATGCTCCCGGACGAACCCGTCCAACTCGACTGTGTCGCCATCATATTCGTCTCGGGCGGCCTGTTCCGCCGATAACTGCTCGGCCGATACCTCGTCCTCGCCGTCCGCCCGCCCACGGTGCCGGCGCCCCACCTTGCCAGGGCTCGCGGCCGCGCCCGGGCGGGGCGTGAGGAGCAGCAGGATGGGGGCATCCAGCTTGACCGCCACCGGCTCGAGCGTGCGCGCGCACGGCATGGTGATGCTGGCGCGGACCTGGCCTTTCACCAACACCTCTCGGCCGTTCTTCTTCGCATACACCTCGAGGGTGCCCGCCGTACCGTCGCTTTGCGCCTCGGTATCGGCCATGGCCCAGTCGACCCATTCTGGGGGCACTTCCCATTTGCGCTCTTGGTCGGCGCGTTCGAGGTCGCGAACGGCGAGGGTAAATGTCGGGCGTTGCACGGGGCGACCTTAGCATGTGCCGGCAGCGTTTGTGCCCTCGTACACGCGGGCTGGCGACTGTGTGCGGAGCGCCGGCTCATAGGTCGATTTCGCTCGCCACCCCGAGCCCAAGCACGCCCCACCCGAGCCCGTGCGGGGCGCGAGGGGCCCTTCCGGTTTCATGTACTAGCATCGCAAAAAATCCGAGTTAGGGTCCCGGCCGTCGACATGCGAGCTTGGCTTGGAACAGACCGCGGGCGCAGCTGGCTCGTGGCACTGGGATGCTACGTCGGTTTGCTGATCACCTACGGTGTCGTCGCCGGTACTGAGCGTCTCACCGAACATACGCCCTACAACCACTTCGCGTTGTTGGCCGAAGCTTGGCTCGATGGCAGGTTGGATCTGGGGAAGGACCCCCCCGACTACGCTCAGGGAAACGATTTCGCGCACTACGGCGACAAGTGGTACGTGCCGTTTCCGGCGCTGCCGGCGGTCCTGCTGCTGCCGCTGGTGTACTTCGCAGGTAGCGCGGAACGAGTGCGGGACGCTCAGTTCTTCCTGTGGCTAGCGCCGCTCGGCCCCGTCTTGCTGTTCTTCGCGCTCGAGAAGTTGCGTCGGCTGGGTCGCAGCGAACGTGCTCGCCTGACCAACCTCGCGTTGTCGCTCGCTTTTGCGCTCGGCAGCGTATACTTCTTTACCGCGGTCCAGGGTACGGTCTGGTTTGCGGCGCATGTCGTTGCGGTGGCGCTGGCGGCCGCGTACGTGTTCTTCGCCATCGATGCCCGCAGGCCCGTGTGGGCAGGGCTAATGCTGGGCCTTGCGTATTGGACCCGTGCACCGCTGCTGTTTGCGGCGCCGTTGTTTCTGTTTGAAGCCTGGCGCGTTTGTCGGCCCAGTACCGAAACGAAGGCGGGCAATGGATTCAGCGCGGCCAGCTCGGAATCCGGCGCTGGACCGAGTGGCGAAGGCCCGGCTGTCGAGGTAGAGCGGCCAACTAGAGCTGCTTCATTCTGGCAACGCTGCATCCTCGCCTGGACTCAGACGGACGTGCGGCGGTTCTCGGTGCGCTGCGCCTTGTTCGCGCTGCCGCTCGCCGTGTGTTTCGGCCTATCGTTGCTGCACAATCAAGCGCGCTTTGATGACCCTTTCGATGTCGGCTACCGCCATTTGCAGGTGGCGTGGCACGCACGGATCTCGAAATGGGGGTTGTTTCACTACCACTACCTGGCCAAGAACTTGGCGGTAGTACTAACGAGCCTGCCGTGGATTGACCCACTGCGCATCAACGCGCACGGCTTGGCACTGTGGCTCACCACGCCGATGTATCTTTACCTGCTGTGCCCCAAGCGGCGCCAGCCGGGCTATGCAGCAATGCTACTGACGGCGGCCTGCGTCGGAGTGCCGGCGCTATTTTATCAGAACACCGGCTGGATGCAGTTCGGCTACCGATTTTCCAACGACTACGCGGTCTTCCTCTTCTGTGCCCTGGCGCTGTGTGGTCGCCGGTTGGGCCCGCTCTTTTGGGCATTGACGTTGTGGGCCGTGCTGGTCAACGCGTTCGGCGCGGTCACCTTCGACCGCGCGCGCCACGCGCGCTTTTACTATCAGCAACCCTCGCAAGGTACCCTGCACCAGCCGGACTGACGTCGGTCGAGAGCCATATAGGCGGAGAACCCTTTCGGGCTTGGCTACGGGCCTTCGATTGGAAAGAGCTCCCGCATGTCGATGAGCGACGCCCGAATTTCGATGCCATGCCAATGATGGGCTCGAAATGGTCATCGCTTAGAGGCAAGCGGGGCACTAGGCTCACCAGAAAGAGGGAGATTCACGATGCTCGATATTCTGCTTTCCTGGTTGATCATGAGCGCCGCTTTTTGGTTCACGGCGCGGATTCTGCCGGGCTTCGAGGTGCGGGGGTTCAAGGGCGCAGTGGTCGTTGCCGCAGTCTTCGGCATCATCAACTGGCTCATTGGCTGGCTGCTGTTTGCGATCATCGGGGTCGTCAGTTTGGGTATCGGTTTCTTGCTCGCGTTTCTGACGCGCTGGCTCGTGAACGCGATCCTGCTGAAGGTGACCGATTCGGTCTCCAGCAGTCTCAACATCAAGAGCTTTGGGACGGCGCTTTGGGCCGCCTTGCTCATTAGTCTGTTCGGCACGTTGGGACAGTGGTTGGTGCGACAACTGCTGCTCGCGTAGCTCGACCGCGTGGGCAGCACTCGTCCAGAATGAATTCGCGGTTCAACGGCCGCGGAGCTCTCCGGCGACAAAAACGGCGATGGCCGCTCCAAGGGAGCGGCCATCGTTCGTTCGGCGCGGTGAACCGCCGGGCTCTTGGGCTGAGGGCTACTGCACGTCTACGGTGAACTCAGACACCGAGAGATTCGTTCCGCCACTCCAAATCTCCGCGCCGCCAAAGATGTCGGTCAGCACCAAGTTGTTGGCGAAGGTGAACCCTTTGAGGCCTGCACCACTGCGCGCAACCGCGTCGTTGAAGAACGCCTTCAAGTTGGCTTGGAAGTTGGGGATGGTGGAGGTTGCGACGTAGGAGATGACGGGGGCGTTGTTGTTCAGGTTGTCTTCAGCACCATTCTCACCGCGAGGCCCGACCCAAATATCCCAGGTGCCGGGCGCGCCAGGGATTGTAACGCCGGTGACGTGGGGGCTGAGGCCGATGGGGTTCTTGCCGCCGGGCTTGTAGAGCCAGACCATCAGGAACGCAGCCGAAGCGTCATCGTACGCTGCCGCGGGTGCCGTGTTTGCAAACCAAATGTCGTACGTGACGTTGTATTCCCCTTGCGGGCCGTTGCCGCCGTTGTGCCGGAGAACCGTGTTGATGCTGGTGATCTGGCTGAGGGCCACCGGCAAGCCGTCGTCTTCAGTGGTCGTGAAGGTCCCACCCACGCCCTGGTCGCCGTTCCGCCCCACGAAGACCGAGGGGAACGAGATCGGGATGCTGCCAAAACCGCCGCTGGTCTGTTGGGCCACAGTGAAGCTGTTGCCCACGAATGAAACGCGATGACTGCCGGGTTGCACCGCTGCGTTCCAGGCGTTGTTCTGCACGACGTAGCTTCTGCCGTCCGTCCCGCGCACCTTGGCTCGGCCGAAGTTGGTGGACAGGGTGCCAGAAACCAACCCGCCGCCGCCGAACGGCTCGACATCTGCAGCCTCCGTTCCGTCCGTGAACCCATTGATGCAGAAGTTGTACGGCACCGGCACGATGTCCCCGGGGACCTGGAACGAAATGGCCGCGATGGGCGCCGGCGTTACGCCTGGCCGAACATAAAAGCCGGGGTTGCCCGGCGGGGTGAGAGTCAAAGCGTCGTAACAGGTCTGGTGGAAGCTAGTGTAAGCGATGAATGCGCGCCCCTCAGCGTCGGGGAGCGGCACCGCGGCGCACCAACGTTGCGCCGGATTAGTGGGATCTAGACCCTGTAGCTGTACTCTGAGCAGGCTGGCGACCGGCTGCTGGAACGAGAAGGCCAAGCCTGTTCCGGTGGGCACGGCCGTGCCCACGACGGGCTCGGCGCCCGCCACCTCAGGCACGCCGGCCTGGTTGACGTTGAAACCGAGCATGGCAAAGCTTTGATACCCGTCGGTCGCCCCCATCGAAGAGGGAGGATCCGCGGCGACGGTGCCCTGTAGGCAAAAGGGTGTATCGGCCACATGGGTGGTGAAGTCCGGAGGCGTAATCGTCGTTGCGCCCGTGACCGGATCCGATTCCCTGGCTGTCCAGGCGTACCCCTTCAAAGCGCCGGTCACGAAAAAACCTGGCCCGGGTTCGTTGATGACGTCCACCACGGCTCCGGCGCCACCGGCGCCACCGACACCGGTGTTCGTGGTACCCCCGCCCCCGGGATTGAGCCCGCCGATGACCTGGTTTTCCGTGCCCCCACCACCGATGACACCGTTGCCCTGGCCGCCGTTCGGGTTGGAGCCATTGATGACTCCACCGTTATTGGCCGCGCCGCCCTGATTGGGCGAGCCGAACATGCCGACGGAGTTGCCACCATCGCCTTCCGCTGGCGACGAGCACCCGACGGCGGCAAGTGCCACCAAGCTGGTGATGGACGAGGTGAGAACACTTGATTTGCGCATCGGGCTAGCCTCCAACAGGATGAGTCGCTGCCGGTGTTGGTCCACCAGCAACGTAAGGGAAATTAAAGGCAGAGCAGGCATCCGGCAACCTAAATTCAGCCGCGATTCCAGGGATCGCGGTGGGTTTCGGCCAATCTCTACTCCAATGGGAACACATTCCGGCTCAGTGTGAATATTCGGCGGATGTGTAACACGCCTTTCATCATTCGAGCGTCAGCCCGCGCGCCTCACCACGACCTTGGAGATCTTGGGAGGATCGGTGGCACGATCGCCGACGGTGGGCACGCTGGAGAGCTTTTCGATCACCTCGTCAGGCCCGCATTTGCCGAAAATGGTGTAACCGCCGTCGAGGTACGGAGCTGTCCCATCCATGATGAAGAATTGGGAGCCGTTCGTGTTCGGTCCCCGGTTGGCCATGCAGAGCAAGCCACGCTGGTCGTGGTGAGCGTTCTCCCAGATCTCGTCCGGCACCTCATAGCCGGGCCCGCCGCTGCCATCTCGGTTGGGGTCTCCGCCCTGGATCATGAACCCCTTGATCACACGGTGAAACACCAGGCCGTCGTACAACGGTTTTTTGACCCAAACGCTTTCCTTCTTCCAGGGCCTGACGCCTCGTGCGAGGCCCACGAAATTTGCCACTGTGAGCGGGGCCTTGTCCGGCCATAGCTCGCACTCGAGCTTGCCCAAAGACGTGTGCAGGTCTGCATAGAGCTGCTTGCCATCCCCCGGCAGCCCTTTGAGGGCATCTTCCATTCCGAACTTGCCTTGCACCGGGTCGCCCGCGGCCGGTTTGACCTCCGCGACGGGCTTGGCCGCCACCGGCTTGAACTCGGGCTCGCGTAGGGCAGGGCGGGGCTTGCGCGCCTCGGCACTTGCAACGCCGCCAGCGGCTGCTCCAGCAACTCCACCTCCTCCAGTAGCTCCTCCAGTAGCGCCTCCAGTAATTGCGGCGGATTTGTCAGAGACGGCGGCTTTTTTCGAGCTTGGCTCCGGTTCGGGCACCTTGCCCGAGTCACAGCCGTTCAGCAGCACCGCGAGGGCAGTTGCTCGCAGAACTGCGCGGGCTAGAGGGGGTGATACATGCTCGAGGACGGAAAGGGATTTTCGATGGGCCATGGCCAGGAGATGTGGGGCCATTCGGCGGGGTGAGTCAAGTTTCGAACTCGATCCTCTGGCCCGGCTCTATCCCGTGCTGCCGGGCCCAACCCGCATTGAGCTCGAGGACGTGCTGCGCCGGACAGGGCACTGCGCGCGGCAAGGTATTGAGCGTGGGAACCTGCTCCAGGATCCCGACGATGGTGCCATCGGCAGCGATGAACAACATGTCGAGTGGAATGCAGGTGTTTCGCATCCAGAACGAGCGTGGCTCTTCCTCGTTCCATGAGAACAACATCCCGCTATTCTCGCCCAGCTCTGTGCGATACATCAAACCGCGCGTGCGGGCCGCATCGCTGAGGGCGCGCTCCACGCTCACGCGCGGAGCCGACGGCGCGTCGACAAATCGGACCTGCCCCAACGGGAGCCCGGGCGGCGTTTCGGGGTCGGCGGGGCACTGCGCGGCGACGGGAGCGACCGGAGGCGGCGGCGCAACCCGAGGCACCACGCAACGGCCGGCCTCGGTGGCTCCGGCGCTCCCCGCCTGTTCGGGCTGGGCACGTCCGGTTTCGGCCGGTGTGGCGGGGCTGCCCGACAGGGATGGGCTGGGGGGCGCGAAGACTGTCGTTTGGTCCGAAGCGGCGTGGCGGGACGACATATCGCAGCCTGAAGCGAGCCCAATTGCCATTAGCACGCCTGCCCGCCCCTGCGCCCCTGGCCAATGTTTCGATCCGAGCTCCGTGCTGGCGTGGGCCACGGCCGAGCCTCGTAGCACGTTTCGGAGGGCCAGCCGCCAAATGTTTGCGAGCTGGCGTCTCGCCTCCCCGACAGTATGCTCAGGTCCATGCGCTCTGCGGGTGTTGCCGTCGCTTGCGGTCTGGTAGCTGCCCTCGGCTGTGGGGGTCAGTCCGACGTCGATGTGTCCCGCCGTGGTTCTCCATATCCGTCGCCGGGAGTGGGGCGGAGTGACGCCGGAGTACCGACGGACGCCAATACACCGCCGCCACGGCCGCCAGGTCGCGACCAGCCCGCTCCACCGCCCTTCGAAGAACCGGGTTGTCCCCCAGCGGGCGAGCTACCGGACATCAATGAGTGCGATCCATTGGCTTCGCCGTCGGGCTGCCCGATCGGCCAGTCCTGTTTCCCGTTCGTGACCTATCCGAGCGGGCCCTGCGAGGTCGAACGGTTCGGCGCCGTGTGTGACTCGGCGGGGCCGGGCACTCAGGGGGAATCTTGCTCGCAGGAAGCTTGTGCGGCCGAGCACATCTGCGTGAGCACGGGGCGCGGTACGCAATGCGTGCGCTTGTGCGGCTTTGAGCCTGACAGTCCGAGTGTCTGCGCGCCCGGCCTTTTGTGCCTGCCCATCGACATCGAGGGTTTTGGCGGGTGCCTGTGACACTAGGTGAGGAAACATGACCCGGTGCCCGTGGGGGCGTTGGCGGTTCATTAGCGCGCTCGGTGCGCTGCTCTCGAGCGCGTGCGGCAGCCGAGCCGAGCCGCAGCTCGAGGTGCTGCCGCCGGCGTTGGATGTCAGTGGGCTGCAGCCGGAGTGCCTCATCGATACCGATTGCGAGACCGACGACCGGTGTGCCCCCACGCATTGCGTAGAGAGTGTGTGCGTGGCCGAAACGATCTCGTGCGTCGACGAGGATCCATGCACCGAAGACAGGTGTGACAGCCGCACCGGCAGCTGCGTGTTCGAGCCGCTGACGGCCGACGAAGATGACGACGGTTTCCATCGCCCACTGCCCGGCTTTCAACCGGGTGAGCCCGGCGCCTGCGGTGATGACTGCAACGACCTGAGCGACTTCGCCTCTCCAGCGGGTGTCGAGCGTTGTGATGGGCTGGATAACGATTGCGATGGGGTCGTGGATAACGGCGCGCTCTTTTCGCCCAGCATGGCGCCGGCGTTGATGTTGTCCGGCGCGGCACAGCAGGGCACCCCAGGTGGCCTCACCTTTAGCGATAGTGCGGGCGCCTATGGGGCGGTCTTTACGCAGCGCCTCGGTGCTTCGCAGAATACCTTCACGAGCATACTGCCCGGCCTGGCGGGTGCGGGAGGCCCCGTGCCGGTCACCGAGGTCAACAGCGATACGTTTGCCGGGCCCATCGTGGGGCGCGGTTCCATCTTCGCCACGGCCTGGGAAGACCGCCGTGACGAGGACTACGAGATCTACTTCAACCGCCTCAATACGCAGGGCGAGAAGCTGGGCCCCGACCTACGCGTTACCGCGGCAGACGGCTTCTCGCTTCGCCCCACGCTGCTCGAGGTCTCGTCCGCGCGCGGGCAGGAGTACCGCCTGGCGTGGGAAGACGAGCGTGATGGTGGGGGCGGCCGCATCTACGGACAGCAGTTGAGTCTCGAGGGCGCGCTCGTCGGCGGCAACGTCGCGCTCACACCGCTCGGTTATGACCCCACGTCACCGACGCTCGTGGCAGGCAACGGTCGCCTGGGCTTGCTCTTCAACCTGGCTGCGGTCGAGGCCCGCGGCCTGGGCTTTCGCAGCTTTGATTTCGACTTTGGCGATGGCACAGACATGGTCGTGCTAAATGCCACTAACCCGGACGCCGCGTCGATTGTACCCAATGGCGGCCGCTTCGTCGTCGCGTGGCACGTGGTTCAGGCCGACTCGCGGCCGGGCAAGCAGATCTGGGGCAGCGTGATCAGTGAATCCGGCGAAGAGCTCGTCGCGGCCAAGGGCTTGACGGAGCCCGCCGAATTCGCGCGGTATCACAGCCTCGTGCCGCTCGGGGATCGGCTCATTCTGCTCTGGTCGGCATTCGCTGACGGGCGTTACGAAATCTACGCCCGGGAGCTGACCCCAGACCTCGATCCACTCGGTGACGCTCGGCCCGTAACCCCCTCGAGCGTCGAGGCCTACGCACCCCTTGCCGCCTTTGGCCCCCAAGGGGAAATCGGCGTGATGTTTACCGGCCGGCAGTCGGCGTCGGGCCAGCCTCACGTCTTCTTCACCAGCCTGTCCTGCGAAGCCGGCGCGGATTTCAGCTTGCCTTGATGAGCGTCGTCAGAAGCCGTGCGAATAACCGGCTTGTAGAGAGACGCTCATGCCGGATGACGGGAAGAGCAAGACCGCCTTCAGCTCGCCCGTGATGCCACTGTGCTCGCTGAGAGGGTACATCGCCCCTCCGCCCACAGATGCGAACGTGGTGCCGGTCTTCTTCCAAACCGTGACGCGCGAGGCGACGGCGTTCCCTTCGGCATCCAACGGGATTTGCCCAGCGGAACAGGCTAGCGCCGGATCGGTGCCATCACAGCGGTCGACCACCTCGGTGGTCACCGAGCTGTCCACTTGTCCGAACCCACCCCCCAGCGTCGCATACGGGCGGACCTTCCCGCGTTCGAGCGGTGCAAACCAGTAGCTGCCCCGAAGCTCGGCGTGGATGGGGATGAAGCCCGGGCCATTGGGCTCTGCCGGTCCGCCGCCAATGGCATAACCGACACGCGCGCCCGCGGTGATGTTGGGGAAAAGGGTCCGATCATAACCGATCAGCAGGCGTGTGGTGGCGGGGCGAAAGCCGCCCGCGACTTCGCCGCCGCTGCCGACCGTATTTTGCGGGGTGGAGTTGCGGAAGGTGTCACCCGCTCGGTAACACGACAGCTCCGCCGGGCGCTCGGTCCCACACACGCCGCTCTCTCCCGAAAACATTAGAAAGTCCTGCTGTAGGCTGGCAGACAGCCAATTTTTGACGCCCAGATCTTCCGGTTCTTCCGCTGCCTTGGCAGGGCCCCCCTCGGGGATTGCCTCGCAGCCCGGGAAGTCCGGTGGGCAGTCCGCAGACGCCGTGTCGTCCATGGAGCCGACGGCCTCGACCGGTTCCGCTGCCTCGGGTTTCGGTTTTGGCTCAGCCGCCGCGGGCTTCGTTTTAGGCTCCGCAGGAGCGGGCAGGCCGAGCGGCGCGGCGGGCGGTTCGTCTTCTGCTTCCGGTTCTTCGGGGGACGAGGACACTTCGGCCTTGGCCGCTGCGAACACTCGAATCAGCTCCGGCGTGGTCAAGTCGGCGTCCAGCGCGACGCGCGGATCGAGCTCGAGCGCCTTGACGAGGAGCTTCTGCCCATCGTCTGATCTTTTCATGCCCGTGATGTAAATCACCGCGAGATCGCGATAGACTTGGGCGTGCACGGTCGGCGTGCAACTGCCCTTTTCACACAGCTTGATGGCTTTGGAGAGCTTCTTCTCAGCGGCTTTGAAGTCTAGCTGGAGGTAGTCGGTGAAGATGGCCTGGTCCGCCAGCTCCTGCGCCTCCGCATCCTGCGAGGCGGCTGCAGCTCTGCCTGCGACCAGGGCTGCTGCTAGGCCAAAACCGATGAATGCTGACCGGGAAAACTGCTGCACTGCTGATGGACCTCGCGGGCCCTGCTGCTTGTCAGAGTGCCCATTGTTGCTGCAAACTAGCACTCAGGTAGGATCACTGGCCAGTCCATCTCGCATTCGCTCAATCTGCAGGGGCTCGGCGTATCAGGACAGCGCAGTGTTGCACGATCGAGCTGGCGCGTCGCGTCAGCGTGCGGTCGGATGTTACGCGATCCTAAGGATCGCACGCTCAGATCTACAGCGCCCCTTCTCGGAACTGAGGTCAGAAAGGGACAATCACGGGGCGCCGCAGCAAGCGGCGCCGATTTGTGCTCGCTCGCGGGATGTCTGCTGACTATACTCCCGCGGTCAAGGAGGTCTGGTGCGACGGGTAATTCCACACTCGCATTGGATCCAGACATTCTCTACCGCGTGTCACTTCTTTGCCATTGGCGATCACACGGCACACGCGTGGCTTGAGTACGAAAGGCAATGAAGCAATGAACACGACGAGTCGATTTTCAATTCTGTTAAGCGTCGCTGGGCTGACCATCGCTGGGCTGCAAATGCAGGGGTGTTCGGCCCCGGCCGAAGGCGGAGGGACTCCACCCCCACCTCCGGGCGGCTTCCCACCGCCTCCCGGTGCAACCGCGGGTGCCGGTGGAGGCGGCCAGGTCGCCAATACTGGTGGAACGGGCACGGGGGGTAATCCGGGCGGAGTAAACGTCGGCGGTGCGCCAGCGACAGCGGGAGCCGGTGGAGGAGCAATGGCCGTCGCCGGAGCGGGTGGAGGAGCGGCGGTCGGTGGTGAGATCCCCATCGGCATGGGCCTGAACATCATACCGAACGCAATGGGTTTCGTGGAAGGCGCAACCAACGGCCTCGGTATTCAGGGCGCGTTCTTCATCGCGCACGACGGTGTCAACGCAGCAGGCATGCCGACGACTACGGGCTCGACCATGACCGTGAGCTATGCAACGGCGGGCCAAGTGTGCGTGAACGGCAATTTTCCCGCCATCCCGCCGAATCCGGCGGTCGTTGGCGACTTCCTGTACAGCACCAACTGGGGTGGCGGCGTTGGGATGAACCTGCGGCAGGTGATCCCTGCGGGCGGTATGGCGCTACCCGCATCCGGGTGGCCACGTACCACGCCGGCGGGGACCGTCACGGGCTTCAACTACACACTCACCGCCCAAGCGGGCAGCACGCTGCCCACCTTGCGCTTTACGGTCGACTTCGTGGGCAAAGATCCTGGCGCAACGTTCTGCCAAGCGCTTCCTCTTGGAGCGACGACGGCGATCTTGGCGAGCACCATCCAATCGTGTTGGGGTGATCCCCTGTTACCAACACCCGTGCCCCTTCCGGGAGCCGACTTGCTGACGATTCAGTGGTCGATCATTCCCAACACGCTGACGGCTACGCCGTTCAACTTCTGCTTGAGCGGTGTTTCAGCAGTCGTAAGCCCCTAGTCGCACTTCGGTCGAGCCCAGTTTGGCAGCCAGCAGGAGCGCTCGAATGGCGCGCCCTGCTGGCCGTTACGGCTGGTCAGCTTGCCGTGCTTGAGCGTTCGTTTGTCTAACCTTCGCAGAGGCGATGGCTGTCCGCCCTCATCGGGCCAGCTTGACTATCTGTCCGACGTTGGTAACCCAGTAAATCGCCTCACTGTCGACGGTTAGTCGTCTTGGGCAGTCCATCGGGGCGGGGAGGAGTACGTCAACGACGCCTTCGCCGTCCTTTCTAACCCGCTTAAGACTCCAATTTCGCGTGCAACTCATGAAGGCGTCCGATCCATCTATGAAGTAGACGAACTCACTATCGATCGCAATTGGTCCGGGTTTGCTAGCGCTTGACGCGATCAGCGTGGTGACACCACCGCCCAACAGGATGCGTGACACTCCCCGTTGCGTCTCGGCGAAAAATAGCGCGGTCGCGTCGGCGACCATGTCTCGTATGTCCCCTTGGCCGCTATAGATAAGGGACGGACTGGCGCCCACGCAGACCCGCTTGATGAGTGTCCCAACCGTGTCGTCGGGTGACGCTCTGTAGTGTATGCAACCAGATGTTGCCGTTAGAAGGTTGCTGAAGCGTCCAGGCACTTCCTCAGCGAATGCCGTTGGAGCCGTGCCAGCCGATGCTGAAAGAGCAGTCCTGAAAAATTGCGTTCGATCGAGTGTGCCGGGGGTGGCCCAGTAGGCAAAGCCGCTTGCGAGACTAATGGGACTCAGACTTCCCGCCGGCGAAGCGAACTCCTGGGGCTGAGCGCCGTTCAGATTGGCACGCCACACGGCAGTACCTGGAGTGCCCCCAATCCAGAACACCTGCGTTTCCGTCAAAGCAATTCCAGCACCGGGATTTTGACTGCTATTGACGCTTTGAATTTCGCCGCCGGGTACATTTTTCAGCATGCGATTGACGGTGCCAGTGTTTTGAAAGCCATTGAGCCAGTAAACATGGCTTCCGTTCACCGCCAGGTTAGAAGCCGGGAGTTGCCCACTGGCAAGCACCACTGGCTGGCAGCGGCCGGCGGCACAGGCGCCCTGCAAGCAGCTGTGTTCGCACGATCCGCAATTCGCAGGATCTGTAAGCAGGTCTATGCACTGCCCGTCGCATTCGTCTAATTCTCCGCACGGATCAGCGCAGTTGCCGGCGCCGTCACATCGGCCCCGAACGCCATCGGCAACAGTCTCGCAAGGCGTACCCGCAGGCGCGAGGATTGGTTGGCAGGCGCTCTGGGCGTTTCGGCAGGTGCCAACGTTGGCACACAGATTCGTCGTGATGTCCGCAGGGAAGGTTCGGCAGACGGTGTTGCTCACCGGGCAATCCACGACTGGGCACCGGTTGTCGTTGCCGGGGTTCACGTTGCAGTCGCCGAGGCCGGAGCAGGCTTCGCACACCCCATTGCAGGCGTTTTCGCAACAACGGCCAGCGACGCAGCTGTTGCTGATGCAATCCGCGTCATTGATACAGGAGGCCCCGTCTGGATCGGGGGCG
>JANOIG010000317.1:0-6946 GCA_031407405.1 Deltaproteobacteria bacterium
CGAAGGCGGGTCCAGGGTGCGGCATGACCCCAGCATAGGGCGCGCTCGGTCTGTTCGGCGATAGCCGTTTACCGTCCGACTCGGCTTCGACGTACGAACGGAGAGGATATATAGTATGAGCCTCCCCACCGGCACATGCCGGGCCAGCTGATCAGGGCTCTCAAAGAATGTCGCAGCGCAAGGTTCTGGCACTGTTGACCTGCAATGCAAGCTTGCGGGACGACTACCAGGGCGGCCTCCGGCTGGGCATGGAGCGGGCCTGTGCCTCCCACGACATCGATCTGTGGGTGTTTGCTGGCCGCAACAACTGGATCCGTTCAGCGGACCAGCATCGCCTATTTCGCCTGCTCGACGAGAGTCGGGTCCACGGCATCGTATTGGCCGCAGGGCTCATCGAATCATTCACGCCGCTCGCGGGTGTGCTCGCCACGCTCCGGGAGCGCTGCGTCGTACCCATGTGCGCCGTGGGTCAGCGCGTCGACGGTGTGCCTTCAATCCTGATCGACAACGCCGCGGCGGCCGCACAAACGGCAGAGCACCTGGTACAGGTGCACGGCTGCCGAGACTTTGCCTACATTTCGGGCCCTTTGGATCATCACGAGTCTCAGGAGCGCCTACGCGGTGTTTCAGAGGCACTCGGGCGTCATGGCTTGTGCCTGGACACACGCAATATCGTGAGCGGTGACTTTGCCGTTTCCGGCGGGCACCGCGCCATTGCTGAGCTTCGCGAGCGCGGTGGGCGCTTCGACGCGTTGCTGGCGGTCAACGACAATACCGCCCTCGGGGCGATTGAGGCGTTGCGGGCCACCGAGCAGCGCTGCCCGGAGCGCGTGGCCATCGCCGGCTTCGACGATTCCGCCAGCGCGCGCTTCGCGATGGTACCGCTCACCACCATTCGCCAACCGGTATCCCGCCTCGGGGCACTGGCCGTGGACTGTATCCGGCGCGCGTGGCGTGGTGAGGCATCACCTCTGGTCACGACGCTCGACACCGAGCTCATCCTCCGCGAATCGTGTGGCTGCCATCCGGTTGGGCTAATGGTCTCTCCATTCCCCAAGAGCTCGCGGGAGTCTGGGCGGACCGAGCTCGTCTTGGCACTGGCGCCGATCATTGAGCATGAGGTTCGCCGGGAGCATTGGGCCAGCGCGCTCCTGCAAGCCGTCGAGGAAGAGCGCCGCGGTCTGACCGGTACTTTGGAAGGTGCGTTCGGGCGGCTCGTCGACGAGCTGGGTGGCAGTCAAGTGCCGCTTCATGAGCTGCAGCGCGCGATCTCCGTGCTGTGGCGCGAAACGGCGGCCAACGGCTCCGCGGCCATCGAGGGCGCCTTTCACTCAGCGCGTATCAGAATCGGAGCCATGATGTATCGCCGCGCCGGTGAGCAAAACCTGCGCGACGACCAGTTGGTCGACGAGCTGCGGCTCAGCTGCGAGCGCCTGGCCACGTCGCTGGAACGCCCTGTGCTGCAGCAGGCGATGGCAGCCGAGCTCCCGCGCCTGGGCATTCAGAACGGCTTCATCGCCGTGTATGCCGAGGATGACCCAGAGCGCTTGCGACCACTATTGTGGCTGCGGGATGGCTTGGCTCGCGCGGTGTCGCTGGAGGACTATCCCGCACACCTGCTATTTCCCGAAGAAGCGCTGGGGCACGCTCAACGCATCTCGCTCACGATACTGCCGTTGACCTTCGAGTCCGAGCAACTGGGCATCGCTGCGCTCGAGCTACCGCTGGGCTCGGAAGCGTTTGCCCTGCTGCGCGAACAAATTGGCAGTTGCATCAAGGCCGCACAGATCCACGAGGCCATGCGCGTTCAGGAGCGCCTGCACGCACAAGCCCAGCAGCAACAGCGCGTGACGACTGAGCGGCTGCGTTCCTTCAACCTGATCGCGGGCGGCGTGGCTCACGATCTGAACAATGCGCTCGGCCCCCTCGTGGCGCTGCCGGAGACGATTCTGGCCTCGCTCGAACATGTCGCGGACGTTCCAGCCGAAGTGCTCGAGGACCTGGAGACGATCCGCCAGGCCGGGCTCCGCGCTGCACATACAATTCAGGACCTCTTCCTGTTGGGGCGTTCGGATCACGTAGCCAAACGTCGCATCGACATATGCCGGCTGCTGCGCTCGGAGGCTGACGCGTTCCGAAGGCTTTGCGATCGTCCCGGCATGGTGCTCGAGGTGCACGCCCCGGAGCAGCCCGTCGTGATTCGAGCCTCGGGGCCGCACCTGGTGCGGGTCATTTCCAACCTCGTCTTGAACGCCGCGGACTCCATCAGCGGCGCGGGGACCATCAAGATTCGGACTCGCACCGAGTGCCTGACCACAGGTCGGGACGGGCTGGAACACATCGATCCGGGAACCTACGCGGTCATCGACGTCGAGGACACCGGCTCGGGCATCCTCACCGAGAATCTGCCCAGGATACTCGAGCCATTCTTTACGACCAAGCGCAGCGCCGAGCGGTCCGGGACAGGGCTCGGGCTCGCGATCGTTCAGCGCATCGTCAAGGACGCACACGGCTACATCGACATTCAAAGCCAAGTCGGCCAGGGCTCTACATTCTCTCTGTATTTTCCCCTGCAGGCCGACCACATGGTCTCGTCTGGCATTGCCCAGCAGCCCCCGTTGGGTGGAAACGAACGCATCCTGGTGGTCGACGACGAAGCCGTGCAGTTGAGGACCGCCCAGCGCATCCTGAAGCACCTCGGTTACAGCGTGGAAACTGCGCAATCCGGTGAAAAGGCCATCGAAATGTGCACGCCATCGCCGGGTTCTAGGCCGTTTGATCTGCTGATCGTGGACATGGTCATGCCCGGCGGACTGGACGGGCTGGCCACCATCGCCCGGATACGCCACACGCTCGAGTCCCAAAAGGTGTTGATTGCCAGTGGTTACGCGCCCGACCACCTGAATGATGCCGCGCGCAAGCGAGGGCTGCCCTGGTTGCCGAAGCCCTACACTCTCAGTAGCCTGGCCTCGGCCGTGCGCGGTACGCTCGCTGGCGCGGTAGAGGTGACCAGCCTGGACTCCGACGCGGATTAGCGGGTCACGCGCGCTTGTGCTATTTCCGGGCCGTGACTCTGGAAGTTTGGCTCCGGGCTTATCTCTCCGATCAGGGTGCTGTCGCGGGCACCGTCCACCTGCTAGTGGGCGGGGTGCTAGAGCTCGCGGCGTCAGTCAACATTCCCCCGCCCGTGCTCGAGAAGACGCGGCAGATCCCCAAGGGTAAGGGCATGGCCGGATTGGCGTGGGAGCGGAACCGCACGGTATCGACCTGCAATTTGAAAACCGACACCACAGGGGACGTCCAACCCGGCGCCAAAGCCGTGAATGCATACGCGGCGGTAGCCATACCGGTGCACGATGTGAGCGGTGGGCTTCGGGCGGTGGTTGGGCTTGCGTTCAAGGACGATCGGGAGCTCAGCGAGCAGGCTCTGCGAGGTTTCGAGCAGGCAGCCAAGGCCCTACCTGGTGGCGTTTGAGGTAGAACGCACGACAGCGCTCGATCCACGCGCGCTCGCGCTGCGGCTCGAGCGTGAGGACCGCCCACTCTTGATCGCCGGCGCGATCGGGCACTGGCCGGCGCTGGCAACGTGGAGCGTCGAGTATCTGGCCGCGCAGCATGGCCACATCCAGATCGAATACAAGCATTCGACAGGAAACGCGCACCCAGACTTTCGCCAGCACACACCCGCTCGCATGTTTGCCCGTGAAAAAGCCTCGTTCGGCGAGTTCTTGCGGCGCATTAGCACGGGGCCCGAGGGCGAACGGGCGCGCTGCCTGTTCACTGGAGACGAGCGCTTCTTGCTGCGCCGGCGCTCGGGTGAAACGACCATCGATCCGGAGCTCGCGCCGCTGCTCGACGCGGTCGTAGTCCCCGAATTTTTTTCGGAGCAGCGCCTGCACACCGTGTGGGCGTGGTTTAGCGGACGCGGCGTACGGACCTGGCTACACTACGACAATAACGGCTGCCACAACCTCAACGCCCAGGTCACCGGCAGCAAGCGCTGCTGGCTGTATCCACCTGAAGAGCTGGCGCGGTTACACCCCTTCTTGCTCGGCGGCAGCAACCCCGCGCACAACTGCAGCGCCATCGACGTGGAGGCCCCGCAGCTCGCGTTCGCAGCGGACCTCCAGGCAGCGGCCTGTTGGCATGCCGAGCTCCGCGCGGGCGACCTGCTGTTCATCCCAGCCTGGTGGTTTCATACCTTCCTGCACCTCGGCGAATTCAACAGCAACGTCAACTTCTGGTGGAAACCCACGGCACCGCGCTGGAACGTGGTGGCAGCCCGCCAAGCGCTGCTCGACGCGGTGGCGGAGGCCCAGCTGAATGTTCGCGACGAAGCGGTCGCGGCCACCCTCCACGCCATCGACCAGGCAGCGGTCTGCCGCCGGGCGCTTTGAGGCTCGTCAGCGCCAACGAATCCCACCTCCGCACCGTCCGGCTGGCGCCACGAGCAGCCTCCACGGCAGCACACAGGTACAGGTTCGCCACAGCCGAATCAGGCATACCCGCCGGCAAAGCTCACCCAGCCGACGGTGACGGTGTAGGTGCTACAACGGGGGTGCAATCAAAAGCCGGCCATGTTAGGCCTCGGCAGTGAAAGCCCCACGGGACACCCTCAAACTTGATTCGAATGACGAACCGCGTGATGGGCCGAGCGCCTTGCGCCCAGAGGAGATCGCCGAACTGCACAAGGCGTTGACCGAGGAGCGCGAACGTGTCCTGTCCCGCCTCACCGAGCACATGGCCGTCGTTCGAGCGCCCGACGATAGCATGTCGGCGGATGAGTTCGACCAAGCCTCGAACGACCTCGAGCGCGGCAACATGTTGCGCATCGCCGACAAGGAAAACAAGCTCTTGATCGAGCTCGATCGGGCGCTTCAGAAAATTGCCGAAGGGCAGTACGGGATCTGCGAGGGGACGCAAGAGCCGATCGGCTTCAAGCGCCTCCGAGCGCGTCCATGGGCGCGCTACAGCATCGAATACAAAGAGCAGCTCGAGCGCGAAGAACGCGGTTACTCGCGCGGGTAGCGATCTGGCACGAGGTGTGCATCCCAGCGTGGCATGCGTTATCACGCGTTAGCCGCTGATTACGATGGGACGCTCGCTCACCACGGCCATGTCGACGCTGCGACATGGGCTGCCCTCGGCCAACTGCGCGACTCGGGGCGCAAGCTCGTCCTGGTCACCGGCCGCGAGCTCGACGACCTGCTGGGCATCATCCCCCATCCGGACGCATTCGATAGGATCGTGGCCGAGAACGGCGCGCTGGTTTATGAACCAGCGACCAAGGAGGTGCGCTTGCTTTGCGCCCCCCCGCCGCCCGCCTTCGTCGAGGCATTGCGACGGAGCAGTGTCGACCCCCTCTTCGTAGGCCGCGCGATCGTCGCGACTCGAGAGCCCCATGAACACACGGTTCTGGAGGTGATTCGCTCGCTCGGGCTCGAGCTTCAGGTCATCTTCAACAAGGGCGCGGTCATGGTACTGCCCTCCGGCATCAACAAGGCCACGGGGTTGGCCGCGGCCCTGGTCGAGCTCGGGTTGTCGTCGCACAACGTGGTCGGCATCGGTGACGCGGAGAATGACCACGCACTGCTCGACCTGTGTGAATGCGGCGTTGCCGTGGCGAACGCGCTGCCCGCCCTGAAGGAGCGCGCGGATTTCGTTACTGCTCGGGACCACGGCGCCGGGGTCATGGAGCTGTGCCAGGGCTTGATCGACAATGACCTGAGCGCGCTGGCACCTCTCACCCACCACCAACTGCCGCTCGGAAAGAGCTCGGACGGCGAGGTCAGCATTGATCCCTACGCCGCTAGCATCATGATCTGCGGTACGTCCGGCAGCGGCAAATCCACGTTGACCACCGGCTTGCTCGAGCGGTTTAGCGAGCGCGGCTATCAGTTTCTGATCCTAGATCCCGAAGGAGACTACGCTTCACTGGAGCTCGCCGTGGTGCTCGGCGCACCCGCCCGGGCACCGCTGGTCGCCGAGGTGCTCGACGTGCTCCGCGACCCGACCCAAAACGTCGTGGTCAACCTGCTAGGGATCGCCGTCGATTCACGGCCGGCCTTCGCTGCGCAGTTGTTGCCCGCGCTTTCCGACCTGCGCGCGCGAACCGGGCGGCCTCACTGGCTGGTGATTGACGAAGCGCACCACCTGCTACCCACCGCGTGGGAACCCGCCGCCGAGCTGGCGGTGAGACCGCGCGGGACAGTGTACGTCACGGTTCACCCCGGGAGCGTGAACCCCAAGGTGATCGCCACGATTGACACCGTGCTCGCCATTGGTGCCCGCCCGGACGAGACGATTCGCGAATTCTGCGAGGTGACCGCTGCACACGCGCCGCCGAGGGTGATCGACGATCAGGGATTATCGCCGGGCCAGGCGCTCTATTGGCAAGTCGAATCGCCGCGAGCGTTCGTCATTCAGACTCCGCCCCCCAAGCGCGAGCGCAAGCGGCATTTGCGCAAGTACATGGAGGGCAATCTTGGCAGCGACCGCAGCTTCTATTTTCGCGGCCCCGCCGGCAGACTCAACTTGAAAGCGCACAACTTGCGCTTGTTCTTGGATCTCGGAGGCGGCGTCGATGACGAGACCTGGACGTACCACCTCCGCAACGGACATTATTCGCCCTGGATTCGTGCCGAGATCAAGGACGCCGAGCTGGCGGGCGAGGTCGAGAAAGTCGAGCGCGACGGGGAGCTGTCAGCCGTGGACAGCCGTACCGCCATCCGAGCCGCGGTAGAGAAGCGATATACGCTCCCCGCCGACAAGACGAGCGGCCTCGTCGACGCCCCCGTCGAGTGAACAGTCCACGCTGCCCTACCCTGCAGGCGCCGCGTCAAAAGTGACGGGACGCTGGCATTTCCGTAACATTTTCGACGACGTGCGATATCCGTGAAATCCGCGGGGTTGCCTGGGAGCGGTGCGGGGCGTTCACAAATTCCAG
>JANOIG010000111.1:0-5112 GCA_031407405.1 Deltaproteobacteria bacterium
TGAAGATCCTCGCCCTGAGCTTCCTCCTGCTCATCGGCGTCATGCTCATCGCCGATGGCATGGGCCAGCACATCGGCAAGGGCTACATCTACTTCGCGATGGCGTTCTCGCTGGGAGTCGAGCTCATCAACATGCGCACACGCAAAAAACCTGCTCCTGTCACGCTTCATCATCGGTTCGAACAGAGTGAGCCGACAGCGGAGACGGGGCCGAACCCCGAGGCCAGGAAGGTGAGCTCATGACAATCATATGTGGAATAGACTTTTCCGAGAACGCCGACACGGCGGCTCGCGCCGCAGGCTCTATCGCAAAGCGGCTCGCCCTTCCCCTCGAGCTCGTGCACGTGGTCGACCCGTCCGGAGCGGACGACGCGGCCCACGAACCGCTGCGGGTTCGACTCAGCGCGCAGGCCGAAATGCTCCAGGCACAGTTCGGCATCGACATCGAACCGCTGGTCGAGCCCGGAGTCGCGGACGAAAGGCTCGTGGCGCTCGCGCGCAGACTCGACGCTCGACTGCTCGTCGTCTCGTCCCTGGGTGAGAAGAAGCAACAGAGGTGGCTGCTCGGTAGCGTGGCCGAGCGGGTGGCACAGGCCTCACCCATCCCGGTACTCGTAGTGCGCGATGGCGCGAGCATTGAAGCGTGGGCACGGGGCGAGAGATCTTTGCGAGTGATGGTGGGCGTCGAGCTGACTCCCACGTCCAAGGCTGCGCTCCGCTGGGCCCGCGAGCTGCGCGACGTCGGCCTCTGCGAACTCCTCGTTGTGCAGATCGCATGGCCAGCCGAGGAGCATCAACGCATCGGCATCCCCACGCCAATGCCACTCGATCATCTGCGTCCAGAGCTCGAGGAGGCGCTTTTGCGCGACCTGAAGAAATGGGCCGGCGGGCAACCAGGGCCAGGCGAAACGTTCGTCGTCAAACCTGGATGGGGGCGGGTGGACGGCCACCTCACGCTGTTCGCGGCGGAATCCGAGGTGGACCTCCTCGTTGTCGGGACGCAACAGCGGGCGGGCATCGCACGGCTTTGGCAAGGCTCGGTCTCGCGTGGCGTGCTCCACGCCGCTGCCATGAGCGTGGCCTGTGTGCCTCTCCGCGGCGCTGTCGATGAACCCGTGGAGGTCACTCCGTGATCGGCACCGAACGCACCACGGCGGGCCACGGCCGACGCCTCCTGGCCAAGTCGTGTTCAACGCCCTACGCGGAACTTGATGACCTACATAGATCGTTGATCGCTCGCCGCGAGCCGGTGGTGTCGAGGTCCACCGCAACAGCTTCGGCGACCTCATCCGCGTTGCGAACGGCCTCGTCCAGGATGAGGACATGTCCCATCTTGCGTCCAGCTGCAGGTCGCTGCTTGCCGTAGAGATGAAGGTGTGCTGTGGGGTGTGAAAGCACCGCGCGCCAATCCGGCGTTCCATCCTGCCAGAGGTCGCCAAAGAGGTTCAGCATGATGGCCGGACGCAACAGCGACGGCAAACCCAAAGGGAGGCCACAAATCGCCCGCACGTGTTGTTCGAATTGGACGTCGCGCACGCGCCAAAAGTGAAGTGCCCGCTATTGTGCGTCCGCGGGGCAATCTCGTTCACGAGCAGCGCCCCCTCCCGCGTCACGAACAGCTCGACGGCCATCATGCCCACATGCCCAAGGGCAGTTGCGATGTGCGCGCCGAGCTCCTCGGCCGCCGCTGCGAGCGTTTCCGAAATCCGCGCCGGAGCGCGTGTCATGTGCAGGACGTGGTGACGGTGAAGGTTCTCGGCGACCGGGTAGAAGGAGATATTGCCGTTGAGATCGCGCGCCAATAGTATCGATATTTCCTTCTCCAAATCGACAAACGCTTCGAGCACGGCTGGAGGGCATCCGAGTGCTTTCCAAGCGCCCTCGAGCTGATCCGGCTTGACGATCATGGCTTGCCCCTTGCCATCGTAGCCCGAGCGTCGCGACTTGATGATACATGGAAACCCCACCACCGCAGCGGCGGCTCGCAGGCTCGCGGCATCTGCTACGACGCCATGTCGCGGTTGCGGTAAGCCCTGTGCGTCGAGAAAGCGGCGCTGATCCCAACGGTCTTGCACGACGCGCAGGACGCTGGCCGCAGGACGGACTGGCTTCATCGTCTCGAGCCGCTCCAAGAGCTCGGCGGGCACATGCTCCGTATCCAGGGTGATGACGTCGCTGCGCGCGGCCAAGGTCTCGGCGGCGGCGAGATCATCGAAATCCCCCACGACACAATAGTCGGCCACCTGCGCAGCAGGCCCCTCCGGGTCGGGATCGAGCACTGCGATGCCATAACCCATGCGCCTGGCCTCTAAGGCCATCATTCGGGCCAGCTGCCCGCCGCCGATGATCCCGATGGTTGCGCCAGGTAAGATCTCGCTCACAGCGTTTCCTCGAGCACCGAAGCGGTCTGCCGCGCGCTGTACACCTCGAGGCGCTGTCGAAGCGCTGGATCCCCGAGCGCGAGCATCCGAGCCGCCAGGAGCGCAGCGTTCGCGGCTCCCCCCTCTCCTATCGCAAGGGTGCCCACCGGCACTCCTTTGGGCATCTGCACGATGGATAGGAGCGAGTCCAAGCCCTGAAGCGCTTTGGACTGAACCGGCACGCCCAGCACCGGCAGGATCGTCTTTGATGCCGCCATGCCTGGTAGGTGCGCCGCTCCGCCCGCGCCCGCGATGATGACCTGGATGCCGCGCGCTGCTGCGCTCGCCACGTACTCGAAGAGGAGATCCGGCGTCCTGTGCGCCGAGACGATCTTCGCCTCGTGGAGAATGCCAAGCTGTGAAAGCATGCCAGTGGCATGTTGCATCGTGGTCCAGTCGCTCTTGCTGCCCATGATGACCGCCACGCGGCAATGAGCTTCAGGATGCGATCAAGGGGCGCCCCGTGGGTCGCCCTCTGCGCTTGGTCGTGGGCATCGCGGACATCCTGCCCAAGCTCGTTGCGCGCAAGCTTCTCGAGCCAGCGCTCGAGCTTCCGACGCCGATCCGGATGGTGTGCCGCGAAGACAAACCCGAACGACTTCTCGTAGAGCTTGCCACCCATGGGCTGGACGTCATCCTCTCCGACGCGCCGATCCCTTCCTCAGCCCCCATCCGAGCGTTCAGCCACCTCTTAGGGGAGTGTGACGTCACCTTTTTCGCGACTTCAGAGCTCGCGGCGGCCCGGCGTAGGGGATTTCCGAAGTCGCTCGACGGCGCTCCGGTACTGTTGCCCACCGAAAATACGGTCCTGCGCCGATCGCTCGACCAGTGGTTTGCCGGACTCGGCATCCGCCCGAATGTCGTGGCCGAGTTCGAGGATAGCGCACTGCTCAAGATTTTCGGGCAGACGGGGCAGGGTATATTCCCGGCCCCCACCGTCGTCGCCGAGGAAGTTCAGCGCCAGTATGACGTGCGAATCGTGGGCCGCACCGATGAAGTGCGTGAGCGCTTCTACGCCATTTCGGCGGAACGACGCCTCAAACACCCTGCGGTAGTGGCAATTACCGAAAAGGCGAGAGAGAATATTTTCGGCATCCCGTGGAATCGTGGTGGAGCAGCAGAGCGTGTAAGGCGAGGCCCGCGCTCTCGGTAGTTGCTTCGCGCAACGCCACCTATTTGGAGCTACGCCCTACCGAAATACGAAGAGCGCGGGTCAGGCACGGCTGCACTGCCTGCTTGCGCTCGACCCTCCACACTCCACTGCACGTAATCAGTACTGCAACAGCGAGCTCTCGGATAGGGAGGTAATCTGCGCCGAATATTTCGCTTTTTACGAAGTATTGTTCTTTTGGCGTACCGCAGCGGTATCAATGTGAGCCCAGCCCGAGGTGGGACACGGGCTCACGCAAAGATGTGTTTCCGCGCGCCGTCGCTGATGGCGAGCACCGCGGGGTGTCTGATTTTGCGCTCGACCGAGATCGCGTAATAGCGCTGCCGCACTTCCGGAGCGCGCCCGATGATCTGCACCTCGTAGCGCTGCTGAACCTCCTTCTCGACCACATCGGGCACCGCGAAGACGCCGAACCCCGCCTCGCCAACGACCTTCGCGAGCGCGGAGTCGTCCAGCTCAGCGATGACCTTGGGCCGAATCTCGAGGGAGTCGAACCACTCCTCCAACGCTCGGCGGAGTGCCGAGTTGCCGCCCGGGAGGAGAAAGGGGACGCCGTCGAGCGAACGCGGGAACCCGCGCCGGCAAGCCTTGGCGAGCTCGCGTGCCGCGAGGAACGTTGTGCCGCACTCGCCGAGCGGATGGTTAAACGCCCGGACGGAAGTGCCGGGGCCCGCCGGTGCGTCCGAGAGGATGACGTCCACCGTATGCATGGCCAGCTCACCCATGAAGCCCTCGGCGGGGCCCTCCCGACAAATGACGCGGACATTCTCTTCAAGGCGAAACGCCGGCTCCAACATTCGGTACGCTATGGATTTCGGGAGAACGTCTGCGATCCCCACGACAAGCCGAATCGGCCTTCCACTGGGAAGCCCCTTGGCCGTGTCCGTAAACTCGCGCCCAAGGGCAAAGATCTCGTCGGCATAGCGGAGTGCGACACGGCCGAACTCCGTGAGCACCAAGTGGCGCCCCTTCCGCGCAAACAGTTTCTGGCCGAGCACATCCTCGAGCCTATGGATCTGGGCGCTGATGGTGGGATGCGCGAGGCGGAGCTCCTTGCTCGCTTGGGCGATGCTCCCCTGCTTCGCGACGACCCAGAAGTAGAAAAGGTGATGGTAGTTCAGCCACTCCATGTTGGCAGCATATATAGATGTATACTACGTGTCACGTCAGTACTTTCTAATAGTCTACGGAGCAGGGTGAGCTAGAAAGATGGGTAGCGCGAATCCGCGCAAGGGGATGAACAGCGGCGTAGGAACCGCAGAGGAGTCAGCGATGCAAGCGGCACACATGACACGGGCGAGCGGAGGGGTGACCCACGCCATGGAGGTTTCGCAGCTTCAGGCGCATATCCGCACGCTCATCACGCTGGAAGAGGACGAGTCGCCCATCGTGACCTGCTACGTCCATCGCGCCATCGGTCGGAACGACTCAGGCCCTCCGCTGTTCGAAGGGCGTGTCCGAGCGGTTCGGGGAGTGCTCCGCGGGCAGCAGCTCGACCGTTTCGAGGAGGCGTTCGGGCGCA